>CAZCJE010000015.1:0-46043 GCA_964498805.1 uncultured Thiothrix sp.
AACGGATGATACGCAAGAAACAGGGATTTAGGGCGGCTACGCCACCCGCGCTGTCCATCTCCGCCCTGAAGGGCGAGGTCTTCCGCGCTATTCGATAAACTAACAGATTAACCAAATCCAAACTAAGACGCAAAACATAAGCTAACATGATCACATTAGCCTGTTTATTTCTTGCGGTAAGCCTTAGCCAGATTATCAAATAACAGACGGCTCATACCGGTAATAATCAGAAATCTTTCTAATTCTTCTGCTAATGATGAAGATTGATAAGATTCCTGCATGACTAAAGATGAAAAACCAATAGCTGCAGCAATCGCATCAATCGCTTTTACTTGCAAATCCTGATTACCTTCATAGGTTTTTATCAATAACTGTAATGTTTCCGCCTGAATAATCGTCATAGCGCCGGTCATAAACTCGACCGGCAATTTCACTTTGACATGCACATGCCCGACTTTATAAATTTTTTGTGTATATTCGGCATCAAAATTGCTGGTAAATAATTCATTCAACCACGCAACATGAATAGGCTTTAGACCTTCAATACGGCCCTGAATAAAATCATGGGCTTTAGGAATAGTAGACAAACGTTCATAAAACGTGTCAGTAATCGCTTCAAGCTGAGGCTGGATATCCGGGTAAACTGTATGAAGAATAGTGATTTTGTCATCCGTTAAAGCCGTAAAGCGCCTAGCATAATCACATAAGGCCTGCATATCAGCATTAGACATTTCGTAGCTCCTAATATTAACTATTATTTTTGTATGGGTGGCTACACTCTCATCCAGCTTACAGTAATACCGGGCATGATTAACACTGTTGCCAGATAATGGTGTTAATAGGTTTGATTATTATACACATTGCTTGCAGCGTCTAATAATGCCGAAAAATCGCAATGCACAATGCATTATCCGATAAAAGGTCAGCTCAAATAGACCAGCCCCAGCTTTAAGCCAGATTCTAAATATTAAGCAAAATTAGTAAGTTTTCACGCAACAAATGAGCGCACTGTCATTGCAGCAAAAATGCGCGGCCAGTAACCACAATCACTAGCCGCTTATCACAAGACTAGGGATTAAACCGCCACCCCATGTTCGCGAGTGGAATGGAACTTAATATCCGGCCATTTTTCCTGTGCCATTTGCAGATTCACCCGAGTTGGGGCGATATACACCAATTCTCCGGCATGATCGTAAGCCAGATTTTGCGCGGCTTTGGCTTTGAACTCTTCAAACTTTTTCTCATTGCTAGACGTCACCCAACGCGCGGTTTGCACATTCACGCCTTCAAAAATAGCATCAACCTTATATTCATCTTTCAGGCGTTGTGCGACCACATCAAACTGCAACACACCCACTGCCCCTAAAATCAGGTCATTATTGTTTAATGGCTTGAATAACTGGGTAGCCCCCTCTTCGCACAACTCCGCTAAGCCCTTTTGCAGCTGCTTCATTTTCAGCGGGTCACGCAATTGCGCACGACGGAATAATTCTGGTGCAAAGTTAGGAATACCCGTGAATTGCAGGCTTTCCCCTTGGGTAAAGGTATCGCCAATGCGAATACTGCCGTGGTTGTGAATGCCGATAATATCGCCGGGGTAAGCATCCTCAACGTGTTCACGGTCAGAGGCCATAAAGGTCAACGCATCGGGAATTTTCACATCTTTACCAATACGCACATGCTTAGCTTTCATGCCTTTTTCAAACTTACCGGAGCAAACGCGCATAAAAGCAATACGGTCACGGTGTTGCGGGTCCATGTTTGCCTGAATCTTGAACACAAAGCCGGTAAAAGGTTCTTCGGTAGCAGCGATTTTGCGCGTGGTGGTCGGGCGCGCTTGAGGGGCTGGCGCATATTCGACGAAATCATCCAATAATTCGCGAATACCAAAGCTATTTAAAGCCGTGCCGAAATACACCGGCGTGAGCTTACCATCCAAGTATTCTTGTAAATTAAATTCATGGCTAGCCCCTTGCACTAGCTCGATTTCATCGCGCAATTCTTGTGCTTGAAAACCAAGCTTTTCATCCAGCTCTGGGTTATCCAAACCTTGAATCTCGTCGTATTCCTGACGACGTTCCGTATCAGGCTTATACAAAATGACCTTATTCTGATACAGGTGGTAAATGCCTTTCAAACGCTTGCCCATACCAATCGGCCATGTAATCGGCGCACATTTAATCTTCAGAACCGTTTCAACCTCATCCAACAACTCAATTGGCTCTTTACCTTCGCGGTCAAGCTTATTAATGAAGGTCATGATGGGCGTATCGCGCAGGCGGCAAACTTCCATCAGATTAATAGTACGTTCCTCGACACCCTTGGCCACGTCGATTACCATCAAAGCCGAATCCACGGCGGTTAAGACACGGTAAGTGTCTTCGGAGAAGTCCTCATGGCCCGGCGTATCCAACAGATTCACAATACGCCCGTTGTACGGGAACTGCATCACGGATGAGGTGACGGAAATGCCGCGTTCCTTTTCCATCGCCATCCAGTCGGAGGTGGCGTGACGCGCTGCCTTACGGCCTTTAACAGTTCCAGCTAACTGAATAGCACCACCGAACAGCAACACTTTTTCCGTCATGGTGGTTTTACCCGCGTCCGGGTGGGAAATAATAGCGAACGTGCGGCGGCGAGCCGTTTCTTGCAGGCGGTCAGTCATGGCGTCAGAAATTCAATCGATTGGAAAGCCGCAGATTATAGCGGAAAGTATGGGGGGCGGCACGCCCTACCAATCCCAACCGGGGCATAGCCAAAAATTACGCGGGTTCTGCATGCTCGTGCAAAGAATTGTGATTTTCATCACTGCAAACTCAAGTTTACTAGCGGTATAACATTGAATAATTAATTACCACTTTAAACAGGAGATAATCACTCATGGCTTATGCAACGCTACTTATGGAAAATCCACTCACTGGACAAATGAAAGAAGCTCCTGTTGGTTTTTCATGGACAACCTTCTTTTTTGGTTTCTTTCCCGCTCTATTTCGTGGCGATTTCAAATGGGCCATTATTATTTTTCTATTAGCTCTCATTACTGTTGGTCTCAATGGATTAGTATTTATGTTTATATACAACAAACTTTATATTAAAGATTTAATTGCCGACGGTTTCAAAGTCAAATCTATAGTAAATAGTAATGCTGATCAGCTGCGTATACGTCTACAAATGGACTTGCCGATGTTATCTGCCTCACAAGTATAATCTAAACAATAAGCTAGCATATTATTTGCTGATGGACACAGTAAAAACATTTAACCCTAACTTAATTCATTGTTTCCGTGTCTGTCACAGCCAAGCGTTAAATCTCAAACTCCAGCAAGGAATGGCCCTATGAGAAAGACCAAACGCCCACAGAATGTCTGTAGCAATTGTAATCATCGTTGGTATCCAAGAAATAGAAACCTTTCTCTTAAATGCCCCAAATGCGGTAGTAATGGAACCACTAAAGCAGGTATTGGGGGAATACTATTACTTTTATTCTTAGGAATACTGCTTTTTAATTGCAATGGTAAAACTAATCATGTGACTACTGGAAACCAAAAAGAAATAAGTAACTAAAGGTAATTGATATGAGTTTTAGCTGGTGTTTAGATTGCGAACACTGCTACTGTCCAATGCAGATATTGCGTATAGGTTACGCCCGAACTCCTCGCCGGTCTTTTTGTCCAAAGTTCATAGTTCTGTTGGATGAGGAGATATCAGCTGATGCATGTGAACCTTAAAATCGCCGCTTTAGCATTAACACTTAGCCTGATGGCAACGACAGCCTTAGCCTATCCGGTTGAGCGTATTCAATTTGCGCGGAATGCTGTTTCTGCGACCGTGACCGGCAATTTGCAACATTATCAAAGCAAGCGTGTGTATCTATTACGTATGAATGCTGGGCAAAAGCTGGATATTCGCCAAGTGCCTAGTGCGGGTCATCCGGTGACGATTTCTGTGACTGACCCGCGTGGTCGGAATATTGATGACTGGGCGGCCGATTGTCATTCCTACCATGAAAGTATGACTCGTTTAGCGGGTGACTACCGAATTACAGTAACGGAGTGTAAAAAAGCCGACCCGTGGAAGGGCAAGTTCATTATGAATGTCACTGCTCTTTAAACATCCCCATTAGCAGGGTAGAGATTTAAACTCTCCTCTACCCCTGTTGGCTTTAAACCTTAAGCGAAGCCATATCAATCACAAAGCGGTATTTAACATCGCTTTTTAGCATACGCTCATACGCTTCATTGATGGTTTGGATATCAATGATTTCTACATCAGAGGTAATGCCGTGCTCACCACAGAAATCAAGCATTTCTTGAGTTTCAGCAATGCCACCAATCACGGATCCGGCTACAGATTTGCGCCCTAAAATTAAAGGCACGCTATTCAGCATCGGTTCCAAACCACCTAAATAACCCACTAATACCAAAGTGCCATTCAGGTTCAGCGTTGGCAGATACGGATTCAGATCATGTACGTAAGGCACAGTATCAATAATCAGGTCGAACTGGCCTTTAACCGCCTTCATTTGTGCCTTATCAGTCGATAGCACAATATGATCAGCACCTAAACGACGCGCATCGGCCTCTTTGTCCGGTGAACGTGTAAATAACGCCACTTCTGCGCCTAAAGCCTTAGCCAGCTTCAGCGCCATATGCCCAAGGCCACCTAAACCAATAACCGCGACTTTGCTGCCCTTGCCTACTTTCCAGTGACGTAACGGTGACCAAGTGGTAATCCCCGCACATAATAATGGCGCTGCCGCTTTTAAATCCAAACCGTCTGGTATTTTCACCACGAATTTATCTGACACAACGATTTTTTCTGAATAGCCGCCATAGGTGGGCATTTGGTCGTGACGGTCAATATCGTTATAAGTCAGGGTAGAATGCTGTTCGCAATATTGTTCCAAACCTTGTTCACAGGCAGCACAATGCTGACAAGAATCCACCATACAACCTACACCTACATGATCACCAACTTTAAAGCGGGTGACTTTTGGGCCTACACTAAGCACACGACCAATGATTTCATGCCCCGGTACCATCGGATAAATACTATTACCCCAATCATTGCGCGCCTGATGCAAATCCGAATGGCATACCCCGCAGTACAGAATCTCAATCACCACATCATTCGCCCGTGGATCACGGCGTTCAAAGTGATGGGGTGCCAACGCATCATGAGCAGAGGGGGTGGCATAACCCAGAATGGTCATCGTCATGGCTTGATCTCCTTAAAATTAGCGTTCTAACAGAATTGGTAACACCTAGCGGCTAGCAGTGAATAGCTCAACCGCTTTAGTCAAGGTATAAGCTAGGCGTTGTCAAAGTGGTGACTTTAACAGCGATGGTACGTCTGCTTAAGGCCAATAATCTATATGGGCTTGTGAATCTGACTAATGCATAGAATGCAAGAACCTTGATTAGAGGTTTGTTAACACGCTTGACTGGCTGAAAACCTTGATGAAAACCAAAAAAAGCTTGAAAAGCGGATACTCAGAAGGCCAACCCGACGACTGGCAGTATAACCCAGACTACTGAACCGCTATGCTTAGCCATGAACCTTTTCTGAACCCCACTGCAGACCCCTAATGCAAATCATTGAAAAGAAAGAATGATGTCAACCATAATCATACTGGCCATTTACGCCATTGCGCTTTTAATCATCGCCGGGCTGCCATCTTGGTTACAACTTATCCTGTTGCTACTCAATGTTTTCAATCCCGACCCCATTCCCTACATCGATGAATTAGTGCAACTAGGGCTGTTCCTCAAGACACATGAAAATAAATAATTCAGATCGTTTTCTGGCTTACACCGATCACTTAGCTAGGATGCTGAAACACTTTCCTTGTATTGCTGGCCTAAAGAAAGGGGCTTTGGGCAGAACATTGGTAAGGACAAACCCACACGCGCTAAACTAAGGAGTTTTGGTAAGTTTACGGGGATGTTTATGCCAAACTGGTTTTACAAGAATCTAGGGGATGCAACATTGGCAGCACCTGCACTGGATGAGGTGTGCGCTTTATTTGATCGCTTGTATGCCGATACCAAGTCATCCTCTGTGGCTTTATATACGCGCCATGAATCCGAAGGGCGTTTGCATTGCCAGTTGGTGTTGTATTGTTCCCCGGCTGCCAGCGAATTGGCGGCTGCCTTGCAAGCAGTGACTTGTCGCGAACCATCCTTACAAGGCTTAAATCTGCTCAAAGGTCAGGTTGATTAAGTTTCGAGCCTCACCAATTCCTGCAAAGTTGCAACATCAAGTAAATCAATACTATTTTCCTGTACCGCAAGCAGTTGTTGCTCAATTAAGCGTTTGAGAATACGGGAAAAAGTTTCAGGCTGGATGGAAAGCCGGGACGCTAGTGCTTGTTTAGGCATGTGCAAGGTAATACGTGAGGTGCCGCTTTGTTCATACGCTTCCAGCAACCACCACACCAAGCGAAAGGTAGCATTGTGCAGGGTCAAACGATCAACTTCATTCAAGAGCCAATGCATACGACGACTCATTTGTTCCATCAGATTGAAACACACATCCACCGAAGCACGCAGTAAATGCTCATACTGCGCCGCTTGAATGCCCACCACTACCGCCGGTTTTAAGGCTACTGCATTAACCGGGTATTGACGACTGCCCATGAATAACACCGCTTCGGCAAAACTATCACCTGCGTGAATAATATCCATGATCTTTTCATCGCCATTGGGAGTTAAACGAAACAGCTTAAGCAGTCCTTCGGTACAGATGTAAATCTCACGGAACGCTTGCCCTTGCTGAAACAGATATGCGCCTTCCTGCAAGGGGTAAAGCCGCGCTGTTTGCATCAAATTATCAAAATCCGCCTGTACTAGAGCGCGAAACAGGTGAGAACGACGCACAACAGCACAATTTGCAGCATCAGGTTGCATGATTCTTCCTTACGTGAAACAACAACCTCCAGCGTAACATGAATAAGCAACTGACAAAGCTGATAGGTGGTTACAGTTGGTATCGATTAAAGGCATTTTCTGCGCACTTTTCAGCCTTATATACACCAATAATATAAATTAATTTATCTAGAAATTATCCATTATTTATTGGTAAATAATTTTTTTCTTCAGTCATGTTTCTGCATATAGTTCTTAACGAAGCTATCCAACTTAAGTTGTTGCACGGCACCATTTTCAACAGCTAATACTCTTTTTTCTTTATTAACGCCATTTATAAAAAAAATACTAACGCTCATCGCTAAGTATGCTTTTACGTAAACTTGAATAAAAAATAATAGCACTTTAATGCCGATGAACGGTTTATCGTAGGTAGGTAATCATGCTATTGTTTTATGAAGTTGATAGAAACGAGCAATCATTAATGCAAGCTGGTATAGGGGGCACAGGGGATATAAGGTTACCGCATGTCGAAATTTACTTGACACAAGGCAATTAATAAAATCATGACGACTGTTTTCTAATGATAATAATAGCAAGGAAATCCACCATGACCCCTGTGTTTCAGGCTGTAAAAAGCCAAACTATCGCGCCCCACCAACCTACTCACCGTCCAACCCATACTGCCACCCCCATGCTTCCAGTTACGGAACAGGATTTTAATTCCATGCTACCTGAGTTTTATCAGGACGTGGCAGATATCAAAAGCCTTACTATAAGGTTATGTGAGGGTTACTTTTCCGCGCGGGTGCAAGCTAAAAAGTTGGTGAAAGCGGACACGACTGTTAGCTTCAAAATTGTTGAGACTCATTTGTCAGCTAGCGAACAATATATTCGCTTGCAGCCTCTTGAACATTCGTTATTTGGGCGCACTGCTTTGGCTGCGAAGATTGGCCTAATTATTGCTAATGCTTTGTTTAATTCCCTCATGAAAATGGACACGATCCAAGTAGCGGTCTACAAGCAAAGTAGCGTCACAGTTGCTAACGGGATTTACACCATTCATGTCGGTAATCCGAGTGTTCATCATTGGTTAGCTGACAAACCAAAAATTGAGCAAGCGTTACGACTTGCACCTATAAAACAGATACGCTGTGTTGAAGGAGCCTTTTTGGCTATTCCAACATTAGCCTTAAAAGTTCCCCGGCAAGCGGCGGCTAATCAAGCCGAATCTGAAGAAACGCGCAGAGTTAAAAACTTGCGTATCCGTATTACTATCTCAAGGAAACAATGACATGTTGCATAATTCTATTGTCGACCCCACCCTCGTAGATGATTTCTCTGGCGATGAAGGCTTTGCCGAACCTGACTCTAGCCGTTTGCTGGCTATGCGGGAAAAAGATCGTAGTCACGCATTAGTAGCGATTGGCACAAGTAACAGCGGTAAATTTTATCGATTACGCTCTGGCTCAAAGGTAAAAGTCTTTGTCATTGGGCATAAAGTCAGAAAAAATCCTACGGAATCCTTAAACGAAACCGGCTAAAACTCTATTAATTTCACTTTTTGCCTCCATTAAGTAGGCCGTCATAGCGGCAAGAAGCGTAAATTGCCCATATTTACGCTTTAGATGAGGGTTTGCTGGCTCTGATAACCTCATAACGTGAAATTTTCCTTTTACGCATTAGGAAGCTAGTCTATGGCTGTTCGGATACGGTAAGTTGCTACTGACGCGCTTTGACATGCAGCGACAGTGTGGCCAACGTCATAAAAACATGACGCTCCTAATAGTTGGTGATAGACAAAGCCACAGTAGCTGTCTTTGTGTGGATCAACAGATGGCTGGATGAGCTTTAACCTACACCTATCGGGTTCTAAAAGTGTAGGACAGGACCAAAAAAATAATAATTTTTTATTAACTAATTATTATGCAATGATGTCAGATGCATTTGAGCTTAGCCGCAGAACATAACCATTGACCTGCTGGCTTTAGCAAAACTTGATGCGTAGCCTGTGCGTTTTGCTAGAATAACTTAATGGAAGAATCACTCTCTTTTGTCGTTACGCTGGAAGGTGGTCAGCCTTCTGTACAGTTGGTAGTACTCGAAGGATACCGGCACCCTAACCGTATTCTGGAAATCCCTTTCGGTTTACTGGATTTCCGCTCGTTAGTGCGCAGTGCCCAAGCAACGGGCGATTACTGGATTGTTAATACCACCCCTGACTTGCCCGAATTCTTGGTGGAATCGGCAATTTTCGTGCGCCACCGCGACGGTAAAATTCTGTGGGACATTGTGTATGAACACTATGAACCCTTCTTGGATGTCGAACTGGATGTCGATGAAGATGAGCCTGTTGAAGAATATGATGAGAACATCATTACCCTGACGTTTAATCCCTTCCAGTATGTCAGTGCCATGTACCAGTTTTGTCAGCTATACCCACAGCTTAAACCGGTAACATTCCAACCTAAGAACACCGATGACAGCTTGCGTTTGGAACAATTCCTACCGCAATTGCATATTCTGTGGCGTCGATACGGTGAAGCCAATGCCAGTGTCAATTCCGAAGGTTCGCTGGTGAATGACACCGATGATTTTGCCCGCCAAGCCGAAGAACAATGGACGGATGAAATCCTACGCGCCATGCTTGAGAGCCGTTTTGGCAAGATTCTCGATAATATCGATGCTTATCTGGATTCCTTGCCAGAACATGTGATTGCTAAACTCGAAGCCGATAGCGAAAGCATTGAAAAAGCCTTGAATGAACGTTGGGAAAAATTGGTTAATTCCCTGACCGAGGAAGAAGCTGAGGCGTTAGAAAACGATCAGACCGCCAGTAAATTCCCCAACAGCTTGAAACTGCGCTTAATGCGCGAGTTCCTGTCAGGGAATCCTTCTGTACTACTAGGTCATTCGCATACCAGCAGTGGCGATAATCCAGATAAAGTAGTCAATCTCGCTAACTGGCGTAAGGAAAAGCAGTCCTGATGCTCAGCCAAATCGGTTAGGATGTTTGGATAGGCGGTAATACCGGTGCCAATTGTTGTAAAAAGTCCCGGTGTAGCGCCATCCAAATAATTAAAGGAGCAATCATGGGTATTAACAGGGTGCCAGTTTGATAGCCCAACGCAATTGCATCTACCCCGAACTGCGTTAAACCTTGTTGCGTTTGGAAAGCCGTCCCTACCCCAAAGGTTAGCATTTTCAAAATGCTGAATACCATACTGAATAATTCTGTTGGCAATAATAATCCCACTCCCCAAGCTAAACGTTGCCAACGCTGTTGACTTGGGGTTGCCAAGGTAAGAGCAGCTAATAGCGGCAAACTGTAGCTATAAATCAAAGGGTTGAAGCGAAAACCCAATACATCAGCATTTGTCGGCGGCGGCGATACCACTAAACCGGCGACATCGTGGCCAAAATTAGCTGCCATTACCAGATAATGACCATCCAGCTTTAACCATAACAAGGCATCCGGAACCAGCATGTTTAACAGTTGCCCTGCTAGCCACGTAATAGGTGCTAAATGCAAACCTGCGCTGACGTACCACAGCGCAAACGTTAAGGGCAAATACAATGTCACACCGAGTATAAAACGGCGTAAGGGTTGAGAACTGGGTGAACTCATGCTGTTTGCCCTTTAATAAGGGTTGGTGCAGCAGGCACATAACGTAGCCAAATCAGAAACACCACTAAAGCGTCCAGCATAATCAGGGCTTGCCAAATATATAAATGCGCCCAGTCAAACAGTTCACGACTCCATTGACCGAGATAGAACAGGCTGATAATACGCAGCAAATTCATGCCCTGAATGGCGACAAATCCCCAAGCTAAGCCCCACAGTTTATAACGCCACGATGCAGGAAAAGCCAAAATAGCCGCGAGCAATACCAACATAGCTTCCACCCCATTACAGCCTGGCTCAATGGAAACCGCAAAGCCATTCAAAGTGCTACTGACGACTTTGCCAGTAATCGCCACATCTGTATCGACTAAGGAAATCAAACTGCCACTGAGTCGTGCTAGTGCATAAGTCCACGGTAAAATAAGTGTGTTTTGTATGACTTGCAGCATTTCGATCCCGAATAACAGGCCTTGTGCCAGCAAAAAACGGATTAAAAAACCTACCATAGCCCCTACTCGTCATTTTTGTTTATTGTATTAATGAGCAATTTATAGGATTTTACAGTGCGAAGATAGAGGGTATAAGCACTCACTCTTAAGAAGAAGGCGAACGCGGTTGACGCTTAGCCCGTTGCTGAGCCATACATTCACTTTTTAATAGGCAAGTACCCATCCAGAATAGAACGCCACCACCCATGATACAAACCACAAAAAATAACCAACCAATATCCTGCTGATTCTGATACTGCAACCAAATAGCGGTTAGACCAATACCCATTAATAAGATTAATGCCACCCAACGGGCAACAGCAATGAACTGAAACACTAGTGAGCGTTCACATTTCTGCATCCAGACTGATTTACCTTTCATGCAAATCTTACCTCTTAACCAGCATTTACTAAAAAGGTTGCAGGCGTTGCTCGTGCAATAATTCAACCACTTCTGCGGCTGACTGTATCCTACTTTCTGGGAATTTGGCTAGCAGCTTATCCAGCAGAGGCTGGTAATGAGCATACTGAGCAGGTAACCGTGGTATAGGGGCAATCGCATGTTTTTTCAGTAATTCTTCCAGCGAGCGTGACTCATAAGGTTTTTGCCCAATCAGCATTTCATACAATATAACCCCAAGCGCATATAAATCAGCACGTTCATCTGGAACATCGCCCATAATACGCTCTGGGCTTACATAATACGGCGTACAATAGATTTCATCCTCGCGCATGAAACCTGCATCCACCAATAAATGCGTTTCTAGGCCAAAATCCAGCAAGGCCACCGAATTATCTGTTTCACGAATCATGACATTGGAAGTTTTCAAATCCAGATGCAATAAACCCAACTCATGCACAGCTTGTAAGGCTTTGGTCAACTCTTCAAACCATTGCAGACGGGTGTTAAGCGAGGGTAAGGGCTTATGTTGGAGATAATCTTTCAAAGTATGGCCTTTAACATATTCCATCACCAAGTAGACCGCCTGCTCACTGACACCTACTTCCAAGACTTGTACCAGCCCATGGGTATTGACCAAAGCTAAGGCTTTAATACCCAACAATAAGCGTTCAACATCCGCTTTGCTAAGCTTGGCAACACTGAATTTAAAACGTTTGATGGCTACGGATAGACCTGCCTTATTTTGCGCCAAAAAGATAATGGCGTTGGTACTGTCATGCAGAACTTTCAGGCATTGCCAAGCAGGCAAATCCCGTGGAAATGGCGACAAAAAACGTGGTACCAAGGTGAAGCCTCTTTATATAGTCATTATTAGTATAGATAGCTTTATCTAAGTCTAGTGTAAACCAAATCCGGCAGAAATTGACAATTCCCTATGAAGTCTTTCATAATCTCGCGCTTTTCCGTGTAGGCTGATTACTCACTTACACAGCCCTTGCCTCACTGCCTGTCAGGAGGCTGTTTAACCCGAAAGGAAACCTTGAATGAGACATTATGAAATTGTCTTTCTGGTGCACCCTGACCAGAGCGAACAAGTACCGGCGATGGTAGAACGTTACCGCAGCATGGTGCAGGAAAGCGGTGGTAGCGTACACCGTTTGGAAGATTGGGGCCGCCGTCAATTGGCTTACCCTATCAATAAACTGCACAAAGCGCATTATGTTCTGATGAACATTGAGTGCAATGCTGAAACACTGGCTGAACTGGAAAGCATCTTCCGTTTCAACGACGCAGTTATCCGCAGCATTACTATGCGTACTGACAAAGCTGTTACCGAAGCTTCCCCACTGAAGAAAGAAGGTGATGGCAAACCTGCCAAACGCATTCGCGAAGAAGAACTGCCTGAAGAAGATGATGATTCATCTGACGACGAATAATCACGGTTGATCTGGAGATACCTATGTCACGTCAATTCCGCCGCAAAAAATACTGCCGCTTCACGGCTGAAGGCATCACCGAAGTCGATTACAAAGACCTCGACATTCTGAAAAGCTTCATTACCGAAACCGGCAAGATCGTTCCTAGCCGCATTACCGGTACTAAAGCAAAGTATCAGCGCCAACTGGCTACCGCTATCAAACGCGCACGCTTCCTGGCTCTGCTGCCTTATTCAGATCAACACAAGTAATGTGTTTGCCTATGCCATGCTGAACCGGCATGGCATGACTGCAAAATAACCAAACCGGGTGATTATGGCCAGGTTCATCATGGCAGGACCGTTACAGGCAATCGGATTTGTCTTGCTGTTTGCAAGTCTTTCCTTGTTGCTGCCATTACTGGGTCTGTTCAGCAATGCAGCTATTGGTCTGGTAACCTTGCGTTTGGGTTGGCAACGGGGATTATTCATTGCCACCATTAGCAGCATTATTCTGGCTGGCATTAGCCTGTTTACCAATGGCGATGCTCTGACAGATTTTGCGCTGAGCATGTTGAACTGGCTACCGATGATTCTGTTGGCCACGTTACTAGGCTCTACCGTATCTTGGAAACGCACACTGACTACTTTATTGGCAGTCGCCGCCATGGGTATCGTGCTATTTCATGTATCAGTAGATGATCCGGTCAAGTTCTGGCAATCGCAGCCTATTTGGGATCAGTATCTGGATTTAATTCAGGCCTTACAGCTAATACCCGATAGTATGCCCACCGCTAACCGTGAGCAAATACTGGCACAAATTGCGGAAAGTATGACCAGTAGTCTGGCCATCACTGCCCTGCTTGTCCTGCTCATTTCCCTGATCATCGCCCGTTTTTGGCAGTCAAAACTGTACAACCCGGGTGGATTTCAGCGCGAATGGCATACCTTGAATCTGGGTAAAGAGCCTGCACTGGCTATGATGGTGATAGTTGGCTTGGCTTTATTCTCGGATCAAGGCTGGAGCACGGATTTGGTTCTAACAGGTTTAGCCATTTTCCTGTTTCAGGGGCTGGCTTTGGCACATGGGTTGATTAATCAGCATCAAGGTAATCGCCGTTGGCTAATTGCCATGTATGTATTGCTGGCCTTGATACCGTTTTATACCAGTATCTTACTGGCTGCATTCGGGATTATCGATGGTGTGGCCAATTTTCGCAGTCTTAATAAGGCAAATGAAATTTAAGTTTCAAGTGCAGGTTTTTTATATAACCTGCTAACAGACAAGGTGATAACGATGGAAGTCATTCTTCTGAAGAAAGTTGAAAATCTGGGTGCATTAGGTAATGTCGTTAAAGTACGTCCTGGTTACGCACGTAACTACCTGATTCCTCAGGGAAAAGCTAAGATGGCCACTAAAGCTAACCTGGCAGAATTCGAAGCTATCCGCGCTGAACTCGAAGCTGAAGCACAGGCTACTTTAGCAGCAGCTGAAGCTCGCAAAGCCCAACTTGAAGGCATGGTTCTGACTATCAAAGCCAAAGCGGGTAATGAAGGCAAACTGTTCGGTTCCGTTTCCAACCACGAAATCGCTGATGCTATCAAAGCCGCTGGTGTTGAAGTTGAGCGTCGCGAAATCCGTATGTCTCAAGGTGCTCTGCGTCATGTAGGCGAATTTGAGATCAGCCTGCATCTGCATACTGAAGTCAATGCAACTATCAAGGTAGTTGTTGAAGCTGCATAATCAGTAACTTAGGTTAATTGATTATTGTGTCCTGCCGGTAATTCATACGCGGCAGGACCATTCATCGGGGCATACCCAGTGTTCTTATAGCTACATACGTCCCTTTCTCACAGCTCTGTCACTAACCCTGAGCAGCGTAATTTCGTCAATTTCGTTAAACTTGATGGTATGGCAGATTCATTTGACTCCCTCAAAATTCCACCTCATTCGGTAGAAGCCGAACAATCGGTATTAGGCGGCTTATTGCTCAGCGGTCTGGCTAATGACAATACGGCGTGGGATACGATTGCAGATAAAGTCACGGAAATGGATTTTTATCGGCAAGATCATCGTCTGATTTTCCGCGCCATTGCCAGCCTTGCTGAAGATAGTAAGCCTCTTGACCTGATTACCATTACCGAATGGTTGCGTCAGCGTGGTGAACTGGAGAATGCCGGTGGCTTTGCTTATCTAGCAACCATGGCTAAAGACACCCCTAGTGCCGCCAATATCAAGGCATATGCTGAAATTGTGCGCGAAAAATCGGTACTACGTCAGCTTATTAATGTCGGTACTGAGATTGCAGATTCAGCTTTTAATGCCCAAGGCCGCCAAAGTAAGGAACTTTTGGATTCAGCAGAACAAAAAGTATTCAAAATTGCTGAACAAGGCGCTAAACAAGGACAAGCTTTTCGCCCATTAAAAAACTTGCTAAAAGTTACTCTCGAACATATTGAGGAACTGAGCAAGCTCAATAGCAATATTACGGGAGTTTCCACCGGCTATACCGACCTCGATGAAATGACTTCCGGCCTGCAAAAAGGCGATTTAGTCATTGTCGCGGGTCGTCCATCCATGGGTAAAACCACCTTCTCGATGAATATTGCCGAATACGCGGCTGCCCATAAAAAACTGCCAACGGCTATTTTCAGTATGGAAATGCCAGCGGAACAACTGACCTTGCGTTTGTTGTCGTCGATGGGACGGGTTGATCAGCACCGTGTCCGTACCGGTAAGTTAACGGATGAAGATTGGCCGCGTATTGCCACTGCGGTAAAAATCTTTGCCGATGTTCCTATGTTCATTGATGACAGCCCAGCACTATCACCGACCGAGGTGCGCGCGCGCGCCCGGCGTTTAATGCGCGAACACGGGCAGCTAGGCCTGATTGTGCTCGACTACTTACAGTTAATGCAAACGGGTAGTGCTAGCGAAAATCGTGCCACGGAAATCTCAGAAATTTCTCGCTCCCTCAAGGCCTTAGCGAAGGAATTGAGTGTACCCATTATTGCTCTATCGCAATTAAATCGTAGTCTAGAACAGCGCCCGAATAAGCGCCCGGTTATGTCAGACTTACGTGAATGTGTGACTGGCGATACATTGGTTATGCTTGCTGATGGCAGGCGTGTACCGATTCATACCTTAGTAGGGCAAACGCCATCGGTTATTTCAGTCTCGTCAACAGGCAAGCTGGAAAGTGCGCCTACAGATTTGATTTGGTCAGTGGGCAAGAAACCTATTCTCAAGATTCAGTTGGCAAGTGGCCGTACTCTACGTTGTTCACATTCTCACCGCCTATTGGCTAAACCCCACACTTGGGTGGAAGCATGCAACTTAAGTATAGGTCAGCAGTTAGCTTTAGCCCGCCAGCTACCTGAACCTGTCCACCCCTTAGTTTGGTCTGATGCAGAAGTTATTCGACAGGTTCAGCAAATCAATCAGATAGCGGATGTTCCCACTTCTCCAGCTACGTTCCGTATTCCTACTGATATTTTCCGTCTCAGTAATACGCAAGTGGCCTTATTCTTGCAGCAGATATGGCAAATTCATGGCTGCGTTAGTACTGATCAGAATAAAGTCCGCCTTTATTTTGCCCATGTTAGTGAACAACTAGTGCGTGATGTGGCTGCGCTGTTATTACGCATAGGGGTGATGGGTTCTATTCGGCCTATACTAACAACAGACCTTACTGCAAGTGGATTTACGCTGGAAATTCATGATCCTAAATCCCAGCAAATCTTGCTGCAACTGCTTGAACAGGCTAATAAACAAGCGAAATGGGTAGGTGAGCCGAGCGTCCTAGCCAATAATGCCACTGGGTTGCCCCCTATTGGGGCAGATTTATACTGGGATGCAATTGTTGCAATTGAATCCGCTGGGGAAGAAGAAGTCTACGATTTAACGGTTCCCGGTAATGCTTGTTGGTTAGCGGATGGTATTGTCAGCCATAACTCAGGCGCGATTGAACAAGACGCGGACATTATTATTTTCATCTATCGAGATGAGGTCTACAATCCAGAGTCCGCCGATAAGGGAACGGCTGAAATCATTATCGCCAAGCAGCGTAATGGTCCTATTGGAACGGTTCGTCTGACCTTCTTGGGTAAGTACACGCGCTTCGAAAATTACACTCCGGATGTTTATACACCGGGATTTGAATAAACAACATAAACCGTTACACTGCCTGCATGAAACGATCTGCCCGCGCCATTATTGATACCACCGCCCTTAAACATAACCTTGCGCGTTGCCGTGAGGCAGCACCGAATAGTCTGGCGATGGCAATTATTAAGGCCAATGCGTATGGGCATAACATGCTGAAAACAGCGGAAACACTTAATAATGCTAATGGCTTTGGTGTTTCCTGCTTACAAGAAGCACTCGAATTACGCCAGGCGCGTTTCATTCATCCCATTTTAGTACTACAAGGCTTTCAAAATGCTCAGGGCATGAAAGCCATGGCTGAACACAGACTGCGTGCTGTTATCCATGATCGGTATCAGCTGGAATTACTCGACAGTGCTCCGCCTTCGGTCAAACTGGATGTGGCTATTAAACTGGATACCGGCATGCACCGGTTAGGTTTTCCTATTGAACAGGCACGCCAGTTATTTGAACGCCTTAGCAAACACCCTAATGTCAAACCAACCCCTTGGTTAATTACCCATTTGGCTTGCGCGGATGAATTGGGCAATGCGCATACCCAACATCAGCTGGAACAGTTTGCAAAATATACCGATGGCTTACCCGCACCTTTAAGTATTGGCAATTCCGCTGGTATCTTAGGCTGGCCACAAACGCATGTGAACTGGGTACGTCCCGGCATTATGCTGTATGGTTCCTCACCTTTTGTGCAAGGTAATGCTAAACGTGACCGACTCGCAGCAGTCATGACGCTTAGTGCCCCAGTCATTTCCATTCATACCATTCCCAAGGGTGAAAGTATTGGTTATGGAGCGAATTGGATTTGCCCCGATGATACCCGCACCGGAGTAGTCGCCTGTGGTTACGCCGATGGTTATCCACGTCATGCCCCTTCCGGTACGCCTGTCTGGATCAATGGTAAGGAAACACGCATTCTAGGCCGTGTTTCCATGGATATGCTGGTCATTGACCTGACTGCCATCGAAGCCCGTGTTGGTGATCAAGTTGAGTTATGGGGTAAACATCTGTCTGTTGACCGAGTTGCACAAGCCGCTGAAACTATTAGCTATGAGTTACTGTGTAACGCCGGAAATCTTTGCCAACATGAATACTTATGATAAAAAATTTATCAATTAATTAGTGGCAATTAAAAAAATCTTTGCTATATTTCTGCGTTAGAATGAAATTTAAGCAAGGATGGGGTTGATAATGACAATCCAAAGGGGTAGACGCGTACTTTACACTCGTCAACAACAGATGAAGCATGAATTGATTGGTCTGGTAATAGGATCAATTTTTTTGTTGGTTGGAGTCGCTTTTTTATTTAATCATGCCGTTGAAGGTAAAACAGAATCCACTGATCCTGCCGCTGTCGAAACAAATGCGGCCGCCGGCCCACTTTCAGTAGCAACGACCAATACTGCCCCTGCTATACCAACTGTGAATCCCGTTGTGTCTGCTACACCAGACATCGTTCAAACAACAATACCAAATAATACGCCTGCGCCTGTCAATCCTCCTCCAGTCGCTGAAACCAAGGCAGATTCAGCCAAACCTGAACCGATGGTGGTAGCAGCAGCCGCTGTTACGGAAACGAATACCGCAATAGCCACGTCCCCACCGATTGCTCCTGCAGGCAATGACAACAAATCCGCAGAATCTGCTGTTAGCAATGCAACATCTAGCTCTGCCCCTGTTGTTACAATGGCTGCTACGGATACCACAGAGGCTTCGCCACCTACGGAAACCGTTACAACGCAAGCCTCATCCGTCGAAGAAAAAATAACGCTGGGTAAATCCGGCTGGATTTATGCAGGCCAATTCAATGAGGGTCGTTGGGAAGAAAAAGCATTAGCTATTGGTGCTCAATTGCCCGAAGCCGGTCAACAGTATGCTTTAAAATGGGATTCCATTGTGCGTGCTGCCCCTCCCGGTCGCAATAGTGGCGGCAAAATGAGCAAAGCGTTGGCTAATATCGGTGCAGGACAAAAAGTTACCGTTTTAGAAGTGAAAAACTCCGGTAGTAAAGGGCATATTTGGTTGAAGATTGCTCAATAGCCTAGCGTGTTTAACTTGCAGTCATGACTTTAAGATAAACTTGCAACCATTTGAACTTGCAAGTATCTAACCTGCCGTCATGAGTCTGAGCATCCGAACCAAACTGTTCATAGCCATCTTTTTTGCCTGCCTGCTTGCTATAGGCGGGATGACGGCGCTGGTGCAATTTAAATTCAAAAGTAGCCTACTTGATTATATTAATGACCAAGAAAATCGCTCGCTTTCACAAATTGAAACTCAATTAGTCGACTATTATCAATTAAATGGTAGTTGGCAAACTCTGCGCGAGGATTCACGTTTTTGGCAACGCCTAGTCAGTAGCGCCTTGCGCAGTACCCTGTTTCCAGCCAATGGTGATGCTCCGCCGAATAATACGATGCTCATGCCACCGGATTGGCATCCCGATGAACATGCCATTGGTGGTTTACCGCCCCCGCGTTCCCGCCTGATGCAACGCATTGACCGTTACGTGGGGCGGGTGGTACTGCTAGACAGTAACCATAAGCTGGTGCGTGGCAATGAACGTTTGTCCATTCCCGAACAATTGCGCCCCCTAAAGTTGGATAATCAAGTGATTGGCTATCTGGGTTTGCATCCACGTTCTAGCCTGACCGAAAAGGTCGATGTGGATTTTGCTGACCGTTTGCAACGCACATTATGGATTGTGGGTATTCTCACCTTACTATTGGCAGGTTTCTTAGCGTTTTTATTGGCGCGTCATCTGGTTAAGCCGATTCAGGCACTGCGGCGGGGTACGCGCTTACTCGCCGATGGCAACTACAATTTGCGTATGCCGCAACATGGCCGCGATGAACTAGGGCAATTAACCCGTGACTTCAATCAATTAGCAGAACGCTTGCAACAAAATGAAGCTTCCCGCAAACAATGGATTGCGGATATAGCCCACGAATTACGCACACCGTTATCCATTTTGCGCGGTGAAATTGAGGCACTACAAGACGGTATCAATCAACCGGATACCAACACGCTGGCATCATTGCATCAAGAAGTATTGCAATTACAACGGCTGGTTAGCGACTTGTATGACCTGTCAATGTCGGATAGCGGTGCCCTTAGCTATCGTAAAGAACCGTGCGATATCATTGCGTTATTGCGCGAAACGCTGGATTTGTACGCCACACAGTTTCAGGACCAGCAACTACAAACCGATATGTTGGGTATTGGCACCCATCCTGTTCTGGTGCAAGGCGATGCCCAGCGCTTGCAGCAATTATTCAAAAACCTGCTGGAAAACAGTTTGCGTTATACCGACAAGCCCGGCCTTTTACGGGTTTCGACTTGGCAAGGTCATGGGCAAATTTATATCTGTTTTCAGGATACAGCGCCTGGAGTACCGGATGAAGCTTTGCCACGTTTGTTTGAACGCCTGTATCGGGTGGAAAGCTCACGTAGTCGCGCGACCGGGGGAGCCGGACTTGGATTAAGCATTTGCCATAATATTGTCAGTGCTCATGGTGGTACCCTCAAAGCTGGCCACTCACCTTTAGGAGGGTTAGAAATTTGTCTTGGTTTACCGATGACACCGGTATAAAGGAGGCGATGACATGGATCGTGTACTGATTGTGGAAGATGAGCCCAAAATTGCTGATCTATTGCAAAAATACCTGCAAAACGCCAGTTATCAAACCCACTGGATTAATAAAGGCACCACGGTAAGCGACTGGGTCAAGGCTGAAAGCCCTGCCCTCATCCTGCTGGATTTAATGTTACCGGGTAAAGATGGGCTGGAAATCTGCAAGGAAATCCGCAAGTTTTCAACGGTACCCATTATCATGTTAACAGCCCGCGTGGAAGAAATTGATCGTCTGTTAGGATTGGAGTTAGGGGCAGATGATTATATTTGCAAACCCTTCAGCCCGCGTGAGGTAGTCGCCCGGGTCAAAGCAGTTTTGAGGCGTTGGCAACCGCCCGCCCCCGTGGAAGCTGATCTCACCATGCCTGCTCACGCTCAGCTAGAACTGGATCGTAATCGTCTGACTGTACGTTTTGGTGAGCAGGAAGCCAGTCTGACTCTGGTCGAATTTGAGCTGCTGGATACATTACACCAGTATCCGGGGCGTATCTTTGGCCGCAACCAACTGATGGAAAAAGTTTACTCGGACAATCGCATTGTGTCGGATCGCACCATTGATAGCCATATCAAGAAATTGCGCAAAAAACTTGCTGAAATCGCTCCTGACCATGAACTTATCCACTCGGTGTATTCAGTAGGCTATAAATTTGAACCCTAAATACGAAAGTGATTGATTTAAAATCTGTTCTGAACTTGTCTGCCAGCCCTTGTCTAAACAAATAAGGGCTATGAAAAAGCAATAATTGTTGATTTACACTTATTGAGTACAGAAGGGTTGATCATGAAAAAGCTTATCATAGGTGGATTATTAGTAACGGGTTTGCTCCTGACTGCAACGAGTGCTTCTGCGCATGATCGCTACAACCGCTTTACCCCAGCAGTGCCGTATCATAATGCTCAAATCATACGCCCACTGCCCCCTCCATATATACCCGGGGTGCAACCGCATGAAGTAGTACGCCTGCCTGATGATTACCGACCCGGTTCACAATGGGTCTGGGTACAAGAACAACCGCGTATTTTTGTACCCGCTTATCCGCTCCCACGCCCTATAGACCGGCGTGTATGGCGACATCATCGGCATCATCATTAAATATGAGATTGCTTGATCTACTTACCTAATGAATAGGGCAACCAATCGGTTGCCCTGTTTTGTGAAGCTTATATTCCCCTTTGATTAAGCCTGCTTTTTTTATACTTCCTTGGTTTTTACACAATTGCGGCAAACTTGCTGCGCAATTGCCTCGTATTCTTACCTCATAGCCAGGCAATAGCCTGCTAACTTTCTCACATTTAAAGGAAGCAAAAATGAAAAAAGCATTGATTGCCACAGCATTGATTGGTGTATTAGGCATAAGCGCAGTTATGGCCGATGATGGCGGTTGGGGCTGGGGCGGCAAAGGTGGCTTTGGTGGCCATCACGGTGCCATGATGGGTGAAAAGCTTAAAGAGAAACTCAACCTAACCCCAGAACAAACCACCCAGTTTGACACTATCATGACTGAACAAAAGGCCAAAGCAGACGCCTTGCGCAAACAGATGCAAGAGCAAATGCAGGCACTACGCACGGACAGTGAAAGCAAAATTGCGGCTCTTTTGACCCCTGAGCAAGCGACTACCTTCAAACAAATGCAGGAAGAGCGGCAAAAACGGATGCAGGAACGCCGTGAAGAATTAAAGAAACGTCTACAAGACGGAGCCCTTTAACACTTAATTGTTGGTCTTGATCACTTTCGATTATTTCACCTCGCAACTCAGGCAGCCATCTGGCTGCCTTTTTTTATGTCGATAATTTATCTTTCATAGAAAATTTGAAAGCTAAAATTGACTTTAGTGTATGATAAAAAAATAACCAAATGCTAAAATAGCTCTCACACTACGAATAAGCAAGGAAGCTTTGCGAGGGCTACCCCTATCCATAGAGACAGCAACCTAAATAGCTGACATCGATACAACCTATTACCAAGCGGTTACCCTCCCCCTCACACAGTCTTGAATACCACCTGAGTGAATCGCCTCCTGATACTTACAGTAGTAACACACTTCTGCAACCTCACGATTCCTCAGGTTTTCCGTCCTGTCTCAGCACCGACATTTTTTGGAGGCAGGACCTTTTTCTTGGAAAATATCACCCATCCACTAAGCCCATAGAATCTGTCTTATTTCAGGCTAGCTTGAGAGCAGGGATTTTTACTGGCTTACTCTTGTCCAATCAGTAACAGGGGTATTTTCTGACAAGCGGAACGTAACGCCTTCAAGGTTTTCCAGCTATCGGTAATTATAAGGCGAATCAGGGATTACCCGAGGCTTACTCGGTCAAATTGATCTAAATTCTTTTGATCAGTAGCATATTCCTTATAGACAGATACGCAGGTACTTTTCTACCTGTTAACCTGCGAAGGAGCACCTATGTTCCAATATATTCGTAGCACCTTTTCCCATTTTGCTGATTGGTTATGGCAAATCGGCATTGATTGGTTAAACGCCACTCCTGAACCGACCGATTTTAGTGCCCTATGCAATTTTGAGTTTCTCGAACGCGAGATACGCCCAGCCGATGTGATTTTGTTTGCGGGTCAGTCACGCGTTAGTCATGTTATCCAGACGGTGGTGTTATCTCCCTGGACGCATGCCGCCCTCTATATCGGGCGATTGAATGATATTCGTGACCCTAAAGCACGTTCACGTCTTGCCGCTTATTATGATGGTGACCTTAGTGAACCCTTGGTGGTTGAATCGCTATTAGGGCAAGGCACTGTGGTTAATCCCTTGCGCAATTACCGCCATGAACATTTGCGTATCTGCCGACCTGCAGGGCTAACCTGGCGTGATGCTGATAAGGTCACAGAATTTGCTATTGAACACCTGGGCATGGGCTACGATGTCCGGCAATTATTGGATTTAGCGCGCTTCATGTTCCCGTATGCAATTTTGCCGCGTCGTTGGCGTTCAAGCCTATTCCAGCATAATGCTGGCCAGCCCACGCATATTGTGTGTTCGAGCATGATTGCGCGCTGTTTCCAACAAGTTCATTACCCAATTTTGCCGATTGTGCGCAATGAACAGCTTGAAAAGGTGAGGTTTTACGAACGTAATTTCCGCCTTTTAACCCCGAGTGATTTTGATTACTCCCCCTACTTTACGGTTATAAAATACCCGGCTTGGAGTGTAGGCCATGAACCTGCCTACCGCACATTGCCGTGGTATCAAGAACAGGAGGTAAGCCATGAATTGGTTAACCCGTCTGCGCCACCGCTACCTGAGCCAACCGTTATTAAACTGGATGAAACACCAGTTGCCGCCGCTATCGCCCACGGAACAGGCAGCGTTAGCAAGTGGCCACGTCTGGTGGGATTCCGAACTTTTTTCCGGCCGACCCGATTGGCAACGCCTGGACAGCCTGTCCATCAACCCACTGAGCAGTGAAGAACAACAGTTTCTACAAGGGCCTGTGGAGGAAGTATGCCGACAGCTGGATGATTGGCAGATCAATCACGAAATCTATGACCTACCCGCGCCATTGTGGGACTACCTACGCCAACAAGGTTTCTTTGGCCTGATTATCCCGCAGCAATACGGAGGTCGGGGCTTTTCGGCCCGCGCCCATTCAGAAGTGATTATGAAAATGGCTAGCCGTAGTATTACAGCGGCTATTACGGTGATGGTGCCAAATTCATTAGGGCCTGCCGAATTGCTCTTACATTACGGTACCCAACAGCAAAAAGATCACTATTTGCCGCGTTTGGCAGCGGGTCATGAGATTCCCTGTTTTGCCCTGACAGCCCCCGAAGCCGGTAGCGATGCCAGTGCCATTCCCGATAGCGGCATTGTTTGTCGGCAAACCTTTAACCAGCAACCCCATGTATTAGGCATCCGCCTGAACTGGGAAAAGCGCTATATCACCCTAGCACCTGTCGCTACTTTGCTCGGTTTAGCCTTTCATCTGTATGACCCAGACGGCTTATTAGGGGATAAGCACGACATTGGTATTACCCTTGCGCTTATTCCCACTTCACATGCAGGTGTGGAAATTGGTGAACGGCATTTTCCGCTGGCTATGCCCTTTCAGAATGGCCCTACCTGTGGCCGCGATGTGTTTATTCCACTGGATTGGGTAATCGGCGGCCGTGAACAGGTTGGCAATGGCTGGCATATGCTGATGGAATGTTTAGGTGAAGGCCGTGGCATTTCTCTGCCGGCTGTTGCGACCGGAGCAGCGAAAGTTGCCGCGCGTTATACCGGGGCTTATGCGCGGGTACGCCAACAGTTTGGGCTGCCAATTGCTTATTTTGAAGGCATTGAAGAACCTTTAGCGCGTATCTTGGGGAATACCTATTTAATGGATGCCGGACGCATTCTCACCGCCACAGCCATTGACCAAGGGCAACGCCCTGCGGTGATTACCGCGTTATTGAAGTACCAGTTAACCGAACGCATGCGCCAAGTCATTAATGACGCCATGGATATTGCCGGGGGGGCAGGCATTTGTGTTGGCCCATCCAACTATCTGGCTGGCCTGTATCAGGCGATTCCACTAGGTATTACCGTGGAAGGCGCAAATATTCTCACCCGTTCCATGATTGTGTTTGGTCAAGGAGCCCTGCGTTGTCATCCCTTCTTACTCAAAGAAATGAATGCAGCACAAACCGACGATTTAGCAGCCTTTGATGAAGCCTTGCGTGGCCATCTTCGCCATACACTCGGTAATCTAGGGCGCAGTCTGTGGTATAGCCTAACCAAAGCCAAATTAGCAGTACACGGCTCACCCTATACCCGCCATTATTATCGGCACCTAGCCCGCCTAAGCAGTCACTTTGCCCTATTGACGGATTACGCTTTGTTTTCGCTTGGTGGCAATCTGAAACAGCATGAACGCTTTTCCGGACGCATGGCTGATATCCTCGCTAATTTGTATTTATGTTCAGCCGTACTAAAACATTTTGAAGAACAAGGCGAACCGGAAGCAGATTTGCCCCTCTTGCATTATGCTTGTGATTTAACCATTAATCGCACTCAGCAGGCTATGCTAGCGGCATTTCATAATCTGCCCAAACGGTGGTTAACGGGTATTTTACGTAGTCTCATGTTTCCGTATGGCAAACCGTTCAGCCCTCCTGATGATGAACTGATTCATGCCGTCGCCCGTCTGGCTATCCAGCCTTCTGCAACCCGTGATCGCCTAACCACCGGTATTTTTATCAGCAATGATCCACAAGATCGGATGGGGCGGATTGAAGATGCTTTACATAAAACATTAGCAGCACTTGAAGTCGAACAAGAATTGCGCGTACTGATGAAAACCGGACGTGTACAGGCTCAGACATTGGAACTGGCTATTCAGGAAGCTAAAAACAAACAATTGCTGGACAAATTCAGTATTGAGCGGTTGTTAGCAGCACGCAAAGCCATGTTGAATGCTATTCGCGTGGATGTGTTCCCAGCCGATTACTTTCAGCGTCAGGCCCATAACACGCCTGCGCGGGATGCCGGTTAAATAGGCAAAAACAATTTGCTGATCAACCACGTACTAAGCGTACCGAGGCGGTAATGTCTTTACGGTTGCGAATGTCATTACCATCCCGAAACTGGATTAACCATACATGGCCTGCATAAGCATTGACTAAAGGAGAGGATGACCAAAATAAAGTCGGTTCAGTAGCAGGAAAAATGGTTAGGTTAATGGCGGGTTCTATGCATTGTTCTTCTACTAGCGATGCTAACTCTTTGATGGACGGAACCCGCCAGTCTGTTTTACCCGCAAATAAAAGCTGATTATTAATGTCAGAGCGCTTAAGCGCCACTAACCAATTCAGCTGGTAAGCATTGCCTTTGCAAGTCGCCGCTAACACATCCCAATATTGCCCTTCAGCACAGCGTTTCCACATCAGCCCCGTCGTTTTATCCGTGACAGTACCATCGCCCTGATCCACATAACGGCTATTAGGGGTAGTAGCGGGAATGCTTTCCGGCTTACAAGTTTGTGCCTGTAAGGCAAGGGGTAAAAGCACTAGCAGAAAGAGCAAACGACCAAAGGCTTTCAACATGCTATTTGTCCTTGTTGTTCGGGGGCATCTGTTTAGTGGATAGAACGCACCAATCTTACATAGTGAGGGGTACTTTTGTAGGCCAAACCATCATAACCATACTCAAAGGTAAACATCCATGCGCTAATGGCATCACTAGCCGTCAGTGAAGTGGACCAATACCAGTTAGCCTGGGTGTCGGGAAACCAATCCTGATCAATAGCGGGTGCAGCTCGATCTAAACTAGCCAAAGAACGCAATTCTTCACGAGTAGGTAAACGCCAATCGTGCGCTCCACACAAACCGGTTTTATTCACCGCTGTTACCAACCCTTGGGTATCGCAACTACTGGTAAAACCACAGTAACCACTATTGGCTTGCCCGGCATGTCCACCATGACGGTGGGCATCTGGCTCATACCAGCTGTAAGTCCAATCACGATCATGCAGACCGCGATCATCCGTTTTCATCTCCCACATCAAGCCGGTAACATTATCCTGAATACAGGCCCATTGTTTTGCCCTTGCTGGTAAGGATGCGCCAGTCTGACTTATCTTGGTAAAACTGAAACCGGCATGGCCATCTTCATTACTATTGGTGTCGCCATTGCTATCGCGCCCGCTCATGGCATCTTGTCCATTAGGGACCGTATCATACTCAATATCCGTTTGCAGGTTACAAGAAGCATTATTGTTATGCTGCAGACTGCCTTGGCCATAGGCATAATCCCCACACTCGGTAATACCCGTGTCATTCAGCTGCATCGGATGCGCTGGCAATAGACTTTTCTGACTCAAAGTTGTCATAGAAACACTGCCATCACCACACGCGGCCACCAATAACACCATGTACAGGAAAAACAAGCCCGGTTTAAACGATGGCAACTGCTTGGTAACGCTAACAGATAAACAGATAGGCTTGGGGGTAAGGCGCATTAAAAACTCCGCAGGTTAGTCACCATAACTCAGCTCAACAACGGCAAACCACCAATCGATTATTTTTATAGGGGCCGCTCAATGCATACTACGGTACTTAAGTGGGGATAACCGGAACTGCGAAGACAAGTGTATAGATAAAGTGGATAAGCGAGATTTATATAAAGTAGAAGGATGATAAGCGATTTACGCTTATTATCCCCATCGCTCGTTTTAGTCTATTAGCGTTGACACTCTGCTACTTTGAGTTTGCGCCCGGGTCGTACAGGGGTATCAGGCTGTAAGCTATTCAGATAAAGAATATCCTGCATATTCACCCCTAAGGTATTGGCAATAGTTTCTAGAGTTTCGCCTGCTTTCAATTTGTAAAAGAAAGCCGCATAACGACCACTACCGCCCTGTTCTGTCAGTTGCAAGAACTCTGGCGGTAAATCGGCACAGGCCAATAACCCCGTAGCAGCAGGCAGTGCGGCAGGTTCTTGCAAAGGTTGCTCAGCTGTTTGCTGGACTTCAGTCGCTTGAACCACTTCACCTTGGGGAATCAGTTCATCAGTGGCATTAGGGGTGGGAACAGGGACTTGTTCTGGCAATGGTTGTGGCGCAGGCGTGGATCTTTTACCGCGTTTACCCGTGTGCTCGGTAACCACTACCACATCATTAGGAACATTACCTGCTGGCATAGGTATGGTATTTTGTGCCAAAGCCATTTGCTGAGCATTATCGGTCGGCTGTTCTGGTAAGAATGTGACCGTCCCTCGACGGTTACCCGCTGGCATGGGTACAGTACCCGTATTCATACCAACTAAAGCAGCATCCTGAACACCCTGTTCAGTAGTCGAAGGCATCGCCACTGTTACCCGCCCGGAACGTGTGATCTGTGCTTCAGGGGCTACCAACAACCCCGGTACATTACCCGGTGCTGCCATACCTTGCTGAGTTTCTAATGAAGTCAAAATAACTGTTGGTGGTTGCAAAGTCTCACCACGCAAAGCAGCTTGATATTCACGTTCAGTCTGCTGCCAGTCTGCTAATAACAGCTGCGCTTCTGCCAGACCCGCACCACCCGTTTCCAGCTTAGTCATGGCAGTCAACACATTATTGATATACCCGCGCGTTTCCTTAAAGGAAATAGTCACAGGAGCCCCCGGCTCAATGCGCCCTTCACCGGCATTATAGGCTGCAATCACATGGGTTAGGCTGCCATTGTAACGTCTTAACAGATACGACAAATAACGCGTACCTGCATCAATATTTTCAGCTGGGTCAAACACATCGAGCGCGCCAAAATTGGCAGCGGTTCCCGGCATTAACTGCATAAGCCCACTGGCTCCTTTACAGGAGACGACCATTTCGCGAAAGCAGCTTTCGGAGGAGATAATAGATTTGATCAGCGCTTGACTCACACCATAACGTTTACTGGCATGTTGAATTTCATTCTTATAAAGCTCAGCTTTTTTATTCAGCGTTTTAGCGCTAGCCCCTCCACAACTGCGTAATTCATCTGCCTGTACATTAGATGCCCACCAACACAGACAAGTAACCCACACGATTGGCACAACTATTTTTTGCATTCTTTTCATAGTGCAGAAACAACCCTGTAACAATAAATTCCCTGAATTAATATATGCTAAATACCCGCTAATTGACTAGTCAGCCCATGAAAATTCAGATTTACAGCCCAAAAAAACCTATAAAACGGTCATTTAAAAATGACAGACACTCAGTAACGGTCTATAACCGCTAATACCAGAAGCTATTTATGACAAAATTATTTAACGTTTAGGTAAGCTTTATGAATCCCACTCAGCTTCCATACGCATTAACTGTTCCATTTCCTCGACACTAAAACCGGCTTGCAAACGACCCGGCAAGTAAAATGGCCCACGCAAAGGCGCGCGCATCACATCCTGCAAGAGCTGCCGAAAAGTGACTTGAGGCTCTAAACCGCGCTGTTCGCACAAGTACTTAAACCAATGCGAACCAATGCGCACATGGCCAATTTCATCCCGCAAAATGATTTCCAGAATGCCGACAGTTTTCGTATCCCCCACTTCCCGCAGCCGTTCCATCATACCCGGTGTCACATCCAAGCCACGCGCTTCCAAAACTCGCGGTACTAAAGCCATGCGCACCATGACATCGTAATCGGTCTTACATGCCTGTTCCCATAAACCATTATGCGCCGGTAAATCACCATACTGACAATCTAAATCCGCCAAGCGTTCACGTAATAGACTGAAATGATAAGCTTCTTCCGCCGCCACCTGTAACCAGTCAGCGTAAAAAGCATCCGGCATATCACGAAACCGATACACCGCATCCAGTGCCAAATTAATGGCATTAAACTCAATATGCGCAACCGCGTGTAACAAAGCTCGCTGCCCTTCCACAGTGGTTAGCTTGCGTTGTTTGACCTGCTTAGCATGTACCAGTTCCGGCCTAGTCGGGCGACCGGGTATTAATACACGTTGCACCGGACAATCGGTAACGATTTCACGCAGTAACTTACCCGCCTGCCAATCAGCATACAGTTGAGTAGCACCAGCCAGTTTTTGGTTCAAATCAGTTTGCAGCAAACAGGCATAAGCTGCTTGATAAAGATTGATCATCAGGGTTTAAAGCCTACAATTACATCCATGACATTAGTGCCAGTGGGGCCGGTATAAATCAGATCACCACTAGCGGCCAAGAATGTACCGGCATCTGCCTTTTGTAGACAAGTATGCGGGTCAAGATTTTCATCTCTACCTCGTTGCAAAGTGCCCACATCGATTAAAGCCCCCGTATCCACCGTATTGCCATCCGTACCATCAGTACCTGCTACTAATAGCCAAAACGGTTCATGAACTTGTATATGCAAAGCAGCGGCTAAGGCTAAATGTTGATTGCGCCCGCCGCGACCGGGTTGCCCTGGTAACTGTACGGTGGTTTCTGCTCCCCACAAATACAAACCAGCCGGATTAGTACACAAATGACCAATGCAATGTCCTGCGACCTGTTCGGCATTACCTTGTAATAACTCCTCATGCACCGTCACCGTTAACCCTGCTGTTAAGGCGGCTTGTTGCATACGCTCAAGCATATGCTGGTTAGTCGCAACCAATTGCCATTCAAAGGCAGCTTGTTCAGGCACTGGAAATAATAAGCCTGAACCAATAATAGCGGGATCATTGCTCGGGACATCAGAAATCAACAAGCAACGTACCCGCCGGTCTTGTAAGTAATTCCACAGTTTACCGCCCTTGATGAGCGATGTACTTCGCCGCATCGCATTGATTTGATCAATACTTGAACCATTAGCCAATAACTGTTGGGTAGTTTGTTGCAGCTTGTCTAAGGTCCAATCCGGGGCTAGGACTTCGACCAAACTGGAAGCACCACCGGAAATCAAAAACAACACTTCCGCCTTTTCTGGCAAGGTGTGCAGATAATCCAGCAATGCAAGCCCTGCTTGCAAAGACGTTTGATCCGGGACCGGATGCGCCGCTTCTATAATCTGTACATGGGTTAACAACTGACGAGTTTCGGCACTAACATGGTCATGTTTAGTAATCAGCAAGCCACCCGCAATGTGCCCGGCATAATAGCGCCATGCCCCCATGAACATTGCTTCGGCTGCCTTACCAATCGCAATAACATGAGTAGGCCGACGTAAACGTTTGTCAGCTAGTGCCTGATAAACCGCTTGCTCACCATTCACAGCTGCCAGACCTGCTGCATAAATCTCCAACAGCAAAGCCCGATAATCTTGTTCCTGCCCCATACCCCCAGCCTCGTGTGACGCTTTGATTAAGCACTGTACTATACCGCAAACAACCAACCTACCCAAAAGACACCGCGCTAGCGAGGGTGCAGGTAAACCTTTATTTCAGGGCAGTAAGGCGTTGCCTACACTGGCGTAAATCGTCAGATTACCTTTGTCATCCGGTACAGTTAATAAACGAGTACCGCCTGGAAATACCCGATTTTCATACAAAGTGAACAGAATATTTTTGCCATTCTTAGGCTTGCCCTGCAGTTGCAGCTTGCACACGCGGGTACTGCAATTAGCCGCCGTCAGATTGACATCCTCAGTCAGATTAGCCGTTTGTAGAGCATCCTGTACCTGCTGTTGCAACTGCGTTTGGCGTGCGGAATCCATTTGCCCGGCATAAACAGCCTGATCAAGATGCTGGATGCGGTTATGGGTCGCTTGCTCAAGCTCTTGGCGTTCTTGCTGACGTTGGCTTAATAACGTCGCCGGATCTGTGATAAGCGCTGCGCTTTCTGCAACGGGATTAGTATTAGTTGCAATCTCTATAGGCACTTGCCCACGTTGCTGCTGCAACACTTTCATTTGCTGCTGCAACACCGCCAGTTGTTGCATGAGAGCAGCCAGTTGCTGTTGATTAACGGCTGGATTATTACTTGGGCTTAAACGGTTACTCGTTATTGTGCTAGGCAAGGTATTAGCGTTAGTGGTGGTTGTGGCCGTGGGACTACTAGGCAACAAAAAGGCGGAGCTAGCCAGTTGATCCACCTGATAGTGATGATAGGCCAGCCCTGCCCAAAAACAACCAGCCGCTATGAGCACAATGATCACAAGGGAGGTTAAGGAAAAACGTTGGTGATTCACTCGGTTAAAACCCGTTTAATTTTTCCAATCGTAGCCACGCAAAATGGTGCCCTCTGATAATAAGCACACCAGACCGTAAACATCGGACGGTTTCGCCCCCGTCTTATCAACATCCGCAAATACATTCGTCAAATTACCCGTACCGGTCAATTCCAACACTTGACCTTCAGCAGCCCCTGTTAATGAATTGGCGCGATTAATCACACAAAAAGTGGTGCGCTCATCCGGGTGATAGACATTGACATACAACTGTTTTACATCGGCTAATTTCTCTAATGGACAAGAAACCCATGAAACATTATCCATACCATTATTGCTAAGACCGGTTGCACCTTCGCTTTCAAACGCATCCTTGCCAAATTGATTGGCTGCCCGACAAGCGCTTCCCGGCATACTAATGGTCTCAGCAGCGACTACTTGAGAAAAAAGCAAACCTGCCAGTACTAATCCAATTTTGCTCTTCATGAAAATTTTCCTTTTAACAAAATCTATTTATAAAGCCATTTATAAAACAAATTATCTAAATCGCTATTTTTTTAATTTTGCTCTTATTCCCCCTTAAATGATTAAAAATAATTCAATGCTACAAATATAACCAGAGCATGAATAAATATATAGCTATTTAGATATTTTTTATTAATTAATGAGGAATGATAGATTTTAATGACAAAAGGACTCGTTATTTTAAATACCAAAACTTAAAGCAAAAAACGTTGATTAATTTTTAAGATTTAAAATATAACCAACTTATAATTAATTTTTCTTTGCTTTTAATAGAGTTAGTATTTTAAAAAAACATCATATTTAAATATTCGGATTTTAAAAAATTAAAATTCTCTTTGTAAACCTTGATTCCACTCAATCTTTTTATAAAAATATTTAATATAAAGATAATTATAACTTTATCATTACCTTTTAAAAATCATGGTTATTAAGCCGATTGATTAATCTATTTTAAAAAACTTAACTATCTCGTTAGGTTTTTATTCATTAGAAAAAATTATTTAATTAATAAACAGAATATTGAATAAATCGATATATAATGCGTACTTGATGCCGATACGAACCAATAAATTCTGGTTAATTATGACTTTTTTATGCGCTGCATCATAAATCTTTTGATAACATCTTGAGCATTAAGTAATTTTTTGTACTACGCTTGTCGGCAGTTAATTCTGGATCAAGTCATGCATGATGCTACGTTTCCTGCTGATTTTTCTGTTATGTACAGTTAATGCTTATGCTTTACCTGTTTTTCCCGGGGCTGAAGGTTTTGGTACCAATACCAGTGGGGGGCGAGGCGGTATAGTTTGCCAAGTAACCAATTTAAACGATGAAGGAGCCGGTAGTTTACGCGCTTGTATAGAAGAAGCTGGGCCACGCCTAATTATATTTCGGCAAGGGGGTACAATACGCCTACATTCCCCTTTAATAATTACAAACCCGTATATTTCCATTTTTGGTCAGACAGCATCGGGTAGTGGAATTATGCTAACTGGCGATGATGCCTTGAGTGATGAATTGCTAACAATCACCACTCATGATGTTGTGATTCAACACCTACGCTTGCGTCAAAGTCTGACCGATAAACCGGCTTGTTGCCACAATGTCATCGGTATCAAAGGTGTAGAAGGTGAAAGCGATGGTAGCCAAGTCCATGATATTGTTCTGGATCATTGTTCGGTATCAGGGGCTACGGGTAATGCGATTGCGCTTGAATATGATACTAATACTTTGACCATTAGCAACTCCATACTTGGCCCTGGGATAGTGACAGCTTCTAAAGAGGCAAGCATAGAAGGTAAAGGTATTACTATTGATGGTGAAGGTTCACACTCTATCAGCTTACATCATAACTTAATTGTAGACAGTCAAGAACAAAACCCGGGCTTACAAATCGCCAAAGGTGTAGCTGATATTGTTAATAATGTGGTGTACAACTGGGTGAAAAAAGGCGCTGAGATTCGCAGTGATAATGGTGAGGCACAGCTTAATATGGTGCATAACCTCTATATCATGGGCCCGGATTCGACACCGGATACGCCTGAAATTATCGCATCGCACACCGGTAAGAATTACCAGCTATTTTTGGAAGAAAATCTGAGTATCCGCGATGCCGAACAACCTGAACCTTTACCCGTTAATTTAGGCTTAGAAGGCTGGCCGGATAATAGCTGGGAAGCAAGCAGCCGCTTTGAATCCCCCTTAGTAGATACCGTCAAATCCAATACTGTGCGTAAAAAGCTTTTAGCTATGGTAGGTGCTAATCTGCCTAAGCGTGACTTCATTGATAAGAACTTGGTACAGCAAGTCAAGCATTATCAAGATAGGCTAGCTTATTGCAGTAGCTTGAACCCTAAAGGCGATAAACTGCAATGCGATCAGTATGTCAGTCAATTGCCGGATTACACCGCTGGTAAACCGCTGGCTGATAAAGACAATGACGGTATGCCGGATGAGTGGGAAAAGAAAAACAATTTAAATCCGGAACAGGATGATGCTCTACAAGACAGTAATATTAATGGTTATAGCAATATTGAAGAGTGGATATTCAGCCTAACGCCCCCACCTTTAGAACCTACCTTATAACGGGCTAGTCAAGCTTGAACCAACCCTATTCTTAGGAGGGGTTGGTTTTACTAACCAGTTAAGCGCATCTTCCCGACTCAACGCCTGACAAGTTTTCTGGTTTCGCCAATTGTCGTCTCAACTTGTCCGCATGACTCAAGCCACCTTATCGGCTACTGATATAATGGTATGCTGGCAACAAAGAACAACTACTTTTTTCATTGACTAATGCCATTAATGAGGGAGTGGCACTTTCTAACGTAAGCCTGTCGTTCCGTCAGAGGGATTCGGTGTGCACTAGGCTTATGTCAGCAAGACCTTTTCTCCCCAATAGGCAGCCATTCCAGCCAAGGTCATGCTATGTATAATAAAAACACCTACTATCGTGTATTACACCTATCACCTGCTTATGTCATTGTAGCCCATAGCGATCTTGACCTAGGTTACCTAGAAAAACCTTTCTTGATAGGAAATAGTTTAAGTCTATATCTAGGTGTGTGAGGCGGTTATGCTTACCCCACCACTGCCAAGTGGAGCTCTAACGCCTAGCTTTTATTTCCGTTTATTTCTCTCGCTTAAACTGGTTTATCGCCATTTTTCTACGGTACATCGCTTATTTTGGCAGGCTTTAACACACAACATTAATACCCCTTATTTCCCTTTTATCCCTTTCCTCACTTGGCAGGCTGTAGGTACACAGGATGTACTGTCGTCTCGTTACCTAATTCCGCCATGCCTATCACCTTATATCCAAGCCGGTACAGTGTCCTACCGGAAATCTTTACAGGAGTTGGCAATCCATGGGTGGATTAACAGGATTTTATGCTCTTACCAGTCGGCAAAATATGGCAGAACAAATGCAAAACCTGCGGCATATGACAGCCAGCCTCAAGCACCGAGGGCCCGATAATCGCGGGCTATGGTTGGATTACGAAACCGGTGTCGGCTTAGGCTATCGGCATTTAGCTACCAGACAATCTGACCAAACCCATCTTCAACCAGCGAAATGCCCAAGCGGACGTTACCGGCTGGTATTCACTGGCACCTTATATAATGCAATCCAACTGCGTCAACGCCTGCGGCAAGACTATACACACCCATGGCGCAATGATTCTCAAAGCGAAACCTTACTAGCAGGCTTTTTATGCTGGGGTATTCAGCGCACCTTACAAGCGTGTATGGGTGCCTTTACGCTGGCTGTGTGGGATGCTCAGACTCGCACCCTAACTCTAGCGGGTGATCGCATGGGGGAAAAACCGCTGTATTACGGCTGGGTGGGACGGACTTTCTTATTTGGGTCGGAACTAAAAGCGTTGTGTGCTTATCAACCTTGGTCACCTACTATTAACCGCGAAGCCCTAGCCAATCAGCTACAACTGAGTTATATACCGGCCCCTCTGACTATCTATCAAAACATTTATAAGCTACAGCCAGGGCATTATCTAAGCATTAGCGCCCAGCATTTGCCGGGGTATTTACCGCCTTCGCAAGCTTATTGGTCATTACACGACTTGCTTAAGCAAGCCTCAATCTCTACTGAGACTATAGAGACTGACCATACTATTTCAGCATTAGAAAGCCTGTTACGTGAAACGGTCAAACAGCATATGCAGGCCGATGTGCCTGTCGGTACGTTGCTTTGCGGTAGTGTTCAATCTTCCTTGTTAGCAGCATTGATGCAAAGTCAAACTGCCCAAACCATTAAAACTTTTACTGTGGGTTATCAGCAACAAGCTTTTAATGGCAGTCAGCAAGCACACTTAGTTGCTCGTTATTTGGGTACTGATCATTCCGAAATGCTGATACAACCACAGGACGCCCTCAATGTCATTCCTGCCTTACCCGGTCTTTATGACGAACCTTTTTCGGATATAGAGCAAATTCCAACCTTGTTACTCGCACAATTAGCACATCAGCAGGTGAAAGTGTGTTTATCCGCTGAGGGCGCTGATGAATTATTTGGCGGACATAATCGTTATGTACAGAGCTGGCAGTTATGGCGATGTATGCACCCTATGCCAACTATGGTCAGACGGGGTTTAGCGGGCACACTCCATCATCTTGATGCTCCTTGTTGGGATAAAGCCTGGAACTGCCTCATGCACTTGCTCCCTCAACGCCTGCGTTTTCAGGAAACGACAAAAAAGCGACATCAACTATCCTCCATTTTATACGCCGATTCTCCTCAGCAAGCTTATCAACAACTAATGTCGCATTGGCAACATCCGGAAGAATTGGTGATTGGTGTACAAGCTTCGCCACCCTTAATGCACCATGATTTACCCGCCCACCTAAGTTTCCCTGAACGCATGATGTATCTGGATACTATGGGTTGTTTACCCGGCAATATCTTAACTAATCTGGATCGCACCACTACGTCAGTCGGGTTGGAAAATCGCAATCCGTACTTGGATCAACGCGTGGTCGAGTTTGCTTGGCAATTGCCACTAACCCACAAAATACAGCATGGGCAAGGCAAATGGCCGTTAAGGCAACTTTTGCAACAGTACCTACCCTCAGAATTGTTAGAGCATCCTAAACAACCTGTTAGCGTACCGATGGATGTGTGGTTGCGGACGAGTCTGCGTGAATGGGCTGAACACTTACTATCCCCTACACGCCTGCGCCAGGAAGGCTTTTTAGACCCTGAACCTATTCAGAAAAAATGGCAGGAACACCTGAGTGGCAAATACAATTGGCAATACGAGCTGTGGGATATACTGATGTTTCAGGCTTGGAATGAACAACGCATTCCAGCCATTTACGCTTTAGCAGCCTAAGTTATAAACCCGTGTGGATCATAAATCCTCGTTAAAGAATTCATCATCAAACATTTCAATAAAACGCTTGGCTTGCGGGGTGAAGAATTTGCCCCGCCGCACAATCAGGCCATAACTGCGGGAAGGAAAATACTCGTTTAAAGGAATAACGGCTATTTTTTCGTGTCCGGTCAGACACACTTCCGTGACAATGGAAACACCCAGACCCAGCTCTACATAGCGCTTAACGATTTCCCAGCCACCCGCCTCCATAGCCACGGAATACGGCACTTCATGTTGCCGAAAAACGGTATCAATCATGCGCCAAGTGCTTTTATTGCGCGGTGGCAAAATCAAACCATAAGGGCTGATATCACTTAAATCCACTTGGCGTTGCAGCGTTAACGGATGGTGTTCCGGGGTAATTAAAATAGAATCAAATGAAGCAAACGGCCGGTAGATAATGGTATCCGGAATCTGCAATAAAGGCCCAACTGCTAAATCCACCTGATCTTCCAGCAGCATTTTCATGCCACTTTGGCCTTCCACATTATGCAAATTAATACGAATGCCCGGATAACATTCATTAAACTGTTTCAGGTATTCCGGCAAAATATACAAAGCCGTCGATTGACCGGCCGCAATATTTAATTCGCCCTTTTCCATTTTACCAAGATTAGCCGCAAAGGTTTCCCGCAGGCTATCAATACCGGCTGCAATCGGTTGCACTAATTGATAAAGAATCTTGCCTTCAGGCGTAAGGCGAATGCTTGGGCCACGGCGTTCTAGCAGCTTTTCACCCATTTCGCGTTCGAGTGCTTGGATTTGCAGGGAGACTGTCGGCTGACTGATATGCAGCTGTTCAGCTGCTTGGGTAATGTTCTCTTTTTGTGCGACCACGCAAAACGTGCGTAACAATTTGTAGCGCGTTTGCTTGTAATAGTGCATTGCCACGGTTTTAGAGTCCTCGATCTAGGTCATTATTGTGCTACACAATAGTAACAATTGAAACAATTGATTTTTTTGATTCAAGATTTTTCGGTATTGTACGCGCCAGTTAAGCACTCAGATGATCAATACCTGAATGCTTATCTCATGCTAACTGTGGTGCTTGCGGCGTCTCTGATGGACGCCGCTCTTTTTTACCCCCCCCTCACCACAATAATATAAAATACCACCACATAACCAAGTTTCCTGCTTTTATACATCGCGTACGAGGAGAGCTCGCAATGGCAGATTATATTCTTTGGTTTGATCAACTGGGGATGCACGACGTCAATATCGTTGGCGGCAAAAATGCTTCTCTAGGTGAAATGATCAGTAATCTGGCGAATGTTGGTGTTAGTGTGCCAAATGGGTTTGCTACCACTACTCATGCTTATCAGGACTTTTTAAGTGCTGGTGGTCTGGCTGACCGCATTAACAGCCTCCTGCGTTCACTGGATGTGGATGATATCAATGCCCTGACCAACGCCGGTAAAACTATTCGCGGCTGGGTCATGGAAGCCCCTTTACCTGAACAATTACTCGAAGCGGTTACCGGTGCTTATCAGAAATTAGCTGAAGGTTCTGGCGATACCGCCTCTTTTGCCGTGCGTTCTTCCGCAACTGCTGAAGACTTACCGGATGCATCCTTTGCCGGTCAACAAGAAACCTTCCTGAATGTGCGCGGCTTGCCTAATGTGATTGCCGCTATCAAGGAAGTATTTGCATCTTTGTACAATGACCGCGCAATTGCTTACCGCGTTCACCAGAAATTTGAACATGACAAAGTGTTCCTGTCAGCGGGTATCCAGAAAATGGTCCGCAGTGACATTGGGGCTAGTGGTGTTATGTTCACGCTCGATACTGAATCCGGTTTCCGTGATGCCGTTTTCATTACCGGCGCTTACGGTTTAGGCGAAACCGTGGTGCAAGGGGCAGTTAACCCGGATGAATTCTACGTTTATAAACCTAATTTGGCTGCAAACCGTCCGGCGATTCTAAGCCGCCGCCTCGGTGCTAAAGCTATTGAAATGGTCTATGCCGAGACTGCCGGTGATGCCCACAACAAAGCTACCATCACTCGCAATGTGGATGATGCCCGTCGTCAACGCTTCTGCCTAAGCGATGAGCAGGTTGAATCCTTAGCACGTCAGGCTTTGATTATTGAAAAGCATTACGGTCGCCCTATGGATATCGAATGGGCACTGGATGGTGGTGACGGCAAACTTTACATCGTTCAAGCACGTCCGGAAACCGTCGAAAGCCGTGCCTCTGCTACCATTATTGAGCGTTACCAACTCAAAGCTAAAGGCAAGGTATTAGCAGAAGGGCGGGCGATTGGTCAGAAAATCGGCCAAGGCCCAGCGCGTATTATTATGAGCATCAACCAGATGCACGAAGTCAAAGAAGGCGACGTACTGGTTACCGACATGACCGACCCGGATTGGGAACCGATCATGAAACGCGCCTCTGCTATTGTCACCAATCGCGGTGGCCGTACTTGCCACGCGGCTATTATCGCCCGCGAAATGGGTATCCCTGCAGTTGTCGGTTGTGGCGATGCTACTGATCATATTAAAGATGGTGATGAAGTTACCGTTTCCTGTGCGGAAGGCGATACCGGCTTTATCTACAGCGGCTTGCTGCCTTTTGAATGCCGCAAAGCGGATACTGGTAACCTGCCTGATCTGTCCGTTAAAATCATGATGAATGTGGGCAACCCTTCGCGTGCGTTTGCCTTCTCGCGCTTGCCTAATGCCGGTGTTGGCTTGGCACGTCTGGAATTCATCATTAACAATACCATTGGCATTCACCCGAAAGCCTTGCTGGAATTCGACAATCTGCCCGCTGACCTGAAAGACAAGATTGGCAAACGTATTGCCGGTTACGCCAGCCCAGTCGATTTTTATGTGGAAAAGCTGGTGGAAGGTATTGCCACCCTCGCCGCTGCTTATCATCCTCACAAAGTGATCGTGCGTATGTCGGACTTCAAGTCTAATGAATACGCAAATCTAGTGGCTGGTGACCGTTACGAACCACACGAAGAAAACCCTATGATTGGTTATCGTGGTGTTTCCCGTTACCTGTCATCCACGTTCCGCGATTGCTTTGAACTGGAATGCCGTGCGCTACGCCGTGTACGCAATGACATGGGTCTGACCAATGTTGAAGTCATGATTCCATTCTGCCGCACGTTAGAGGAAGCCCAACAGGTTACTGAATTGCTGGCTACTCAAGGTATCAAGCGTGGTGAGAATGATCTGCGCCTGATTATGATGTGTGAAATCCCATCTAATGCAGTATTAGCGGAAGAATTCCTCGAATACTTCGATGGTTTCTCGATCGGTTCTAATGACATGACCCAATTGTCATTAGGGCTTGACCGCGATTCTGGTCTGATTGCACACTTGTTTGATGAACGCAATCCGGCGGTGAAAAAACTCCTGACTATGGCGATTGAAGCCTGTAAGAAACAGGGTAAATACGTTGGTATTTGCGGACAAGGTCCTTCGGATTACCCGGATTTTGCTGTTTGGTTACACGAACAAGGTATCAGCAGCATTTCCCTGAATCCGGATACAGTTGTTGATACTTGGCTACATCTGGCCAGTCTGGATGAAGCCAAAACTTCCTGAGTAAAGGCATGACGGCAGAAAAAGCTTGCAAGAGTCGGACAGTATTTTACCTGTCCGATCGTACCGGTATTACCGTGGAAACACTTGGCCACAGTTTGTTGACCCAGTTTGATGGTATTCGTTGGCACAAGATCAGTATCCCGTTTTTGGATACACCGGAAAAAGCTTTGGATGCCGTAGCCCAGATTAATGCGGCGGCAACTCGTGATGGTTGTCGCCCCATTGTCTTTAGTACCTTGGTAGAACCTAGTGTACGCGCTTGCCTTGAGACAGCTAACTGCACTATCTATGACTTCTTTGACAAGTTCATTGATTCCATGGAAAAGGAATTGGGGCAGAAATCATCCCATGCCGTTGGTCGCTCCCATGGTATGCACAATGATGCGTCTTATACCAAACGTATTTCCGCTATTAACTTTGCCCAAGCCAATGATGACGGTGTCAGTGCGAAAAATTTCGCCGAAGCTGACATTATTCTGGTAGGTGTATCGCGCTCCGGTAAAACGCCGACCTGTTTGTATTTAGCTATGCAATACGGTATTTACGCGGCCAATTACCCTCTGACCGAAGAAGATATGGATGCTTCCGGTTTGCCGTCTATTATTAAACCTTTCCGCCATAAACTGTTTGGCCTGACTATTTCTGTAGAACAATTGCAGCGGATTCGTCAGGAACGCAAACCCAACAGCCGTTATGCTTCGCTTAATCAATGCCAGAAAGAATTAAGCTGGCAAGTCAATCTGTATCAGCGCGAGAACATTCCTTTCATTGATACCACCGCCATTTCCATTGAGGAAATTGCCACCATTATCCTTAATCGCAGTGGCCTCAAACGCCGTCTATACGGCGAGTAAGAGCATGGCACCGGCTGGGGGAACGTGCGACAATACGCCACTTTCTTCCTCCAGCTTACGGATATGCCATGACCGCCCAGATTATTGATGGAAAGAAAGTTGCCGCTGACGTCCGCACCAGTGTCAAACAACGAGTGGATGAACGTCTGGCTCAAGGTAAACGTGCCCCTGGCCTTGCCGTTATCTTGATAGGTTCTGACCCGGCTTCACAGGTATACGTCAATCACAAACGCAAAGCGTGTGCTGAAGTCGGTATTCAATCCCGCTCTTATGACTTACCAGCCCAAACGACCCAACACGAACTGATTCAACTGATTGATGAACTCAATCAGGATCGCACTATTGACGGTATCTTAGTGCAATTGCCTTTACCAGCCCATATTGATGCTTCTTTAATTATTGAACGCATCAACCCGGGTAAAGATGTAGACGGCTTTCATCCGACCAATGTCGGTAAATTGACCTTGCGCATTCCGGGTTTACGTCCCTGCACGCCATATGGGGTTATTCGTTTGCTGGAAAGCATTGGCGAACCGTTCAAAGGCCGTCATGCCGTGATTGTTGGGGCTTCCAACATTGTCGGTCGCCCTATGGCATTGGAATTGCTGTTAGCGGGCACGACGGTAACGGTTTGCCATCGCTTTAGTGGCAACCTGACGCCAGAATTAGTCCGGCAGGCTGATATTGTGATTGCCGCTGCCGGTAAACCGGGACTAGTCAAAGGCGACTGGATTAAACCCGGCGCAACCGTAATTGATGTCGGTATCAACCGTTTAGACAATGGCAAACTGGTCGGCGACGTCGATTACGAAGCTGCCGCCGAACGCGCTGCCTGGATCACGCCTGTCCCAGGCGGTGTAGGTCCTATGACCGTCGCCATGCTGATGCAAAACACGCTAGAAGCTTGCGAGAAACACGCTTTCTAACGCCTCTTCATACCGCGTTGATCACTGGTTTTAAGCCAGTGGTTGACGTGTCAGAAACATGGCATCCCCATAACTGAAAAACCGATAACGCTGCTCAATCGCATGGGCGTAGGCACGCTTAATAGTGTCGTAACCGGTAAAAGCCGATACCAGCATTAATAAGGTCGACTCCGGCAGATGGAAATTGGTAATCAGCGCATCCACCACCTTAAAACGATAGCCGGGAGTGATGAACAGGCGCGTATCCGCTTGCATAGGTTGCAATATACCTGTTTGCGCCGCACTTTCCAGACTCCGTACTGATGTCGTCCCTACCGCTATCACACGACCACCACGCGCTTTACAAGCTGCTACTGCTTCACACACAGCGGCTGATACATCTACATATTCCGCATGCATGATATGTTCGGCCAGATTTTGCACCCGCACGGGTTGGAAAGTTCCGGCACCCACATGCAAGGTGACCGCAGCGGTTTGCACGCCTTTCGCCTGCAATGCGGCTAATAAGGCTTGATCAAAATGCAAACCAGCCGTTGGTGCCGCCACCGCACCCGGTTTTTGCGCAAATACGGTTTGATAGCGTTCACGATCCGCCAGATTATCCTCACGCTCAATGTAAGGCGGCAAAGGCATATGCCCGTATTGCTCCAAAATTTCCAGCACTGGTTCAGGCTGTAAAAAACAGATGGCAAACAAATCACCCTCGCGCCCCGTTACCTCTGCCTCTACGACATTTTCCAATAGCAAACGCGTACCGGGTTTAGGCGCTTTACTCGCTCGCACATGCGCTAGCACTGCATGGGTATCGACAATGCGCTCAACCAATACCTCTACTTTACCACCGGAAGCTTTTTGCCCATGCAACCGCGCCGGAATCACGCGGGTATTGTTAAAAACCAGCAAATCACCAGGCTGCAGCAAATCAAGCACATCGGTAAAAACACCATCTTCATAGGTACCCGTTACCCCGTCCACTTTTAGCAAGCGGCTAGCGGTGCGTTCGGCCAATGGTGCAAAGGCAATCAGCTCGGGCGGAAGGTCGTAATGAAAGTCACTTAGTTGCATATAGAGATAAATTGTCACATTTTGCAAAAAACAGTTCACAAATACAAAAAAACTTTGTATGATTCACGTCCTCACAGATGCCGGGATGGCGGAATCGGTAGACGCAGCGGATTCAAAATCCGCCGATGGTGACATTGTGCGAGTTCGAGTCTCGCTCCCGGCACCAACTTCTGTGACTAGAGACAAGTTTTATAAAACCCGCTACGGCGGGTTTTTTTATGCCTGTCGACTACGTCCGACCTACGTGACTATCACCATGCATCATTCCAATAAAGATTTGCTGGCGTTGGCAAAAGCCGTCATTGAAACTGAAATTGCTGCTTTGAGCGTTCTACCAACGCGCCTGAATGATCAGTTTTTACAAGCCTGTGAAACCATTTTGCGCTGCAAAGGCCGCGTGATTGTTACCGGCATAGGCAAATCCGGGCATATAGGCAATAAAATCGCTGCTACTTTGGCCAGTACTGGCACACCCGCGTTCTTTGTACATCCGGGGGAAGCGAATCATGGCGACCTTGGTATGATTGTACCGGGTGATGTGCTAATTGCCTTATCCAATTCTGGCGCTAGTGAAGAAATCCTCTCAATGCTACCCGCCTTACGCCGTATGCAGATTTGCATTATTGCCATGACTGGCAATCCACAGTCATTATTGGCTAAAGCAGCTGACTTTCATATTGATACCAGTGTTGATCGCGAAGCCTGCCCTTTAGGTTTAGCCCCAACTTCCAGTACTACCGCTGCCTTGGTCATGGGTGATGCACTAGCAGTCGCGCTGTTAGAGGCGCGTGGTTTTACTGCTGAGGATTTTGCCCGTTCACACCCCGGCGGGCGCTTAGGTAAGCGTTTGTTGGTGCACGTGCGCGATATTATGCATACCGGTGAAGCAATTCCACAGGTTCGACCGCACGTCAATCTGCAACAGGCTATTTTAGAGATGACCCGCAAAAAACTGGGGATGACGGCTATTACCACCGCGCATGGACAATTATTGGGTATTTTTACCGATGGTGATTTGCGACGGGCATTTGAAAAGGGGCAAGCCTTGCAAGAACGCCCGATTGCTACTTTCATGACCGCGCATTGTCGTACCATTGAGGCGGATTGTCTGGCGGTAGAGGCGCTCAATACTATGCAAACCTATGCCATTACGGTTTTGCCAGTCGTGCAGTCCGGACAGGTTATCGGTATTATCCACATGCATGATCTTTTACGCGCAGGAATTGCCTGATGTCCGACTTTAGCTATGTCCCCGCTGACGTGCTGGAACGCGCTCGTCAAATTCGGCTGGTCATCTTTGATATTGATGGTGTTTTAACCGATGGTAGCCTGTTCTATGACAATAATGGCCAGGAATACAAAGCCTTTAATTCCAAAGATGGGCATGGGATACGCATGTTGCTGGAAAGCGGGCTTGAAGTGGCTCTGATTACGGGACGCCAATCCGAACTGGTTTTGCACCGCGCTGATAATTTAAAAATTCCACGCGAGCGTATTTGGCAAGGTTATCGCGATAAGCGTCCAGCCTACGCAGATTTATTAGCTAAAACGGGCTTACAAGCGGCCAATATTGCCTATGTCGGCGATGATGTAGTGGATTTGCCAGTGATGAGCCAAGTGGGACTTGCGGTAGCAGTGGCGGATGCACATGCTTTTGTTAAACAACATGCTCACTGGATCACCGCTAATGCCGGGGGACGGGGTGCTGCGCGTGAAGTGTGCGAATTTTTGCTGGATGTGCAAGGCCTATTGCAAACTAAACTAGCAAGCTATCTGCTTTGACTTCCTCCCCTCCCTAAAGGAAGGGGATTCCTCATTCATCGAGAACGGGACGACCACACCGCAATGCTATCGCCACTAACATTCTCTCCAAAGGCTAACACCGCCAGTCCGGCGGCTAAGATATTTTGTGCCGCATTCACATCGCGGTCATGGGTCGCGCCACATTCAGGGCATATCCACGACCGCACGTCCAGCAGCAATTTGTCTTTGACGAACCCGCAACAGGAGCAGCGTTTGCTGGATGGAAAGAAGCGGTCGATTTCGACATACATTCTTCCCGCCCAGTTTGCTTTGTACGCCA
>CAZCJE010000016.1:0-3698 GCA_964498805.1 uncultured Thiothrix sp.
GGGTACAAGCTGCCATTCATTTGCTTGGGGATACAGCTGAGGTTATGCGTATGGTTATAGATCGGCCCCAAGCTATTCTTGACAATGCTGAACCAACAAGTGTGTCTATACCGGCAGGACTACATCAAACTACTAGCTTTATAGCAGAGAAAACGGGGAAAAAAGGCTGGTTTAATCGCTGGTTCTCCTGAATAATCGGGCTTTATGGACTTTACCCACAAGTACCAAAAACTAACAGATCATAGGTGCTTTATGACTTTAACGACACGGCAATTACCGGTTTACGTTTCTGCGCTTACTTTATGCTGCGCATTTGGAGTGAGTTCCTGTAGTGGCATGAACAGTACAGCTGCTGCAGAAGCAGGCAAAGCGGAAGCCATTGCAGGGGGCACCTTTTCTAATTTGAATGAATTGGATTATACCGCGCCTACTGACACTGCGCGTATTTCTCCTTCTGATATGTTACAGATTACAGTTTTTCAGGCAGATGAACTCTCGGGCAAAGTACGCGTCGATGCGAGTGGTAATATATCACTGCCATTGATTGGAGCTATCAAAGTGGCAGGGCTTTCCCCTATCGAAGCTGAAAATCGTATTAAATCACTGTTAGGTGAAAAATACCTGCAAAACCCTCAGGTAACCGTTTTCATGGAAAGTTTTACCACGCAAAGGGTAACAATTGAAGGTGAGGTCAATAAACCTGGGGTTTATCCAATTGAAGGTTCCGCATCTCTTATGCAAGCCATCGCTCTTGGCGGTGGTATAACCGATTTGGCTGATCCTACTAAAGTTGTCCTATTCCGACGGGTCGGTAACCAAACTAAAGCTTACAATCTTGACATTAAAGGTATTCAAAGCGGTAATATGCGTGATCCCTATTTACGCGCAGATGATCGGGTTGTGGTACATCGTTCGGATAATCGTTTCTGGATTCGAGAAGTTACAGGTACTATTCGGGGCTTTATTAGTCCAGTTCTTTAATATAGCCGTCCCTTTGGAGATTTGATAACGCCATGACGCATAGACATATTAATCAAGGCATGGATGGCTTCGAGCCAAATCAAGGGTTAGTTCCCCTGCAACATCAACCTTTAATGGCTAACGGTTATGAAAACCCCAATCGTTCTGAAAATGAAGGCTCGGATGAAATTGATTTACGGGAACTTTGGTCGGTTATCAGACGCCGTAAAGGGACCATCTTTTTAATATTCACCTTAGTTTCGCTGATTGCCTTATTGGTAACATTAGCAATGACACCTATTTATCGGGCTAGTGTTACCTTGCAAATTGATACTGAGGAAAAACGTGTCGTTAATTATGATGTCGAGGCAGGTGATCAACGTCCTATTGACACTAAAGACTTTTATCAGACTCAGTATGAATTATTGAAAAGTCGGAATTTAGCTGAACGTGTTATCACCAATTTAGGTTTAGAATCCAAATTAACTGGAGAAAAATTAGCCAAGCCCTTTTATGCGGATACTTTAACTAGCATCAAAGATTGGTTTCACTCTTTTTTTACAGATGCTAATACTACTAATAATGAACAGCCGGTCAAACTCGGTGAAAGACCTTTGGCCGATCGCTTTTTAGATAATGTAACCGTAGCACCGGTAAAGAACTCGCGCATTGTCACTGTTCATTATGATGATCCAAATCCAGAATTAGCCGCTACAGTAGCTAATGCTATGGCTGATGGTTATATCAACATGAATCTAGAACGACGTGCTAACTCCACTAGCTATGCCAAAAAGTTTTTGGAAGAACAATTAATTCAGGCAAAAAGTAAATTAGAAGAATCTGAAGGTAAATTAGTTCAGTATGCCAAAGACAAATCCATTATAAATACTGATGACAAGCAAAATATCATTTCCCAAAAACTACAAGGTTTAAGCCAAGCCCTTACTGAGGCGGAAAAAGAACGTATTGCAGCAGAAAGTGCTTATAAACAAGGCCAAGACAGCAAAGTCTTGACTCGAGTTCAAGAAAGCATGGTTATCCAACAGCTTAAAGCTGCCAAAGCAAAATTACAGGCAGATTATCAAGATAAATTAAATACTTACAAGCCTGATTATCCGCTCATGCAACAGCTACAGGGACAGATTTCTGAATTGGATCAAGAAATCCAGCGTGAGTCATCATTGGAAACCTCAACTGCACAAACTGCTCTCAAAGCAGATTATTTAGCCGCCAAACAAAAAGAAGAGCAATTATACGGTGAGGTGGAAAAATACAAACGTGAACTCTTAAATAGCCAAGATAAAAGTATCGGTTATAATACTTTACAGCGTGAAGTTGAAACTAATCGTGCTCAATATGATGATCTTTTGAAGCGTGTCAAAGAAGTTAATGTAGCTGGTTTAACTACTACTAATAATATTTCCATCGTTGATCCTGCTATCATCCCCTATAGCATACATAAACCTAATACTAAACTTAATATTGCCTTAGGTATGGTGTTAGGTTTGTTTCTTGGTACCGTAGTCGCATTTTTATTAGAGTTCATGGATGATCGTATTAAAACTACGGATGATCTAACTAAAGTACTACCCATTCCTTTATTGGGTGTTGCTCCTAGCACTAGCAAACGCAGCAAACAAGACTATGCCCTCATGACAGCAGAAAATCCTACTTCAGCCGTTGCAGAAGCGTTCCGTTCTTTACGCACTAATCTAATGTTTGCTACCCGTGCTGGTGCTCCTAGGGTTATGAATGTAACTAGCACCGATGCAGGTGAAGGTAAAAGTAGTTCAGCGGTTAATTTAGCAACTGCTTTTGCTCAAGCAGGAAAAACTGTCTTACTAATAGATGCCGATTTGCGTAAACCTACTATGCATAAGCGCTTTAAACTGGATAACTCAAAAGGATTGGCTAATTACTTGGTAGGTCAGGAAACTCTACAAGGCGTTACTCAAACCTGTTTTATTCCTGAAGTTTATATTATTACGTCAGGGCCTCTAACGCCTAATCCAGTCGAATTATTGTCTGGTGAGCGTTTATCTGACTTAGTGGCTTTTGCGGAAAGTCCTGAATGTGAATTTGATATTATTATTATTGATTCACCCCCTGTTCTCGGTTTAGCGGATGCATTGGTCATCGGTAATCGCACGCATGCTACTTTATTAGTTGCGGCCTATAATCAAGCGCACAAACGCCCACTTCAAGCAGCATTTAATCGCTTACGTCAGGCACGCACTAATGTGATTGGCGTTATTATGACTAAAGCAAAAGGTCACGCAGGGGATTCTTATTATAACTATGATTACTACTATACCTACGGCGATAAAAAAGCCTTACAGAAAGCTGCTTAAGATATGCCAATGCTGCTTTTAATCAAGCGATTATGTTTAGTGGTAGCTGCTGTGCTTGCAGTGGCTACTAGCCTTAGCTATCGCTTAGGTAAAGTTGGTCCTGATGATTTTATTGATAATCGACGTCCTGTAGCGGATATTGAGCCAACAGATTGGAAAAAACTAGATAGTGACGATTGGTTTCGGTTAGCGGAAAATAATGATCAATTAGATAAAAAGCGTGAGTATGCACTTAATGCTTTGGCAACAGATTTAACTAGTGGTAAGGCAGCTGTACGTTTTGCTAATGTGCTATTACAGACTGGTTCCGCTAATCAAGCAGAACAAGTAGGAGATTTAGCAGCCCGTCTTGCAACCGCTCAAAATAATACACAAGTACAACTAGCA
>CAZCJE010000016.1:3798-13201 GCA_964498805.1 uncultured Thiothrix sp.
AAACAAGCTCCAACTGAAAATGAAAATAAAGCTTATATTTCGCGCTTAATTGAAGAAAAACAATGGCAGGATGCTCGTAATGTTTGGTTTAAGAGCTTACCTACAGAATTATCCTCTTATCAAGGACTAGTATTTGATGGAGGCTTTGAAGGAGACCAAGTTAATAGTGGTTTCAATTGGTACCTAACTTCTAATAAACAAGTTAAAATTCAGCAAGAGCTAACCTTTGGAATGGAAGGCCATCATGCTTTACATATTAACTTTATAGGCTCTCCTCGCTTTAATTTTCAAAATATATGGCAACGTTTAGTATTAGAACCTGGCCATTATGAATTAGGTTTTCGTTATCGTGCTGAACGCTTTCGTACAACTAAAGGTTTACAATGGCGTATTATCTGTATTGATGACAATAAGTTACTAGCAGAATCACCTATTATCTTGGCTAATCCTACTTGGAAACCTTTGCAAATAGAATTTGATGTACCCTCTAATTGTCCTGTCCAATATCTTCGCTTAGAAGCTACTAGTCGATATGCTCATGAACAGGTATTTTCGGGTGATTTGTGGCTTGATGCTGTGCGTATTAATAAAAAGTGACATTAACAAGTATGCGAATTTCCTCATCATCTGAAAAGTCGTCTCTTAATGAAAATTCAATATTCATAATAAGTATTATTTTATTATGTATTGCCCCATTAATTCGTAGTGGTAGGATGTATTCTGCTCTTCTCATACTAGAAATTTTAGGTATTACCTTAATAACTCTAGCGGCATGGAATCCTCTACACCAGTATAATATTCCTAAAATTATTAAGATTACGGTTTGGTCTATTATTGTAATTCCGTGTTTATATCTTTTACCTTTACCTCTTAGTATTTGGCAAAACCTACCAGGTCACGAACTTTATACCGAAAGTCTTAATATTGTTGTAGCAAATGGCTATGCAGATAATTATCTAACATCGTCTTTGATACCCTACCGAACCGTATCAACCCTGTTATCTTTATTACCCGTGATAGGTATATTTCTTGCCGCTTTGATCTTACCGCGAACAAAAATAATTTTTTTAGTTTATCTATTTTTAGGTATTGCTAGTTTTGAAGCAGCTTTAGGGTTGATTCAATATGGTAGTAGAGCTGAATGGGCATTTTGGTGGAGTATTGAGGACGAAGGCAGAAATGCTACGGGTACTTATCCTAATCGAGATCATTTTGCGGCTCTCATGGAGCTAGCTCTTCCTCTCTGCTTAAGTATGATTGCTTATAATATCGGTAATAAACGACATAAAGATGATGAAAATCCTTATATTTTTAATGAAACATTAATTTTCTTTACTATTAGTGTTTTGATTATATTAGCTGGTATATTTTCCCGTTCTCGAGCGGGTGTTTTGTTAATTATAGTAGGTATTCTTCTAAGCTCAATCAGTTTTGGTAGACATGCTGGAGGCAAGCAGAACGTAGGGCTGAATGTAATCATTATAAGTATAACTATTGGCATTGCTACTAGTATCGGTTTAGTGCCTGTTCTTAACCGCTTTGCTGTAGATCCTATGGAAGATGCACGCTGGCAAATTTTTGATGCGGTTTGGCTGGGTATAAAACAGTTTTTTCCATTAGGAAGCGGCCCTGGGACATTTCAATCCGTTTTTTTAGCATTCCAACCGCCTAGTTTACAAAAATTTATTAACCACGCTCACAATGACTATTTAGAGTTATTTTTTGAAACTGGCATATTTGGCATCTTACTAATAGCTTTACTTGTTATTACTTATATATACGGCTGGTTTAACCTACGTTCTAATCAGTGGGGACGTTTTCAATTTATACAGGTGGCAACCGGTATTAGTCTATTGCTTATGAGCTTACACGGTTTCATGGATTTTAATTTTCATACCCCAGCAAACGTTATTTTCTTTGCCTTTCTAAGTGGAATCTTTTTACATCGAGGTGCAAAAAAAAGCCCTCATAACTGAGGGCTTTTTTTAATTAACCAGCACTGACTGGATCATCTTCGCTTGTCAAACCATCTCCATCAGCAATAACAGTATAATCCAATTCTTTACCATCGGTAGTTTTAATGGTAATAACAGTACCATCCGCTAAATCTACAGAAGTCCGACCTAAGTCTGCAGCCATACGTGGAGTGATACCTAAGCCAAATTTAGCGCTAGCATCGTAAACCGCTTGAGCAATAGCAGTCGCTAAGTCGTCTCCGCTTAATCCACCTTTACCAGCAACACTACTGACTACTGCTCCTAATAAACGGGCTCTGGCTTTAGCATCTAAACCACCTAAACCTTTCAACGCAGCTGCAACTGATTGAGCTACAAAACTCGCACGATCAGCAGGGGCGGCGTAGGATGGAGTTGCCATCCCTACGGTTAATAATGCTGCTAAACTTGCAGCACAAACTAATTTAGTATTTACCTTCATTTCAAGCTCCCTCTGTCAAAACTGACATATGCATAAAGAATTTTTATATAGTAAAGCATAATTAACATACAGGATCAAGAAATTAACATTAAAGATAGTAAGTTTTTATAGCTTTAAATACGTTATAAACGTAAAAACTTTAAGGACTATACGAGAGAACTTTTAACAGCCATTGAGTAGCTACTAGCTAAAATAAAAAAGCCCTCTTAAGAGGGCTTTTTTATATAAATGTATAAATACATTAACCAGCACTGACAGGGTCTTCTTCCCCTGTTAAACCATCACCACCTGCCACAACAGTGAAATCTAAAACCCCACCATCACCACGGGTAATAGTAACAATAGTACCATCCGGTAATGCCCAAACAATACGTGTTGCATCAGCTGCCATACGCGGAGTAATAGCCAAGCCATACTCATTACTAGCATCATGTACAGCCTGTGCAATTAAAGAAGCCAGTTCACGACTACTTAGGCCACGTGTGGCTTTCAGCTTACTACCGACAGCGGCAGCTAATAAACGTGCCCGCGCTGGAGCATTCATGCCACCTAAACCTTTTAATCCTTTCGCCACTGAAAAGGCTACTGTACGAGCATCATCAGCTGGAGCCGCATAAACTGGGGCTGCTAAACCAACGGTTAATAATGCTGCTAAACTGGTTGCTAATGCAAACTTGCTCATTACCTTCATATCAAGCTCCCTCTGTAGAAAAGGACAACAAAAAGCACAATTTATAAACAAGTGCAACAATGCCTCAATCTTGAGTAAAGAGCAACAATTTAGCATCATCAATATTACGCATATAATTGCTTTATTGATTTATTTTTAAACAAAAAATCAGATAATAAATTCTTTTCATATAAAAAAAAGCCCCTATTTTGGGGCTTTTTTTATGGAAGGGATTAACCGATTTAACAACCACTAGTGCAGTTGTTATCGTTGTTATTATTGCCACCACCTCCAGAAGCTACTGCAGCCAAACCACCTACCGCAGCCAAAGCCAATACCACATAGCTCACGCTACCGCCAACAGCCCCTGCGCCTGCACCACGAGCAATATTGATAACAGCACCCGTAGCAATATTAGGTACTACTGTAGCAGCAACCTGAGCAGCCAACATTTGTGTCATACCAGGATAACCAGAACGTGCAATAGCAGTTGCTACAGCTGATGCTAAATCTCCTGTTGCCTTACTAGCTTGCAAAGCATTTAAAGCAGCCCGTCCAATACTTTGTGCGGCCTGTTCTACAGGAGTGCCTGGAACAATCGCTTTGGCTGCAGCTTGAGCAGCTGCGTCCGCAGATTGTTGAGCCTCTACGGTAATTTCCGCCAAAACCACTGGAGAGTTAACGATGACACCACCTGCTAAGGTAATAGCAATCATGGTACTCAGGGACATTTTTTTAAATAAATTCATCGGAAGCCTCCTTTCCGACAGTTTAACCATCTATTGTATTAATTTAGATATAAAATTAAGAAATAACTTAACCTTTCTTATTTTATCTTTTTTTATATGCCAATGAAAGTAGATTATGGGCTATACTTTTGTATAATGATTAGACGCTTATCTCCCTATTCTATAAACAAATAACAGCAAAAGAATAAACTAATGGAAAATTTCGAACACTTAATTGCCGGGCAGTATAAATTGCATCAATTACTTTCCAAGACATCCCTTGGGAAACTTTTTCGTGCACAAAATACTGTACAGGGTAATCTTTCGGAAACCTTACCTAACACCGTACTAATCCTTGCTGTTGAACCTACTTTAGTGGAGTATCCCAACTTTGCTAACACGTTAGCTCGAGTACTAGAACAATTTGCCAAACCGGATTCTCCTTTGCCTGTCATCAATGCCTGTCATTTCGCGGGCACTTTCTGGATCGTTTTACCGGATCAAACCGGAGAATTACTCACAGAGCGCCTTCAATCTCAGGACGTTGATCAACTTACGTCTCTAACAGAACTTCAAACTATTCTTTTGAATATTCTGCGGGCTAAAAAACGGGTTATGCCTACAGGAGGTTTTGGCTTTATTGAACCTGGTAGTATTCTTTGTCATGGCAATACTTATAAACTTTTGACTGCACCTTTAGCAGTCACGCTGCATATTCTTGGCAAAGCCTCATCAATTAATCAAAAAACTAACCTTTTTCTAACTTCTGCTTATATTAGTCCTGAAGTCGCGCAAGGGGCTTTACCTACACCAAAGGACGATACTTTTTCTTTAGCCTGTATTGCTTATCAATATTTACAAGGCACTTTGCCTTTCAAGGCGTTATCAACCTTACAGGCAGTTAATCAAAATAGTTCACCTACCCCTATCACATCACTAAAACCTGAAATATGGGTCAGTTTGCAACAAGCTTTGAATTTGAGTCGCTTTCATCGTCAAATTTCACCTTACGAGCTTATGCATGCCTTTACAGAAACTCCTCTTATCATGTCTAGTGGTTCATCAACCAGAATTTCCAGACGAAGTGTTTATGCCATCAGCGCTGTTTTGACGCTTGCTATAGGTTTAGCCGGGCTAATCTATAACCAACCCATAACAACCGCTACCTTACAAGGTTTGGTCAAAACCACTGCTCAACACGCTTCTCTCAGCAATGTAGCCACTTTATTATCAACTCCCCTGGGCACCCAAGTGGCAATTTCAATGCCAAAAATTGTCGCAAAAATACCCAATGATTAGATAAACAATTCAGGAAACTCTATTTTAATCACCTCTGAAAAGTTAGCAGAAGCAGCTGATTCATATAGAGATAAGTCTGAAAATAGTATCGCAAAGCCATCAAAATTTACTTCAGGCAAGTCAGCCCATGAACACGTAATTTATAAGAAAAAAACCGAAAAAAAATTGATAGCCATCACATCTACCAAAATTTCTTCACCACCGCTTGCTAACTTCGCTACAGATCGGCAAGAAGACTTGGCAACTAATCTTTCAACAGACTCCACATCTAGGCTTGTATCGGAAACTCAGCCAATCGCAGACCGAACAAGCACTGTTGCTGAATCTGAGGTTTTAGTAGAGACTCAACCCGTGTACGTTCAAACTGAGCCGACGAACCGCACATTACCTAGCAACACTAAACCATCAGCGGTAAAACTTATGCCTACTGGTGACAGTAGTTATGTCATTCTTGATACTGTTGCAGAACAACCTCCTGTCAAACGTAAGGTGCTTATCCAAACAGGCAGTAATACTTTTGTAGTCGCAGCAGAACAGTAGTACAAACTGATTAATTAATTTGCAACCCGAACTAAGTGTAGGTTAAAAATTGGAGTCTTTTACAGAAAGTTAGTTCCGTTTCAATCAGATTAATTTATCAATTGAAACCCATAAATACAGTTAAAAATAAAAAAAATTTATTATAAGATACAAATAAAATGATTGTATCAATTATGGGGATTTGGGGCATGTACGTAAAAAATAGCATGGGGAACCGTAACACTTATTGGGCCGCACCTGAGGCAATGGTAACAACGCCAATACCGATTACAGAGCAAAAGCATGATAGTTATTGGCATACACTCAAACAATTCTGGCATCTACTCAGACGCTATGAGAAAACCATTCTTTGGGTGTACTTAAGTAGCTTTGTATTAACACTATTCCTCTTAGAAGCGTTTGAACGACAACTGATAGTGCATTTTCCACTTAGCTTTGCTATCGGCCTTTTAGGCGGAGTAGGCGTCGCTATCCTTAAAAATCAACTCGATGACACCATCAAAAGCCAACAAGACTTGTGCAGGACGCTACCATTGCCATTGCTAGGTTTAGCACCTGCTAATACCCCTGTCTCAACCCAAGCTTATGCATTGCAAACAGCTTTAGCCGATACCTCCGAGGTAGCAGACGCTTTTCGATTACTACGTAATAATCTGCTCCTGCTAACCCAACACAACACACCGAAAATTCTCAATATTACCAGCACTGATGCTAGTGAAGGTAAAAGCAGCACTATCATTAATTTAGCTACTGCCTTTGCACAATCTGGTAAACGAGTTCTATTGATTGATGCAGACTTGCGCCGCCCCACCCTGCACAAACACTTCAATACCAACAATATCAAAGGATTGGGCAACTATCTGGCAGGGCTAAATCGCATTGAAACGTTAATCCAACCAACGTTTATTGCCAATATTTCGCTACTCCCGGCCGGACCGGTTACACCCCATCAAGTTGAATTATTAGCCAGCGATCAGTTCAAAGCCTTAATAGCGCAATTAGAAAGCCCAGAAGCGCCGTTTGATCTTGTTATGGTGGATTCTCCTCCAGTGATGGGTATGGCAGATGCATTACTATTAAGCAACCGTGCGCATGCCACTTTATTAGTAGCCGCTTGCTATCAAACCCGCAAACGTGCCTTAGTATCCAGTTTTCAAAAACTACAGCAAGCGCGCGGTAATTTACTCGGTATGGTGATGACCAAAGCACCTGTCTAAAACTGCATAATGACATGGGCTGAACCTAACACCGATCTGAGTTCTTGCAGATTGGTGTCATCCAGCTCAATCCCCCAATGCTGATCCAGACGTATTTCTGCCTTAGCTTGCTGATTGCCGTATTCAACGGCAATGGTAAATTTGCTTGCATCGACCGGTTTAAGGAAAGAACCTATTTGTTGCCAAGAACCTTGCGCCACTTGCTTGTGATCAATATGCAAAATCAGTTTACGCAGAAAATTTTCCCGAATGGATTGCATATCGTGAATCCTTTCTACCCGTAAACGGGTTTTACCCGAACGCTGATCAGTATCTAGTAACCCCTCAATAATTAAACAAGTTTCTTTTTTCAACAGTTGACCAAACTGTGTATACAGATCCGTGAAAACCATTAACTCATAATAAGCTGTGTTATCATCTAGTTGTACAAAAGCCCGTTTACCATTATCGGTGTTTTGCGTACGAACATTAGCTACCAGCCCCGCCAACATTACAGGTTCACGCCGATACTTACTGTGATCATCTTCCGCCAAATCGGCTAACGGTCGACGATTAGGCAATCCTTTGATTTCATCTTTATATTCATCAAGCGGATGGCCAGTCAAATACAGCCCTAAGGTTTCCTTTTCCAGACGTAAACGCTCTCTATCTGGAAACTCCGCCATCGCAGGCATTCCAGCCTCAGGGGCTTCTTCCTTAACCCCGCCGAACATACCCCCGAATAAATCGGTTTGGCCACGACCTTGATCACGATGATGTTGCTCAGCCATACGCATAGCTTCTGGCAAAAATGCCAACATGGCACGTCGTGTGCCCCCTAAGCAATCAAACGCCCCAGATTTAATCAGCGTTTCCAGTACACGGCGATTCACTTTCTGCGAATTAACGCGTTTGCATAAATCGGTTAGGGAACCATAATTACCACCAACACGACGCTGTTCCAGCAAGACGCTTAAGGCGGCTTCCCCGGCCCCTTTCAACGCCCCCAATCCATAGATAATCTGGTTCTGCTCATTAACGGTAAACTGGTATTCAGACTGATTAATATTCGGTGGTAACACTTTCAAACCCAGTTGGCGGCAGTCATCCAATAAGGTCACCACCTTATCAGTGTTATCCATATCCGCCGACAAAACCGCTGCCATGAAGGCAGCCGGATAATGGGCTTTTAACCAAGCGGTTTGGAAAGCTACTAGAGCATAGGCGGCTGAGTGCGATTTATTGAAACCGTATTCTGCGAATTTTTCCATCAAATCGAAGATATAACCGGCCTGATTTTCGTCAATATTATTCTTACGCGCCCCCTCCATAAAAATGGACCGCTGTTTAGCCATTTCTTCTGGTTTTTTCTTACCCATCGCCCGGCGTAACATGTCTGCGCCACCGAGGGTATAACTGGCTAAAACCTGCGCGATTTGCATAACCTGTTCTTGATAGACAATAACCCCGTAAGTGGGTTTAAGGATTTGCTCAAGGCTAGGATGCGGGTATTCAACTTTAGCAATGCCTTTTTTACGGTTGATAAAGTCATCCACCATCCCTGATTGCAAAGGTCCCGGACGGAATAAGGCTACTAAGGCAACCACATCTTCAAACACGTCTGGCTGTAAGCGGCGAATCAGGTCTTTCATACCCCGAGATTCAAGCTGGAAAACGGCTGTGGTTTTTTGTGCCTTAAGCAAGTCAAAACTGGCTTTGTCATCCAAGGGAATGCGGTTGATATCCACTGAAGGCAAACCTTTGGCGGCTTGTTGCTTATTGATTGTTTGCAATGCCCAGTCAATGATGGTGAGGTTACGCAAGCCCAAAAAGTCGAATTTAACCAGACCAATTTCTTCGACATCATTCTTGTCGAATTGCGATACAACGGCTTCACCCTCTTCATCACAGCAAATGGGGGTGAAATCCGTCAGATCCGATGGGGAAATCAATACCCCTCCGGCGTGTTTACCGGTATTGCGCGCCAAACCTTCCAAAGCTAACGCCAAATCCAGCAAAGCTTTGACTTCTTCATCTTTGTCATACAGCTCGCATAAATCCGGGGAAACCATTTCGCTATCTTTTTGCGATTTAGCACTGCGCCCTAAAGCATCCTGTAAGGTAATACCCAGTACAAATGGAATCAGCTTGGCAACTCGGTCCACAAACCCATAAGGATGTCCTAGCACACGCCCCACATCGCGCACGACTGCCTTGGCGGCCATAGAACCATAAGTAATGATTTGCGATACCTGATTACGCCCGTACTTCTGCGCTACGTAATCAATAACCTTGTCACGGTTATCCATGCAAAAGTCGATATCGAAGTCAGGCATGGAAACGCGTTCGGGATTGAGGAAACGTTCAAACAGCAAATCGTATTGCAGCGGATCAAGATCAGTGATTTTGAGTGCATACGCTACCAGGGAACCCGCACCCGAACCACGCCCGGGTCCGACGGGAATACCATTATCCTTAGCCCATTGAATAAAGTCGGCAACGATTAGGAAGTAACCGGGAAACCCCATTTTATT
>CAZCJE010000016.1:13301-44913 GCA_964498805.1 uncultured Thiothrix sp.
AGGACTGTAATGACGCGGTCGTTTAGGATCTATCAACACATTACCACTGTTGATACATACCCGAGCCTCATGGGCATCAAAGTCACTAGCGGCCACAAAACGCACATCATTTGTCGCCACCACAGGCACATCATGCGTCAAAGCAAGGTCAACAGCGGCATGAATATAATCTTCTTCCCCTTCACGCCCGGTACGTTGCAACTCCAGATAATAGCGGTCGGCAAATACTTCCAACCATTCACGCAAACGCTTATCAGCCAGTTCTTGGTTACCTGCCAGTAACGCCTGGCCTACATCACCATCACGCCCCCCAGAGAGCATAATCACGCCTTCACTGAATTCTTTAATCCAGTCGCGCTGCACACGTGGCACACCTAATACTTGGCCTTTTAGATAAGCCCGTGAAATCAAGCGTGTGATATTGCGATAACCGGTATTGTTCTGACACAGCAAAATGACATGAAACAGCGTATCACTGCCTTGCTCATCCGCAAGCAACACATCCATGCCAAATACTGGCTTGATGCCGCTGCCCATGGCAGCTTTGTAGAATTTCACCAGACCAAAAAAATTATTTAAATCAGTAATGGCAATAGCAGGCATGCCGGTTTTTTCTACCGCTTTCATCAACGGTTTGATACGGATAGTGCTGTCTACCAATGAATATTCGGTATGCAAGCGCAGGTGAACAAATTGGTTCATGATAGTCTTTAATCAGTGAAATAAATGACGCTAAGCAAGTGGCTTACTAACAGCCGAGGTTCTAGCTAATTTTACCATGCTGTCTGGGGAATGTATGTCTAAGGTCTTTTTTCCTTTCTTAACCCCAACCTCAGCACGGAAAATACCCGTAGTTTTATCTGAAATAGCGTTAATTGAGGCACTAATTTGCATTCCAGCATAATGGTATTGTCCCCAAAGGGCTGGGATTCATTATAATCGGCTGCAAACATTATGAAAAAAGCAAAGGATAATTAGTTGTGTTGAAATTTTTGCCCGGCATTCTGCTATTGCAGGCGTTAACAGTGACGCTGGTTCTGCTTGCCCCTGCGGATTTGAGTGGGTGGGCATGGTTAAGGCTGGCTGTACCGGTGGGTATTGTAGGCTTGTTAACCGCCTTCTGGTTTGGATCCATGGCAGCGCATCACCGCAAAGATGCCATAAACCGTATGCAAGAAAATCATGCTAAAGAACGTGAATCTATTCGCGTTAAAGCTGAACGCGAGAAAGCTCAAGTCGTTAAAGAAGCGCATAAGGAAACCTTGGATGAAATTCGCCGTACCGCTACACAAGCCAATATCAAGGTGGGAGTGGCTTTTGCCGGTGCAGCGGGCTTGGGTGGCTTACTATTACTGACCCAGTTTATTACTCTAGGCATTATTACCCTCACCACGGCAGGTGGTGCTTTAGGGGGTTATGTATTGCGCTTGCGTCAGGAAAAAGGCAAACCTTTATTCCCATCCAAGACAACCACGGATACACCGAAAATGATTAATTCCCCATCCAACAAAGCAACAAAAGCTCTACCTAACGGCCGCTAAATAGCACAGTACCCCACTGAGCTGGATGGTTAATAGCCTCAGAACGGATCGCCATCCAGCTCAAGCGCGCATCGCGTGAACCGCCATCATCGTCGTCATTGATTAGAATTTGGGCTGAAACCTTATCCGACACTTTAGGTTGCATGCCTAATACCGACCAAGGTATCCAAGCCTCCAGGATATAACCGTCATAGACCACACGTCGGTCCACGCTAATTTGCTCAAGCGCTTCTGACGTTAATGGCGCTGACTCACTACTCAGGACCAGTCCTGTTTGCGAACAGGGAAAAATCATATGAAAAGCCTTATGCCTATCCATACTTAGTGCGCGGCTATTGGTGGTATCAATAAATAGTTCCACTGAATCATCATCGCGCGGGTCAGGCGAATCATGGATACGCTTGTCGTCATAAACCCGCACACTCAAAAAAAGGTTATCTTTATCCCACTTGACCTGCCATTTGCCGTATAAATCCTGTTTGCTCCAATGCTCCCCTTCCAACAAATTTTCCAATGTTTGTGGATTATCCAGCTGGAACACGCTTTGCGGATCATTGGCTGGTCGCCAGGCAATCAAAGGGCGATTGGGATCAGCGGGTTTAGCTACTGGCATGGACACAGGTTTGGGCAGAGATTGTTCTGTCCACCAAGGCAGATGGTTCTGCATAAATTGCATGACAGCAGCGTATTTGGGTGCTTGTGTCAACGGTTGACGAATTGACTCCTTTAATCCCCAACAGCCATACCAGCCACATGCGCGCGGGGCTGAAAACAACATAAGCAATTTGCCACCTGCCTGACTCCAGCCCGTTAGAAACTGACTGTACAATTCGCCCATGCGTGGATCCCGATTAGCCTGATAAAACAAAGGATTCGGCATTTGCTCGGGTTTGCGGGTTGCCCAATCCACCAACCCCTGTCCCCCTTCATAGCCGAGTAAATCCAAACCAAACTGAGCGGCAATATCGGCTTGTTTTTTGACATGTTCCAATACTTGCGGCAAGGAACGATAAGAATCTGGCGCTGTTGTTAAGGCAAAAATATCATCAACTGTTTTGGCCTCACGAAAGCCTTTAACATTGCCACCAAAATACGGTGCTATCGCTAGTGCATCCGCGTGTTGATAGGTATCCTGATAGGACAACACCTCTTTGGCAAAATCCGCACGGGTATCCCAGCCACCTATGACACGCACAAACCGTTCATGATTGCCAAACACCTGCTCCCAAATATTAAAAACTTCACGCGAACGTAGCGCATAAAAACGATAACCTGCTTCCACCGCATTGCGACTTAAACCACGCGCAATCCCCTGTTGCTGAGTGTATTCACGATGGTTAAAGGTTGCATTCCAGACCTCATTGGAATATTCCAGATAAATTTTCAGATCCGGGTCGAGGTTATCACGGACATAGGTGGCAAATTCGCGCACATACTCATCATCGGCAGCGTGTGGCAGGTTAAACCACGCGTCCTTATGCAGACGATTGGCCAATTCCACCATGATTTCCAAAGGCGCGCCGCGTTGACTGTAATTACCACCCCATGTGGCTTTTTGCAGATGCGGGCGGTCTTGCCAATGCACTACCGGGTTACGGGTAATCCCTGATATAGGCATAAAACGGATGGTGCGGAAATCTTTCATGAAATCCAGATAATCTGGATTAAATATAATGCTGTCGTAATGCTCGACGAAGGATAAATATTCACCGGTTTCAGCGGTACAGGCGTTTGCATCTGCTACCCGTTTTTCCGGCTGATGCTGACAAATTCCACCCGGAGGCAAAATACGAATATTGCGCAATGGATTAGCTGGATTAGATTGAGCAATAATCAGACTCGCATCTAGGCGGCTATTAGTACCTGCGTCCAAATCAATGGTATCGCGCCCCTGTGCATGGCTTAACAACTTGGCATCGTTACCATAACGCAACTCACCTTCACCGTCATACAACACGGTGTAGTGACCTGCTGGAATGGTATCAGCAGGTAATTCACCCAAAAAGCGGGTTCCTGCTTGTCCACCGTTAAGGTTACTTGGCCAACCATTCCCATCATAAACAATAGTAGCCGGTGGCAAATGCAAGACATTATCTTGAAAGGGATTCGCTGGCCGAAATAAGTCAATAAAGGGCATACTAGCATCCAGATAGCTAATCTCATTGGTATTAATGCCTAAGGATGCTTGCGTGGAACTCGATGGCAGACGCAGCGAGCCAAAGCGGAAGGTAGATTTGCCATAATGCAGGTATACATACAGACTTAACTGCAATAACCCAAAACACAAGGCAATGATAAGCAGGGTATTGAATAATTTACGGGGCATGCAGCAATTGTAAGCTATTTACTGCCTTGAGCCACCCTTGCTGGATGGATTGCCCTATTTGCATTACTAATGGCAGGTTTTAAACCTAGGCTTAGCAACAAGAAAGCCCTGCAATGCAGGGCTTTCTGATGGAAGGAAAATGTATTTCCGTAAGGAAATTACATCATGCCGTCCATACCACCCATGCCGCCCATACCTGGAGCCATAGGTGCATCTTTCTTAGGCAGTTCAGCGACCATTGCTTCGGTCGTGATAATCAGACCCGCAACAGAAGCTGCATTCTGCAGAGCAGTACGGGTAACTTTGGTTGGATCCAAAATACCCATTGCAATCATGTCGCCATACTCGGAAGTACGTGCATTGTAACCATAATTGCCTGTACCTGCTTCAACAGAGTTCAGAACGACGTCAGCAGATTCGCCAGCATTAGCAACGATCTGACGCAGAGGCTCTTCCATAGCACGCAGTGCAATAGTGACACCTACGTTCTGATCATTGTTATCGCCTTTCAAGCCTTTAATCGCTTGCAGGGCACGAATCAAAGCAACACCACCGCCAGGCACCACGCCTTCTTCAACCGCTGCACGGGTAGCGTGCAGTGCGTCTTCAACACGGGCTTTCTTCTCTTTCATTTCAACTTCGGTGGCTGCACCGACTTTGATAACTGCTACACCGCCAGCCAATTTAGCAACGCGCTCTTGCAGTTTTTCACGGTCATAATCAGAAGTGGTTACTTCGATTTGAGCACGGATCTGATCAACACGGGCTTTAATGTCATCCGCAGAACCAGCACCATCAATAATAGTGGTGGTTTCTTTAGTAACATTGATGCGTTTTGCTTGACCCAAATCTTCCAACGCTACTTTGTCCAAAGACAAACCAACTTCTTCAGAAATCACAGTACCGCCAGTCAGAATAGCGATATCTTGCAACATAGCTTTACGACGATCACCGAAGCCAGGTGCTTTAACAGCTGCTACTTTAACAATACCGCGGATATTGTTAACAACCAAGGTAGCCAGTGCTTCACCTTCGATGTCTTCAGCAATAATCATCAGTGGCTTACCGGACTTAGCTGCACCTTCCAGAGCTGGCAATAATTCACGGATATTGGAGATTTTTTTGTCATACAACAATACGAATGGGTTTTCCAGTTCGGCAGCCATGCTTTGTTGATTGTTAACAAAGTAAGGAGACAGGTAACCACGGTCAAACTGCATACCTTCAACGACATCCAGTTCGTTATCCAGACCGGAACCTTCTTCAACGGTAATAACGCCTTCTTTGCCTACTTTGTCCATCGCACTAGCAATGATGTCGCCAATGGCCTCATCAGAGTTCGCAGAGATAGTACCTACTTGGGCAATGGCATTGTTGTCTTCGCAAGGTTTGGACATAGCGTGCAGTTCAGAAACAGCTGCTGCGACCGCTTTATCAATACCGCGTTTCAGGTCCATTGGGTTCATACCCGCTGTAACCGCTTTCATACCTTCACGCACGATGGCTTGTGCCAGAACGGTTGCAGTGGTAGTACCATCACCTGCTGCATCAGAAGTTTTGGAAGAAACTTCTTTCACCAGTTGCGCGCCCATATTTTCGAACTTATCTTCCAGTTCGATTTCTTTAGCGACGGAAACACCGTCTTTAGTGACGGTTGGTGCACCAAAAGATTTTTCCAGAACAACGTTACGGCCTTTAGGACCTAAGGTAACTTTTACTGCATTGGCCAGAATATTAATGCCTTTCACCATGCGGGAACGAGCATCATCACCAAAACGTACTTCTTTAGCACTCATTATGTAAATCCTCTTGAAATCTTGTGCGGTAGAATTAAGCAGTGGAACTGCAATTAGCCTTCGATAATGGCGAGCAGATCTTCTTCACGCATGATCAGCAATTCCTGACCATCTACCTTGACAGGGGTACCGGCGTATTTACCAAACAACACTTTATCGCCTACTTTGACTTGCAAAGCGATGCGCTCGTTGTCATCACCAACTTTACCAGGGCCCACTGCCAGAACTTCACCACGATCCGGTTTTTCAGCTGCGTTGTCAGGGATAATGATACCGCTGGCGGTTTTACGTTCTTCTTCCATACGGCGTACAACAACGCGGTCGTGCAAAGGACGGATATTCATGGGGTATTACTCCTCAATACCATTTAACTTAATCGCTACAAGGTTAGTTGTTAGCACTCTCGGCTAGTGAGTGCTAATAATAAAGTCGATAACAACAATGTCAAGAGTCAGCCTGTGAATTTTTCTAAACATAAGCATTCACTCATGCGGGTTAACGCCGATCTTCACGACGTCCGATTACCTCGCCTTCAATCGTACGAGGGGTAGAATCCTGACTTGAGTTATATTGAAAGTGGTAGGGAGTAGACTGAGGAGCACGCTTTTGTACATAACGACTGGTTTGTTGGCTGAAGGCTTTGATAATCCATTGACGGGTGAGCGGCCACAAACATAACAAGCCCAGTATATCGGTGAGAAAGCCCGGTAAAATCAATAAAGTTCCACCTACTAATACCAACATACCTTCCAAAATTTCATTAGCAGGCAGTTGACCACTACTGAGACCACCCCTGAAACGGCTTAAGGTAGCAAGACCTTGTTGGCGTAATAAATAAGCTCCTGCCATTCCAGTTAGTATAATTAGCAACAAGGTTGGCAAAAACCCAATCATACCGCCTACCTTAATAAAGGTTAGGATCTCCAACAAAGGCAATACCAGAAACGCTCCAGCAACAATAGGTAAGATACGCAAGATCGTATACCACTTTTCCAAAACAATAATGCAAGCTATATCGGTACGACTTAGCGTTTTTCAAGTGTTAAGCTGCAACCGGACCTATAGTTGACTGTATATACTGGTGCAACTGCAATAAGGGCAAGGGACGGCCACAATAATAACCTTGAGCAAAATCCACCCCTATCTGTTTGAGCTGATTCAGAGTTTCGGCATCTTCCACTAGTTCAGCAATGGTTAATAACTTCATGACTTGACCGACTTCATGTACAGCTTTCACCATAGCGGCATCCACCGGATTGGACACCAGATTGTGGACAAAATTGCCATCAATCTTCAGATAACTTAACGGCAGTTCACGTATATAATTAAGAGAAGAAAAACCACTGCCAAAATCATCGAGTACTAAATGGCAGCCGATTTCATGTAAGGCATTCATTAGACGTTTCGTATGCACAAAATTGCCAACCGCAACCGATTCAGAAATTTCAAAACAAACCATGCTAGGGTTTAGACCCAATTGTTTGATTGTTTTATCTACAAATGGCAATAATTCTGTGCTTTGTACCGATTGAGCAGATAGGTTAATCATCAGCCGATGTTCAACAACACCTCCGGGAGTTTTATCTTTTCGAAAATCTGCCAGTAGTTCTAAAGATTTCTTGATAATCCAACGATCAATGCTAGAAGTTAGCTCCAATCGATTGGCTACTGGCAAAAAACTACCTGGATTCAACAGAGCTTGTCGGAAAGGCAAACGCAGCAAAACTTCAAACTGCGGAGGAGCATGCATATGTTCAGGACGTAAAGGTGTGATAGGCTGCACAAATAACATGAAACGGTCTTCCTGAATCGCCGTTTTCAATAGTTTCCCCCAGTCATCAACGCGTTGACTTGGCATTGGTTGCGTTTCCTGAGAAATATGTACAAATACTTGATTACGACCTAATGCCTTAGCGGTGTAACAAGCCTTATCAGCAGCTGCAAATAATTGTTTTATCTGTACATGATTAGAAGGTGCGAATTCCACCAAACCTATACTAGCACCAATAGAAAAAATCTTACTTTCCCAGCTAAAACGGAAATTACGCAATTCTGTCAAGATGAGTTCCATAATGGAACGCCCTTTCTCTGCGCTACAACCTTCTAGAAAAACCGCAAATTCATCCCCACCAATACGGGCTACCTTGTCAGAATTTCGGATACAACGCCTAAATATTTGAGCCACCTGCTTTAGTAGTTCATCACCCGCCAAATGTCCACAGGTGTCATTGATAATTTTGAAATTATCTAGATCCAAACTAGCTAAAACATGAGTTCTGATCAGGCCCGATGTATCGTGTGCCAACTGCTCAACATACTGCTCAAAACTACTACGATTCATCAGATCTGTTAGCGGATCCCTTGAGGCCTGTTGATATAGGCGGTTAATCACTTTGCGGTCAGCCGTCACATCGCGGAATATAAATACCAATACCTTATGTTCATCCTGAATATAAGTAGTACTCAATTCAACATAACGATAATCCCCTACACGTGGGTAGAGTTTAACCTGTCCAAATTGTAATGAATGGGCCGGATGAGCGCGATGGGTTTCAAAAACATGTCCTAATAGAGGATTGCCCTTTAAATCTTCTAGTTTCAATACGTTAATTACGGGTAAGCCCACTGCTTTGTACCGTGACCATAGTGTCATTTTTTCCGCACTAGGGTTCATATAAGTAATATTGCCTTGTAGATTAACCAATATCACACCACCCGCTAGAGCATCGAGCACCCATTCGGTATTGATTTGTTCTAGGCAAGGCGGCAAAGCAGAGGCGGAATCATTTTTAATAACCTCATCATTTATCAATCCTTTTTGCCGTTTACTCTTTAACTGGAGATAAATTAGGAAACCCTGAATGAACAAAATCATCGGTAATAAATAAGGCACATATAACCACAGTTTGAATAGATCAGCATCAAGTACGTCTTTATGGTGCTGGCCAGACAACCATAATCCACTAATCGCAACGACTAACACGATTAGCGACAATACCGGGACGACTAAAGGCATCTGATTCCCCTGTGTAATTTTTGTTTTAATTTTTATGATTAGACACTTAAGAACAAGTGTATGTAATCTTGAGTTAAAAATCCATGCCGCCTGTCTGAAGGCAACTTTTTCCAATTGTCAATAGTAGTTTTTTTAAAGCCACATTAAAATCTAATTGAGCTCGATTATTTTATTAAAAGCTTAATATAATATATTTCTTTAAAAACCATCTTGACAATTCTATTTAACAAATGGAACATATATAATATTCATTAACATATCACTAATATAGAAAGGAAAGGTGTAGTCTGTGGCTAATGTTGATATCTCCAACTTAACTGTCGCCGAACTTGAAGCTCTGAAAGGAAGCATTGACACTGCAATCGTTACCAGACGCGAGACTGAATTATTAAATTTACGCCAGAAAATGGAAGACATGGCGGAAAAATCTGGTTTTACGCTTGAAGAAATTATGCAAGCACGTCCTACTAAAAAACGGGTTATTGAACCTAAATACCGCAATCCAAATAATAGTGAGCAAACTTGGAGCGGCCGTGGTCGTAAACCGGGTTGGGTAGAAGAATTAATTTCCTCTGGCGGTAATTTAGATGATTATCTGATTTCCTGATTCTAGGCTGAATTAATTCTATTAAGGATAGCCTTTTTAAAAGGTTATCCTATGAACCATTTGAATTTATACTAAAAATATCTTCAACTAATCTTGACCTCCTAATCAACTTCAATCCAAACGACTTGTTGTTTAAATACAACTTTTGTTGTTTGAAGCCCATTTTTTTCTGACTTGCCTTTGTCTTCAGCACGCCAAGCGAATAAAAAACTCGCTGTTACAAGGAATTCTGTGAAGATGTTTTGCCGATTATCCACATTTAATCTACTATTACGCCAGTCTAGTTAAACTGCATAAAGAGATGACAGATTGTCTGCTTGTAATGACGACCACACCGGATGCGGCTGTGGCCAAATGCTTGGCTCACAAATTACTGGAGAACAAACTCGCTGCCTGTGTCAGCCTCATGCCTGCTATGACTTCTCTTTACCATTGGCAGGGGGATATTCATGAAAGTACTGAACACTTATTGCTGATCAAGACTCAAACCATGCATTACCAGGCCATAGAAACCTTCCTTCTTACAAATCATCCCTATGATTTACCTGAAATAATTGCCACTACTATAACTCAGGGATTACCTGCTTATCTGGGATGGATTAAAGAGAGTACCCAAGAATGAGAAGACTACTCTGCTTCCTGTTATTGTTGCTAACACTAACAACACAAGCTTTTGCCCTTACACAGGAAGATTTATTACCAGCGGACAAAGCCTTTAAATTCAGTTCCGAAGTCGTTGGAGCGGATAAGATCAAAGCGACTTGGGAGATTGCCGATGGCTACTACCTGTATCGTAAACGCTTTGGCTTTGAAACCAGTACTAATGGCCTGAAGGTAAGTGATCCGGTTTTCCCCACAGGTGAAACTAAGGATGACCCTAATTTTGGCAAGATAGAGGTCTACCATAAGCAGGTAGTGGTAGAAATCCCCATACAGCGGGATCAAACCGCTGCACAAGCAGTGGATATGGCGCTGAAGGTTAAGTATCAAGGTTGTGCAGACGCGGGTTTATGCTATCCCCCCCAAACACAAAACCTTAACTTAAAGCTAGCGGCCGCTACTCCTGCGGCCCCTTTACCGACAGAAAAAGCTGCCGTCTCGCCCACTACTGAACCTGCTAAGCCAGATATCTTAAGTGAAATCAAAGATGCCGCTGGTAATAATAAAGCTGAAGCATTACCGGTTGATCAAGCTTTCAAACTAAATGTAACCGCACTTGATAAAGGCACATTGAATGCTCACTGGACTATCCAGCCTGATCATCATCTATATCGTCCTAAAATTAAGTTTGCCATTCTCGACCCTCAAGGTTTACAAATTGGCCCTCCCGTCTTCCCCAATGGCGAGACGGTAGACGACGAGTTCTTTGGCAAAATCGAAATTTATGGCGAAGATATCGATGTCAAAGTACCGTTTAAGGCCGATAATCTAAACAAAATAGTGGTACAAACGGAGTATCAGGGCTGTGCTGAAAACTCTGGGCTTTGCTATCCGCCGGTTATCAAAACTACCGAATTATCCTTAGCCGGTCTACCTGCGGCTAATCCTGAACTGCAAGCGACTATTCAGAATGAAGCTATAGATGCAGCGGAGCCTGCTAATGAAGGCGATGCGGTATTTAACCGCATGCGTGATGATAGTTACTTCAAAACCTTGCTGTTTTTCTTCTTGGCGGGCTTAGGCTTAGCGTTTACGCCTTGTGTATTCCCGATGATTCCTATCCTTTCCGGCATTATCGCCGGTTACGGTAATCTTTCCTCACGTAAGGCCTTTTGGTTATCTATGGCCTATGTACTGCCGATGGCGCTCACTTATGCGATTGTAGGGGTCATAGCAGGCCTCAGTGGTGCCAATCTGCAGGTCATGTTCCAAAATACATGGGTTATTAGCGCCTTTGCAGGACTATTCGTCCTACTTGCCTTATCTATGTTCGGTTTTTATGACTTACAAATGCCGGTCAGTATTCAAAGCCGTCTCAGTGAGATCAGTAACCGCCAACAAGGAGGCAGTTTTATAGGTGCCGGTATCATGGGCATTTTGTCAGCCCTGATTGTTGGCCCTTGTGTAACCGCTCCACTCATCGGTGCGCTGGTTTATATTGCCCAAACTCGTGATGCTCTGTTAGGTGGGTTATCGCTCTTTACCCTAGGTCTGGGTATGGGTGTGCCCTTATTAATGATTGGTACCTCTGCTGGTCGTCTGCTACCACGGGCTGGTGCCTGGATGGATACCACTAAAGCCATTTTCGGCATTATGATGCTGGGGCTAGCTATCTGGATGCTTGACCGGGTAGTACCGCTAGAACTTACCATGGCTCTAACGGGTACTCTTTTGGTGGTTTCAGGTATTTACATGGGAGCACTGGAGAAAATTAATGAAGAAGCTGGTGGCTGGGGACGTTTCTGGAAAAGTATTGGCCTAATCTTGTTATTCTACGGAGCTATGGTGCTATTTGGGGTTTCTGCTGGCAGTCAAAACCTGTTACAACCGCTCAAAGGGGTGTTTGGAGGCTCATCTGCAGCGGCTACCTTAGAAAAAAAGGAACTGACTTTCCAAACCATTAAGGGCATAGAAGGATTGGAGCAAGCATTAGCAGCTGCTAAAACGCAAAATCGCCCGGTAATGCTTGATTTCTACGCAGATTGGTGTGTATCGTGCAAAGAACTTGAAGCTACCACTTTTAAAGATGAGAAAGTTCGTGACGCTTTAAACGGCATCATGGTATTACAAGCCGATGTAACAGCTAATGATGCCCAAGATAAAGCCTTGAATACACGATTTAAATTGTTTGGGCCTCCCCAAATTCTATTTTTTAATCCACAAGGTCAAGAGTTAAAATCCGTACGTTTAACTGGCTATGAAGCGCCTCAAGCATTTTTAGAACGCATTAATCATTTTAAAGAGTTACTTTCGCCATAAACTACTAGGCTGCTCCATAGTTAAAAGATTTCACCAGATGTGATAAGCATTACATCTGGTGAAAAGCCGACATGTTAATTTACTTTAATGAGAAATTTTCATGGCTGGCACTTGATCAGTGCAAATTCAGCTATATTTTTTATACTACGGGCGCGTACTGGGTAAAGTACGTAGCAATAATAATGTAACTAACTCTGTTGGTTCTCGAATTACCTAATTGGTATGAAAGGAGCAATACTATGCGTAATAACAATGAGTACGATCCAGAACGTGATGAAGATATTTTTACCTTAGAAAAACAAATTTTCACTGAAGGTAAAAAAACCAAACCGCATGTTGTCCGTCGCAATGTAGAAGACTACCTTGAAAGAAAAGCGCTTGAACGGCGTTTAAAGGATGTGTTTGACGACGACTTTGCTTAAAACCCAAAAAAGTAAAGCTCCTTTTACAGGAGCTTTACTTTATCTAGGCAACTTCAATTGTCAATGTGATTAAACACTATCCAAATTGGATACATTTTCAGGTAATTGTAGAGCAACCCGTAAATCATTCAGATAAACTTTTTCAGCATCACTGCTTTGATCAATAATCGCTGCTGAAATGAGATAAATTTCTGTGGCAACAGCCATATCACCGTTTGCTAATGCAGCAATACCTTTAGCATCCAAAGGCTTAACCAATTCTTGCATAATTAAGTCATTTGCTTTGCCTTCAGGATCAATTTCTTTCAATTGACTACGAATTTTATCCAATTCAGTCGCATCCACATGGCCATCAGCCTTAGCAGCCGCAATCATAGCCTTTAATAGCACTTCCATACTGGCTTTTGGTGCCACTGGGGCATTTAACTGCGCAGGTTCAGCCGCTTGAGCAGTACCTGCCTGAGTTGCTTGCCATTGCTCATACATTTTGTACGCCAGCCCACTCAAAGCAGCCAAACTGCCTACCTTCACAGCGGTACCTGTCAGACGACGACCGGCTCCTGTACCCAATAACAATGCCAAGACACCTGCGGCGGCAGCACCAGCACCGACTTCTTTCATCATTGTTTGACGCCCAGCAGCGTCTTCAGGCACACCTAGTTTTTCTTCAGCAACTGTTTGGCTCTTCTGCGCCATGTCTTTACCAGATTGCAGCATTTGATCAAGAATAGTTTTTATATCCATTACCATCTCCTTTTTGACTAACGTTGTGTGCTTACAATGAGCTTAGCAGTCAAGCTTCACCAAGCTGCGAATCCCGTATGACTTCACGGATAAATTCGCGGGTAATTCTTCTTCCTTTGGTCAAACTTGCTGCATCCAGTTGATTCAGTAACTTCATGAGCGCGCCAATATCATGTGGGTAATGACGTTCAATATACTTAATAACGTTACCCGGCAATTCAAAGCCACGTTGATGAGCGCGCCACGCCATAGCTTGTATGGACTGATTCTCCTGTAACGCATGTACGCGATATACAGGCCCCCACAATAGCCGGGAAGCAAAATCTGGCAATAAGCCTTCAATTTCACGCGGATTTTGTCGCCCTGCAATCACTAGAGGCTGATTATTCGCTCGACAATGATTGATCAGGTTCATCAAGGCTTCTTCCCAATCCCGCTGACCTATAATGGTATCCATGTCATCAATAGCCACCAGATGCTTATTTTCCAGTCCTGTAAGAATACGTGATCCATATTGAGCCAGTGTTTTTAAAGGCAAATACGCCACCATCAGACCTTGTTGGTAATATTTTTCACAACATGCCTGTAACAGATGAGATTTACCTACCTGTGCATCGCCCCATAGAAACAATTGTGGAAAATGCTGCTCAAAGCCTCTTTTCAGAATACCGAGCAATTCTGCATTTTCAGGAGTGACAAAGAACGAACTGAAGCGATGTCCATCACGCATTCCGACGTTCAATGTCAATTGTTGGTTCATGCCTGCTCCGTTTTTTCCATGCCCATATCAGTTGTTGTCGTCGGTGCTGGATTATCTTCACTATAAATCTGGCTCTGCTTATAGGTATCGTGAATATGTCTGAGGATGACAGCCAGCACTGCTGCTACTGGTAATGCTACCAATACCCCAAAAAATCCAAATAGTTGGCCTCCAGCCAAGACGGCAAAAATCACTGTGACCGGATGTAAACCAATTTTTTCACCCACAAGTAACGGCGTCAGGATTGTTCCTTCCACCATTTGAGCCACACCGAACACAGCAAATACTTTCAGTAAAGCCACCATATCTTGGGTCTGGAAGAGGATGGCGATTCCGGCAACACCAGCGCCTACCACTAGCCCTAAATACGGTACAAAACTTACTAGACCCGCCATTAAGCCTATTAACAAAGCAAAGTCAAGCCCAACCGCCCATAACCCTAGCGAATATAAGATACCTAAGGCTAACATAACCAATAACTGGCCGCGTAAAAAGGCCCCTAAGACCTCATCAGATTCACGCGCTAATTTGACGATTAAGGGGTGTATAGAACGAGGTAGCAGATCGTCAATATACGCTACCATACGATCCCAATCGCGTAACAAGTAAAAGGTAATGATAGGGATAAGCGCAGTATTCGCAATCCAACCCAACACTACAAAGCCGGATTTAGAAATAGTCTCGATGGCATTGCGGATCAAACCACCGGTTTCTTTCCAGTTACTAGTGAGTAGTTTCTTGAGTCGATCTCCTTCCAGTATACTAGGATCTACACCTAAATTTTGATTTAAATAAGTACCCAATAAGTTGACTCCCCAATCAATATATTGCGGAATCATACTCGTAAATAACCGAATCTGAGTTTCTAGTACCGGCACTAAAAACAAAAAGATCAATAGGGTTATAAACAGAATAACCAGAAATACCACTGCTACTGATAAGGTACGGGATAGTCCCCATGCTTCCAGCTTATCCGCTAACGGATCACCGAGATAGGCCAGAAATGCTCCCACCAAAAATGGCGTCAGAATAGGAGCAAGCAAGTACAACATGGTAAAACTGATGGTCCCCACTACCAGCCAAAACCAGGGTTTACTTTCCAGAATCATGAATGACCTTTTTAAATGCGTCGCGACCCCACAGAATGACATAAGCCATACCACTAAGCAAAGTGGACAAAGCCACTATCCACTGCAGAGTTTGGTTAAACCAATCGGGCAATGGATACAGGGCAACATCCAGCAAAGTCGTACCTAATAATAGAATTTGCAAACCTGTATTCAGCTTGCTGAGGATCAAAGGTTGCATGGTCAGGCTGCCAGTCGCCCATTTATAGGCAAGGGCACCGCTTACAATAACCATATCCCGGCCAATAACCAGTGCAATCAGCCACCAAGGCAAATTGCCTTTCAAGCCAAACACCAGAAACACACCCATGACAAATAACTTGTCCGCAATAGGATCAAGCATGGCTCCTAAGGGTGTAAACCAGCCATAGCGACGGGCTAGAAAGCCATCGAGAGCATCTGATAAACCTGCCACTATCAGTAAGATAAGTGCCAGCGCATAATCATCCTGCCATAGTAACCAGCAAATAGGTGCTATGGAGAGAATTCGGATGATGGTAATAATGTTTGGAATCTGTTCCAAAACGTTAAATCCATTATATTTAAACGATGAAGGCTCTTTTCAGAGCCTTCATAATATAACGGATTATAGGTTAAACACCGATTTTCCGATGATTGCTGACTTATTACTGCTGAACCGGAATCAGGGTAATTTCAACACGACGGTTCTGAGCACGGCCATAATCAGTGCTATTGTCAGCAATTGGACGAGTTTCACCATAACCGACCGCTTGCATGCGATCCGGTGCAACACCGGAGCCAGCCAAGTAAGAACGGACACTGTTAGCACGCTGTTGTGACAATTGCAGGTTAGAAGCATCACTACCCACATTGTCAGTGTGACCAGCAATCTGGATGCGAGTCTGCGGGAACTGATTGAGGGTGGAAGCGAGGTTGTTTAACACGCCATAAAATTGCGGTTTAACAGCAGATTGGGCAAAGTCAAAGGTAATGGCATCCGGCATGGTCAGGATAATGTTATTGTCTTGACGGGTAACTTCTACACCAGTACCTTGCAGCTGTTGACGTAAAGCGGCTTCCTGCTGATCCATATAGTTGCCAATGGCCGCACCTGCCACACCGCCTACTAATGCACCTGCAATAGTATGACCACGGTCTTTATCGCCAGTATTTTTACCAACCACTGCACCACCAATAGCGCCGATGATAGCCCCTTGCTCAGCACGGGTCATTTCACCGTTAGGACCGCAACCAACCAATAAAGCCGCTGACAAAGCACCAATCACAACAGAACGCAGGGAGATTTTCATAGAATAGATACCTCAAATACTATTTTTTATATCGGAAACACGACTTAGAGACGTGTTAGCCCATTGAGTTCAATAAAAAGGTTAAATGGATTTTGACGTAAAGCTTAATGTGATTCCACTACGATTCATCAGATCAATGAATAAAATTACTTATGCCAACAAATTTACTAGACCGCGTTTCCCCTTATTTGCTCCTTACACTAACCACTTTGTTCTGGGCCGGAAACTTTAATATCGCGCGTGCGCTTAGCCCGATAGTACCGGCTTTAGGCTTGTCATTTTGGCGTTGGTTAGTGGCATCCTGTTTACTATTGCCGTTTGCTTGGCAAGCTATGCGCACACAATGGCCTTTATTTAAACAGCATTGGTTGTTGGTGTTAATGTTAGCTTTGTTAGGTATCACCGGCTTTAATAGTCTGGTGTATGTAGGCTTGCATACCACGACGGTAACCAATGGCGTGTTGCTGCAATCCATCAATCCTATTGTCATTATGCTTCTAGCCACCGTGTTTCTGCATGAACAGGCTCGCCTATACCAATGGTTAGGGATTTTATTGTCACTGGCCGGAGTACTCATCATTCTGGCGCACGGGGAGCTGGCGTTATTGCAGAACCTATCATTCAAGCTGGGTGATTTACTCATCCTAGGCGCGGTGGGTTGTTGGAGCGTTTATACTATTCTCCTGCGCAAAGTACCGGAAGCACTCAAAGGTTTACCGTTGCTTGGTTATACCATCACATTCGGCACCTTATTTATTCTGCCCTTGTATGCACTGGAAAGCGTACACACTCAACCAATGCCGTTTACCCCTGTTAGCGTAGCTGGAATTGCGTATGTAGCCATTTTTCCATCATTACTAGCTTATCTGTTTTGGAATCACGCCACTAATAAACTAGGCGCTAGTCGTGCCGGGCAATTCAGCCATTTAGTTCCAGTCTTTGGTATTCTCATTGCCACTTTAGTATTAGGCGAACGTTTACAAAGCTTTCATTTTATTGGCAGTTTACTGGTCGCAGCAGGTTTATTGCTGACCAATCTCAAAGGGCACAGAACTAACCACTGAAACCGGCGTTTGCGTAACCGGATGCAAGAAATCTAATGTGGTGGCATGTAACAATAAGCGAGGAGCCTGCAGAGCGACGGGCTCACTTGCGTATAACTCATCGCCTAAAATGGGATGCCCTAACGCTTGCATATGCACACGCAATTGATGCGAACGCCCGGTTAAAGGTTCTAGTTTGACACTAGTGGTATACGCCTGTTGATGACGACTTAAGACCTGATAACGCGTATGGGACGGTTTGCCCTGTTCAAAACAAACTTTTTGTTTGGGGCGATTCGGCCAATCAGTAATGAGCGGTAACGTAACTTCACCCTGATCGGACTCTAGCCAACCAGTAATGACTGCCGTATAGGTCTTAGCCACTTGGCGACGTTGAAATAGGATGCTTAAGGCACGCTCCATCAGTTTGCCACGCGCTAATAGCATCAACCCTGAAGTGCTCATATCCAGACGATGTACAATCAGTGCATCAGAATATTCCGGCAATACTCGATTAATCAGACAATCTTGTTTATCTTCGCCACGTCCTGGTACTGACAACAAACCGCTAGGTTTATCGACAATCAGCAGATAATCATCCACATAAAGAATATGTAAGCCGGTATGCGGCGGGGGATTGTAAGTGATCACAAGGACTAAACATGAATTTTAGACATAAAAAAACCAGCCACGAAGGACTGGTTTTTAAATTTGGTGCCGAGAAGAGGACTCGAACCTCCACGGGTCGCCCCACTAATACCTGAAACTAGCGCGTCTACCAATTCCGCCATCTCGGCAAGTTCACTAAGCATCGCTGCCTTGTGAGACGCGAATACTATAGACGTTTACAGAAGTTGTCAAACAGGAAAATGCATTTTTCCGACATTTTTTTGATATGCTTGTTGAATGAATGAAAACATCAGCAAAGGACGTCTACTTGAAGTTCAAAGACCCTCATTTCCAGCGTGAAGCAGAAAAATATGAAAATCCCATCCCTAGCCGCGAAGTCATACTGAATCTGCTCAGTGAACGCGGCCAACCGCTGGACTTTGCCACCCTCGCCGAGGCCCTGCAGTTACAGGCTGATATAGACCTTGATGCGCTGAAAAAGCGCCTGCGGGCTATGGAGCGGGATGGCCAACTATTATATAACCGTCGCCGTCAATACGTTCCGGTAGAACGGACTGATCTGATTGCAGGGCGCGTAATTGGCCACCCCGATGGCTTTGGTTTTCTTAAGCCTGATGATGGCAGCGCGGATTTATTCCTGCATGCCAAGCAAATGCGGACTTTGTTGCATGGTGATCGTGCTCTGGTCAGCGTGCGGGGTATTGATCCTAAAGGCCGCCGCGAAGGGGCTTTGGTAGAAGTCCTGGAACGCGGTACTACGCAAGTGGTTGGGCGCTATTTTGTGCAAGGCGGGATTGGCTTTGTTACCCCCGATAATTCCCGCATTGCGCAGGATATACTGATTCCGCCCGATGCTACCGGTAAGGCTAGACACGGCCAGATTGTGGTGGCTGCTATTGTCGAGCAACCTTCTAAACACGCTCAGCCACGCGGTAAAATTATTGAAGTACTAGGCGACCATATGGCACCGGGTATGGAGATTAATGTTGCCATTCGCAGCCACGAATTGCCGTTTGAGTGGTCACCCGAAGTACTGGAAGAAGCCGATCATTTTACCTTTGAAGTACCGGAAGCTGATAAAGCTGAGCGGGTTGATCTACGCCAGATTCCCTTAGTCACTATCGATGGCGAAGATGCTAAGGACTTTGACGATGCGGTGTATTGTGAACGTGAGGGTAAAAACTGGCGTTTATTGGTAGCCATTGCTGATGTGTCGCATTATGTCCGCCCCGGCTCAGCAATTGACCGCGAAGCCGCGTTACGCGGTACATCGGTCTATTTCCCCGGCAAAGTTATTCCAATGCTGCCGGAAATCCTTTCCAATGGCCTGTGTTCCCTGAATCCGCAGGTGGATCGTTTGTGCATGGTCTGCGATATTCGCATTGGCCCACGCGGTAAATTGCTTAGCTATCAATTTGTGGAAGGTATTATGCATTCCGCGGCCCGTCTGACCTATACCAAAGTGGCACAAATGGTTGTTGAGCGTGAGGTTGATGCGCGGCGCGAGTACCCACAGGAGCTGGTTGAACATCTGGATGATTTGTACACACTGTATAAAATTTTGCGTAAAGCGCGAGATAAACGCGGTGCGATTGATTTTGAAACCGCTGAAACGCGCATTATCTTTGATGCAAACCGCAAAATTGAGGCGATTGTTCCTACTGAACGCAATGATGCTCACAAGCTGATTGAAGAATGTATGATTCTGGCGAATGTGTGCGCGGCTAAATTCCTCAGCAAACATCGGATTCCTGCATTACATCGTGTTCACGAAGGCCCTACCCCTGAAAAACTGGAAACCTTGCGTCAATTTCTCAGCGGCTTAGGCTTAAGTCTTAGTGGCGGCGAAGAACCCGAACCTGCTGATTATGCACAAGTACTCGATGGCTTGGCTGATCGCCCTGACCGGCACATGATTCAAACCGTGTTGCTACGTTCGCTTTCGCAAGCGGTTTATAGCCCGGAGGTTACTGGCCATTTTGGTTTAGCACAGCCTTATTATGCGCATTTTACCTCACCGATTCGCCGCTATCCGGACCTACTGGTACACCGCGCAATTCGCCACCTTGTGCGCGGCGGCAAGATCAAAGACTACCAGTATCAATTCCAGGATATGGTAGCGTTGGGTGAACATTGTTCCATGACCGAGCGCCGAGCCGATGATGCCACTCGAGATGTAGCCGCGTGGCTGAAAGCTGAATATATGCAGGAACACGTAGGTGATAGCTTCAATGGCATTATCTCAGGTGTGACCGGCTTTGGCCTGTTCGTGGAACTGGCAGATATTTATGTTGAAGGCTTGATTCATATTACCGCATTGACTAGCGATTACTATCGGTTTGATGCAGTACGTCAACAATTAACCGGCGAAAATTCCGGGCGTATTTACCGCCTCGGTGACAGCATTCGCGTTACGGTCGCGCGCGTGGATCTGGATGAGCGCAAAATTGACTTTGTCCTAGCCAAGGATGAAACCAGCCCACCCACCAAAAGCAAAGCCAAATCCACAGGTAAGGAAAAAGCCAAGGTCAATCCCAACAAAGCTGCTAACACCTCGCGTCAACCGGCTAAAACCAACGCTAAAACCAGTGCTAAAGGCAAAACCAAACGCGGTGCTAATGCTGCTCCTGTGCGTAGCCGTAAAAGTAACAACAGCAAAACCGCCCCTGCTGCAAAAAAACCGACCTCTCGTAAAGCGAAGAAACGTTAATGGCAAAATCGATTATTTGTGGCATTCATGCCGTAGAAAGTGCCCTGCGCAATGATGCGGAGAATCTTGGCCAAATCTGGCTGGATAAACGCAGCCGTAATGACCGCCTGAAAAAACTCGTACAGATGGCCGAAGAAAGCGGTTTGCGTCTATTAGCCGCTGACCCGGACAAGCTCGATAAGATCGCCGGTAATAATCGCCATCAAGGCATTGTCGCCGAATACTTCAAGCTTAAGTCTTATACCGAAAATGACTTGTATGACCTGTTAGATGCCTTGGAAGAAACGCCGTTCTTGTTGGTATTAGATGGGGTAACCGACCCGCATAACCTTGGGGCCTGTTTGCGTACGGCTGAAGGGGCTGGTGTGCATGCCGTAATCGCGCCTAAGGATAATGCTGCCAGTATTACCCCCACGGTGCGTAAAGTAGCCTCTGGTGCTGCTGAAGTGGTGCCATTTATTGCCGTTACCAATCTTGCGCGCACTTTAGACACTTTAAAGGAACGCGGTATCTGGTTAACCGGCACGAGCGACAAAGCCAAACAAACCCTTTATCAGGCTGATTTAAAAGGCCCTGTGGCGATTGTGATGGGCGCGGAAGGGGCCGGTATACGCCGCCTGACGGAAGAGCGCTGTGACTTTCTGGTATCGATTCCTATGAAGGGACAAGTATCCAGCTTAAATGTGTCAGTGGCTACCGGCGTGTGTCTGTTTGAAGCACTCCGTCAGCGCGGCTAAAACAAGTATTGGCCCTCTGCTCTTTCTGCCTAGGCGAGGGCCAGCCTGTTATTGAACCTTGGTACTGCTATCGGGCTGCTGGTAATAGTCGTATTTACTCAACATATCATTAGTAAACCGCCACGCCTCGTTGTAGGAAAGCCCGCTGTTATCCGGGATCACTACCTTCACATACAACTGAGAACCGTATTGCGCTTTTAAACCTGCCAATTCGTCTTCCAGTGCAGGCCGCCCCACGCCGCGGGCGGCTGCTTCACCGGGTTTGCGAAGGGTGTAGCCAGCTTTACTGTAAACCACTTCGGCCACTTGTTTACCCTTAGCCGAACGCGCCGGACGCAATAGCTTTTGGTATTTCTGATCCAGTGAGGTGTATTCACCCTGTAAGCTCAGGAGTTTTTTCTGGCTATCATCCACCTGTACGCGTAAACCAGTTAGCTCCGTGGTTTTGGCTGCCAAGTCGGCTTGCAAACCGTTTAAGGAACGGTCCTTTTCAGCTAACGAATCTGCTTGTTGCGCGGTCAAAGCTTGTAAGCGTGTCAGCTCTGTATCGCGGCTACTATTGGTATTACGCGCCTGCTCGGTTTCGGCTCGGCTACTCAGTAAATCCATTTCCAAACTAGCAACCCGCTGTTGCAGGTATTCAAGCTGATCTTCTAAAGACGCATTAGCTTTGAGCTGGAATTCGGCTTTTTCTGACGCCTGTTGCGCTTGTTGTGTGGCTTTTTGAGCTTCAATACTGGCTTGTTCAGCCTGTTGTTGAGCGGCCTCTTTAGCACGCACGCTATGTTTAAGATCATCCAGTAAATTGCGGTTATTCAGTGCCATTAACACAATCACCAGCAAAAAGATTTTCAAGATTACCATCATGACATTGCTGAAAGATGACCAAAAACCTTCTTCCAAATCTTCGCCGCCCCCACCGCTGAGGGAAGGAAAACCGCTACTCATGTTGATTGCCCCTTGTTTTCAAGCCGAAAACCTTCACGTACCGAATCCCGAATAATGCGGATATTGTCACCACTTTGCGCTACCGCCGTTTGCAAATCATCCACCGCCAGTTGTAAGCGTTCACCAGCGTGCAGGAAACGGTTTTGAATTTGATTGACCATTTCTGCGGCGGTACGCAATTCTGCCGCTAACACTGAGACATTATCCATTAGGTTGGTTTCGGCCAGTTTGAAACGCGGCAGAATATACAGTGAGGTAACGTCTTCGATATTGGCTAATATTTGGGTGCGCGCATCCTGTAAACGCAGATAAAAATAGGCAAAGAATACATACAGGATAATGGATGTGACGGTAGTGGTCAGGGAGTTGGACATACCGCCAATAATGTCCCACATGTTTTTCATATTCTCAGTGGAATTCATTAACCCCGCCGCCCCCATCAAAGCCACCGCCAAGGAAATAACCGTCCCCAACACCCCGGCCAAAATCAGAATGCTATTAACGTATTTGACCAAGGTAAATTCGGCGGATTGGCTGGCTACTAAGGTGGCAGCTAAGGCCGCCTGATTCACAGGTGCCTTTTGTTGGTTAATGATTTGTACCGCCTGATAGCGTTGCACAATCAAGGCCGCTTCCGGCAACCCATAAGCCGGATTAGGGGTATTTTCCTGAGCGCGTTTAACAAATTTCTGCAAAATACTTTGTTCACGGTTATAGGCCATGAACATGCCAATCATGCGCCCAATGCCTATTAAAAAAATCATCACAATCACGCCATTGAGGATAATTCCTAACCAACCGGCTTGCGTGGAAGTGAAAAACTGTACCACCGACCGCTGATAAATCAGTAAAGCGGCCACTATGAAAAATAGCAGCAGGAATATCTGCAGGATGGGTACGTAATAGCGGGTTTTAATCGATTTCAGCATCGTTCTCTAAGTCCTTGCTATAAGGCGGGCGAGGTACCGATTCAATAGGATTCGGTTCCGGTAGGTTGCGCCCGGATGACACCCCAAGTTCGGCTAGACGCCGTACACTGGGAAGAACACTACGCTCTAACGAACCTAGCGCCTTGTTATAGGTATCCACACTACTGCCTAGATTGCGTCCAAGCCGTTCCATGTGGTCAAAAAAGATAGTTAGGCGTTTATGTAATTCTTCACCCAACTCACGCACTTTACCGGCATTTTCTGCCAGTACCAGCTGTTTCCAGCCAAATGCGACTGCCCGCAATAACGCAACTAGCGTAGTCGGTGTCGCCAATATCACCCGCTCATTAAGCGCATCTTGTAACAAGTTTTTATCCTGCTCCAAAGCTGCGCCTAGAAACTGTTCCCCCGGAATAAACAACACCACAAAATCCGGCGCATGTTCAAATTGCTCCCAGTAACGCTTAGCTGCCAAAGCGCGCACATGTTCACGCACATGCCGGGCGTGGCGCTGTAAATGGCGCTGACGTTCACTCTCAAGACTGGCATTTACCGCATCCAGGTAAGCATCCATAGGCGCTTTGGCATCAACAATCATTTCACGCGCATCTGGCATACGGATAATCATATCCGGGCGTATGCTACGTTCACCTTGATTGCGCTGGACTTGTTCGGTGAAATCGCAGTGTTCACTCATGCCAGCCAATTCGACAATACGGCGCAAGCTTAATTCACCCCACTGCCCACGCACACCCGGCGTCCGTAACGCGCTCATCAAGCGCCCTGTTTCGGTACGCAAAGCTGCCTGATCCTGCATCATGCCGTGAATCTGCTCACTCAAACGCCCAAAACTGTTATGGCGTTCCTTTTCAATTTGCTCAATTTGCGCTTGAGTTTTAGCCAACGCCTCACGGATAGGTTCCACTAAGTACTGGATAGATTGTTGACGCAACTCTAGATCAGCTTGCGATTCGACCTGAAACCGCCCAAAGCTTTCTTGGGCAAGTTGCAGAAATTGCAGATTATTTTCCCGTAACGCACGTTGGGAAAGCGCAGCAAAAGTATGGTGCAAACGATCCTGCGCTTCCTCAAGCATACGCAGGCGTTCTTCGTGTAATTGTTCGTCGGATTGCCTTTGCAATTGCAAGCGTTCCAGTTCACGCCGGGCTTGCTGCAAAGGGCCGCTGTATATCAGATGCCCCACCCATAAACCTAAGGCAAACATGACCACAGCGGTAATTACAATAATATGCTGATCAATGAAAACCCCAAGCTGGAAGGGTGGGCTATTCATTGAGGCCAAGCCACTCCAGCAGTTCACTTGGTGAAGCAATAATACCGTCGGCAGGCCAATCCAAATGTTCATTGTTAGGATGCAGATAGCCATACGCCGCAATCAGAGTTTTCATGCCCGCACGGCGACCAGCGACAATATCGCGCTCAGCATCACCGACATATAAACAATGCTGCGGGGCTACCTTGCATTGTTCCGCAGCCAGCCACAAAGGCTCCGGATGCGGTTTAGCCACGGGTAATGTATCACCACTAACCACCGTCAAAGGGCTTGGCGACATCTGCAGTTGCTCCAGCAAAGCCTGCGTCAGGTAATCCGGCTTATTGGTCACAATCCCCCATGGCAAACCTGCTGCTTCTAGGGTCTGCAAAACCTGTGGCATATCGGTAAAAAATGCCGTGTATTGGCTGATATGGCTAATGTAGTAATCCAGGAAAATACCACGCCGTCGTTGTAGATCTGCTTCAGACTGATCGGCACCAAAAGCCAGCTCTAACATACCGATACTGCCGTGGGAAACCGTATGACGTGCTTGAGCGAGGGTATAAGGCTCCCGCCCTTCTGCCTGCAATACCGCATTCAGGGACGCCAACAAATCAGGCGCAGTATCCAGCAAAGTACCATCTAAATCGAACAGTACACATTGGATAGGATTAACAAAGTTTGTGAGCATTTATTTGTAGGTTGTTCGCTTGCAATATCAGGTTTACGATTGACCATCTGATTCCAAAATACTGCCCATTCAGATGGTCAATCTAATCAAAAAATATTATTATAAACAATATTTTAATCTTCAGATAGCGTCTGAAGATTTCACCTAGCCGACAGCATAATGCTGCCAACGCCAAAGTCAAAACCGTAACCATGCCAAAGACATTATGCTTAATACAGGAAAATAGCTACCAGCTTCAAGCTCCCCTGTTTACCCTGATCCGATTAGCTATTAGGCACCGTGCGATCTGGTAGGGCAATATTCAGTTCCAGCACATCATAATCAGGTCCTTTTTCATACTGAACATGGACGTGCTCTTCTGTAATAGGGACATACTTGCGTATCACATTCATGATATCACGCCGCAACTGAGGCAGATAATCAGGGCCGGTACGATCAAGGCGTTCGTGTGCAATCACAATTTGCAAACGCTCCTTGGCAATCTTGGCACTATTTGGTTTATTTTGCCGGAAGTAGTCAAACCATCCCATAGGTCACCCGAACAGTCGCTTGAAAAAGCCCTTCCTTTCCACCTCCAGAAAGCGGTGCGGAACGGTTTCCCCAAGAAAGCGTCGTACAAAATCTTCATAAGCTTGCCCGGCATCGCTGGTTTTATCCAGAATAACCGGCACACCATTATTGGAGGCTTGTAAAACACTTTGGGATTCCGGAATAACACCAATCAGAGGCACAGCAAGGATTTCCAGAATATCTTCCATACCTAGCATCTCACCGGATGCCACGCGCGACGGCGAATAGCGGGTAATCAGTAGATGTTCCCGCACGGTATTGCCCTGTTCGGCAAGCATAGTTTTACTCTGTAGCAGACCGAGAATGCGGTCAGAATCCCTCACGGATGAGACTTCGGGGTTAGTGACCACAATGGCATCATCGGCAAAATACATGGCCATGTAAGCACCACGTTCAATACCAGCCGGTGAGTCACAGACAATGAAGTCAAAGTTATCTTTGCGTAGCTCATCCATGACACGGCCTACCCCTTCTTTAGTCAGGGCGTCTTTGTCCCGTGTTTGGGAAGCCGGTAAAATAAACAGGTTTTCGGTATGTTTATCTCGAATCAAAGCCTGGCGCAACGAAGCTTCATGATTAATGACATTGACGAAATCATAGACAACTCGGCGTTCACAACCCATGATCAAATCTAGATTGCGCAAACCTACGTCAAAATCAATAACCGCTGTTTTATAACCCCGCATGGCCAGCCCGGTGGCAAATGCAGCACTGGTGGTTGTTTTTCCAACCCCCCCTTTGCCAGAAGTTACAACAACAATCCTGCTCAAAGGTGACTCCTTAATTTTCTATCCCAGACAACGGGCTTCGTGCCCCAAACGTTAAGTAAAAATGGTACCAAAATCTAAATGATTTGGCAGACCACCGTGATATGCTCAAAACATGGGAGCGATTTTGAGTTTTTCTCCTTCCAGCCACACCATTGCTGGTTGCCCTTTCAAGGTAGTGTCAATATCATCCAGTAAACGGTAATTGCCAGCAATGGCTACTAGCTCTGCTTCTAGCTTCTGACAGAAAATTCTTGCACTAGTATCCCCCCGTATACCGGCTAGTACACGCCCGCGTAAGGAACCGTATACATGCACCGAGCCACCGGCGAGGAGTTCTGATCCTGCGCTAGTATGCTGCAATACCACAATATCACCATCAGGGAAAAAGACCTGTTGACCTGAGCGTACTGGACGTTCTATAACCTCTACCCGTTTTAGGGGTGTATGCGATTCCGATGAAGACAGGGTTGGTCTTTCATGCCGAGCGGATGCCTGATGGGCTGTGCGTCCGTTACGCAGAATTGGCCAACCGGCACTAATGGCCTGCTCAATGCAATGCTCAGGCACGTGACGAATCCCAACCGGTATAAACCCAAGACCTGCGATAAGGCGACGAAGTTCCACCATATCCAGTTGTTCACATGCATCACCCAAACTGCTGCAATCGACTGCTAAAGGACTGTTTTCAAACAATTGGGGCATACTGTCACGTTTTTGCTGCAACTGTTGCTGTAACTGTTTGAGGTCGGTTGATAGCAATTGCAAGAAGCTGAGTAACGTCATTTCACCTTTGATTGTTGCCATTTCTCCAAACAAAACGTTTGCTCCTTAAGACGCGATGATTCGAACCAGCCCATTAGTTTATTTGACAAACGGTAGCACACCGGAAGTTCGCTATTCATACATAGATTTTATATTTATTGTTAGTTAATTTATAATCTTGCAGATTTAAATAATACAATAAAGTAAGCTGAAAATATTTTTGCATTGGGGTTTTGCATTATGAAAAGGGGTCATTTGTCACGCTTGTCGGGCCAAGAAGTGATATTACTGGCGATTCTGCTGGTTGGTATACCAACATTAACCACCGCTACCGAACCTGGTTCCTCCACGGCGGCGTCCAATTCTTCCGCACCACCACTTGCAGGCGACGTCCAAGACGCTCCTACCCAATACGCTATTGCCTCCCGTTTATTAACCCAAAATTCGGAAACCGATTATGCTCAAGGGTTAGAGTGGTTATCTCGCGCCGCCAAACAAAATCATGCACCCGCTTTATTTGATTTGGCCAATCTGTATGAAAACGGGCTCTATGTACAGCAGGATATGGCCAAAGCCCTTGAGTTGTATGAACAAGCCGCTAAACAAGGTTATCTTGATGCACAATACAACTTAGGCATTTTATACCTGAAAAGACCCCGCAATTACGCTAAAGCACAGTTTTGGTTACAACAGGCAGCAAACCAAAATGACCGTGATGCTCAGTATAACCTAGCCTTGCTATATGATGTTGAAGATACCGATAAAAAAGCCAATCCCAGTGAAGCCAACCGCTGGTACATTAAAGCAGCCCAAGCAGGCCACAAAGATGCACAGTTTGATTTAGGGGTACGTTACCTACAAGGTGTACTGATACCTAAAAGTTTAACCGAAGCCGCTAGCTGGTTTCGGCGTGCTGCACAACAAAATGATGCGGCAGCTGCCTTCAATCTAGGACTTATGTACGAAGACGGTCATGGGGTAGAAAAAAATCTGTCTGAGGCCATTGAGTGGTATCGCAAAGCGGCTACCCATGGGGAGGCTGGTGCGCAATATAACTTGGGCATCAAATACCTGATGGGTGAGGGTATTAAACAGGATCATGACAAAGGCATGGAACTGATTCGCCAAGCTGCCGAAGGGGGTAATCCAGCTGCCCAATACACAGTAGGTTTTATGTATGATCAAGGCGTCGATTTGCAAAAGGATGATAGCCTAGCCCTGTATTGGTATCGTGAATCCGCGGCCAAAGGTTATACCGACGCCCAATTTGCCCTAGCACAAATGTTTGCGGCGGGCCAAGGCATTCCAGCCGACCAGGTCGAAGCCCTTAAATGGTTCCGCAAAGCCGCCAAAGCCAATCATGCCGGGGCTCAATACAATTTGGGGACGTACATGGCACATGGTACTGGCACTGCTAAGGACTTACCAGAAGCGGCTTACTGGTTGTCACTGGCTGCTTCCCAAGGTCATGAACATGCTGTTGCTAACCGCGATTATGTGCTGAAACTGTTGACAGAGACAGAACGCGTCGAATTAGATCGTCGTTTACAAACCGCCAATAAACTGGCTAATAAAAATGACGAAAAGGACAAGGCGCTTGGCTTTTAGTAGAATGCGGCCTTTTGCATAACGACTCGCTGTTCATGTCTGCATTGCCTGTTCCGCATTATCCTACCGTTTCAAATGGTGTTAGTCGCTGGGGCCAGTTGTATGGCTCTTCGCTCAATTGGCTACTGGCTCAAGCCGCGCAAGGGTTTGATGGCCTGTTGTTACTCATTACACCGGATGTACATAGCGCGTATCAGGCTGATGCAGCCTTGCAGTTTTTTGCCCCAAGTGTCTCGCGGCATATTTTCCCGGATTGGGAAACCTTGCCGTATGACGTGTTTTCACCGCATGAAGATATTATTTCTGAGCGTCTGAAAACACTGGCAACCTTACAAAATCTCGAACGCGGCATTCTACTCGTACCTGCTACCACCTTATTGCACCGTCTAGCCCCCACCCACTACGTGCATGGGCATACTTTCATGTTGCGCAAAGGTGCGCCGCTGGATGTCGACAAATTACGCAAACAGTTGGAGGATGCGGGTTATCGACATGTCAGTCAGGTAATGGAACACGGTGAATACGCCACGCGCGGTTCACTAGTCGACTTATTCCCTATGGGTAGTCAAGTACCCTACCGCATTGACCTGTTTGACGACGAAATCGATTCTATCCGCACGTTTTCGCCGGAAACGCAGCGCACCGAAGATCAGGTTGACAGTATTGAATTACTGCCAGCGCGGGAATTTCCACTGGATGAAGCGGGTATTCGGACTTTTCGGCAACATTACCGGGCGCAAGTCGAAGGCGAGTTAAGCCGTAGCCGCATTTACGAAGGCGTCAGCCAAGGCAAACCACCAGCGGGGATTGAATACTATCTACCGTTATTCTTTACTCACACCGCCACCCTGTTTGATTACCTGCCAAAGAAAACCTTACTGGTATTAAGCGAAGGGGTCGAAGCAGCGATTGCGCAGTTTTGGGAAACCATCGATTACCGCTACGAACAACGGCGGCATGATATTGAGCGGCCCTTACTAGCACCCGACAAGCTGTTTTTAACCACGACGCAAATACAAAACTATTGGCAGGATTACCCACGTGTCGAATTGCAGCAATTCAAGTCTGCATCAGAGGGTATTAATTATCCCATCGCTGCCCTACCCTCGTTATTGATTCATACACGCCAAGAACAGCCGCTCTTCTTGTTAACCAATTTCCTCAAGGATTTAAAAGGGCGCGTGCTGTTTACTGCCGAATCCGCCGGACGCCGTGAAGCCTTCCTTGCGTTGCTGCGGGAAAACCAGATCAGCGTTCAAACCGTGGATAGCTGGCAAGCGTTTTTGCAAGGCACCATGGCCATGGCGGTCACCGTAGCCCCATTGGAAGAGGGTTTTTGGCTACCGGATACCCGCCTTGCCGTGATTCCGGAAAACGTGTTGCATGGGGTACAAATCCAGCAACAACGGCGGCGCAAGAAAACCACCCGTGATGCCGATGCGATTATTCGCAACCTTACCGACCTCAGCGAAGGCGCACCGGTGGTACATGAAGAACACGGGGTTGGGCGTTATCTAGGTTTGCAGACCGTTACCGCCGGAGGGGTGGCAGCGGAATACTTGCTGATTGAATATGCCAATCATGACCGCCTGTATGTGCCTGTCGCCGCTTTGCATTTGGTCAGCCGTTACACCGGGGCTGACCCCGAACATGCGCCTTTGCATAAATTAGGCACTGATAATTGGGAAAAAGCACGCAGTAAAGCGGCGGAAAAAGCGCGCGATGTCGCTGCCGAATTGCTGGATATTCACGCTCGTCGTGCCGCACAGCAAGGGCATAGCTTCCCATTTGACGACAATGATTACCGCCTGTTTGCTGGCGCATTCCCATTTGAAGAAACCCCGGATCAAGGTTTGGCGATTGAAAACGTCATTAAGGATATGCGTTCGCCGCAGCCTATGGATCGGGTGGTGTGTGGGGATGTCGGCTTTGGTAAAACCGAAGTGGCCATGCGCGCCGCGTTTGTGGCGGCTAATGCTGGTAAACAAGTGGCGATGATTGCGCCAACCACCTTGCTAGTTCAACAACATTTAAACAATTTCCGTGACCGTTTCGCCGATTGGCCTTTCAATATTGAATCGTTATCGCGCTTTAAAACCGGCAAGGAAAGCAACAAAGCCTTGGATGCGATTGCCACCGGCAAGATTGACATTATTATCGGCACGCACAAGCTGTTGCAAGACGACGTGGTATTTAAAAACCTTGGCTTAGTCATCATCGACGAAGAACACCGTTTCGGCGTGCGTGATAAAGAGCAGATGAAAAAGCTGCGCGCTAATGTCGATATGCTGACCATGACTGCCACACCGATTCCGCGCACCCTGAACATGTCGCTATCGGGTTTGCGCGATTTATCGATTATTGCTACCCCACCAACCCAACGCCACGCGATTAAAACCTTTGTATGCG
>CAZCJE010000017.1:0-4533 GCA_964498805.1 uncultured Thiothrix sp.
AAAGTGGAGTATGAAGCCAACGTTAAACGCTTTGGGGAAGAAGTTGCGAAGAAACTCGACATCAATCATGCAGAAGCTAATTTGATGGCACAAGCACAAGCAGGTAACTACGATGGCAATCCAGGCAGCATTAGCGAAATGGATGCTCTGGTAGCTTATCTGCAAGTACTCGGTACCATGGTTGACTTCAGCAAGTTCGATGAAGATTACTTCATCCAGTTCCGTTAATTTGTTACTGGAAGGTAGTTTTTGCTAAATGAGACACGATAAATGCTGACAGATTTCTGGACATGGATTTTAGATTTAGGCAACAGCAAGATTGTTGCTTTACTGATCTTCTTTACAACTTTTGTTGGTATTGTCATCTACGTCTATTCCAGTAAGAAACGTAGCGAGCGGCTTGAGTCGTATCGCTACATGCCCCTGATGGATGAGGATGAAGCTGACAGGCGAGTCAAGGCTGCAGAAACTTCCCAGGCTAAAGGCGAGAAATAGTTATGGCTAATACTGCAAACGATCCAACTGTTAATCCAATGAAAGATCCCTTGACGGGGGCGGAAACCACCGGCCATGTCTGGGATGAAACGCTGCAAGAGTTCAATAACCCGCTGCCTCGTTGGTGGTTATGGACTTTTTACGGCACTATTATTTTTGCCATTTTGTACTGGCTGGTTTATCCGGCTTGGCCTGTAGGTAAATCCTACACCAAAGGTCTGGACCTGCCCCTGTTAGGTACTTACGTTACCTATAAAACTGATGCAGGTGAAGAAAAGACCACTCACTGGAATATGCGTGCTTTGTTGGCTCATGACACGCAAAACAGTGAAGAAGCGGCTAAGCAGAAAGAATATCTGGCTAAGGTGAGCGCTACTGACTACGCACAAATTGCTTCTGACGCTGACATGTCTACCTTTGTCCGTTCTTATGGTAAAGGCGTATTCGGTGACTACTGTGCGGCTTGCCATCAGGCTGGTGGTCAGGGTGTGGTAGGTAAATTCCCGAACTTAGTTGACGATGACTGGTTGTGGGGTGGTGATCCTAAAACGCTGGAGACTACTATTCAAGGTGGTCGTCTGGGTTACATGCCAGCTTTCAAGGAAGCGTTAACGGATACCCAAGTGAATCAGGTAGCCAACTATGTTCTAAGCATGTCTGGTGAACCTGCTGATGCCACAGCGGCTGCTGAAGGGCAGAAAATTTTCCAAGGTGAAACCGGTGGTTGCTACTACTGCCACACTAAGGAAGGTAAAGGTATGCATGCTCAGGGTTCTGCTAATCTGACAGATAAAATCTGGACGATTGCTAATGTACCTGCTGCTGGCACTCCTGAAGAAAAACTGACTGCTGTTAAAACCGTTATCAGCAATGGTGTTAATCGTCAAATGCCCGCTTGGTCTAGCCGTTTGAACAATTCTGAAATCAAGGTTTTAGTTGCTTATCTGCAACAAATGACTGCTAACAGTAAATAAACGGTTCACATCCGTTTGTTACAATGAGAAGGCCGGGAATACCCGGCCTTTTTTGTTTTTTGTTCTGGATACCAATGCATGCAAGTTCGCGAAAACTACAACCTTAAACCTCTGAATACCTTTGGGATAGAAGCTAAAGCCCGTTATTTTTGCAGCCTGCATAAACTGAGCGGCTTGCGCACTATTATGCAGTGGGAGCAGGAACACCCTGACTTGCCAGTATTATTTCTAGGTGGTGGTAGCAATATGCTGTTCAAGCAGGACTTTCCGGGGCTAATCGTGAGTGTGCGTTTGCGAGCTTGTGAAATCCTCAGCAAAGATCACGCTTATACCTATGTACGGGCAGGGGCGGGTGAAAATTGGCATGATTTTGTACGTTGGACGATTGATCAAGGTTTGGCAGGTCTGGAAAATCTATCGCTGATTCCCGGTACAGTCGGTGCTGCTCCTATTCAAAATATTGGTGCTTATGGCGTAGAGCTTAAGGATCATGTGTATGAAGTGCAGGCGATTGATTGGCGGACCGGGGAAATTCGTGATTTCAGTGTGGAAGAATGTGCCTTTGCTTATCGCAATAGCTACTTCAAATCCATAGAACCGGATCGTTGGCTAATTGTGGCAGTGGTATTTCGTTTGCCACATGTGCCACAGTGGAAACTGGATTACGCGGGTATCAAGGAACAGTTGGCCGGGGAGTTGCCTAGTGCACGCTCGATTAGTGATGCCATTATTGCTATTCGCCAGAGCAAATTGCCCGACCCAGCTGTATTGGGTAACGCAGGCAGTTTCTTTGAAAATCCCTTGATTAATCAGCAACAATGGCAAGCTTTAAAGGCTCAGTACCCGGCTATGCCTGCCTGGGAACAGAACAATGGGCGAGTAAAATTGTCGGCGGGTTGGTTGATTGATCAGTGCGGATGGAAAGGCAAACGTAATGGTGATGCGGGTACTTTTGCCAAACACGCTTTGGTGTTGGTGAATTACGGTCAGGCTAGCGGTGAAGAGTTATGGCAATTTGCACAAGCTATTATTGCCTCTGTACAGGCCAAATTTGGGGTTACCCTGCAGCCAGAGCCCAGGGTAATTGGTCAAAACCAGACTGCTAGGTAACCGCTTATACGGGCATGTTCATGCCTAGGTCTTTGAACTCTGCTTCAGGTTGAAGCCAAAGACGTACAATTTTTAATAAATCCTGTTGTTTCACTGGTTTGGGTATGTAGTCATCCATACCCATACTTAGGCAGCGTTCCCGATCCCCCTGCAAGGCATTAGCCGTCATAGCGATAACAGGCGTATGCTGTTTTAACACGCCATCTTTTTCCCATTTACGAATATAGCGGGTGGCGGTGTAGCCATCCATTTCTGGCATATTGATATCCATCAGTACCAGTTGGTAAGGTTGCATACGCATAGCTTTCAAGGCTTGTTTGCCCGTAGTGACATGGCTAACTTTCATATTCAGGCTTTCCAGCATGGTAATAGCAATCAGTGCATTGACCTTATTGTCCTCGGCTAGCAGGATAGAATACTGATCATAGGTTTCCGTCGGTTCTACGGGTAGGAGAGGATCAGCACTGCTATGATTGAAGCTACGGATATTTTCCAGCAGGATATCGCGCAAGGTAACTGAGCGGATTGGTTTGGTAATGGCAGCCTGTATGCCCGCTTGTTGTTGCTTTTCTTGGCTTAAGCCATAAGAGGTTAGCATTACAATAGGGATTTTATCGTAGCGTTGATCTGTGCGAATGGTACGGGCTAGGGTAATGCCATCCATTTGCGGCATAAACCAATCGAGTAATAACACATCAAAAGGTTTATTGTGTTGGCTGGATTGTTCTAGATAGTCCAATGCTTCAGCACCACTTTTGGCAATTACCGCATCCGCTTTCCAAGCGTGTAGGTAGTTTTCCAAAATCTGCCGATTAGTAGCATTATCATCGACTACCATAACCCGATAGCCTTCCAGTTGATGCACGTGTTTGTTCATAGGGCCGACATCCACAATTGGCACGCGGATTTCAAACCAGAAAGTGCTACCTTGACCAGGTGAGCTTTGCACGCCAATACGTCCACCCATCATTTCCACAAATTCACGCACAATGGTTAAGCCTAAGCCTGTGCCACCATAGCAACGGTTGATAGAAGCATCTACCTGTATAAACGATTCAAAAATACTTTTGTGCATGGCAACGGGAATGCCTATACCTGTATCCCTGACTTCAAAGCGTAATAAGGCATCATTGCCGATGATTTCCCGCAATTCCATACCAGTGTAGATATGACCTTGCTCGGTAAATTTGATGGCATTGCCGATCAGATTCATGAGCATTTGCCGTAAGCGAGTAGGGTCGCCTTTGATGCGAGCGGGAATATCTTCTGGAATGTAGCACTGCACTTCCAGATTTTTTTCCTGTGCCATGGTGGACATGATATTACTGATACTTTCCACCAGTTCTTTGGGGGAAAACTCAATAATTTCTAAATCCATATTACCGGCTTTCAGTTTAGAAAAGTCGAGGATATTGTTAATGATATCCAGCATAACTTCGCAAGACGTATAGGCGGTATTCACAAACAGGCGTTGGCGTTCATCCAGTTCAGTGCCTTTGACAATCTCCAGCGAACCTAAAATGCCATGAATAGGGGTGCGTAATTCATGGCTCATATTGGCCATGAAGCGAGTTTTTTGCTCAGATTTATGCAGAGCCTCAATGCGTTGTTCTGTTTCTACCTTCAGGTTTTCATACAGATCACGCATTTCTTGGGAAGATAGTTCCAAGGAACGTTCTAACAAAGCCTGAGCATCATCAGCATCCTTATAGGAACGGCCAATATTCTGTAAAAATTGCTGCCATTGTTCCGTATCTTGTGGCAGGGTATTTTCATCAAAACCAGCATGATTGAGTTGCTTTTTAATACGCTGATGTAGGGCATTAGTTTTTTTCATAAATTACCATCAAGGTCATGGTTTCGTTATGCAGGCTGTATTGCGCTTGATCAGCAATGGGCCCTAGTTCACCGTAAGAATAAAACCCGAGTTGCCAACTGTCTTTAGGCAAACAGT
>CAZCJE010000017.1:4633-21627 GCA_964498805.1 uncultured Thiothrix sp.
GTAGAGCGTGTCACTTTGCGTTGTAGCCCAAATAATTTCCAGCCATCAGCAGCATAACCCTTAATCAGGATGTCATGGCCATAAAAACCAATGGCATAGACAATTTGGGCAGTAGGTTTACCCTGATGCAATACCCATGTTTCCTGGAATCTACCGCCATCACTGGCTAGTCCGCCGACAATAGGCACAGAATGCAGCAAATGATCGGTTAATCCGCGCAATAATTCTACACCATTGGTATATAAACCATCACTTAATAACAGCACCCCTTTAAGATCTGGCTGGTGTAACTGTTCAGCTAGTTGTTTACCTGCTTGCCAAGAATCATAAGGACTGGGTAAACGGGCACTGCTAGCTTGTAAGCGAGTCTTGTGAAAGCGAACAATTCCTATGACCAAGCCTTCTTCTATAATGCGGCCATAAAAAATACTCGCTGAACTAGAGCAGCCAACAATAATGGATTGGGCATAATATCGGTGGATATCCTCTAATGCAGTCTGATAGTGCTTAAATTCAGGATGACAGAAAACTATTACCAGCGTTTGTGGTGAATCCAGTGCTGGCAATGGTTGTGACCACCCTTTGTCGAGGGTGAAATAATTCAGGACAGCCTGCATGCTTGTACTTCCCCCTACAAAGCCCTTTATGAGGCTTTGCGTCTTATGTCTATTGTTATGATGAGAAAAATACTAACATAAAATAATCAAGGGAGAGTTTACCTTTAATCGGTATTATGGGTAATGGCTCCTGCTACTGGGGATAATTCAGTTAGCGGCCAACGTGGGCGAGTCTGAATAATAGCCGGTTCACAAGCGCCAGCTTGTAAACGTACTGCTGCTGCATAGGCAATCATCGCACCATTATCGGTACAAAAAGCCAGACGCGGGAAATATACATCGGCTTTCAATTCAGCCAGTTTTTGACGCAAACGCTGATTAGCTCCGACCCCACCAGCGACCACCAGCCGACGACGACCGGTTTGTTCCAAAGCACGCCGACATTTAATACTTAAGGTATCTACTACCGCTTCTTCAAAGGCACGCGCAATATCGGCTTTATCTTGCTCAGTTTGAGTGGAGTTTTGCCAAGTGGTGAGCGTAAAGGTTTTCAGACCACTGAAACTAAAATCACAACCTGGACGGTCAACCATAGGGCGAGGGAATTTATACAAACCTTGTCGGCCTTGTTGAGCAAGTTTGGCTAGTAAAGGTCCACCGGGGTAATCCATGCCCATTAGTTTGGCAGTTTTATCAAACGCTTCGCCTGCGGCATCATCCACGCTTTCGCCTAAAATGTGGTATTCGCCAATACGTGGTACATCCACCAATAAGGTATGGCCGCCGGATACCAGTAGGGCGACAAATGGAAATTCTGGTGGATTTTCTTCCAGCATTGGCGCTAATAAATGGCCTTCCATATGGTGTACACCGACCGCAGGAATTCCCAACCCCCAAGCCATTGAGCGGGCAATCGCGGCACCGGTCATTAAAGCGCCAATTAAACCGGGGCCTGCGGTGTAACCAATACCGTCTATATCCTGCAATTGCAAACCGGCATCACTTAAGGTTTCGCGCAACAGGGGAATAACCCGACGAATATGATCGCGTGAAGCCAATTCCGGGACTACGCCACCGTATTCAGTATGCATGGCAATTTGGCTAAACAAACGATGAGCCAGCAAGCCTTGCTTGGTATCGTATAGGGCTACCCCGGTTTCATCACAGGAACTTTCTATGCCAAGTACACGCATGTTAAACGTCAAAAAGATTTAAAAGAGAACAAGTATACCGTAAAGTACCGAACAACGCCCTTTTCCCGGGGGTATGGGGTATAGCTGCTTAGTTGATCATGTCTGATTTTTTCTCAAAATCATGTCAAAAAAGTGAAGTAATAACTTATCTGCAATGGCATCTTCCAGTAACATATCTGCCCCGCAATAAGGCGTAAACGAGTGGCAATGCTGTTGCCACCTATTATGAAAAAACATAAAACGGTTGGTTTTCAAGTGGATATACAACTTTCAGCACGCGTGCAGAGCGTCAAACCTTCACCAACACTGGCCATTACCGCATTGGCAGCGCAACTTAAAGCCGCAGGCCGTGACATTATTGGTCTAGGCGCAGGTGAACCGGATTTTGATACGCCCGAGCACATTAAACAGGCCGGTATCGATGCCATTAAACGTGGCGAAACCCGTTATACCGCAGTTGATGGTACACCCGCACTGAAAAAAGCCATTATCAGCAAGTTCAAGCGTGAAAATGGGCTGGATTTCACTCCTAAACAAATTCTGGTTTCCTGTGGGGGTAAACAGAGTTTTTATAACCTGTGTCAGGCTTACCTGAATGCCGGTGATGAAGTGGTTATTCCAGCTCCTTACTGGGTATCCTATCCTGATATGGTATTGCTAGCCGATGCTAAACCCGTGATTGTCGCGGCTGGTCAGGCAGATCATTTCAAGCTCACCCCAGAAAAGCTTGAAGCGGCCATTACCGCCAAAACCCGTTTGTTTGTGATTAATAGTCCATCCAATCCAACGGGTGTTGCTTATACACTGGATGAATTGCGTGGTTTAGGCGAAGTCTTGCGTCGTCATCCGCACGTCCTGATTGCAACAGATGATATGTATGAACATGTGCTGTTTGGTGGTAAACAGTTCGTCAATATTCTGGACGCTTGCCCGGATTTGTATGAACGCACCATGGTGCTCAATGGGGTATCCAAGGCTTATTCTATGACTGGCTGGCGTATCGGCTATGCCGGTGGCCCGGAAAAAATCATTCAGGCTATGAATATTATCCAGTCCCAAAGTACGTCTAACCCAACTTCCATTTCCCAAGCAGCGGCAGTGGTAGCGTTGGACGGCGATCAAAGTTTCATTAAAACCATGGTAGATGCCTTTGAAAAACGCCATGAGTTCGTCTTGAATGCTTTTAATGCGATGAATGGGGTTGAGTGCTTGCCAGCGGATGGCACTTTCTACAGCTTCCCGAATGTAGAAGGCATGATCAAACGCTTAGGTTTAGAGAGCGATACCGCACTGTCCAGCTATTTGCTGGATAAAGTAGGGGTAGCGGTTGTGCCAGGTTCTGCCTTTGGGCTGGACGGGCATATCCGTATTTCCTTTGCTACTAGCATGGCTAATCTGGAAAATGCCCTTGAGCGTATTGCATCGGTTTAAACTGACTAGCTTTTAAAGGTTAATCCGATCTGTATAAGGCTATTGCCGTTCTGTTTCTAGACGGCAATAGTTCTGATCCTGATAAGAAACCACTATTTTTTCATCTAGTACATTGATCGCTATATCTTGCAAGCTAACAAAGGCTTCATATTCAAGCAAATAGCTGTATAGCTTATTGCCAAATAGATTCCCCAATTGTTGATAGATTGTGGCTGTTGAGTCAGCGGTGTGACACGTCTTCCGCTGGTTGTTATCTTCCACTGAAAAAAAACCCGCTTGTGCCATATCGGTATCTTTCAAACGGGCTTGTGCCATAGACGGCATTATCATGCAGTGCAATAACAGCGCAGTCATAATCATTGTTGGTATGCGCATAAATAATCACCCTCAATCGACGCAGTTCACCTTCTTACTGCGATAAATTTAACGACTGTAGTCATTAGTTTAACTTTTTTGAGGGTGTGGTGCAATTCAGTAAATTTTACTGAATTAAAGTCTAGTTTCGGTAGCGACAAGTAATTTCCTGATAGGCATCAATGCGTCGATCACGTAAGTAAGGCCACCAGCGTCTAACCTGTTCGGTACGATCCAAATCCAGCTCTACAATTAACTGCGTTTCGCTAGCTGTATCGGCTTGTGCAAGTAATTCACCTTGCCAACCGACTATCATACTAGACCCCCAAAACTGGCTACCAGCGGTCTGTTCACTTGGATCGCCTTCAAAACCAACCCGATTAGCACTTAAGACCGGGATATTATTGGCAACCGCATGTGAGCGTTGGATGGTAATCCAGGCATCTCGCTGACGAGCCTGTTCTTCACTGGTGTCGTGAGGATTCCAACCAATCGCCGTGGGGTAGAGCAGTAATTCAGCACCGGCTAAGGCCATTAATCGAGCAGCTTCCGGATACCACTGATCCCAGCAAACCAATACACCTAAAGTGGCTACACTGGTTTTTATGGGTGTAAACCCAAGATCGCCGGGGGTGAAGTAGAATTTCTCATAATAACCGGGGTCATCGGGGATATGCATCTTGCGGTATTTTCCAGCAATACTGCCATCGCTTTCTAATACCACAGCAGTATTGTGATATAAGCCTGCCGCGCGTTTTTCAAATAATGAGCATACAATCACAATGCCCAATTCAGCGGCTAGTTTACCTAGAGTTTCTGTGGTCGGGCCGGGAATCGGTTCAGCCAGATCGAAGTAATCCGTGTTTTCAACCTGACAGAAATACAAGCCAGTATGCAACTCTTGTAGCATCACCAATTTGGCACCGTGGGCCGCGGCTGCGCGAATACCATGCATGCTTTTTTGCAGATTGCTGTGATAATCGGCAGAATTGCTATGTTGCACCACGGCAACTTTTAAAAGACGACTCATGCGCTTACAACCTCCTGTGGAATTTGCATGGTGACACAATGAAGGCTGCCATTCTGGGCAATCAATGCGCGGCAATCAATTGGAATGATTTTGTGCTGGGGAAATGCTTTTTGCATTTGCTCAATGGCAATAGCATCAGTACGCTTATCCGCATACACCGGCAGCAATACAGCGTCATTAATGATTAAAAAATTAACATAACTGGCGGGCAAACGGCGCTCATCTGCATAAATAGCGGCGGGCAGTGGAATAGCGAATAACCGGTAAGGTTCGCCATTAGTCTGACGCAAAGCTTGTAATTCCCTCTGCATAGCTTGCAAGGCAGCATAATGCGAATCGCTTGGGTCATCGCAACTCATGTAGACAATCGTTTGCGGGTCGGCAAAACGAGCGAGGGTATCAATATGCGCATCGGTATCATCGCCTTCGAGATGACCCGAAGCTAACCATAGAATGCGTTCTACCCCAAGCGTTTCACGTAGTTGTGCTTCAATAGTGGTTTTATCCAGGCTGGGATTGCGATTGGGGTTAAGCAGGCAGATTTCGGTAGTCAGCAAAGTACCTTGACCATCGGTTTCCAAACTGCCGCCTTCCATCACCAAAGCATGGCTTTGTAGAGTGTTGCCATTTAACAAAGGCAATTTAATCAACTGTTGGTTGACCGCATTATCCAGCTCGGCATTGAATTTACCGCCCCAGGCATTGAAGGTGAAATCCAGCAAAATGGGTTTATCGCCTTGCATAACCGTAATAAAGCCAAAGTCGCGCGCCCAGGTATCGTTATAAGGCAATTGCACGAAATTGACATTATGGGTATCGCCTAGCACTTGGGTAATATGCTGTTGATGCTTTTGATCATGGCATAACAGCAAAACCTGTTCATACTGGCTAATGCCTTGCACTATTTGCCGATAACAGGTTTCAGCCTCGTCAAGATTATCTGCCCAATCCGTATCCGGATGAGGCCATGCTAATAACACGCCCCATTGTGGATGCCATTCCGCTAAAAAAGTCCGCTTTTCCATACTAAAACTGCCGTGAAAAAAGCCGTGATTATACCAAATCTGTCGACTGCCCGTCAGTTATAGGAAGTCATGCCTCTATCCGGTTAGATTTTGATTTCATTGATGGCGACCTGTTTCATTACTATCCAATGAACAATAGGCAGATTCACCTGAGCTGCTTGAATCATTGGCCTTGATGGACAACAGTGTGTAATACCTTGCCGTGTTCGAAATACACTGAAAAGCTACCATAGTTCCAGATGGTAATACGTGGCCATTTGGCTTTAACCTGTCCTTTTGATGTTTGAATGGTGTGAGGTTCGCCGCATTGTGCCCTCACACTGCTCATACTCATGCCACGTACTGGATAATTCACTGCATAGCTTACAGAGGCGAAAAACGATACACACAGCACAATTGCTGTAAACCATTTGCGGAAATGCATGTCTTATTCTCCCGAATCACTTATCTGAATGAGTGACACTCATCAGTAAATGCTGTGTTTTTATTGCTAGCACGGTACAATCGCCTGCCATGTTTACACCACTTGAATTATTTATCGGTCAGCGTTACACGCATTCACGGCGGCGCAACCGTTTTATCTCGTTCATATCGTTTGCCTCCATGTTGGGAATCATGTTGGGCGTCATGGTTTTGATTACCGTGTTGTCGATCATGAACGGGTTTGAAAAAGAACTCCGGGACAAGATACTGGGAGTCGTTGCCCATGTCACGGTTTCCGGGACAAATGGCCAACTGGCTGATTGGCCGGTACAACTGGATAAATTAAAGGCAGAAAAACATGTTGTAGGGGCTGCTCCATACGTCCAAAAGCAAGTCATGCTAACCAATGGCAATCTGATGCGTGGCGTTATTCTGCAAGGTATTGATCCGGCTTTGCAGGATAAAGTGAGTGACGTCAATTTCAAAATGATCGATGGTAGCTTCAGTAACCTTAAGTCCCATGAATATGGCATTGTGCTTGGGGTTGAAGTGGCCGCAGGGCTTGGTGTTATGCCGGGTGATAAGGTCACGGTCATAGTGCCACAGGTACAGGTCACGCCTGCTGGTGTCATCCCGCGTATTCGTCGCTTTACGGTCGTTGGTGTGTATGAAATTGGTCATCCCGAATACGATGGTATGAGCGGCTTTATTGAATTATCGGATGCATCGCGTCTATTTCGCTTAGGCGATGATGTTGGCGGTATACGCCTGAAGCTGGATGATATGTTTGCTGCACAATCAGTCGGACAGGACTTGAAAACCAAAGGTTATGGTACGGTTACTGACTGGAGTGAGCAACACGGTAGTTTGTTCCGTGCGGTCAAGACCGAGCGTATTGTCATGACCCTAATTCTGTTTTTGGTGGTATGCGTAGCTTTGTTCAATTTGGTCGCCTCGCTCATGATGGCGGTGAATGATAAAGAAGCCGATATTGCCATCTTACGCACTTTCGGTATGTCCGGTCAGCGCATTATGCGTATCTTCATGATTCAAGGCAGTATTATTGGTATTTTTGGTACTGTGGTTGGCGTGGGTTTAGGGGTGTTGTTATCGCTGAATATCAGCAGTGTAATGGGTTGGTTGGAAGCTACTTTTGGTTTCAAAGTGTTTTCAGCTGATTTGTTCTACATCAGTGAAATTCCCTCGGATTTGCGTTGGGAAAATGTCATCTGGATTACGCTGGCGGCCTTGATTGCTTCCGTATTGGCAACGATTTATCCGGCTAAACGCGCTTCCCAAATCCAGCCTGCAGAGTCATTACGTTATGAATAAAATGTTTCAGCCGCTGGAGCTGTTTGTGGGCTGGCGTTATACGCGTGCACGTCGGCAAAAGCATTTCATTTCCTTTATTTCGCTGGCTTCTATGAGTGGCATTGCCATTGGCGTCTTAGTGCTGATTACGGTGTTGTCAGTCATGAATGGGTTTGAACAAACCATGCGTGAGCGGGTATTAGGGGTATTTGCGCATATTACGATTTCAGAGCGCGATATGACGGTGGCTAATTGGCAGGGTACTCGGCAAAAACTGCTGGATTTTCCCCATGTCAAAGCGATTTCCCCCTTTATTGAAAAACCAGTCATGTTGAATCAGGGCGATGAAGCACGCGCGGCTATCCTGCAAGGTGTTTTACCCGAAATGGAAGGGCAGCTAAGCACGGTATTCCAGCATGTCATTAAGGGCTCCATGCAGGAACTCAAACCGGGCAGCTTCAATATTGTGATTGGGGCTAGTTTGGCGAAAGAACTTAAGGTGGATGTTGGCGATTCCCTAACCTTAATTAGCCCGGCAGAAGGTTCACTGGAATCCGGTGAATTGCCAGCTTTGCAACGCTTTACTGTGGCTGGGATTTTCCGCGTGGATATGCAGCAATACGATACCGGCTTTGCTTATATCCACATGGCGGATGCAGCGAATGTATTTAAGCTTGACGATAATGTATCGGGTTTGCGCCTAAAGCTGGATGAGTTATATCTGGCTCCTAAAGTAGGGCAAGAAATCATGAACCGCATGAGTCCGCAATGGCCGGATATGTGGGTGAATGACTGGACTCATCTGAATGAAAACCAGTTTAAAGCTATTCAGGCACAAAAATCTGTCATGTTTATTATTCTGTTACTGATTATTGCCGTAGCCGCTTTTAATCTGGTGTCTACTTTAGTGATGGTGGTAACGGATAAGGAATCCGATATTGCGATTATGCGTACCTTGGGCTTATCGCCGCTACGAGTTATGAAAGTCTTTATGGTACAAGGCACTCTCATTGGAGTCGTTGGCACCGCCATTGGTGTGGTATTGGGGATTTTGTTGGCGACCAATCTGGATGTGATTGTGCCGTTTTTGGAACGCCTATTTGATACCCATTTCATTAATGAAAAAGTCTATTTTATCAGCGAATTGGAGTCGCGTGTGAATCCAGGTGATGTGATTATTATTGCCTTTAGTTCACTGGCGATGTCTATTCTGGCGACGCTTTATCCGGCTTGGCGGGCGTCTAAAGTCCAACCTGCGGAGGCGCTGCGTTATGAGTAATATTATTCTTTCCTGCCAAAAACTGGGTAAACGCTTTCAGGAAGGCCGCTTGGATGTTGAAGTTCTACGCGGTGTTGATTTGCAAATTGAGGCTGGTGAGAAAGTAGCTATTATCGGGAGTTCCGGTAGTGGTAAAAGCACTTTACTGCATATTCTTGGCGGGCTGGATTTACCTTCAAGCGGCCATGTGGAAGTGCTAGGCAAACGGATGGATCAGCTTTCGGATACGGAACGTGGTTTATTACGCAATGAATCCTTAGGTTTTATTTACCAGTTCCATCATTTGTTGCCTGAATTTACCGCGTTGGAAAATGTGGCAATGCCTTTGCTAATTCGAGGGCTTAAGGTTCCTGATGCGACTGCTAAAGCGACCGAATTACTGGAAAAAGTGGGATTAGGCAAACGCTTGGATCATAAACCAGCGCAGTTATCCGGGGGCGAGCGTCAACGCGCTGCCATTGCGCGTGCATTGGTGACCCGTCCACAAGCGGTGCTAGCCGATGAGCCTACGGGCAATTTGGATCAGAATACAGCTGATAATGTTTTCAGCTTGATGCAGGGATTAAACGATGAAATGCAGACGGCCCTCTTGGTGGTAACCCATGACCTGCAATTAGCACGGCGCATGGATACCGTTTACCGTCTGCAAGAAGGTTTATTAGCCCACGCCTGAATCTGTTTGGGATAACGGGGTGGCAGTGAGCGTTGGGGCACGTCGTTTTGCCCAGCGCTCTCGACGGGTTTTTAGGCGTCTTAAAATAATGAATCGCCATAATAGATGGATGCCGTAATAGCCAAACACCGTTGATAAGATTGCGGATAGACTCAAACCTAGTACAAAAGGTTTCCAAATGAGCACCAGACTATTCGTCACCCAAGCCATTGTCGGCTCAAAGCTAAAGCCAGCCGCTGGATGCCCAAGGAACAAGGCACCTAATTCATAAGCAGCAAATAGCATTGGTGGGGTGGTAACCGGATTGGTGAGAAAAACCAAGGCAACCGCTACCGGTAAATTCGCTCGGAACACGACTGCCAGCACAGCCGCAATCACGGACTGAAATGGCAAGGGTATCCACATAGCAAATAAGCCAACAGCAAACGCACGGGCAATAGCATGACGGGTCAAATGCCACAAAAAGGGCGCATGCAAAGTGTCACCTAAGAATTGCAAGTGCTTGTGTTGCTTCAACATATTGGGGTCTGGGTAGAATTTTCGCAGTATTCTTCGCGGCATGCGGTATACGACAAAATTAATAATGAGTATTGCATTATCCACGGTTTTCACGAAATGCGCACTATTTCGCTAAGTTTTTTTCTAGGCACTTTAGTGGTGTTAATAATGCCGGAATTACCGGCGCTAATCTGGATATGGCTGTTGTTAGGTGCAAGTGTCGCATCTGCTGTGGCTAGTTACCGTTGGCGACATCGCTTAAGTAGGTATTGGTTATTGCTAGTCCTTGCCGGTGTATTGGCCGGTAGTGGGTACGCCTTATTGACGGCTAAGCAAATCAAGGCCCATTGGTTACCGACTGCTTGGGAAGGAGAAGATATTCTCCTAACCGGAACTATTGTGGATATTCCTGAGCAGCAAGCAGATGGTTGGCATTTTGTTTTTCAAGCAGATAGTGACAATTTTCAAGGCAAATTGCGCTTAGGTTGGTATAGCAAAGATGCCCCTATGTTACAGGCGGGTGAACGTTGGCAATTGTTGACGCGTAATAAGCGCCCGAATGGTTTTAGTAATCCTAATGGTTTTGATTATGAGCAATGGCTATTTACCCAGCGTATAGGCGGTACTGGTTATGTACGTGAATCGCTATCTAATCAACGCTTGTCTGTTGCGAATTGGTTGAATATTGATCATCTGCGCCAATGGTTTAAAACGCAAATCGATCAAGCCCTTGTCGGTTCTGCCCAAACCGGCTTGATTCAAGGCTTAGCGATTGCTTATACCGGCGGTATTAGTCAGGCACAATGGGATACCTTGCGCAAAACTGGCACCATTCATTTGCTGGCGATTTCAGGGTTGCATATTACTATGGTCGCAGGTTTGGGCATTATCCCTGTGTGGTTGTTGTGGAATGCGTTTCCACGTTTGTATTTGCTATTACCGTTGCGTTTAGCTGCTGGTATGACCGGGGGGTTGTTAGCGATTGGTTATTCCTTACTAGCGGGGATGAATATTCCCACCCAACGTACCCTCATTATGCTATTGGTTATGCTGGCAAGCTTATTGTGGCGTCGCCAATTGCCGTTTTCCATTACTTTGAGTGTGGCGTTATTGCTGGTAACGCTGTTAGACCCATTAGCCGCCTTATCTGTGGGTTTCTGGTTATCGTTTCTCACCGTGGGTTTGCTGGTGTTATTGGGTAGTCGGCAGCGTAAGCTAGGTAAATCAGCGGTAGTGTGGATGCAGTTATTGTTATCCATTGGCACTATACCCCTAACGGCGGGCTTTTTCGGCATGCTTTCTCTGAATGCGCCCCTGGCTAATCTAGTGGCTATTCCCCTGGTCACGTTTGTCATTACCCCGCTGGTATTGCTAGGAATGGTAGTAACGGCTTGGTGGCCGAGCATAGCTGGTTTGATTTGGAGTGGGGCAGCACATTTATTGGCATGGCTATTACAGATGTTGGAGGGATTGGCTAATTTTTCTCTATCTACGCTGTATATGCCTTTAATCCCTTTAGGGTGGCTAATTATTGGCTTAGGTGGCTTTTTGATCTTGATTCTGCCACGGGGTATGCCCGGACGTTGGCTCGGTCTATTGTGGTTGTTACCCATGATTTTTTATAAACCTTCTCCGCCAGAAATGGGTGAATTTCGGGTAAATATTCTTGATGTAGGGCAAGGTTTGGCTAGCGTGGTGCAAACCGCTCAGCATACTTTAGTATTTGATACCGGCCCTAAAAATTTGGAGAGTTTTGATACCGGTGAAATGGTGGTGGTGCCGTGGTTACGAGGCCAAGGGATAAGTCAAGTTGACACCTTGATGATTTCGCATGCAGATATGGATCATACCGGAGGGGCAGCCGCGGTATTATCTGCTATGACGGTGCAAAATATTTTGACAGGTGCTGGGGTGGAAATATCTGCACAAAACCCACAGCGCTGTCAGCAAGGTCAAATCTGGGAGTGGGATGGAGTAACTTTTACCGTGTTACATCCAGCGCCTGATTATGCTGATCTAAAGGATAATAACCAGTCATGCGTATTACGTATTGCTAATTCCTATCACAGTATTCTATTCACAGCGGATATTGAGCGTCCGGTTGAAAATACTTTGGTTAATCAAACCAATTTATTAGAAACGGAGGTTTTATTGGTTCCACATCACGGTAGTAAAACCTCTTCAAGCCCCGCGTTTATTGATCAGGTTAAACCCCATTTAGCCATTGTCACTAGTGGTTATCGCAACCGTTATCATCACCCTCATCCTGAGATTTCTGCACTTTATCATCAAAGACTTATAGAAGTTCTGGATACGGCTGCAAGTGGTGAAATAACGATTGATTTTCCGGCGTCTAAGCAGCCATTTTTTACACAAGCTTGGCGATTAAAAAACAAGCATATTTGGGGGCGATAAACTTTAATGCTGGATAGCTAAATGAACTAGTTTATGCCAGAATTTGGCTAATCCCGAAATAGCCTCTATATATACTGGAATGATCTTTCATTTCAGTCACAGGCGTGTGTGCAGGAAACAATAATGAAGTTGGAAGATAAGGATCTAGATGTTTTCAAAAAATTGGATTCCAACGTATACCTTACGTTTAGCGACAAACAGGCACTAAAGAGCAGCGTAGACGAAATGGACAAACGATTACAAGACAGTGACAAGCGTAGTCAGGATATGACGAGTTTGTTACTGGAGAAAGATGGCCATATCCGTGTACGCGATGCTCGCATCGATGAACGCGATAAACGCCTAGAAACACTTGCTAAGCTCTTAAGCGAAAAAGAACAGTTGCTCCTTCAGCAAGGCCAATTATTGCTGGAAAAAGACAAGCTGCTGCGCTCTCGGGATGAAAGCATGCTAGCGCGTGACAAGGTTGTCCAGCAGCGTGATGGTTTGCTAGAAGAGCGTGAGTCGCGCTTAAAAACTCTTGAACAGAATCTGGTCTATTACGAAAAACTGTTACAGGAAAAGGAACTGCAAATCCAGGCGCGTGACCGTAGCATGGAGGACAAAGATCGTTCCTTATTGCGTATTGATCAGGCCATTCAAAGCAAGGATAAGTTGCTGCAAAGTCGGGATGAAAGCATCCACAAAAAAGATCAGCAACTGATTGAACGTGAGACTTTGCTGCAGGAACGAACTCGCCAAACCCTTGAACAGGAAAGAAACCTCAAGGAACGTGATAAGCAGCTGAGTGAGCGGGATAGCAATATTGCTGAACGTGATCGGCAATTAGCCGCTCGCGATAGCCATATTGATTTGGCGAATCGGCATTTGCAGGCTAAAGATCGCATTTTATCCGAACGCGATAAGCAGATTCAGGAACGTGAACGCTTGTTAGCGGAAAAGGAAAACCTGATTCAAGATCGGGACCAACGCCTTGGTGTCCAACAACAACAGCTAGAAAAGCGCGACTTTACCCTCAGTGATCGTGATCGGCAGTTAAATGAACGTGACCGCACCATTGCTGAGCGAGATGCCGAATTGCGTGCCCGTGAGGAGGCTCTGCGTAGTCGTGATCAGCAAGGGCTTAATTTCCTGCAAACGATTCGCGAGCTGGAAAATCACTTGCAGGAACGTGACACCCAGCTTACCGAACGTGACCGGCAATTGGCGATGCGTGATGAGCGTATTACCAAAGCAGATGAAGATTTGCGCGATCGTGACATTCGTTTGGGTAGCCGTGACCGCAATATTGAAGAGCGCGATACTCAAATTGCTGAACGTGACCGCCGTATCAAAGAGCGTGATGTTTCCCTACGTGATCGTGATAGTCGTATTAGTAGTCAGGATTTGCAATTACGTGAACGTGACAAACAAATCCAGCTACGTGATACGCAGTTACAAAATCGTGATGTCACCATTGGTGAACGTGACCATGGTATTAAGGAACGTGACACGCATATTGCCTCGCTAAATGGGCAAATGCAGGAGCGTGATGAAACTATTCATAACCGCGATTCTTTGCTGACTGAGCGTAATGCGGTTATTCAAACTCGTGATGAAACCATTCGCGAGCGAGATCAAAAGCTCAGCGAACGCGATAACAGCCTGCATCAACGTGATAATAGTTTGCATGAGCGTGATGTGCAAATTGCCAATCTTGCTCAGCAGATCAAAGACCGTGATGGTAGTCTGCAAATTCGCGATACGGAAATGACACATCGCGATGAGCAGATTCGTAACTTGCAGCTAGAAGTGCATTTACGGGATCAAAGTATTGCTGAACGTGATGTACAAATGCAGTTGCGTGATCAGACGGTACAGGCCCGTGATGAATTGCTTAGCACTCGTGATGAAACCATTGCCAGTCGTGATGTCATTATTGCTGAACGTCAATCCCTGATTGAGCAACGTGATCAGCAAATTAATCTTAAGGAAGCGGCCTTACAAGAGCGCAATAACCAGCTTAAGGTGCGTGATCAAACCATTGCCGAGCGTGATTCCAGCATCCGTGAACGTGATGCGCAATTGGCGGTACGTGAAAAGCAGTTGATGGAGCGTGATAACCAGCTAGCTACCCGCGACATCACCATTAAGGATCGAGATCAAACCATTCTTGCCACCGAGGCAGAAGTCCGTCGGCGTGATGAACACATTCAGGAATTGGTGTTGCATACCCAACATTTGGAAAACACCATTAAGGAACACATTCAACAGCTGCAAAATCGTGATGAAGCCTTGCGTAAACGCGATCTGATTATTACCCAGCGTGACCGCCAGATCGATAAGCTTGATAAAGATGTCGTACGTTATAGTGCAACAGCGCAAAGCATTTTCATTAAAGGTGCTGTTAGTGGTTTGATTGCAGGATTGGTCTTTGTTTTTGGGTTGAAAATCATGGAAATCCTCTAAGCAATTATTCCAATCAAGATTTGCCCCTACACCCCTTTCACCAGACACGCTACACTCTGCACTTTTTCAGGTTGACCCCAGGCGGAGACAGCAATGCAGGAAAATTTACTCGACTACGTACCAGCAGCCGGTGCTATGCAAGGGCGCGTCATTCTGGTGACAGGAGCAGCAGCAGGGCTTGGCAAAGCCATTGCCACTGCTTGCGCTCAGGCCGGTGCGACAGTGGTGCTGCTGGATAAGGATATGCGTCGGGTTGAAGAAACCTATGATGAAATCGTCAATGCTGGTTATCCTGAGCCAGCGATTTACCCGCTGGATATGCAAGGCGCTACAGCCAAAGATTATGCTGATCTGGCCAGCAATATTGAACAGCAATTGGGCGGCTTGCATGGTTTGGTCTTAAATGCTGCTTGGTTGGCTTGTTTTACCCCTGTGAAGCATTATGACACTGAGCTGTGGTCGAAAATGATCATGGTTAACTTGCATGCTAACTTCTTGTTAACCCACGCTTGCTTACCTTTGCTGGAAAAATCTGCGGATTCATCGATTGTTTTTGCTAGTCATACGTCTAATAAAGCCTATTTTGGGGCTTTTGGTGTGGCTAAAAACGGTATGCAAGCGTTTTGCGATATTCTGGCGGACGAATATGATGATCCTAAGCATTTTATACGGGTGAATACGGTGGAGACAGGGCCGATTCGTACCGGGATGCGTACTTTGAACTATCCCGGTGAAAATCCCTTTACTGTCGCGCGTCCAGAAGCAGTAGTAGGGCCTTTTTTGTTTTATCTAGGGCCAGATGCCGGGAAACGTACGGGTGAACATTTGATTTTAGGCCGCGTGCCAGCCGAAGCGCGTTGGCCGGGAGAAGCGAGCTAATGCAACGGGACGACATTTATGCCTTGCCTCAAGCACAGGTAGTCGACTTTGCATTTAGTGCCGCCGTAGCGGATGTTTTTCCGGATATGATTCGTCGTTCTGTGCCCGGTTATGAAACGGTCATTAATCTGTTAGGTGTGATTGCGCGTCATTTTGTGCAAGCAGATACGCGTGTATATGACTTAGGTTGTTCTCTCGGAGCGGCTACTTTATCCATAGCTTCTCAGGTCAAAGTAGCTGGTGTGCGGTATATTGGCGTGGATAATTCCGCTGCCATGATTAGCCGTTGTGAGCAAATTTTACAGCGTCATTTACTGCCGCAAACCTTTGCAGTGCATTGTCAGGATATTCAAGCGACTGAGTTGCATAATGCTTCTGTTGTGGTGTTGAATTTTACCTTGCAGTTTCTAAAACCAGCGGAACGTTTAGCTATGCTGGAAAAAATCTATGCAGGTTTGCGTCCGGGCGGGGTGTTGATCTTATCGGAAAAAATCCGCTTTGCTGCTGAGGTGGAACAAACGCTGTTGAATGATTTACATCTGGAATTCAAGCGCGCTAATGGCTACAGCGAACTGGAAATCAGCCAAAAACGCTCGGCGCTGGAAAATGTTCTGATTCCGGATACCGTTGATATTCACCGTGAACGCTTACAACAAGCCGGTTTTGCCCAAGTATCGCAATGGTTTCAGGGCTTAAATTTTGTATCACTGTTAGCAGTAAAATCTGCCTAAACTTTGTGTTGCATAAAGGTAAAAAGGGAAGCAAGGCTTCCCTTTTTTTATAGGGTGTTACGGGAAAGTTTAACGTGGTTGAGGGGCAAGCAATGATAAGGTCAGCATACGTGTGCCGTGTTTGTCATACATATCTAGACGGTTACCCGAACGATGGTATTGATGAACTTGTTGCAGAGCACGCAGGAAATGCCCTTCTTCTGCCATTAAATTAGGCGGCTGCATGCACATTTTGCGGGTCGCCGCGATGGGTTGCACAGCAATTATGTCCAAATCACCCTGTTTACTCAGTTTGTAACCGGCATGATACAGGTTGCAGCCACCGTTACCGCTTAATTGCCCGCTTTTGTCAAAGACTAGATTCATTTTGGCGGTATTTGGACTGCCAACTAATGCCTTGCCATTGTTATAGCTAATTAATTGCCAATGAGTACCGGGTAAAGTCGTGGCAGGTTGGGTAAATTTAGCCAGCATTTTACCTTTAGCATCCACCAATATTAAGGTATTGGGCTGAAGTCGATAGGCAGCCGTTTGTTTTAAGGCTTGTAAATAGGCGTTCGCTAACGCGGAACCCGTACCGGGGCAAGCCATCATGGTGGACATGAATTTGTCGGTAAGGATGCGTAGGCTATTGGTCACGCGGGTTTTTTGTTCATATGGGCCATTGAAGGTATTACACCCATCGTTGCCATGAACACTGCCTTGGGCAAAACCTAACGTCGCTGAACGTTCGATCTGGTTAAGAGG
>CAZCJE010000017.1:21727-43152 GCA_964498805.1 uncultured Thiothrix sp.
GAACACTGCCTTGGGCAAAACCTAACGTCGCTGAACGTTCGATCTGGTTAAGAGGTTTGCCTTTCCAGCCGGTCAATTCTTGCAAAACCCATTCGGTATTATTTAAACCCACAGCAGCATTAGCTTGTGTGGTTGGTAATACGAGTGTAAATACCATAATAGCGGCTAATATCCATCTAAAACGCATATAGAATCCTTTTTTATGAATAGTTATCCATTGGAGTGTATGGGGTTGCTGAAGGTTCAATTACCTTTCGCCACTTGGGGGATGCTGAATTTTAGTTGGAATAAGGCTTACCATTGTTTAACGGTCTAGTTTTAGGAAATTATCCGATCTATTAGACGTTACTAAAACGTGCGTCGCACTAGGCTAGGCGAGAAACGTCCGCTAATAAATAACCTAAACCAGCTTGTATCGACGTCATGTACCATCCATATTGTAAGCTTAAGTTATTATAGGCTGGCTTTGTTAGTACGGTAAGCGTGGTAAGTGGATTGTCAGCATACCCTGCAAATGGTTACTATCACGGCCCTGTTAACAGGGGGTTATCATGATTAACACATTACCTGAAGGCTTAGCCCGCTTTTTATCCACCTCACGTCTGACAGCATGGTTAGATACCTTGCCGGAACAATTGCGCGAAGCGAGTTATCATCTGCATGGTCGGCAAGCAGAATGGCAAACGGTGCTGGATAACTTGCCAGATATAGCCGCTTCAAGCGTGGATTTTGGCGAGCGTGTGGTCAGGATTGGGCAGTCTACGGATAGTTCTCCTGAACAATTGCAGCCACTAATGACCGCTTTGAAAGCGCTGATTCCTTGGCGTAAAGGGCCGTATGAACTGTTTGGAATCCCGATTGACACAGAGTGGCGTTCTGATCTGAAATGGGATCGTGTTTATCCGCATCTCAGCCCATTGGAAGGGCGTTTGGTTTTGGATGTTGGTTGCGGCAGTGGTTATCACTTGTGGCGTATGTACGCAGCGGGTGCACAAGCAGTCATCGGAATTGATCCAACCTTGCTGTTTCTCACACAATTCCAGTTGATAAAGCATTATGCTGGTCAACATCCGGTATGGATGTTGCCACTGAAAAGTGAAGACTTGCCCGATTTGCGCCAAAAAGGCTTTGATACCACCTTTTCCATGGGGGTTTTATATCATCGTCGCGATCCATTAGGCCATTTGCAGGAGTTACGGCGGGCATTACGCGCTGGTGGGGAACTGGTATTGGAAACCTTGGTCATTGAAGGTAATGAACAAACGGTGCTCATGCCGCATGATCGTTATGCCAAAATGCGCAATGTTTGGTTTATTCCATCAGTGCCCATGCTGTCTTTGTGGTTAAAGCGCTTAGGTTTTACCAATATACGTTTGGTAGACCGTAATCAAACCAGCACAGAAGAACAGCGCTGTACAGTGTGGAGTAAAGGCGAATCTCTTAGTGATTTCCTGCATCCGCAAGACGGCAGCCGCACGATTGAAGGCTATCCAGCCCCGGTACGCGCTACGCTTATTGCGAATACACCTGTTTGATCTGTTCAGGGGCAAATGAGCGTTTTACAATAACTGTTAAGTGTCAAAATAAAAGTCAGTGAGGCCAGTGAATACGCTATTGCAACAGCCCGGGTATCTGTTAGTAATCGATACCAATGTTAACCGTTTACAGCAACGCCTTGTAAAACGCATGGGGCAGGCATACCAACGTTTCCGTCTCAGCTGGAATAGCCTGTTACGTGATCCCTATTTGCGCGATGGTGGTAGCTACCGTTACCGACGTTATTCGGTTTTTCATTGGCAGCATAATAAGCTGGCGGTATTACCGCATGAACCGCATTATCAGAGTACCCATTACAATCAGGTACATGGTGGCTTTAATCGGCATTTTCGTCCTTGGTTATCCACGACTTTGCAGAATCCGGTACTAACCGAGATTATTCGCTGGACAATGGAGTTATTTAATAAAAGTCCGGGGCAGTTATGGCGCATTCAGGCCCATCAATTCCGCATTGTGGCGCGTCCACAGGAGTTGGGTAAACCGACACCGGAAGGCGTGCATAAGGATGGTGCTGAATTCATTCTGATCATGATGATGGACCGTCACAATATCAAAGGGGGCGTGAGTCAGATTTATGATAATCAGATGCAGCCGTTAGGTGAGGGGACGCTGGAAAAAGCTGGCGATTTAGTCTTGGTGAATGATCATTTGGTGTATCACGGTGTCACTGAAGTACAACCTGTTGACCCAACACAACCCGCATGGCGGGATGTGCTGGTTCTGACTTTTCATAAGCAATGAGGCTTAACCGGGTCCTTCGAAATATTTCCACGGGTAACGCACATCTTCTGGGATTTTACTCCAGAACAATTCACCGGAGTTACGCCACGGGTCAAGCACAATACCGCTTTCAAACGGATAACCCTTAGCCGTGACAATCAGGGTACTGTGTTCTTGCCACGCATTGCCCTTATGAGCAACACCCCAATAAAGATCAAAGGTACGTAAGTGTTTAGAACGCATACGTGCCCGCATAGCACGAGCCCAGTCTACACATAGCCCTGCTTTGCGTTGGTTAGCATTACGCAGGGTATTGTGAAATAGTGGTGGCCAAGTTAACCCCCAATCATTGGCTAAATACATGGGGTAAACGTAAGCATCATAAGCCACTGAACGGGCTTCAGCCGGGTCAATAATGCTTGGGTCTAGCTGAATGAGGGCATTCGTTAAAGTATTAATATTCTGTTGCATCAGGGGGGAGACCTGAGTCAGACGTGGATTGCCCTCAGGGGTTAGGACAACACCATCGTACTGCACCGCACACGCACTCAGTATTAGGGGCAGAGCTAATACTAAGGCAAGTCGCTTCACGTTCAACATCAAGTTAGTTTTCCTTCTTAAAATGCATCATGTAATTGACATCAACATCACGGCCTAAACGATAACTTTGGAATATGGGGTTGTATGTCATACCGGAGATATTCCGTAGTTGCAGGCCGACAGAGCGTGCCCAACGTTCCAATTCGGAAGGCTTGATAAACTTGCCATATTCATGCGTACCCTTTGGCAGCATATTCATGACGTATTCTGCGCCAACGATAGCCAGCAAAAAGGCTTTAGGGTTACGGTTAATGGAGGAAAAAAACACATCACCACCGGGTTTAACCAACGTCGCGCAAGCGGCAATCACGGAAGCTGGGTCTGGAACATGTTCCAGCATTTCCATGCAAGTGACGACATCAAACTGACCCGCTGCTTCACTAGCCATGGCTTCGGCACTGATTTGGCGATAGGTAATATCGACTTGCGATTCCAGGGCATGCATTTGGGCGACATTTAGTGGGGTTTCACCCATATCAATGCCAGTGACCTGTGCACCGCGTCTGGCCATGCTTTCGGCTAAAATGCCACCACCGCAGCCCACATCAATCACCTGTTTACCATGCAGGCGCGCGCGATCATCAATGTAATTCAAACGCAAAGGATTGATATCGTGGAGAGGTTTGAACTCACTTTCCGTATCCCACCAGCGATAGGCAATTTCTTCAAATTTGCGGATTTCATTGGGATCGACATTAGGAGTCGTTGTTGTCATGGGGTTTCTCCAATTTTTTGTTGCCACGCTTGTGCTTTAGCCAGCAAAGCACTTTCATCCAGCGTGGTCAATTTGCGATCTGTCAGCAAAGCTTTACCTGCTACCCATACATGAGTGACCTGATCACGGCGGGTACAATACACCAGATGGGAAACCGGGTCATACAGGGGCTGGGTTTCCAGAGTTCCCAGATCAATGGCAATCATATCAGCCGCTTTGCCGATTTCCAGTGAACCGGTTATTTTTTCCAAACCCAAGGCTTTAGCGCCATTAATGGTAGCCATGCGTAAGGCGGTACTCGCAGGAATGGCACTGGCATCTTGAGCGACAGCTTTGGCTAGTAAGGCAGCCGTGTGCATTTCCCCGAGCATATCCAGATCATTATTGCTGGCATTGCCATCCGTACCTAATGCAACATTCACGCCTGCAGCGGTCAATTTGGCGATCGGGCAGAAACCACTGGCTAGTTTCAGGTTAGATTCTGGGCAATGCACGACATTGACCTGTTTTTCCGCGAGCATGGCAATTTCTGCCTCGGTTAGCTGTGTCATATGCACGGCCAAAAAATGCCGATCCAAGACGCCTAACCGCTCTAGACGGCTTAAGGGGCGTTCGCCGTTTTGGGCAAGTGCTTGCTCGACTTCAAAAGCGGTTTCATGCACATGCATGTGCATCGGAATATCCAGATCTTCAGCGGTCTGATGCAACAGTTGTAAGGGTTCATCCGACACTGTATACGGTGCATGGGGAGCCAATACGGTGGTGATCAGCGGATTGCCTTGTAACTGCTGACGTAGGGCCAAACCTTTTTGCAAATAGTCTTGTGGCCCGCTACCCCAAGCAGTCGGAAAATCAATCATGATCAGGCCAATAGAGGCGCGAATACCGGCTTCAATAGTCGCTTTTACGCTAGCCTCGGGGAAAAAGTACATATCGTTGAAACACGTAGTTCCACAACGAATCATTTCCGCAATAGCCAATTGCGTGCCATCATAGACAAAGTTTTCATCGGCATGACGCGCTTCTGCTGGCCAGATATGATTTTGTAGCCAATCCATTAAAGGCAAATCATCGGCTAGCCCTTTAAGTAAAGACATGGCCGCATGGGTATGCGCATTAATGAAACCGGGTAATAACGCATGTTGCGGTAAAACGACAGTTTGTTGAGCATCGTAGCGTTCAGACACACTCTCTACTGGTAGTATGTCAAGCACACTACCCTCATTAATAGCGACAGCATGTTGTGAAAGCACTTGGTTTTCTGGGTCAACGGTTATGATCCAGCGAGGAATAATGAGTAGTTCAATTTTCATCAGGGTGTTGTAATATTGCAACTTAACTTAACCTATTTATGCCGAAAACTGTTATGAGTCAACACGATTCTATCCGTGCCGTGGAGTGGAAAGATAATCATCTTGTGCTGCTTGATCAGCGCAAATTGCCACAACACGAACAATATGTACATTTATACGGTGCTGAGGAAACGGCTGATGCCATTCGTAACATGGTGGTTCGCGGTGCACCGGCAATTGGAATTGTTGCAGCCTATGCCTTGGTAATGGCTGCACGTAAGAGTTATAAACAATACCCACATGATTGGCGCACGCGTTTGGAAGCAGAAAAAGATCTGCTGATGAAATCACGTCCGACCGCTGTCAATCTAATGTGGGCGTTAAAGCGTATGAGTGCTGAACTGGCAAACATTCAGGATGATCCCGATGTGCGCTTGCTGGAACTGGCTAAACGTATTCATCAGGAAGATATCGATGCCAACTATCGGATGGGTGAGCTGGGTAGTGCTTTGATTAATCCTACCCATGGCGTTCTAACCCATTGTAATACCGGTTCATTGGCAACCGGTGGTTATGGAACCGCGTTAGGCGTTATCCGTCGGGCTTACAGCGATGGCAAGATTGAACATGTCTATGCTGATGAAACCCGTCCCTGGTGGCAAGGTTCACGTCTAACCGCTTGGGAATTAGTCAAAGACAAAATCCCCGCGCATTTGATTTGTGAAGGTGCTGCTGCTCATTTGATGAAGTTGGGTAAGGTGTCTTGGGTGATTGTCGGGTCTGACCGCATTGCCGCCAATGGTGATGTAGCTAATAAGATTGGTACTTATAGCTTGGCGGTGAATGCACGTTATCACGGGGTCAAGGTCATGGTAGTCGCGCCAACCAGTACCATTGATATGGAAACCCCTAATGGCAACCTGATTCCGATTGAGGAGCGTCCACAGGATGAAATTCTGTCGGTCAATGGCCATCGGATAGCTGCTCATCAAACTCAAGCTTGGAATCCTGCCTTTGATGTGACCCCAGCTTCTTTAGTGGATGCATTGGTAACGGAAAAAGGCGTGATTGAGCGACCAACCCTAGAAAAGATGGCTGCTTTAATGGCCTCTTAAGATGTACAACTAACCTTAATTAGCCTGTTGCATAGTTAACTTTTCAGTCAACAGGCGTCTTAATTGGGCCAAATCGGTTTTTAAACCTACTGTTTCTAGCGGATGCTGTTGATGATTAAGCGCTTTATCTGACGTTAACTTGGCACAAATCCACGGTTTCTGTTCGTAACTATTTAGGGTCAGTATCTGCACAGGCTGACGAAAGTAAGCTTGGTAAAGGGTTGTGGGTAAGCTGTTTTGTACGCAAGCGTGTTCTGGTAACAAATCCTGACTGATCTGCAAATCCAGCAGACGTTGATAGGAAATTGCCTCAAAGTGTTTAGCTATAAACTTGTCTTGCACCCGATCATAGTAGCCACGACCTAATAGTAAACGGTGGTCAGTTAACACCATGATTTGCAGATAGGTTAGGCGAAAAAGCGTCGATTGATCCTCAGTCGCAGGTTGCAATGCCGCTAACGCTTGATGAGAGGGATCACATAAATATTGACTAAGTGTGCTATCCGGCTCGAATGGAATTTGTAGCCAACCCCAACTATCCACCACAAACGCAGGCCAATGCCGATGTTCTAAAACGGTCCTCACTTCTTGCAGTTCATACTCACGTACCACATTAGCGACGGTTTCCTGCCATAAACTAACAGCGGCTTGTTGGTAAATCGTTTGTAATTGTGCAAAAGAGGCGGCGGGTGGTAAATAATCCAATTGTGCGTGCAATTGCTGGTATTGTTCCCCAATCGCATCCAATTGTTGGGCATGCAGTTGTAATTGCTGACGTTTGTGGCGTAAACCCGGTTCAGTGTTCAACCAATACCACAATAGCGAGGCAATAGTACCAACGACCAACCAGAAATGACCACGCGCCAGCAGTACAATCATGATGAGCCAACTACCACTAAAAGCAGCTAGACGGGGGGCGTTGAGACGGGCTAAATCGTGTTGTAGGCCGATTTGTTGCTCTAGTAATGTTGCTACATAAGGTACATGAGGAAGTTTGCTGCTGTCTGCTCTATAAAAAAACAACCAGCGACGACAAAAATCTTCACTTAAAGGTGTCGCCAATAATTCCCTAGCTTCTTGGGGCTGACAGGCAGGATTAGCAAAAATGGCATACGTTAGCACCTCATGATCATGAACAACATAGTGAGGAATCGTTTCTGAATCCTTTATTCTTGCTAGGGTATTCTGTTGATCGCCGTAATCGTGTAGCACCGCATAGGTCATTACCATGTTATTATAATCGTTGTTATGCATTTTTTAGCCCCGTTATTATGAAAACAAGCTTACGTCAGCTTTTAATTCATGCCAACTAAGACCATGACAACGCGAAAAAAATTCACCACACCCGCGATACGGGTCAAATGCCCAAGCCAGAACTTGATTGATCAATTTCTGGATAATTTTTGGTCAGAACGTGGCGTTAGTCGTAATACGCTAGCGAGCTATGAACGTGATTTGCGTTTGCTTTGCCATTGGTTGAGTACACAGAATGTGGTATTAGCCGAGGCTAAACGCAGTGATTTGCTGGATTATCTGGCGAATAAGGTTAGCGAAGGGGCTAAGTCAGCCAGTACCGCACGATTGCTATCCAGTATGCGGCGCTTTTATCACTATTTAATCCGTGAAGGCGTGCGCAAGGATGACCCCACTGCACAAGTGGATGCGCCCCGTTTAGGCCGTACCTTGCCGGAAGCCTTATCAGAAGAAGATGTCGAAGCACTCTTGAATGCACCTGACCCAGAAGATGTTCTAGGGCTGCGTGATCGAGCCATGCTGGAAATGTTATATGCTACCGGTTTACGGGTATCCGAGCTGATTGGCATTCGTTTAGCGGAACTCTCCTTACAGCATGGCGTCATACGCATCACTGGCAAAGGTAGCAAAGAGCGTCTGGTACCCTTAGGAGAAGAAGCACTGCATTGGGTGCAGCATTATTTGCATAATAGTCGCCCCCAACTCATGCAAGGCAAAAGTGTGGATGAACATGTGTTCGTGACTACTCGTGGCAGTGGTATGACTCGACAAATGTTCTGGATCCTGATCCAGCGTTATGCGCTGGAGGCGGGCATTGGTAAACATATTTCACCGCATACCTTGCGCCATGCCTTTGCCACTCATTTATTGAATCATGGTGCTGATTTGCGCGTAGTGCAAATGTTGTTAGGGCATAGTGATTTATCTTCAACACAAATTTACACGCATGTTGCACAGGTTCGCTTGCAGGAAATCCATCGTTTGCATCATCCGCGTGGCTAGTAGCCGACCGGAGTGTAACTACAGGGCAAACGTGGTAAGGTACGGCCACTTATAACACAACAATAAACTGATTTTTTTGAAGCATTTTATCTGGGATTGAGAGAATACCATGTACAAAAAACTGATATTGGGCGTTGCTATTGCTGCCATTTTAGGATGTACGGCGGCTATGGCGGAAGAAACAGCTACTAAAGCTCTCATGGAAGCGGCTAAAGCAGCTACAGATACGGCTGTTCCGGCGGATTTAGCTGACAAGATCAAGACATTAGTCGGGGCAGCTGCCGATTCTGTGAAAGCAACCCCTGTGAATGGCGTGTTTGAGGTCAAATTTGGTGGCGATATTTTCTATATCAGTGGTGATGGCCGTTATATTTTTGCTGGTGACTTAATTGATGCTCAGACTAAAACCAGTCTGACTGAACAGGGCCGTTCTGCTGAACGTAAAGCCATGGTCGCAAGCATTGATAGTAGCAAAACCATCGAGTTCAAGGCCAAAGGTGATGAAAAACACGTCCTGTATGTGTTCACCGATGTCGATTGCCCATTCTGCGTTAAATTGCACAAAGAAGTGCCTGCGCTGAATGACAAAGGCATCACTGTCCGTTATCTGGCTTATCCACGGGCGGGAATTAATTCAGCGGCTTACAAGAAAATGGTGAGTGTTTGGTGTGCAGACAACAAGCAGGAAGCCATGACTAAAGCCAAAAATGGTGAGGAAGTGCCCGCTAAGGAATGCGATAACCCAGTCAAAGATCAGTTTGAATTAGGCCAAAAATTGGGTGTAAATGGTACACCGGCTCTGTTAACGACATCCGGCGTTATGATTCCTGGTTTCCGTCCAGCTGATCAGCTGGCTAAGATGTTGGATGAACCTGCCATGAAGGCTCAATAGTTCACTAAATGGGTTTTAGATAGGCAAAAAGAAAGGGCAATGAATGCCCTTTCTTTATATAAGGGCTAACGATTAAGCACGACGCCAAGTAGTACCGCCTGCAGCGTCTTCTAGCACAATACCTTGTGCCTTGAGTTCATCGCGGATACGGTCAGATTCAGCCCAATTTTTGCCTTTACGGGCGGCCAGTCGTTGCTGAATCAGGGCTTCAATCGCTGCATCGTCTAGACCTTTATCACCCGCGGAACCTTTGAACCAACTTTCTGCTTCATCTTGCAACAAGCCCAACATACCGGCTAAGTGTTGCAATAAACGGCCTAATGGTGCCGCAGCGGTATCACCTTGCGCTTTACGCACACGGTTGATTTCACTGGCTAGTTCAAACAAAACCGAAATAGCTTCAGGCGTATTAAAATCGTCATCCATCGCGTTGCGGAAACGACTTTCAAACTCACTTTGGCTGGCTACTTCAGCTGCAGGCAGTCCGCGCACCGCAGTATAAAGACGGGTCAGCGAGGCTCGAGCAGCATCAAGCTGTTCGGTGGAATAATTCAGCTGGCTGCGATAATGGCTGTTGAGAATAAAAAAGCGGATTTCTGCTGCCCGATAATGCTGTAGTACTTCGCGAATCGTGAAGAAATTGCCCAGTGATTTGGACATTTTTTCGTCATTTACGCGGATAAAACCATTGTGCATCCAGTAATTAACATGTTTGTGACCTGTGCAACCTTCGCTTTGAGCAATTTCATTTTCGTGGTGCGGAAACTGTAGGTCTGAACCGCCACCGTGAATATCAAAATGATCACCCAATAACTTTTGCGACATGGCTGAGCATTCAATATGCCAACCCGGACGACCTGCTCCCCATGGAGCATCCCACGCCGGTTCCCCCGGTTTTGCCGCTTTCCATAGGACAAAATCTAGTGGGTCATCCTTAACTTCATCGACGGCAATACGTTCGCCTGCTCGCAGTTCATCCAGTTTGCGTCCGGATAATTTGCCATAGCCTGCAAAGCGGGAGACATCATAATAAACATCGCCATTCTTGCCTTGATAAGCATAACCCTTATCCAGCAAGGTCTGGATCATGCCGAGCATTTCCGGAATATTGCCAGTAGCGCGTGGTTCTTCACTCGGGCGCAACACATTCAGGGCGTCTTCGTCTTCATGCATAGCATCAATAAAACGCCCTGTCAGTGCATCAATCGGCTCACTATTTTCAGCGGCACGTTTGATAATTTTGTCATCAATATCGGTGATATTGCGCACGTAATCGACTACATAGCCGCTCGCCTGCAGATAACGGTAAACCGTATCAAACACCACCATGACACGAGCATGCCCAAGGTGACAGTAGTCATACACCGTCATGCCGCACACATACATACGTACCTGAGGGGGATTGATGGGCTGGAAGGTTTCTTTCTGGCGAGTGAGGCTATTGTAGATTTGTAACATGTCCGTCAATTCACTTTGGTTCGACAAGTTTGCTTAGAATAGTGGCACCGTGACTGAGCGTTTTATGTACTGGGCAACGATCAGCAATCTCTAACAAACGTTCCTTTTGCTCAGCACTTAAATTGCCAATCAGTTCGATATCACGCTCAAAAACACTTTCCTTGTTAGCATCACGGCTATGATGCAGGCTAACGCGCACGTTTTCCAAAGGCCATTTTTTCCGTTCGGCATACATACGCAACGTCATGGCAGTACAAGCACCAAGTGCCGCTTTCAGGTATTGGTAAGGAGCAGGGCCAACATCATGACCACCAAGGTTAGCGGGTTCATCCGCAACCAGTTGGTGTTTGCCCGCCTGAATATCACAAGTGTGGCCGTCAGTGCCTTGCAGGGTGACAATAACAGCTTGAGGGTCTTTGGGTTGTGCGTCCATAAAGTCCTTTCGTGTGTTTGTGGTTGTGAGCAGAATGTTAACGGAAAGGGAGTGGAGCTGCCAGATTGAAACGCTTAACTTGACCGTAACTCAGGATTTTAATACCCGACATTAATCAATATTTTTATAATCAACCTGATCAAAACCATGCCGCTTAACAATCTAACCGTTGGCAGGCTTGGTTAGATTTATTATTATACATGCTGCATTGCACAAGTACGCTAGGCAGTTTTTTGATCCACTAAACATAAGAATAACGTGCATCCCAACCTTTTTGCACAAGGGGATTATTTGTGTTTCACAGTATTTATATCGCTGGTGCGGAACCACGCAGCGGCAAGTCTATAGTCGTGCTTGGTATGATGGAGATGCTCCGCGCCATAACACCTAAGGTAGGTTTTTTTCGCCCATTGATCACGGAAAATAATGGCAAGGATCCACTCATCCATTTGGTTTCCAAACGCTATGATTTGGAAATGGAACCTAGCGAGCTGTATGGTTGTACGATAGAAACCGCTCGCAAGATGCTCGGTGATGGGCAGTATGATGAACTGGTCAAACTGATTATTGCCAAGTTCAAAGCAGTGCAAGAGCGCATGGACATTGTGGTGTGTGCGGGCAGTGATTTCATCGGTGCCAATGTCGCTTTAGAACTGGATTTCAATGCAACCTTAGCCAATAATTTCGGCTGTTTATTTTTACCGGTTATCAAGGGTTATAACCGTACGGCAGGTGAAATTGCTGATGCCTTGCGTATGCTCGAAGAGCACTTAGCCGGACAAAATTGTGACATTCTTGCCGCGTTTGCGAACCGTGTTCCGCCTGATCAAACCGATAACCTGGCAGAGTTACTGCAAAGTTCCCGATTCCCCTTCTACATCCTGCCAGAAAACGGTGCCCTAGAACGCCCGACGGTGGGTGAAATTGCCCGTGAACTGCGTTTTGAATGTTTGTATGGCAGTAAGCAATCCATGACGCATGAAGTAGCCCGTTACAAAGTGGCGGCTATGCAGGTACAGGATTTCCTCGGTCATCTGGAAAATTGCAGCCTGGTTATTACGCCGGGTGACCGTTCCGATATCATTCTCGGCAGTTTAGCAGCAGATGCTTCCGGTACTTATCCGATGATTGCCGGTATGGTATTAACAGGCGGGCAAAAGCCTGCGCCTGAAGTTTGCAAGTTGCTGGAAGGCATGAATCGTTTGCGCATGCCGATTTTGCTCTCTCCTTGGGATACTTTCACCACTGCGCTGAAAATCAATGAAGTCGAAGGCAGTATTCTGCCATCCGATGAACGCAAGATTGCGGTTGCTCTCGGTTTGATGGAATCCTATGTGGATATGCATCAGTTGCGTCAAAGCCTGATTCAGAATAATGGCCACCGCATCACCCCGCTGATGTTTGAATACGAACTGATTCAGCGCGCTAAATCCCAGCGCAAACATATTGTGCTGCCGGAAAGTAATGATGAACGCATTCTGCGTGCAGCTGAAATCCTTTCCTTACGTGATGTCGTCAAGCTGACGTTATTGGGTGTGGAAGAGGATGTGCGCCTGAAGGCTTCGCATTTGGGGCTGAAATTACGTGGTGTGGATATTGTTGACCCGCGTACTTCGCCATTGCGGTCGGAGTTTGCACAGACCTACTATGAAATGCGCAAACACAAAAATGTTACCTATGCTTCCGCTTGCGACACCATGGTGGATGTCAGTTACTTTGGGACTATGATGGTACAATTGGGCTATGCAGATGGCATGGTATCCGGGGCCATTCATACCACTCAACATACCATTCGTCCGGCTTTTGAAATTATCAAAACCAAACCGGGTTGCTCGTTGGTCTCAAGCGTTTTCTTCATGTGTCTGGAAGATCGCGTACTGGTTTATGGCGACTGTGCGGTGAACCCGAATCCTAATGCCGAACAGCTAGCCGATATTGCCATGACATCATCCGATACCGCGCGTATGTTTGGTATTGAACCTCGTACTGCGATGTTGTCTTACTCCACCGGTGAATCCGGTAAGGGTGATGATGTAGAAGTGGTGCGTGAAGCGGTTCATATTGCGCAGTCGCGTCGTCCGGATCTGAAATTGGATGGCCCAATTCAATACGATGCAGCGGTGGATGCGAGTGTGGCTAGCTCCAAAATGCCGAATAGTGAAGTCGCGGGTAAAGCTACGGTGTTTATCTTCCCGGATTTGAATACCGGTAATAACACTTATAAAGCGGTGCAACGTTCTGCCAATGCCTTGGCTATTGGCCCGGTACTACAAGGTTTAAACAAACCAGTTAATGATTTGAGTCGTGGCTGTTTGGTGGCTGATATTGTGAACACAGTTGTTATTACGGCTATTCAAGCTCAACAAGAGGCAGCGGTGGATGTTACTGCTAGCATGGGTGTGCACGAGGAGGCTGTAGCATGAGAATTTTGGTCTTAAATGCCGGTAGCTCATCGGTCAAATATCAAGTGTTCAGTATGGCAGGTAATGCTGAGGTATTAACATCGGGTTTGGTTGACCGTATTGGCGAGCCGGGTAGTGAAATGACCTCGCATCATCATGCGTTGGAACACTTGATTCTGCATTTGCAGCGCGAAGGCATTATTGGTAGTGGCCAAGGGATTGATGCGATTGGTCATAGAGTTGTGCATGGCGGCGAACGTTTCCAGCAGCCGGTACTGATTGATGCGGATGTTATTGCAGCTATTCGTGACATGATTCCCCTGGCACCTTTGCATAATCCCGCTAATCTGCAAGGCATAGAAGTTGCCCAGCAATTGTTCCCAGGTATTCCACAAGTGGCGGTATTTGATACCGCATTCCATCAAACCATGCCGCCAGTGGCTTTCCGTTATGCTTTACCAGCCGAGCTGTATCGTGAATATCGGGTGCGTCGTTATGGTTTCCATGGCACTTCGCATCAGTATGTTGCCCAGCAAGCGGCGTTATACCTCAAGCGGGATCTAAGCGAGTTGAACCTGATTACCATGCATTTGGGGAATGGTTGTAGTGCTACTGCGATTGCCCAAGGTAAAAGTGTGGATACTTCCATGGGGATGACGCCTCTGGAAGGCTTGGTCATGGGTACTCGCTGTGGAGACCTTGACCCGGCCTTGCATTTTTATCTGCAACGCGAAATGGGTCTAACTGCTGATGCTTTGGAACATCTGCTGAATAAGCAAAGTGGTCTGAAAGGTATTTGTGGAGTAGGGGACATGCGCGAAGTCCAAAGCCGTATGGATTCGGGTGATACGGATGCCCAGCTAGCCGAAGCTTTGTTTGTCTATCGTGCCAAAAAGTACTTAGGTGCTTATTTTGCGGTATTGGGTAACGTTGATGCGATTATCTTCACCGGTGGCATTGGTGAACATTCAGCACGGATACGTGAACAAATCTGTGCCAATCTGCAAGGCTTGGGTATTGGGGTGGACAGCAATAAGAATCAGCAACGTAGTAAGCAGGTCATGCCTTTCCATAGCGATACTGCCAGTGTGCAATTATTGGTCATTCCTACCAATGAAGAACTGGCAATTGCACGCAGTACAGCGGCATTGATTGCCTAAATTTCATCGGATACGTTATCATGCGCACCATGCCATGATAACGACAACTATGGGGTAGGTAATAGCAATGACAACTCGTCTTTTCATTTTTCTTTTCGCTTTAACGCTTGGTCTGATTAGCCCCTTTTCTTACGCTGACACTAAAACGGATGGCCAAGCGGCAACTGGAGGTAACATGTCTGCAAATCCTAAAATCCTGATCGAAACGACTAAAGGTAATATTACGGTTGAACTGGATGCCAAAGCGGCTCCTAAAACCGTGGAAAACATTCTGGCCTATGTCAAGGATGGTTTTTATAACGGTACTGTTTTCCACCGCGTTATTCCTGGTTTTATGATCCAGGGTGGTGGCATGAACGCTGATATGAGCGAAAAAGGTAATAAGCGTGCACCGATTCAAAATGAAGCCGATAACGGTTTGAAAAATGATCGGGGTACTATTGCTATGGCTCGTACCATGGACCCGCATTCTGCTTCTTCACAATTCTTCATTAATGTTAAAGACAATGATTTCCTGAATTTCCGTTCCAAAACTCCACAGGGCTGGGGTTATGCCGTATTTGGCAAGGTAACGGAAGGTTTGGACGTGGTTGATGCTATCGTGGCCGTTAAAACAGGTAGCAAAGGCATGCATCAGGATGTTCCTGTTGAAGCTGTTATCATGAACAAAGTTTCCGTTGTTCAATAAGTATTTAGATGGCAGCCATGATAGATAAGTGGCTGCCTTTGGCTTTACCTTCCCCCGCGTTTTTTGTTCCTGATACAGTAGATTCACCAACTTCGGGCATGAATCTTGCTTTGATTAAATAACAATAAGGTAAGCAGGCTTGCAAGCCTCCATTTACAACATCGACTCTTCGCTCGGAACAAATAGTATGAAAAAAGAATGGAATCAGTATGATCCCGGTAAATTCTATGATGAACTGATTGCAACAGTGCATCAGCCACGCGAGTCTAGCTATAAACTAGTGGAGTATTTGCGGCATTTGACCCCGGAACGATTCCGCCAATGCGTTCAGGAATCAGAAGCTGTCATCCGTGAAATGGGTATCACCTTCACGGTTTATAGTGATGCTGGAAATATCGATAGAGCGTGGCCGTTTGACATTATTCCACGCATTATTCCTGCTACTGAATGGGACCGCACTGAAACAGGGCTTAAGCAACGTATCCGTGCATTAAATATGTTCATTCAGGATATCTACAATGGCGGCCAAATCCTCAAGGATGGCGTGGTGCCTACGGATGTGGTCCTGCAATCCAAAGGCTACCGGGAAGCGTGTGTTGGTATGACACCGCCGCACGGTGTCTGGGCAAATATTTGCGGTTCTGACCTTGTGCGCCATAATGATGGCGTGATTTATGTATTAGAAGATAACCTGCGCGTACCGTCCGGCGTTGCCTATATGCTGGAAAATCGTAATATAACCAAGCGTGTACTGCCTGAAATCTTCAATACCTTGCCTATTCGCCCAGTCAGTGACTATCCAGCACACCTTTATGAGATGCTCGCTTCTTTGCGTCCTGATTTGGATGACCCAAATATTGCTTTGATGACGCCGGGTATTTATAACTCCGCTTATTTTGAGCATGCTTTCTTAGCCCAGCAAGCCGGTTTAATTTTGCTCGAAGGGGCTGACCTGACCGTTGGTAAAGACGGTTATGTGTATATGAAAACGATCAAAGGCTTGGAGCGCGTTGACGTCATTTACCGGCGTATTGATGACGAATTTATTGACCCGGAAGTATTCCGCCCGGATTCCATGTTAGGGATTCCCGGCATTATGCGTGCATGGAAAGAGGGCAAGGTCGCTATTGCCAATGCACCAGGATGTGGCGTAGCGGATGACAAGGTTATTTATGCCTATGTGCCGGACATGATTCGCTATTATCTGAATGAAGAACCTTCTTTGCCAAATGTACCTACTTGGGTTTGCCGTCGTGAACAAGACCGGGAATACGTGCTGGATAATTTAGCTGATTTAGTGGTGAAACCAGCCAATGAATCCGGTGGTTACGGCATGTTGGTAGGGCCTCATTCCACTAAGGCCAAAGTGGAAGAGTTCCGTCAATTAATTCAGGAAAATCCCAACAATTACATTGCCCAGCCGACTTTAAGTTTATCGGTCACCCCGACTTCCTGTGAAAGAGGGGAGAGCATTCAGATTTCGCCGCGTCATGTGGATTTGCGTCCGTTTATCCTGAGCGGCAAGGACATTTTTGTCACACCGGGCGGCTTGACCCGTGTAGCATTGGTAGAAGGTTCCTTGGTCGTTAATTCTTCACAAGGTGGCGGTAGTAAGGATACCTGGATTGTGGGCGATATACATGAAGAACTGGTAGAAGGAGAGGGAGTCTGATGCTTTCACGTGTAGCTGAGCGTGTTTATTGGATGGCACGTTATCTGGAACGAGCTGAAAAAACAGCGCGTTTGATTAATGTGCATACGGCTTTGTTGATGGACTTGCCGGGCCGCATGGAAATCAACTGGTTTACCCTGATCCGGCTGTTTAATGCGGAGAGTTTATTCCGTGAGCATTATGAATGGGGTAATGAAGCTAATGTTACCCAGTTTTTGATTGCAGATCGTAATAATCCTTCTTCGCTAGCAAGTTCATTGGCGAATGTGCGTGAAAATGTGCGTACCTCTTTGGATGTGCTGCCGGAGGAAATTTGGGAGCAAATCAACCAGACTCATTTGCTGATGAATCAGAGTTTGCCACGCATTTCTGACCGGCATAAGCGTCAGGTATTCCTGCGGGAAGTGACCAAACAATGTCAGTGTATTCGTGGTGCGCTGGATAGCCACATGAGTCGTGACCATAGTTTCGACTTTACCCAGATCGGCAAGCATATGGAACGCGCCGATATGAGTAGTCGTATTCTGGAAATGACGTCTTTGTTGCTGTCCGAAGAGCGTAGTGAAACCATCCGTAAATACGATGGCATTCTTTGGACTAACCTACTGCAGGCGTTAAGCGCTCGTCAGATGTACCTGCAACACATTCATTCGCGGGTAGAAGGCCAGCAGGTGATGCGCTTTTTGCTAACGGATGACGTATTCCCTGGCTCCATTGCTTATTCTTTAGCCGCTATGGGTCGCCGTATGAAATATCTGCCTGATCCAACCTTGGCTATGAATAATGCTCAACAATTACGCGAGCATCTGCTGGAACAAGACCTCAGTGCGATTCCTGCTGAAAAAGTATATACCTTGATGGATCACTTACAGGTGGAGTTCGGCAAATTGCACGACGTTATTGCTAAGAGCTGGTTCAATCCTGACCGCGAATGGCAGTCCCAGTCGCAATCCCAATCACAAGGTTAATAGTTCGCTTACCTCATACCCTCTCCATTGTGGAGAGGGGCTTTAAGTATTGACGACCACTTTGCGTGTTCCCCTTTTATCCCTAGGGTCGAGCGGGAACAGAGAGGGGTTAGAAAAAGGGCCTTTCTTTCATGAGTATCCACGTCGCTTTAAACCATCGCACGTCTTATCAGTTTGATCGACCGGTAAATCTGTCGCCGCACGTTGTGCGTTTGCGCCCTGCTGCGCATTCGCGTACCCCCATTTTGGCGTATTCGTTGAATATCAAACCGGAAACCCATTTTATTAACTGGCAGCAAGACCCATTCGGTAACTGGCTGGCTCGTTTGGTGTTCCCGGAAAAAACCACTGAATTCAGCATAGAAGTCGATTTAGTTGCCGATATGGTAACCATCAACCCGTTTGACTTCTTTGTGGAAGAGTATGCGCAGAAATTTCCCTTTAAATACGATGCAGAACTGAAAAAAGAATTACTGCCGTATCTGGAAATTCGGGAAGACGGTGAATTGTTAAAGGAATGGCTCAAAGGTGTGGATTTCGACCAGCCTAATACGGTCATGTTCTTAGTGACGATTAATCAGCGTCTGCAACAGGATATTGGTTATAACATCCGCATGGAACCGGGTGTACAAAGCTGCGAAGAGACCTTAACTAAGCGTACCGGTTCTTGCCGTGATTCAGCTTGGTTATTGGTACAAATCCTGCGTCATTTGGGTTTGGCAGCGCGTTTTGTGTCGGGTTATTTGGTGCAATTAACTGCTGACCAGAAATCCCTTGATGGCCCTAGCGGTCCTGAAGCTGACTTTACCGATTTACATGCTTGGACAGAAGTTTATCTGCCGGGAGCGGGTTGGGTCGGTCTTGACCCTACATCCGGTTTGTTTGCAGGCGAAGGGCATATTCCACTGGCTTGCACACCGTCACCTAGCAGTGCAGCACCGATTCACGGTTACACCGATAAGTGCGAAGTCGAATTTGATTTCAGCAATACCGTGCGCCGTATCCATGAAGACCCGCGCGTTACCAAGCCCTATTCCGATGAGCAATGGGAACACATCCTTGCCTTAGGTAATCAAGTCGAAGCGGATTTGGTCAGTGGCGATGTACGTTTGACCATGGGCGGTGAGCCGACTTTCGTTTCCATTGATGATATGGATGGGGCGGAATGGAATAGTGCCGCTTTAGGCCCGCATAAACGTCAGTTGGCCGGTACCTTATTGCGTCGTATGCAGACTGTGTTTGCTAAGCCGGGCAGCATATTGCAATTCGGTCAGGGTAAGTGGTATCCGGGCGAACCCTTCCCGCGTTGGGCATTAGCGTGTTTCTGGCGTGAAGATGGTCTGCCAATCTGGAAAAACAAGCAGTTGGTAGCGGATGATCAGCGTGATTATGGTTTTGGTGATGCCGAAGCTAAACGCTTTACCGAGGCCTTGTGTGCTAATTTGGGTTTGGCCGATAAATACATTGTGCCCGGTTTTGAAGACACGCTGTATTACCTGTGGAAAGAAGCTAACCAGCCTGTCAATGTGGATTGGATCACCCTCAATCTGCGCGATAGCAAGCATCGCAATGACTTGGTATTAGCCTTACAGCGTGGTTTGGATGTGCCGACTGGTTATGCGTTGCCATTGCGTTGGGATTACAACATCCAAGGCTGGAGCAGTGCGAAGTGGGAATTCCGCCGCGAAGCTATGTATTTGCTGCCGGGTAACTCGCCTATGGGTTTCCGCATGCCGCTGGATTCTTTGCCGTGGTCTGCGGAAGATGAGCGCGATATTGAATCACAGCCGTGTCCATTTGAAGATCGCCCACCGTTGCCGGATTTCCACGGTGAAGTGGAATGGCGTTATCGCGAATTGGTTGCACCGCCAGAACCGCGTCCACAATTTGCTGATGTTAAACAGACGGTTAAGGAATGGCGTGAAGTACCACGTACCTCTTTGTGTATTCAAGCGCGTGAAGGCCGTTTGCATGTCTTTCTGCCGCCGCTGACTTATCTGGAACATTATCTGCAATTGGTAGCGGTACTGGAAAAAACCGCTAGCGAACTGAATATGCCGATTATGTTGGAAGGCTATGAGCCGCCGTCCGACCCACGTTTGAAATCCTTCAAGGTCACACCTGACCCAGGCGTTATCGAGGTGAATATTCACCCCGCCGCGCATTGGCAGGAATTGGTTGACAATACCGTGACACTGTATGAAGAGGCGCGTCAATCGCGTTTGGGCACTGAAAAGTTCATGCTAGATGGTCGCCATACCGGTACAGGTGGCGGTAACCACGTTACCCTAGGTTCGTGGACACCAAATGATAGCCCATTCCTGCGTCGCCCAGATTTGCTACGTAGTTTGCTGACTTATTGGCAACATCATCCGGGCTTGTCTTACCTGTTCTCTGGTATGTTCATTGGCCCGACTAGCCAAGCGCCGCGTGTGGATGAAGCACGTGACGAAGCTTTGTATGAATTAGAAATCGCATTCCAGCAAATGCCGACAGGTGAAAATAATCGCCCATGGTTGGTGGATCGCTTGCTGCGTAACTTGCTGATTGATGTGACCGGTAATACCCACCGCGCCGAATTCTGTATCGATAAACTTTACTCCCCAGATTCCTTTAGCGGTCGCCAAGGTTTGCTGGAATTCCGTGCGTTTGAAATGCCGCCGCATGCCCGTATGTCGATTGTGCAAATGCTATTGCTGCGTACTTTAGTCGCCCGTTTCTGGCATAAACCGTATCAGCATCGCTTAGTGCGCTGGGGTACAGAACTGCATGACCGTTGGATGTTGCCGCATTACGTGTGGGAAGACATGAAAGACGTGTGCGAAGACCTGCAAGCGGCGGGGTATCCCTTCCAGCTTGAATGGTTCGCGCCATTCCATGAGTTCCGCTTCCCGGTTTATGGTCGGGTGCAATACCGTGGCATTCAGTTGGAACTGCGGGCGGCTTTGGAACCGTGGAATGTATTGGGCGAAGAACTCAGTAACATGGGTACTGCGCGGTTCGTTGATTCGTCAGTGGAACGTCTGCAGATCAAGATCAACGGTCTGACCGATTCGCGTTATGTGGTCGTGTGTAATGGTCGCCGTATACCGCTGAATGCTACTGAGGTAAAAGGTGAATACGTCGCTGGTGTGCGGTATCGCGCTTGGCAACCACCTTCAGCCTTGCACCCAACCATTGGCATTCACGCACCGTTGGTATTCGATATTATCGATAGCTGGAGTGGCCGTTCAATTGGCGGTTGTACATATCATGTGGTGCATCCGGGTGGCCGTAGTTATGACACCTTCCCGGTTAATGCCTATGAAGCAGAAGGTCGTCGGTTCTCACGCTTCCGTGCGGAACATACGCCGGATGTGCTTGAACCGCGCTTCTTATCCGAGGCAACGCGTGAATTCTATCCGCATGGCAACCCGCCACAGCCTATGAGCCCGCCGCTTGAAGAAACCAATGGTGATTATCCTTACACCCTTGACCTGCGTCGGATGTAATTAAAC
>CAZCJE010000018.1:0-41830 GCA_964498805.1 uncultured Thiothrix sp.
GTGCCATTGGTAACGCTTACGCTTTTGTATTCGCTGCTGGTGAAAGCGCCGTCTTTATTAAAGTCAATCCACGCGTGTAAGGTTCCGGTGCCAGTCGCGGAGATATTAGCTGCCGGAATACTGTAGGTGGTGGCCCCTGGGGTCAGCGCAGGGAAAACCGTGATGCCATCTTCATCATTCGTATCGGTGGCATCGTCACCCGTACCATCCAGGGGAGTAGCGGCGGTGATTTCCGCATCCGGTGCATTGGTGCCTAATTTCAGGCTGCCTGCAATCGTATGCGTGGGATCGCCATAAGTAGCCGGTGCGTCACCGTGATCCAAACTGATGATCATCGTCGCGGCAGAAAACTCCGAGGTACCGGTGGCACTGACAGTGCTGGTAGCGGTTAGTTTATCCCCTAACACCACATCAGCCGGTAACGTCATAGTCCATTGGAATGGACTCATCCCCACCGCACTGTTGCTATCTGCACTCGTTAAGGTGGCACAGTTAACCGGGGTGGTGACGGTGTCTTCGCCCACGCCTTCAACTAAGCTGCCCAGATAACGCTCGCCTTCCCCATAATCTTGGGTTTTACCGAACTTATTATCCCCAGCCGTAGCGGAACCACCGGGGGATACATCCGCCTCGAAGAGTTCAATGGTGGCTCCGGCGGGGGCACAACCTTTCAGGGTGAGATTATTCCCCGCGAGTAAAGCTTGGGCAAAGATCGGAAAGTTCAGCAGGTTGTTGGCACCGGTGTCAGCGTCATTGCTGTCATCTATCGTAATACCATCGCCAATCGGGTTAAGCGTGCTTAATTTATCCAGATCAATCCCTAATGAGCCATTGGCATAGGTACTATTTTGCGACAGGGTGTTGTTGAGCAAGGATTGATGAACAATGATGCCCACCCCGAGGTTGTGGTGCAAAATGTTATAGCGAATCAGGTTATCTTTACCGCCCACCCGAATACCGGCTTGTTCGAGTTGCCCATCACAAATGGTGCCATTTTGGCCTGAACCGGTAATCGTGTTGTTCTCAATGACGGCTCCACCGCTTATGCCATAACCTTCAATACCAATCGCCGCGGATTTTTCAAACAGATTGCCGCTGACAATGGCTTTACCATACACCGAAGACTCGATACTGAGGTTATCGTCACAAGAGCCATTGCCATTTTTAAAGAAGTAGTTGCCGCTAATCGTACCACCGGCACGGAAACTGGAGCCTGCGGTAATGGCATAGGCAAAATAGTTGTTTTTAAGATTGACATAGAAGGTGCCGGCTTTGATCGATACCCCACGATCTAGGCGCGTCAGTAAAGTGCCATCGGCCAGCGAACCGAGGAAATTCTCTTCGACCTGAGTCGGGCTGGTTGCGGTGCCAGCTTCGATATAAACCCCATCGACCCCGTTATAAATCGCTAAACCTTTAATCGCGACATTGTTGGCGGCTAGAATGGAGAAGGCCGTAAAGGTATTGGCATCAATGACGACTTCAGGGCGTTGATACGTCGGCAAGGCGATATTCTGCACCCCAACCGTGGCAACGCTAGGCGTCACTGTGCCTGCATTGGAATTGCCGATATTGGCGGTTTGGGTGCGGCCATCGACTGCCGTATCGGCGCTGGTGATACTCAAACCGGATAATAGTTTAATCACCGCTGAGCCTAGATTGCCGCCGGTACCATTGAGAGCACTGGCCGGTATCATGAAAATGGAGGTTTCTACCCCCGCTACCGGATCAAACACACTATTAGCCGCCTGATCCAGGCCGGTATTAGCTAACAGGTTGGCATTAGCAATAAACTGACGTAACGAACCCTGCCCGCTGTCATTGGTATTAACAATCGTGTCGAAGTTAAAGCCAAAATCAATACCCGTCACATTCGCCGCTAAGGTAATCGGGGTAATCGATTGCGCTGTCTTCGTCGCGGTCGTCAGGCTCGCCAAGGTGGCATTGGTGGTATTTGAGGCTGCGTCTACCAGCGCGGGCTTTTCCCCACCCACCCGATTCGGATCCGCGGTACCCACATTCGCGGTTAAGCCATTGGTGCGGAAGGTTTGCACCGCCAGCACACTCGCCACATACCCGGTACGTGAGGAAGTTACCGTGCTGTTCACCACCCGCACGGTATAGTTACCGGGCTGCAAACCCGTAAAGTTATACGCCCCGCTCGCATCGGTGGTGGTGGACGACACAAAATTGCCCGTACTGCCATACAATTCCACACGGGCAGCGGATCGCGCCACACCTGCGGCGGTAACATAACTACGCCCAGCACCACCACCGTAGTTCACATCCTCAAATACCTTACCCGACAGGGAATAACCGGCTTGGATCGTTAGTGCGTAATCTTCCACTTCACCATCGGTAGCCGCCGCTGTACTACTGAGACCGGAGGTGGTCGACCAGCGGAAACGCGCATAAGTCTGAGCGGGTACTGTGGCTGGTACTGTCACGCTAAAAGCTAGTTTGCCTGTGGTGCTATCGGTATCGCCGGTGCCATTGTCTTGTAGATTGGTGGCTACCTGTTCGCCCGCATCCGCGAAATCCCCATCATTATTCCAATCGATCCAAGCTTGTAAATAACCGCCTGCACCACTGACTGTTGCACTAATAGTAGCGGCCTGACCTTGATTAAGGGCCGGGAAGGTGACACCGTCTTCATCATCGCTACCGGTTACATCATCACCGGTACCATCTAAGGGTGTGGGTTGAGCACTTTCACCATCCGGCGCATTCGACCCTAGTTTTAAATTACCCGTAAGTTTATGGGTAGGTACGCCATAGGACGCTGGCGCATCTGAATAATCCATAAGGGTACTAACATCAGCCTGGTTAGAGATAACATCCACGAAAGTTGTGACACCACCATTAACATGTGGGTAATTCACGCTTGCTGCATTACTCACACTAGCCGGTAAACCACTGGCATTTAGTTTCACCCTAAATTTAACCACTGCTGCTTTACCCGCACCCACTTGTAATACGCCAGCAGCTTGCCCAGCACTATGAATTTCGCGCGTTCCCGTTCCCGTTGGGTCATAGGGCATTTTTCCAGACACATCACTGACAGCCGTACCGTTCAACGTAGTGGAACCCGCCACATAAGTGGTACCAGTAGGAATACTATCGGCTAAGGTAGTGGTATCGGCTGCCAAATTACCATTATTGGTAACGGTAATGGTGTACTCTAAAACATCACTTGCATAAGCTGAGCTTGCAGGGGACTGATTTGACGTGATATTCGCTACTGTTTTAGTAATAGCAAGATCAGGATTCAAACTAGGTAAATTACAAGAAGCAAGGTCATACACTAGCTGACCTGTTGAAAAACCAGTCACTGTACCTAAATTGGTAGATATATTAGTGGTTAGATTCATTGAGTAGACAGAACTCGGAGAACCCGCAGTGGTCACTAGGTTACCTACGCTATCAAAGGCAACACCTGAAGCTGCATTAGGACCGTAATTACCCAGATTCGTAGCTTTTAACGTATTGTCATCAATACGATATAAATAACTAGCCCCAGAGGCATTAATCGACGCATACCAAAACAAACGCCCATTATTATCCGCCGCTATATCACCATATTGTAAGGTGTTATAAATAGTATCACCGCTTGCAGGTACTAATGCCCCTTTATCCGTAACTACACCAGCGGTTGTTACTTGGTACAAATGATAATCCGCACCAACATAATAAACATCACCGTCAGCTCCCCCGCCTTGACCACTTGAAGCACTCCAGCTAAGCCAGTTAGTTGCAAAAGCTGAAGTGGCAGTACCCGTGAACTTACGGATAATAGTATTAGCACCATTATCAAAATAAATATTAGTATCAGTCGCTTGTGCAATAGCCGCCAGGTTTTGTGTAGCCGTAGCAACAGCGGTAGCCGCATTATTAGTTAAGGTATAAAGCGTTGTAAAATATGCGCCGGTACTACCATTATATTTAGATGCGTAGATAGGCCCACAACTTAAAGCATAAACAGGCTGATTAAAAAATAATAGGCTTATTAGTAATAAACCTATATTTAGCCAGAACCTTTTCATAATTATTATTCCTTTGGTTCATTTATTCTAATTAAGTAAAAATTTTTATTATTTTCTAATAACGTTATCTATTTATGTCATTAAGCTAGGGTAGGTGTCATCGAATATTGCAAATGTATGCGTCTAAAGAATTATCTAGCACTACACATGATATCAAACACACCGTTTCCCACACGTTAGCAGCCTTCCTCTTACTTGCGCTCCTACTAGAATCGCTTGATAAGAGAACAGTATCCTTGCTGGCCCTTCCCTATTGTCATCACGCTGATAAAATTCCAGCCTAGAACATCTAGCCCTAGTGAGGCATAACTTAGTTTGAGGGAGTGACGGATTCTTTGTATAAACATAAACTTTATCTATTAATTATTCTTAATTGTTAGACTTATTTTTATTGTATTGAGGTATCAAAGTACTGAGATTGTTTGACAAAGAAATCCCTAGTCTTGCTAGGCTATCTGGAGTATGAATAGGATGATCTGTAGGCGGAAGATTAGTTACTGCCAAACTAGGCAACAAACCAACCAATAAAACTATCAACAACAATAACTTGTACAATAAAAACCCACTCACTGGAATAGCCCTGTAGAACCCCATATTGTTGCTGTATCTCTTTGTTAGTTTTTTATATTTTCAAAAAGTACTTGTTGTTTTCAATAAAGTATCAAAATTATGATACCTACTTTTATCAAAAATATAAATAGGAAGAAGCATTTAAATTATAGTAAGACCAATATATATTGGAAGCCACTGTCTTCGTAATTTCAGAGAACACAAGTAACATCAGCAAGGGTTAACCCTCAGTTACATAGGGAGGATTTTGGCTGTAGCCAAAAGCTGGAAAGATAAGATACTTAAGCTAAGCAACGTGTAGCAATTTTCGTATGAAGGAATCGCCTTATTCAAGAACGATTTAGCTAGGCAGGTTTTGATGGAGGCTTCATCACTGGCATCAACTTGGCATAAAAAAACATCCAGTAGGTTCAATTAACTTACTGGATGTTTAGTGGTTTTGCTAGCTTTTAAATAGATTATTCGATCTTAATACCGAACTTCAAGGTGGCATTAGCCCCTGCATCGAGTGTTCCGACATTGCCAATAATCCTGCCCTTACTGCCTTGTGTAATTGGCGCGGCAAGACTGCCTTTACTCAATTTAGGCAAGCCACCGGCAGTATTGAAGCTGGTATAGGCTGGTGTCGCATCTTGAATACGCACATTCAGCACTTGTTCGGCCCCCGAATTGGTTGCGGTTAGACGATAGACCACACACTGCTTAGGATCAGCCGTAAAGTTCGTATGTCCAAAGGCAGCGTCTTCGGTACCATCACAATTGGCATCTAGCGCCTGTTCTTTACGAATATTGACGTAAGCATTATTGGTAATGGTGACATCCAAGGCTTTGGTGCTGGAACTGCCATTATTCCAAGTCGCGGTAATACTGGTCACATTAGCCGCGCCCATCGGTATCGTCGCGGCGGCACTGACTTTGGCAAAAATCAGCTTACTTTGACCGACCGGCAAACTAGCAATCGTACTAATTCTTTGGTCTGCACCACTTAAAACGCCATTACCATCCGTATCGGCGTATAACAAAGCCTGCCAACCATCGCTGTCATTGGTTGGATTCAGGGTGATATTAGTCAGCGTGCCATTGCCTTGGTTAGTCAGCCAATGTGAATAAATAATCGTACCACCTGGCAGAATCTGACCGGCATTATCCGGGTATAACACCAAATCAATGACTTCGCCTACGGTTAAGGCATCATGCTTAATATCTTCCACGGCGGTTACGGGGGATACCGCTTTGAAATACAACTCTGTCACACTGGTAGCAGCATCTTCCGGTACGGTAACTTCGGCAAATACCTGCTTACTGTTGCCGCCAGTAATGGAACCGGTATTAGCAAGCGCCATACCTGTATCATCCACAAAGCGGATACTCCATTTGTCGGGAATACTCACGGTGGCAAATGTGGGGTCTGTACTGACCAACAAGTCAAAGTTATCCGCTACCACACTGGTATTATTCACATACAAAACAAAGCGTGTGGTACTACCCGGCATGGCATTGCGCGTAGTCACAGCCGTCGCTTCCGGGCCGGGGCCTTGACCGGCTACCCCATTATGACCTAACGCCGCATCATTGGTCAGGTCGACTGAATTGACCGTAATACCCGAGAGTTTATTAAGGGCCGGATTGGTTTTGGTTGCATCCTTGAAAGACGTGGCATTGAGCGTAACCTGATAACCTTGCCCATTGTTGTTACCTATAGCGGACGGGGGCAACATGGCTTTAATCACCACTTCGCTAACAGTACCCGTCGGTAAGCTACCGGTATCAGGAGTACCATTGTTATTGGTATCCAATAACGGGGTATAACCATCGGCATGATAGAACTGGAATACCGTACCAGCAGGGAACGTACTACCTGATACCGTCAGGTCAAAGCTATCGGTACCATTGCCAGTATTCCACACATAATCATGGAACATGACCGTACCATTTTGCGTAGCATTAGCCACCGTAATAGGTTCGGCAGTGCCGTCGGTATTGAGGGTATCGCTACCGTTAGTTACCACGCCAGCCGTTTGTAATACCTCAAAGCGTACCGTATTGGTGTTATAGCGCTCAGAGGTTTGAGTACCGTCATAAAACACATATTCGCCGACATTACTGAGGATGGAAGCAGGCAAGCCGCTACTGATTTTGACCTGAAAGCGCAATTCGCCGCTAACGCCAGGGCCAACTTCGCTAATAATCCCCGTGACTTGATTGGTGGTATTGGTATCCGCATCGCGATTAGCTTCAGGTACACCCGTACAACTATTGTCGTAGGCACAATAACGGATGGTAGGGTCAGTACCTTGCTGATCCGAAGGGCTGGCATCGGTTAAAGCTGTGCTGCCGGTTTCACTCCAGCGCCCACTACCTAGTACGTATTCCATACCCGCTGGCAAAGCATCGATTAATGTTACATCGGTCGCTGTTACCAAACTGGTATTTTCATAACGTAAGGTAACCGTGTAATTGCCACTACCGGCTTTACCTGCCGTCGCACTCAGGGATTTGGTGACATCCACAATCGCATGGCTAGTCACTTTAGCGGTGTCCGTATTATCCGCCTTGGTGGTTGGGGTGAAATGACTAGCCCCGCTAATGGTTAACTTGCCTGCATTACCATCCACCAAGCCAGTAGGTACCGTAGCCACGGCTACAAACGCAAAGCTTTCCCCCGGTTTCAAGGCAGGTGTGGAAGTAATCGGGCTATTAAGATTATCCGGCTGACCATCCTGATTAGCATCGGCATAGAACGTAACAGCGGTAAAGTCATAGCTATCCCCAACGACTTCAGCACTCGTCAGGGTATAACTGTCATTATCATTACCCGTATTGGTGAGGACATGCGGAAAATCCACTGTGCCACCACTACTGGCCAGTTTGCTTTGGGATTGCTCCAGTTCCACCCCAGCGACGGGTTGAACCAGCGTCTCCACCAGATTGGAGGTAACGTTATAAACCGTACCAGAATCATCCTTGAAGGTGGCACTGGCTTGGTTGCGAATAATCGTATTGGCGGCGGTTAACGCCCACCCCAACGAGGGGGTGAGACTCAAACACCACAATACCAGCAAAATGATGTGCAGCGCTTGGTGACGATGGCACGGATGCGGCTTGTTCATAATAATTCCCCTGTTTGTCGTTATTATTTTTTCTCAGCAGCATCCGTAGCTGGGGTAACGGTAGCAACACTCGCTACCGTTTTATCCTCTACAGCGCCCCCCTCGACTGGGTTGGCGCTAGCAGCCGCTTCGGGGTCGAGTTTGCACTCCTCCCGCTCTTCCGGTGGCGTCTTACCTTCGTTATACAGCTGCTCACGCTCGACCATATAACGCGGTTTGCACTTGCCATCTTCCAGCCAGCCAAACAGGGATTCATCCGCCTTGACCTGTAAGCCTACATAACCACCTTGGCGATACTTAGCATCCGGGTCAAGATCACTATCTTCTACGCCCGCAACGTTATACCCGGCCCCTACCCGTACATTATTCATAACGTTGTAATTGACACCAGCACCAGCCATATAGCGGCTGTCGCTATTGGTCGTCGACATTACCCCGCCATGGACATCCACACCGAGTTTATTGGTGACATCGGTTTGCGCCTGCATCACTGCCATCACGGTAGTGGATTTGCGGGTCGTGGAGTCTTCCGTGAGCTTTTGCTGTTTAGCCGCCACATGCCCAGACAAGTCAGTATCTTCCGTCAGACGATAGTTCTGATGCGTGGACAAGATATGAGTATTTTCATCTGTCTGCGTATCTTTCTTCCACTTGTAAGCATACAGGGCATTGTACGGCCCACCCGCTTCAGGACGATAAGCAGCCGCTAAAGTCAAAGTATTCTGCACGCTATCCTTGCGCCCATCCTTGTAATCACTAAAGCGTACTTGGTCGCCAACCATCGCGGTGACTTCTTCGTTAACCTTAGCGACATAAGTACCATTCAGGCCATAGTACTTTTCACTATCACTTTGGCGGGTTTCAAGCCGCAGCAACTTTTTGGAATCCTTGTCCCGGGTATCACGCACCCCTACGGAGGCGGCAATGCTATCTTCCTTGCCAGAACCATCCAGATAGTTCATGAATTCCAGACTTGGTGTCACCACCAGATTCTCATCCAGATTCAAGGTCGCCTTACCGCCATTAACGGCCACCACATCCTGACCACTGATATCGCCTTCAATGCGGTATTCAGAGTACATCTCGGTGGAAGGCAATACTTCGGTTTTAACCCCGGCAACCAAACTATTTTGGGTATCAACCGCACCCGCTAAGGTACCACCCGCTAACTGGTCAGCGTTTTCATAACGAACATAGGCTTTGGTTTTTTCGCCCACATCCATATCCGCGCCTACAGCGGTACGTTGACGACCATCGCCACCGATTTCACGTTCATGCTCGGCTTTAATAGTGCCTTTGCGATCAAGGATTTCCACATTCTTTTCCACCCCTACCAAAGCAGTATTAATGCGGTCAGTGGTGTTTTCATCAGACTGTTCAATACGACGTACCCCGCCTTTAATGCGCCAATCATCCACACGGGTGGTAGCACTCAATTCGGCGGAACGACGTTTGGCATCGGTACTGAGCGATTCACTATCCACAACCTCAGCCTTAGCGGTTAAATCGGCATTGAGCTTTTGTTCATGGGTAACTTTAATCTCACGACGGTCCGCCTGCACGCCTGAACTGGTATTGGTATAACCCGCATCGGCTTGGGTAACGGTCACATCGGTGTGACTATTGTCATCCCATTTTTGGGTCGCCTGTACCCGCACCGCTTTACCACTTTCCGTACCGTCATTGTGCTCCATACGCGCTACCCCAGCCTCAACGGAAGTATTGCCATTTTTGTACTGAGTATAAGCACCGACGATTTCGGAACCTTCGGTTGGATGATCATCCTTGGTGTAGCTTGCACCTACCTTGATTTCATCGGTAACTTTGGTTTCAGCCCGCACACCGGCGACAATGTAATCATCCGTGGTTTGCTCACGGTCATACGACACTCGTACAAACACCGGATTGAGATTGTCATCCACGGTTGGAATAGTGCGATGGAAAGTTAAACGCCCTGTTACCTCATCAATCGAGTAATCACGGAAGCGTTCTAACTTTTCCACTTTGACTAACAGGCCGGAGTTAGCACGGTCACGGGTCACCACTTCCACCACTTCAGAGTTGCGTACCAACGGTACACCCTTAAGCTGGAAGTTTAATGCGGTACCGTTACCGGGAATTTCTTCAGTACCACGCAGATTGTCCTGACGCGCTGCAAACACCTGCACACGGTTTTTACCGTCATCATAAACACTGTTAGTACCGGTCAAGGTACGCTGTACCTTGGCAATATCGGCACTAGGCGCATTATTGTCGGTCAGGTAATCACCCCACATAACGCTGTTGCGGTCTTTTTCCAGCTTCATGTACAAGTGGCTACGGCTTTGGGCTTCATACCCGCGCAAGGATGAATCACCGTACACTTGGTAATAGGCTTGTGGGTCAATATCCCGCAGCAATTCGGTATCGGGGTCTTTCTTATTGTCGTAAGACAAGGTCATATGCATATCACCCTTGACCTTACCTTTCATGAATAAGGCCGCCCGCCCATCTACCTGGGTACCGCTATTGTCATCCTTGAGTTGCTCAAGAGCGACACCGTCATAACGGTCGCCATAACCTTTGGACAGACGCAAATCCAACATACCCACTGCCACCAATGGACGCATTTCCGCTATTTGGGAAACGTCGGCTTCACTTTGCAGCGTACCGGTAGAAGCGCGTACCTTGATCTGACCGGTTTGACTGCTACTGCGCAAGTGCACAATACGTTCACCGCCCGTTACCTTAATCTGATGGCCCGGCACCTTATCCTGAATATCCGCTTCCACCCAAGTGCCATCACTGGCTTCAATGGTCAGGAAGTACACCCCTTTAGCCGCGTAACCGTTGTTATCCACCACTTGGATTTTCACCGGAATGGTAGAACGACCACCATCAGCGACCAACGTGCCATCCACACTCATTTTCACGGCGGTAGCAGCAGCTGGACGTTTGAAGGTCTTCTCAGCCATGACACGTTCATTGCCAAAGTTATCTTTAGCCACAACCTTGACCTGATTTTCCCCTTCTTGCAAATCAACACCATACCAGGCTAAGACTTGCGCTTCTTCGCGTTTATTAACGATTTGTTCACCAAGGTGACTGTCACCAACCGCTTTGCCATTGACCATTAGCGTCGGGGTAATACCCGCCGGTACTACAATCATGAAGCGACCATCCAAGCTGGTATCATTCAGCGGCCATAACCAGGTACTGGCTTTACCTTGAGCACCGGTAATGGTTTTAACGGCCTCCTTAGCCAGCGGCATCATCGGTTCTTTTTCATCAACGTTATCGGCTGTGGCGGTTTGGCCATTAGCCGCCGAATAACCCTGCTGATGTTGCTTCATGCGGTTTTGGTACGCTTCCATCAGACCGTTGGAAATATCCCCATCCTGAGTCGCTTCCGCTTGGCGGGCTAAATTACCAAGATTGTCGATATTACCCGGGTCAAGCATATCCATTTCGTTATACCAGCCCTGTTCGCCCGCTTTGATGCGCGCCATGATGCGTTGCGCCACCAAATTATTACCAGCCACGGTACGGGTGGTGCAATCACGCCGCAGGGTTTCAGCGTGTTTTTCCACCGGCTCGTCGTAAATCAGCACGATTTCTACACGGCGGTTCTGCGCCATACCTTCCGGAGTAGCATTGCTAGCCACTGGCTGGGATTCGCCTTTACCATCGGTAGTAATATCAATCTTGCGCCCCAAATTTTGCAGCACAAACTCAGCAGCCTCACGCGCACGATGCTGAGAAAGTCCGGGGTTATCCTTAAACTTGGCTTTAGTTTCAGGTTTAAGGCGTTGGTTATCGGTATGACCAATAAAGCCCAAACGTACATTTTGTTTGTCTTTCGCTAAATCCACCAACTGGCGCAGCTTTTCCATGTATTCCGGCTTGATCTCGGCACGCCCAGAATCAAAATGCAGCGGCGGAATAATATTCGGCACAGTACGGGTAACCCATTCCTGACCTTGGTTATCCACCATTTGCTCTTTGCAGATCTCTTCGGTCTTCGCGGGTGTGGATTCAGGACACAAGGCAACAAAATCAGCACGATGGAAATCACCGGGCATTAAATCGACAAAGCGGCTGTCCGGGTCACCGGCATGAGCAGTATCCACCGCCTTGAGCACCACGCCCACGGGCACGGTATGGCTATCCACTTTCAGCACATGTAAGCCGGGTTTCAAACCATACAGGCTGTATTGGCCTTCGGAATCACTGACCACATACGTACCGTCTTCCATATACAAACGCACATTGGCTAACGGCCAGCCATTAGCTTCGCGTTTAGGATCGCTAGCAGCACCTAATTTACAGCCCGGTTCAAGCGCAATACGTCCAAACAAAATGGCGCGGTCAGACATTACCCCTTCTTGTTTGATATCGACATGAGCGCGCGCGGTTGGGGATTGCACGGTCAGATTAGTCACGGTATTAGCGTGAGCATAAGCCGTGTTCACACCCTCGCTATCAGTGGCCAAGGTGGTGACTTGAGTAATGTAAGTCAGGGTAAATTCCCCATCGACCGCGAATTTACCTAAACGGAAGGCAAGTTTGACGCCAGTAGGAGCAGAACCCGGGGTTAGGGCAGGATCTTCGGTCGGGTTGCCATTTAATTTAGCGGTGCCAGACAAGTATTTGAAACCATACGGCAGCTGGTCTTGAATATAGGCGGCGAATAAATCCTGTTTGGTCAGGTTGCGCACCTTAATGGTATAGGACAATAAATCGCCCATGGCTACCGTGGTCTTGGAAGCGCTTTTCTCAATCGAAATCTGCCCGGTAATACCTTTGCGATCCAGCGGAATGTCAATCAGCATACCCACAAAAGTGCCATCAAGGGTAAAGATACCGGATGTACCACTCGGCGTTGCCCCAGAGGCGGTATAGCCTTGCAAACCGTAGGAAGGGTTAACCACATTCAGGGTGGGGAAACTGCTAGGCGGGTTTACTGAAGGCCCGGTATACACATTGGAATTTGGTGGGGTAATACGCAAATAATACTGCCCTGCACCTATATTTTTGAAGGTATAAACACCATTGCTATCGGAAGTGGTAGTAGCAATAACCTGTTTAGTACTGGCATTAAACAGTTCCACCTTAGCATCGGCAATACGATTCAGGTCAGCAGAATCGAATACCTTACCGCTGACCACACCAGGGTCACCTTTGGTTTCTTTGGGTGTCTCTGGAATCAGGGTGCTACAGCCAGTATCACTTTGGAAATCACTATTGCCATCACCGTTTTCATCCATAGTGGCCTGTAACGACAATATCAAACGCTGCGGCGGCTGCTTAATGACCTGAATGGTGTAACCGTATTTACCACTTTGATGCGGCTTCATGGAACTAGCGGGGATCAATACACCCACTTTCGCTACTTTGCTGGTACCATCCCAACGGCTATAGGTAATCCAGTCTTTTTGATTGGCTAACATGACAACGCGAATGGAATTGACAGGAGCCACCATAAATTCAGCGCCCTGTACCAAATTAACGTAATCAGCCAGTTTTTCTTCAATCAACGCCCCCGGCATAGCCACACCATCAATGACAATCAGGCGTTCGGCCGGTGGTGCATTACCAATATTGGTAAAATTAGCCTCGTTATAAACCCGGCGGCCCTTACCAAGCTCGACACTACAATCCACATCAGTGGAATGGCCAATACGCATAACAGCGCCTTCGCCGATAGTAACCGTATCGATATTCAGTTTTTGGGCTTTATCATTGCGCAGTGACGTGGAGGTTAAATTCACAATGAACTGATCACCGTCTTTAGCACCTGCGGGCACCATACCCACGACGACCACCTTGATTTGTTCACCGGGCAAGAGGGTTTTGGTCTGGGTGAGAAGCGGTTCGCCAGGGTTAACCTGACCATCGCCATTTTCATCCAGATAAATCTTTAAGTTAGTTAGATCACCATTATCCCCGGACTGATTTTCAGCTGCTAATTTGTAAGCATCAGCAATATTGCCGGTATTAATAATGGTGTGGGGAAAATAAACCGGTTGACCTACTAACGCATATTGTCGGGTGTTTTGATTTTGTTCATGGGCGATGTAAGGAGCAACCACGATTGCTGCGTAATTGGAAAGAACAGTGATGACATGACCACTTGCACTATCGAAGTAAGTCGCTTCTGCCTGGTTGACAATGCGTGTTCCGGCTTGTGTCACGGCATGGGATGGCAAAGAGAATAGCGTGCTCAATAAAAAGAGCAGCAAAACACCGAAAATGCGTACCATGTAAGCCTCACTCAGGAATTTTTATTTTTTATATTTTTTGGGCTTGTGTGTATCTAACTGCTCGATACCTTTCAACTGACCAATACCCCTCTCACTAGGCAATACCAGCGAGAGGAGTTCGAGCAGGTTATTAACCCAACAGGGGATTAATTAACTTTGGTAACGAAGCGTACAGTGGCTTTTTCACCTGGAACCAGGCTGCCACCTTTATTACTAGCAGGAACGGCACCAGAGCCTACATAGAAGCTGATATCGGAACCTACGATCTGACCAGCATCGGTATCTGCTGCATCGCTGACAGTCACCGGAGTACACTTATCACCCAAACAGTAGCTCAAGCTGCTAACGTTATAAGCGCTATAAGCTGGAACCTTATCGCGGACGATTACGTTCAGCGCATCAGAATCACCTTGGTTTTCTGCAGTAATTTCCCAGACCGCACATTCACCCGGAGCCACTTTAGCCGTCAAGCTAGCTTCGAATGCACCGGTTGGGGTGCCATCGCAGTTAGCATCGTAAGCGACTTTCTTATCCAGACGAACTTGACCGAGGATGACAATACTGGTGTCTTCAACGGACGCGGATGGGCCATTAGCATTTACGTTAGTGGCTTTGATAGTCAGGATATCAGTTTCACCCGGAGCCGCACTGCTAGGTGCATAAGTGGTTGGCATCAGGTCAAACTTCTCGCCTGGCAGCAAGGTGACTTCAGGGTTACCATCGTTATCGGCGTCAGTAACTTCGATATTGACTGGCTGACCTTCAGTGTCTACACCCTTGATAACATCACCCGCTTTGAGTTCAGCCAAGGTTTTGTCAGGCACGCCATCACCATTGGTATCAACCTTGACGGTATTACCCCAATCCTGACCGCCTAAAGAGTTAGCAGATGTCAACTCCAGCGTTTCAGTAGTGTTACCAGTGTTCTCGAGAGTATTGTTGTAATCAACAGAACCGCCCGGTTGAATCTGGTTGCTACCTGGAGGTGTCAAGGTAACTTGTGCCAAAGAGGTTACATCAATGGCATCCAACATAACGTCGGAAGCGCCACTGTTGGAAGACGTGATGTGAATGAAGACTGGTTGATCACCATCACCGTCACCATTGGCATCCATACGCTCCAGAGCGGCGTCAGCATCGTTATTGCCAACATAGTCAGCCAGTGCATAAGCCGGATCTTTTGGAACGGTTACGACTGCAACATACTCATTACCGCTGGACATAGCAGGCAGTAAAGCCGTACTGGTAATGGGGCTACCGGTTGGTTTACCAGCACCATCGCCTTTATAGAACAATACACTCCAGCCGGTTGGCAAACCACCCACGGCAGAGCCATCCCAACTACTACCAGCTGACAACTGGAAGGAGTCAGAAGAGCCGGAACCATTGTCAATATAGAATGGGATATTGACGGTGCTACCTACGGTTGCAGCGATGGAAACACGAGTACCAGGCTTAGTACCGGTATTAATGTTGTACTCACCGCTAGCATCTTTTGCCAGGTCATCTTCGTTGGAAGGAGAGGCTTTCTTATTAGCATCATTTTCATACAAGTCTACACCTGGTGCCGAGATAGCACCCAAGTTCAACTTAGTAGAATCATAAGTTGGTGTAGTCGCCGGGTCTTTCGCAGAAGTCGCGAATACGTCAGCATTGAAACCACTGCCAGAAGCGTTGGTTGGCAGCTGTGCTTTAACCATAATAGTCGTGCTTGCACCAGCATCCATCATGCCAGTATCCACACCCCCTTTGGAGTTAGTGTCAACCAGCTGTACGGTACCGTCAGCATTCCAGAAGGTGAAAACAGTGCCTGGCGGGAAGTTACCTTTATCCAAAGTCAGTTCAAAGGTATCAGGGCCAGTGCCTTTGTTAGTAATGTCAACCTTGAACAGCACGGAAGTACCGGCTGGGGCTACGTCTACGGTCTGAACATTGTCAGTATCGTCAGTGTCATCCTTACCATCGTTGACAGTGTCAGCGCCATTACCTGTGTTTTCACCGGTATCGTCTGCATCGACGCCGTATTGTTGTGGCAATACTGTCTGGGTTGGGTTGGATGGTACGACGTCATCCGGGGTATTAGGATTACCATCGGTGTCAGCCTTCAAGAAACCGGTATTCTTGACGATATCGCCAGCAGAACCTGGAATAGCGTCATTGTTGAAGGTCAGCGGGTCATAAGAGACCTTGAAGCTCACACTAACGGTCGCACCGGGTGCCAAGGAAGCATCAGTAGCGGAGATACCATCCAACTGAGTTTCGATCGTCCCGTTTTTGTTCAGATCCATACCGGTAGCTTCATCTACCTTACCAACAGCAGGCAGTACGTCACCATTGCTAGTCAACAGACCAGAAGCAGAAGCGGAGACGAAGGTAGTACCAGCAGGCAGTGCGTCATAGAATTTGACGTCTTGAGCAGTCTGATTACCGGTGTTGGTGGCGGTCAATGTATAGGTGATGGTGTGGTTAGCTGCATCCAAAACGGCAGATTTGGTGTAGTTAACAACCGCATTAGTGGTAACGGTGATCATGCTCTGGTTGGTAGCATCTTTACCGTCAGTACCTTTGCTAGTAGAGATGTCGGAAACGGGAACACCGCTAGCAGCAGTTGCATTCAGAATTACACCCAATTTCTGACCGGTAGAAGCATTGTTAGGTACCGTAACGGCGATAACCAATGGCGCACTCTGACCTGCTTCCAAGGTAACTTTACTGACTTCTTGTTCACCTGCATCTGCCAGACCGTTGCCGTTGCTGTCAACGTAGACTTTAACGCTGCTGGAATCCAGATTATCAGACACCGAAGCATCGTTAGCAGCAGAAACCGTATAAGTGTCAGGACCGTTACCGGTGTTGGTGAGGGTGTGCTGGATATAAACAACCTGACCAGCAGCAGCGGTTTTGGTGGTATCGGTACCTACTTCAGCAGAATAAACCTGCTTGACGGTAATAACAGCTTCATTAGACTGAGCGCTGTAAGTATTACCATTGACATCTTGATAGGTAACTGTCGCCAAGTTTTTGATTTGCGTGCCAGCAGCCGTTGCGGCGATAACCGGGGAAATGTGGACCAGCATTCCTCCCGTAAGCAAAGCGGCAGCACAGGCTGTTGCCAGTTTATTGACATGCAATTTTTTCATTTTTTATAGTCTCGTTTTATATTTATGATTTTAACGTGAGTTGACGGTTGTAATGAGCAATTAGTTGACTACGGATCTATACACAAAAGTTTCGGTTTCTCCTGCTGATAAGGGCTGCTTCAGATTCCAGCGAACATGACTGTATTCGCTAGGGGGAATAATTTTTTCGACTTGTTTACCGTTTTCGTCGGTAACAATGCGTTTGACTGGCTCAGCTTCAAAGGTCTTACCGCCATCAATACTGACTACAAAATCAGACTCTGCCTTGGTAGCTGCTGTTTCTGCCATGTAATCGGTAGCATTAGGGATAGGACCAGTAACGGCAATGCCTTTGAGCGCTTGGTCGCTAACGTTTTTATAAGTCAAACGGTATTCAACAACTTGGCCGGGTTCGACCTCTGTCGCTGGCTTGGCTACATCCTTACCGGCTTTATCAGTCGAAATCACATACGCTTGCATGCTGCTTTGTAACGGCTGGTCAACCGGCTTGCTATTTGCAACAGCCAGGCCTCCTAACGTAACAGAAACAGCCAATGCAATAGCAGTGAAGTACGTCTTCTTGAACATGTGTTAGTCCCCTTGTTTTTGATTGTTTATATTGATTGTCAGGTCTACTTGAGCAGGGATTGTTAATGGCTTTTAGACAAAAAGCAATTAATTGGCGACGAAAAGTTACTTTATTAAATTGATTTTTACTGACCGACAAACGGTCATGATTATTATTTAATCTTTATTTTATTTTCAATGATTTATACTGAAATCCACATTGAATAATAAGCCAACAAAAAGAATGAAAAATAAGCAAATGATAAACGGTAGTATTATTAATAGCCGTTCGTCTTGATTGAATCTAATAATACCCCGTAACAAGAATGCCTTTACCTTACTTTCGGGTGCTGCTACCTAGCGCCGGGTAAATACAAAGCCACCATCGAGACTGTTTAAACTCTATGGTGGCTATTAGATGCAGGGTGGAATTAAAGTTTGCCGGTACTATTCGATAAAATATCCGCGATGACCAAGCGTGCTCCATCACCATCCATGAATAAGTGGCCTGCATCATCCACCGCTTGCAAAGTTGCTTCCGGAAATTTACGCGCGTAATGCGTCAGATGGTTAAAAGGGACCACGCTATCATCATGACTGTGGTAGAAGTAGACTTTTCTGGCAATGCTTACCAGTTGCGGGGTGTTGTCACGAAATTTAAATTCATCGACATCCCACTGCTCGTCCGCCCCCCAATACGGTGCGGCAATAATGTAAACCCCATTAAGCATAGGCCGGGTACCATTGACGGCTTCGGTGAGGTATTTCAGTAATATCGCTCCACCTAAAGAATGGCCTACTAAGACGGCCTGCGGATTTAAAGTCGGTAGCAAGGTCGCCAATTGTGCGGCCCAAGTAGCATAGTGCGGTTGCGTCGAATCAGGCATAACCGGTGCGATCACATGATAATCGCCACTTAATCCCTGTTTTAAATGGGCAAGCAATGCTGAACTGCCTTCGCCATCGGTTTGACTACCGGCACTGTGGATAAAGAGTAAATCGGGCATTGCCAATACTCCTTGTTACTGTGGTGATAATGGAACCGTGCTTATTAGAATCGATATACGGTTGGTTAACGGTATTTAGTCCCCACGCCTTAAATACCATATACCATTAGGATTTGCATTTTTTCAATACAATATTTAGGTGTAAACCCTCAGCAGCTCTGATTAACAGGAATGTATATACCAAAGAATAGCAAGTGACTATTGGTTTAAGGCCGTGTTCTTTGTGTTAGCCACTTAAACAAATAAGTCTATTAAATAATGATTAATATCAATTAACCCCCCATCCTTGTCGTTTTCCGCCTACATTATAGGGGGAATCCGCTTGACGCTTGACAGAGCCTGTGATGGAGTGAACCAACATCTGTTGAGTGTTCAAAACAGATGCAGCAGTTAGTTATAAATATTAATAAGTATTATGGAGGTGTTCGATGTCAACTGGATTGGCTATAGCCGTCTTATGTGCATTCGCCGCCCTAGCCTATGGCGCTTTCACCATACGTTGGGTATTGGCACAACCCGATGGCGACGAAAAAATGCGCAAAATTGCGCAGGCTGTTCAGGAAGGCGCACAAGCTTACCTGAATCGACAATACACGACGATTGGTATCGTTGGTCTTGTCTTGTTTACCGTCATCCTGTTAACCCTTGGTTGGCAAACGGCGGTAGGTTTCGCTATCGGTGCCATTCTTTCGGGTATTACCGGTTATATTGGCATGAATGTCTCTGTACGCTCCAATATTCGCACAGCGGAAGCCGCTAAAAATGGCCTGAATGCTGCCTTAGAGATTGCTTTTAAGGGCGGCGCGATTACGGGCTTACTGGTAGTAGGCTTAGGGCTATTGGGAGTAGCCGGTTATTATGCGTTCCTGATTAATAGCGGTATGCCTAGTACACAAGCCACTCAAGCCTTGGTGGGATTGGCGTTTGGCGGTTCACTGATTTCCATTTTTGCTCGTCTCGGTGGTGGTATTTTTACTAAAGGTGCTGATGTCGGTGCAGATTTAGTGGGCAAAGTCGAAGCGGGTATTCCTGAAGATGACCCACGCAATCCAGCGGTTATTGCTGATAACGTTGGCGATAATGTCGGCGACTGTGCAGGTATGGCTGCTGACTTGTTTGAAACGTATGCCGTTACCATTATCGCTACCATGGTACTCGGTGGCCTAATGTTGAATGGCTCTGAAAACGCCATTATCTATCCGCTGGTTCTAGGTGGCTTTTCCATTATTGCCTCTATTATTGGCACGCTGTTTGTAAGAGCACGCGATGGCGGCAAAATCATGAATGCGCTGTATCGTGGCCTGGCGGTGGCTGGTGGCGTATCACTGGTGCTGTATCTACCCATCACCTATATCATGATGAGTGACAATGGCCAGTATTCTGTGTTGGCTTTATACGGTTCAGCGGTGATTGGCCTCCTGATGACCGCCGCTATGGTGTGGATTACTGAATATTACACCGCCACTGAATTTACGCCTGTACGGCATATTGCTGCTGCATCCACCACCGGTCACGCCACGAATGTTATTGCCGGTTTGGGTATTTCTATGAAATCGACTGCCGCACCCGTGCTTGCTGTGTGCTTGGCTATTCTTGGTTCTTACAGTTTGGCAGGTTTATACGGTATTGCCGTAGCCGCCACTGCCATGTTATCCATGGCCGGTATTATTGTCGCTCTCGATGCCTATGGCCCGATTACCGACAATGCAGGCGGGATTGCAGAAATGGCTGGCTTACCACAAAGCGTACGCAATATTACCGACCCGCTGGATGCGGTTGGCAATACCACTAAAGCCGTTACCAAAGGTTATGCGATTGGCTCTGCGGGTTTAGCGGCATTGGTATTGTTTGCCGATTACACTCATGCACTTTCTACCTACCAAACCGGTATTACCTTTGATCTTTCTAATCATATGGTTATTGTCGGTCTATTTATTGGCGGTATGGTGCCTTACCTGTTTGCCGCGATGGGTATGGAAGCGGTCGGTCGCGCCGCAGGTTCCGTGGTCCGTGAAGTACGCCGTCAATTCAAAGAAATTCCCGGCATTATGGAGGGAACTGCCAAACCGGAATACGGCACTTGTGTGGATATGCTGACTAAATCCGCCATTAAGGAAATGATCCTGCCTTCGCTATTGCCTGTAGCTGTCCCCGTGATTGTGGGTTTATTACTAGGCCCACAAGCGCTTGGTGGCGTATTGGTAGGTACCATCGTCACCGGTATCTTTGTGGCTATTTCCATGACTACCGGCGGTGGCGCGTGGGATAACGCTAAAAAGTACATTGAAGAGGGCAACTTTGGGGGTAAAGGTTCCGAAGCGCATAAAGCGGCCGTAACCGGCGATACCATTGGTGACCCGTATAAGGATACTGCTGGCCCTGCCATTAACCCTTTAATCAAAATCATCAATATTGTCGCCCTGCTAATCGTACCTTTATTGGCTTGATTCACCTTTACACCTCACCCTAACGCCTGCGGTTTGCGGGCGTTAGGGTTTAAATAAGAATAAGGTTGCTTCAGGTGGGGTCTAACCGATACAAACTACCATTATTTTCATCGGTTAACAGATACAGATAGCCATCCGGGCCTTGCTGCACATCGCGAATACGGCCAATTTGATCTTTTAGCAAACGTTCTTCGCTCACAAAACGCTCGCCATCCACAACTACCCGCACTAGTAACTGGAATTTCAACGCACCCACCAATAAATTGCCTTGCCAACCCGGGTATTTATCACCGCTATAAAAGGTCATCCCTGCTGGGGCAATCGACGGTGTCCAATGCAAAACCGGTTGTTCCATACCAGCCTTGAGGGTTAAACCAGCATTAATTGGCCCACCACCGTATTCCTCACCGTAAGTAATTACCGGCCAACCATAATTAGCGCCAGGGCGTTCAATATTGACCTCATCGCCCCCTTGTGGGCCATGTTCACAAGTCCAAACTTTGCCGGTTTGCGGATTCAAGGCAATGCCTTGCATATTACGATGACCATAATTGTAAATTTCAGGTTTGGCATTAGGCGTTTTGACTAACGGATTATCCGCAGGCACCCGACCATCATCGTATAAACGAATCAGGCTACCGGCATGATTGCTGATATCTTGGGCATTATCCCGCTCACCGCGTTCACCAAGGGTTAGAAACAAATAGCCTTGTTTATCAAACAGAATACGTCCACCAAAATGCACGCCCGCTGTGGATTTTGGCGTGGCTTCAAACAGAACTTTTACATCGGTTAAAGCCCCATTTGCATAACGACCACGCGCTAAATGCGTGCTGTAACCGCCTTGACCTTTACCGGCGAAACTGAAATATAACCAATGGTTTTGCGCAAACTGCGGATGCAATGCCAAACCCAATAAACCGCCTTGCCCATACTCCTCAATAGCCGGTAGCCCGGTAACGGGTTTATCCAGCAATTTGCCATTTTGAATCCGACGGATAGTGCCACTGCGCTCACTAATGAGCATTTCACCATCAGGAAGAAACACCATAGCCCAGGGATGATACAAACCTTTAACGATTTCAACCGGTTTTACCGTTGCCAATGCTGATACCGGTATAGCCAGCCAGCCCAATAGCAATACCATCATCCACCTGTAACGGTACCGGGAAAAGTTTGCTTCCAGCATGCTAATCTCCTACAGTTTTTTAAAATTATTCCAAAAACCCGCCTTAGCAAGCACTTGGTTTGTCTGCCAAAATTCGCCTTTTGTCGCCCTAACAAGAGGGTATTAATTATCTACCGTATACTAGCGAATATTATAAATGAACAATAATAAGCGGGAATTCAGTATGCGCAAATTGCTTTGGACTTGCTGTTTTGCCTTGTACGGATTGGCCTCTACCTCACAGGCAGCCGTACCGCCACCACCACCACCGAGCAGCACAGCCGGTAGCATAGGTGATAGCACCAATATCTTAGCAGCAGCCAAGAAAGCCGGTGTATTACGGGTAGGTAGCGAACCCGACTTTCCACCTTTGTACTGGCTAGGTGAAGACGGCAAAGAGAAAGGCTTTGATTATGAAATGGCTCAACTGATAGCTAAAGAACTCGGCATTCCTAAAATCGAGATCAAGGACGCCGATTATGACAAGCTGCCTGACATGGCCCGCCAAGGCAAAATTGATATTTTCATTGCTGGCTATGGAGCTGACCCTGAGCTCAGTGGCATAGAATGGTCTAACAGCTATCTGGATTATGGCTTGTGCCTGATTGTGCCTAAAGGCAGCCCGGTTAAAAATATCAAGCAACTCAAGGGTAAAACCGTTGGTGTTTATGATGACCCTGTTACGGTACGTTGGGTCAAGGATACTGTTCCAAACATCAAGGATGTGAAAACCTATATGGGCCCCGGCTGGCTCTATCATGTGGATAATCGCGATGTTGATGCGGCCATCTATGACTATCCACTGACCGTTACCGAAATCAAATCCTTTAACCGCTTACATATTGCGGCGTTTAACCTCAATGAAACCAGTTATGCGGTCGGCTTCAAAGCCGATAACAAAGATTTGCAGGCAGCGATTAATAACGCCATTACCAAAATCAAAGCTTCTGACCAATACACTGCTTTGATCAAGGAATACATGCCTGCGCATGCCACTACCGAGGTGCCAGAAAACAGCAAACTCTACACCGTTCAGGAAGGTGAGCTACTGACTACCATTGCAGCTAAGCAATTAGGCGATTCTGCCGCTTGGAAAACCATTTGGGAATTAAACAAACACCGTCTCCCTAACCCTAATGCACTGGAAAAAGGAGACCAATTAATCATGCCTACTTCTACCAAGGTAACACCATGAAAATTGATCGTTTTTGGCTCACGCAGATAGCAGTTGGAACCGTGGTTATCATCGTATTCACAGGTATCGTTTTGTATACTCACTCTTCCGTTAACGCCAGTGAACAGGCATTACAAAGCCTGAATGCCGCTACAGTCCATGCTACTTTAGGTAAGGCGGGTTGTACCAACGATGGTCACGCCCCCTCCCCGGCTGATATTGATTCTGCCCTATCCAGTGGCACCCCTGACTTACGTGCTAAATGTCTGGATTTTCTGCAAGTGGAAAGTATGAATGGCGATAAAGGGGCAGAATTATGGTTAGGCCGCGCTTATCACAGTGGTTGGGGGGTACCGCAAAGCTTAGAAGAAGCCATTATTCACTACTCCCAAGCAGCGACTGCTAGTGATGAGAATATCCGCCAATCCGCCGAGCAATGGCTTAGCATTGCTCAGCAAGATACCAAATCCTAACTTCAGATTTGCCAGTTCACAAAGTTTTCCAATAATTTCAGACCGTCATCCGCAGATTTCTCCGGATGACACTGAATGGCAAATACATTGTCACGCGCAATCGCTGAAGCATAGCGAATACCATAATCGGTTGCCCCAGCCATTAATGCCGAGTCGGAGGGGTCGACATAATAGCTATGCACGAAATAAAAACGTGCCCCATCGTTAATCCCTTGCCATAACGGATGCGCTGTGTGTTGCCATACCTGATTCCAGCCCATTTGTGGAATCTTCAGACGGACTCCCAATTCCTCGTGTACATGACCAAAGTAGCGCACATTGCCTGCATAAATCCCTAAACAGTCAATACCGCCGTTTTCTGCAGAATGTTGCAGCAGTACCTGCATACCCATGCAAATACCCAAAAACGGTTTGGTTTGAATGACTTCCTTAACCACTTCACCGATACCACGGGTTTCCAGTTCACGCATGCAATCGCGCGCGGCCCCTTGGCCAGGAAATACAACACGGTCAGCTTTGAGGATAAAATCCGGGTCTGATGTCACTTTTACGCTGACATTTTGGCCAACGACATGATTCATGGCGCGTTCTACCGAATGCAAATTGCCCATGTTGTAATCAATAATGGCAATGTTCTGCATTACAAACTCCCCTTAGTCGATGGCATGATGCCACTCATACGTGGGTCAAATTCCACCGCCATCCGCAACGCACGGCCGAAGGCTTTGAAAATGGTCTCAGCAATGTGATGTGCATTGCGCCCGCGCAGGTTATCAATATGCAGCGTAATCAGCGCATGATTGACAAAGCCTTGAAAGAATTCATAAAACAAATCGGTGTCAAACGCACCAATATGGGAACGTTTGTAATCCGCATGATGTTCTAGGCCCGGCCGCCCAGAAAAATCAATCACCACACGGGATAATGCTTCATCTAGTGGCACATAGGCATGACCATAGCGGCGAATACCTTTTTTATCCCCGACTGCTTTGGCAAAAGCTTGCCCAAGGGTAATACCAATATCTTCCACACTATGATGATCATCAATGTGTTTATCTCCACGGCATTCAATTTCCAGATCAATCATGCCGTGGCGCGCTACTTGGTCAAGCATGTGGTCAAGAAACGGAATACCCGTCTCAAAACGGGCTTTGCCGGTACCGTCAAGGTTAATGGTTACGCGGATTTGGGTTTCAAGCGTGTTACGTTCCACGCTAGCAATGCGTTCGGACATACGAAAACCTGTATTAATTAAGCTGGAGGAATCTTAGCACAGACACGTTAACCTACTGGAAGTCGGGTGAAAACGGATATTTTTTCCACTTAACAGCGGTTAGGTGGCCAGCCAATGCCCACAAATTAAACCGTTTCTATTTCAACAAGCCTCACTTGTTGCATAAATGAAAATATCACCCTGTTTTAAGCCTAGTTATTTAATAGTTAAACTTATTTATTGTGGTAATTCTGCTACGATTAGCCAGAGGAGTGAGCAGAAAGTTAATTTTTATCTCAATTTGTACCCGGAACTGCGAGTCCTGCGAGTAAGTTCTGCTGCTATTAATGCACACTTACCTAAACCGAGTCTGGTCAAATTGACGTTAAGGTTAACTTATTCTATCTTGCGTTATGAGGATGAGTAGCTGGCAAAAATTGGCGACTTTTGCACACAACCAGCATAACAAAGAATCACAGCCGTTAGTGCACACCGTCAATCTGTTCTGAAGTGGAGGAGAGAGTTCATGCAAATTCCATCTAGAACCTTGTTCTTAGGGTTAGGCTTAACCCTGTGCAGTAGTGCTTCGTTGGTACAAGCCGCCGGTTTTGGCCTGATTGAAAACTCAGCATCTGGTATGGGTAATGCCTTTGCTGGCAGTGCCGCGACCGCCGAAGATGCTTCCACCGTCTGGTTTAACCCCGCTGGTATGGCCGAACTGGATGATAATACCCATGTTTCAGCGGCTACTCATATTATTTTGCCCAAAGCCAAGTTTAATAATGTGGCTTCGCGGGTAAATCCCGCCCTAACCGGGGGCAGCGTTTCAGCGGCAGAAGCCGCCTTAACTGGCAGCAATTCCACTAGTGATAAAGGCGCAGTGGTACCGAATGGCTACGTGGTAAAATCGATTAATGCCAAAACCAAAGTCGGTTTAGGGGTGAACGCTCCTTTTGGTTTGGAAACCAATTACGATGACGATTGGTATGGCCGTTATCATGCACTGAAGTCCGACATGAAAACGGTCAATATCAACCCATCCGTATCCTACAAGGTCAATGACAAACTATCGGTCGGCGGTGGTGTCAGTGCCCAGTATATTGATGTCGAATTAACCAGTGCAGTGGATTCAGCGGCGGTTTGTCGTGGCATTGCCAGTGCAGCCAATAGCGGCACGTTGCTGAGTTCCTGTTTAAGTGCTTTGCCAAAAGTGGCTGACCCAAGCACCGATAGTAAAGCGACTATCAAAGGCAATGATTGGTCTTACAATTACAATGTGGGTGCGCTGTATAAACCCACCAGCAAAACCAAAGTCGGCGTTAGTTACCGTTCCAAAATGGATCACAGCCTTGAAGGGACGGCCAAATACGATGTGAATGCCCGGTTACAACCCATCCTTACCGCTACCGGCGTTACCCGTTTCAATGGCGCAGATGCCACCGCTGAAGCCAATTTACCAGCCTCCTTATCGGTATCGGTTGCCCATAAACTCAATGATAAAGTGGAAGTACTCGGCGACATTACCCGCACGCAATGGAGCAGCTTTGAAAAGCTTACCGTCAAAAATGCGGATACCGGTGCCATCATTACCAATGTGGATGAAAACTGGAAAGACGTGAACCGCTATTCTGTGGGCGTGAATTATCAGAAAAATGACCGCCTGAAATTGCGCGGTGGGGTCGCGTTTGACGAAGAACCGATTCCTGATGCCCAACATCGTACCGCCCGTATTCCGGGTAATGATCGTACTTGGCTGTCTATGGGAGCGAATTATAAACTCAAGAAAAACATGAGCATGGATGTAGGCTATAGCCACCTTTTCCTGGATGAAACACCAATCGACAATACCGATGAGAGCACCGGTAATACACTGCGCGGCAATTACGACGGCAGTGTTAATATCCTCAGTGCCCAGCTTAACTGGTCCTTCTAGGAGCAAGACTAATGAAAACGATCCGGCCATTACGTGCTGCGATCGTGCTAGCACTCAGCCTGTATGGATTGAGTGCTTGCAACGATTCCAGCGATTATGATTTCAATTCGTCCAACACCACGGCTACCAATACCACCGCTTACGCTGTTTTTGATCCCACCACTGGCAATATTCCCCAAACCAATGACTTGCTATTGCGCGGTTCGACCGATGGAACCTTAAACATTCCTACCAGTTCGATTACCAATGCCGGTCAACTAGCGTTAGTTAATACCCTCAATGGACTGGATGGGTTTGGCTTAACTGCGCCAATTAGTGCCAACTTTGGTGCCAATCTGGATAAGAACTCTGTCAAGATGGGTAGCAGCGTGCGCGTGTTTGAAGTCACCAAGAATGCTACCACCCAAGCCATTACCGGCGTAGTCCGTGAGCTTGGAACTGCGGATTTGCTCGCCACCACTAGCAGCAATACCAGTAGCTTGGTGCTTCTGCCTTTAAAACCGCTCAAGGAAAGTACCAGCTATTTGGTGGTATTAACCAAGGGCATTCTTGGCAGCGATGGCAACCCGGTAAATGCCTCTTCAGCGTATTTGCTTGCCAAAAGTGCTACCGCTTTAAGCGGTGATTACGCTGCCCTCGAACCCTTGCGCCAGTTGGTCAATAATCAGGAAACGGTAGCAGCCAGCCAAGGGGTAGCCAGTGCCAGCGTGGTATTGAGCTGGAGCTTTACCACCGAATCAGTCACGCCCGTTTTGACAGCCATGCGCAATCAAGCCGCTGCTAATACTGTCCAGATGGTTAGTACTGGCTCTACCACCACTACTTTCAACCCCAATCTCGCTGGTAAAGCCACTGTGCAGGTGGGTACTTTAACCGTACCGTATTACCTAACCGCACCGAGTGCAGCTAACCCAACTGCACCTTTAACCGCATTCTGGAAAGGCGCGAATGATTCATTCCTAACCCGCTACAATTCCACCCCAGTTGCCACCAGTACACAAACCATTCCCGTGGTCATGACTGTTCCCAATGCCAGTTCGCTTGCTGGGGCAACACCTCCGGCGAATGGCTGGCCGGTGGTTATTTACGGGCACGGTTTAAATCGGGATCGCACGGACTTACTGGCCATTGGCGATGCCCTGGCCGATGCTGGCTTTGTCGGCATTGCCATTGATATTCCCTTGCATGGGGTCACTAGCGCTAGCAATCCGTTACGGGCTGATCTAAATGCTGCGTTTACCAATGATACCGAACGCACCTTTAATCTGGATCTGCGCAATAACACCACGGGTGCCGCTGGCCCAGATGGGCAGATTGATGACTCTGGTATGCATTTCATTAATTTAAGCAGTTTACCGACCTCACGTGACAATATCCGTCAGGGCATAGCGGATCTGCTGGTATTACGCCGCAGCCTTGGCAATATCCAAACCGTTAAACTGGATACCAGCAAAGTAGGCTATGTCGGCATGTCATTAGGCAGCATCGTCGGGACAGGTTATTTAGCAACCGAAACCCTCAATACCCCAGCGTCGCTATTTGTTGGTGGCGGTGGGGTAGCGCGCTTGTTAGAAGCATCGCCTACTTTTGGTTCTGCTATTAAAACCGGGTTAGCCAGTGCAGGCTTACAAGCAGGCACTACTGATTACGATGCCTTCTTTGCAATTGCACAAAGTGTCATTGACCCGGCTGACCCCATTGTGCTTGGCGCACAGGCTGCTTCTAGCCATCCGATTTATTTTGCTGAAGTTCTAAATGATCAGGTCATTCCCAATCAGGTTACCAATTTCCCACTCTCTGGTACCGAACCTCTGATTCGGCAGATGAACCTGACCACGATAACCGCTACCAAAACCGGGGTGGATGGCGTCGTACGCTTTAAAAGCGGTATCCATGGCTCATTAATCGACCCTGCGCCTAATGCGGCAGTGACAGCGGAAATGCAGCGTGAAATGGCCGCTTTCCAAAGCTCAGCTGGCAATAGCATTACTATTCAGGATAGCAGCGTTATTCAAGGGGCTAATTAAAGCACGCATATCCTATTAAATCTCACCACTTCCCGGTATTAAGCCGGGAAGTTACCATAAGCATTTCCAGCTTAAGAAATAATTTGAATAACAGAATTGGATTAATTCAATCCGGTTCATAAATAGCCGTATTGCGTTGGTGCTCGCTGAATTCTACTCTCACCACTCTAACACGCCCCTGGGTTTCTTCAAGAATAAACGGATTCACTTTTTCATAAATATACTGAGCGAATCGCTCTGCACCTACAGCCTTTATTATGCGTAATTGCACCAAACCCTGTTCATGTAGATTTTTAAATAAAGCCAAATAAGGATCATCTTCTGCAACAATAAAAGTATGATCAAACATATAAGCAAGCCATTCACGCGGCTTCATATTATCAATCGTACCTTTGGCTCGACTAAAACCACCGAAATCCCACACCCATTGTTTTTCATCCAGCTCACCTTCAAACCAAAGCTTGAATGAAACTCCATAGCCATGAATATACTGACAATGGGTACCTTCTGCGCGCCATTGACGAAATACTGTGCTAAAACCATCAAAGACTTTTGTCGACTGAAACTTAGGCATAACTAAAGCTTTTCAATAAATTGACTCGTTAATTGGAAAGGTTTTTTCCAACCCATTACAATTAATGGGTTGACTATCAGCTAAGATTACAGCCCTAGGCAAAGTTAGATTTCACCTTCATTCAAAATAAATCATTTGAGTTATTTATGAATAAATATCAAAAACTGTAAATCATTAAAAATATTCTATAGCTAAACCGTTAACCCGTAAAGCAAACGAATAACCCAACAACTTTAGGGTAGGGTTGAAGGATAAAAATTAATTCGCTAGATTTATTGAAACCAAAAGGAAATTGGTACCCTCACAAGTTCTTCACATTACAAATGCCAATTCATTTTATCTAACTGAATCAAGGTATTGTGAGTGATACAGAGGGGGTTTAACAGGTTTTTTTACCGATACCTGTTGTTTATCCATAAAATAAAGGGGTTAATCCCTATGATCCAAGATTTCAAATATTCCTTTTTAGTCACTTTCGTGTGTGTAGGATTAGCAATTTGGTGGGGGCTTACAACCACAATGGGGGTAGCAACTGCCATTTTTTTGGTATTAGTTTTAGGTATCATGGAAGTCAGCTTGTCGTTTGACAATGCAGTAGTCAATGCTTCTATTCTCAAAGAAATGAATGAAAAGTGGCAAAAAATATTTTTGACGTTAGGTATTTTGATTGCTGTTTTCGGTATGCGCTTGGTTTTCCCTATTGTAATCGTTGCAGTGGCTACTGGTTTAGGTATGTTTGAAGTTATGTCAATGGCTTTATATACCCCTACCGAATACTCTCGTCATTTAATGGAAAACCATGCAGGCATTGCCGCTTTTGGCGGTATGTTTTTGCTGCTGGTTTTTCTGGATTTTATGTTCGATTATGAAAAAGATGTTCACTGGCTAAAGGCTTTTGAAGCACGTATGAGTGCCATGGGTAAATTGGATGTTATTAGTGTGTTATTCGCTCTCATCATACTATTACTACTACAAGCCTTTTTACCCATTAATGATGAAACTCGTTTAATTGTCTTAGTAGCAGGCTTGGCGGGAATAGTCTTACATATTGCGGTCAGCAGTTTAGATGTTTTCTTTGCAGACAAACATGAAGGTAAAGCCGTCGTCAATAGTGTTCAACGCAATGGTTTAGCCGGTTTTTTATATCTTGAAGTATTGGATGCATCCTTTTCGTTGGATGGGGTTATTGGTGCATTCGCCATTACCAATGATGTCGTTATTATTATGTTAGGGTTAGCTATTGGTGCTATGTTTGTACGTTCCTTAACGGTACATTTGGTGCATAAGGGTACGCTAAATGAATACATTTATCTGGAACACGGTGCCCACTATGGAATCGGGGCTTTAGCCGTGATTATGTTATTCAGCATTCATTATCATATTCCAGAAGTTATTACAGGATTGATTGGCGTTACTTTTATTATTTTGTCAGTTATTTCATCACATTATCACAAGAAAAGATTAGTAGAAAGTGTTTAACTTCACCTGAGATATCGGCATAACTTAGCTGTCAGAGGTGATTTTAATTAATAAATGTTGATTCATTCTATTTATTAGAATACAGTGTAACCTTGAGTATACACCAAGCAATATTAATAGTTTAGCTACAAGCATTTGAATAATAGTAGGAATTTTTATGGCTGTTAATTTAAGTAAAGGGCAACGCATTTCTTTGCAAAAAAGTGATGGGGCTAGCTTAAGTAAAGTACGCATGGGTTTGGGCTGGGATCCAGTCAAAGCACCTAAAAAAGGTGGCTTCTTTAGCAGTTTATTTAGCGGTGGCGATAGTGCTGATAATATTGATTTAGACGCATCCTGTTTACTGTTAGACGCGCAAAAGAATTTATTGGATGTAGTGTGGTTTCGCCAACAACAAAGCCGCGACGGCTCTATCTATCACTCCGGCGATAATTTAACGGGTGAAGGATCAGGCGATGATGAAACTATCTTTGTAGATTTAACTCGCTTGCCTAGTAATATTTCCCATTTGGCTTTCACGGTTTGTTCTTTCCGTGGGCAAACCTTTAATGAAGTCGAAGGCGCATTTTGCCGCTTAATTGACGACACTAAAAATACCGAATTGGCGAAATTCAATCTCTCTGAAAAAGGTGCACATACTGGCGTCGTCATGGCAATCGTCAGTCGTAGTGGCACTGGATGGCAGATGAAAGCGGTTGGCTCACCCACATCCGGAGCAGTGGCAAATGACATGCTACCCGCCGTATTAGCAGCTATCTAGGATTGTCATAATCAAAAACTTAGTGCTGTTATTGAACAGCATACAAGTACTTAGAATTTATATTTGACTAATTTGATCGTCAAAATAATTAAGAACGATATTTTAAACAACCCGAATATGGAGTTACGAATGGCAGTTAGTTTACAAAAAGGTGGTAATGTTTCTTTAAGTAAAGAAGCCCCTGGTTTAGTCGCTGTTACCGTGGGTTTAGGCTGGGATACCCGCGTCACCGATGGTGCTGCTTTTGATTTAGATGCTTCCGTTTTCATGTTAGGAGAAACTGGCAAAGTATTATCGGATGAAGCCTTTATCTTTTATAACAACAAGCAATCAACCTGTGGCAATGTTGAACATTTAGGTGATAACCGTACTGGTGATGCCGCTGGTGATGATGAACAGGTTAATGTGAATTTAGCCGGTTTGGCAGCTACGGTAAAAAAATTAGTTTTCTCTGTTACTATTCATGAGGCAACAGAGCGTAAGCAAAACTTTGGTCAAGTCAACAATGCTTATATTCGTTTAGTCAATGCTGCAGATGGCAAAGAAATTGCGCGTTATGATTTATCCGAAGATGCCAGTGTTGAAACCGCTATGGTATTCGGTGAAATCTATCGTCATAACACCGAATGGAAATTCAAAGCAGTCGGTCAAGGTTTTGCCGGTGGTTTAGGGCCACTAGCCGCCTCTATGGGTGTTAACCTCGGTTAAATTATTTAAAGCACGTTAAAGAGTGCCTTTAATAGCTAACAGGCATCTTATGAAGATGTCTGTTTTATTGAATACGCTCATTTCTTATCAAACTATATCTACATTAGCTAATGGCTACTTAGAAAGCATCTAGGCAAATGGCTCCTAAACCGCCGCTCATTCTATTGACAATTACCCTGTACTTAGCGTTTGGGTTGGTTTAACTACTTGCGCAGGGCTAAACATACTGCCCCGCACACCAACCAGACGCCCACGCCCACTGAAAGTTATAACCCCCTAGCCAGCCGGTTACATCCACGGTTTCCCCAATAAAATACAGCCCCGGTACTTTGCGCGCTTCAAAGGTTTTAGAAGACAATTCCCGCGTATCCACACCACCGAGGCTTACTTCAGCAGTACGCATACCTTCAGTACCGGAAGGTGTTAATTCCCATGCTTGCAACTGCTGAACAATCGCCTGTAACGCTTTATCCGCGTATTGGCCTAATGGCCGATTAGGAATGACCTGTTCGCATAAACGCTGGGCGAGGCGCTGCGGTAATACTTCCGCTAGTAGGGTCTTTAATTCGGCTTTAGGCCGCTGTTGTTGCATAACTTGTAACCACGCATAGGCATCACGCCCCGGTAACAAATCGATTTCCAAAGCCATACCTTTGCGCCAATAAGACGAAATCTGCAACATGGCGGGGCCACTGAGGCCACGATGAGTAAATAACATCTGCTCACGAAAACTGCCTTGCCCGCAACTCACCACTACTTCCGTACTCACACCAGCCAGACCCGCCAACAAACCATCAAGCATATCCTGTGTAAATGTAAACGGGACTAACGCGGGTACAAACGGAATACTTTTCAGACCAAACCGTTTGGCAATCTGCAAACTGCTATCGGTGGCTCCCATACGCGGAATTGAAGGCCCACCAGTAGCGATGACTAACGAAGCGGCTTGCCATTGTTCCCCCGCATCGGTTTGTAGCTGAAAACCGCCATCCACCTGAGCAAAGTCTTCAATTGTGGTATTCAGGCGTAATTCCACTTCTGCTTGGGCACATTCTTGCCATAACATTTCCACAATAGCAGGGGCTTTTTGCTCACAAAACAATTGGCCAAGGGTTTTCTCATGCCAACTGAGCTTGTGCTGACGCATCAGATCCAAAAAGTGCTGTGGGGTATAACGGGCTAGTGCAGATTTGCAGAAGTGTGGGTTGTGCGACAAATAAGCACCTGCATGTACGCCAAGATTGGTGAAATTACAACGCCCACCGCCGGATATGAGGATTTTTTTACCAATCTTCTCAGCTTTATCTACTAGCAATACCCGCCGCCCACGTTTGCCCGCCTGTGCTGCACACATTAAACCGGCGGCTCCTGCGCCGACAATAATCACATCATAGCTTGCTGTTGCTTGCATATTAGCCGTTACACTCTTTACTGACTGCCATAAAAAAGCCCGCTTGTAGCGGGCTTAGGAAATACCTTCAACCAATTCCCAGTTTACCAGTTAATGGTAACCTTGCGACTTCCCCAGCGCAGGGCGGCACGAAAATCTTCGCCCATATAGATATCGATTTTTTTGCGCCAGCGAGAGTGCATTTTATCCAGAACGACATATTCGCCTTCCAAGCCACGGATTTTGATCCTGTCGCCATAAGACAGTCCGTGTTGAATGAGTAAATCTTTGGACACAGCGATGGCTTTCATGCCAGGAAAGAGGCGGTCGCCCCAGGCGGCGATGTCTGGAGTATCATCGGTTTGAGAGGGAATTGAGTTATAGGCTGTAGCGGTTACGTTAAGGCTCTTAGACCGCTCCTTTCCCGCACAAGCCGTCCCAGCCACGCCAATGGTAAGGACAGCCACGGTCAGAAAACGAGTTACAGTAGACATAAAGGATAACCTAGATAATTGATAATCAAATGATAATTGAAGGGTTTTGAAATTGTGATTGAAGGATGGAGGCAGACACTAACACAGCCTTGCGGGCCAATGGAAGCATTTTGTTGTAAATTCGACAGCGTTTAGTAGACAAAAAGACACAACCAAGAGGATACATACATACCTCAAATCTGGGGAAAAACAACAACTCACCAATTTGCAAATGTCTTGCATATTTGCGTACGTGTTAGAATACTTTTATCGACACTAAAAAATTTATGTATTCAAACAATGACATACGGCAAACTGAGTGTATACCAGCATTCACGGCCGTGTCATTTTTTATTGGATAGAAAGAATTTATTTAAGAATTTTATTATTAATAGTTATTGGTAATTTTTTTCAAAACAATAATTTAGGTTAAAATTTAGTCTATTTTGACGTCATATTTTTATTAAATTAATTTAATTAGATTAATCTATGAATGAACGGATTATCCTGACCACTCTTAATGCCCGCTATACCCATGCGGCTCTCGGTTTGCGTTACTTATACGCCAATCTAGGGGCATTAAAGAGCCAAACACACCTGCTAGAATTCACTATCAACCAAAATGTGTTGGAAATTGCTGAACAATTATTAGCAAATAAACCACAAATTATCGGACTAGCGGTATATATTTGGAATATTAATGAATGTACGCGCGTGGTTGAGCTGCTTAAAGCTATTGCTCCAGAGGTGATTATTGTCCTAGGCGGGCCAGAAGTTAGCTATGAAACTGAGCAACAGGCTATTGTAACCTTAGCCGATTATGTGATTACCGGCCCTGGGGATATTAGCTTTCGCGAATTATGTGCAAAGCTCTTACAAGGCCAACGCCCTAGTGAAAAAATCATTGCTGGCAAACAAGTACCCTTATCCGAGCTTGTCTTGCCATATGTCGATTACACCGATGAGGATTTACAACATCGCGCTATTTATGTAGAGGCATCGCGTGGTTGCCCATTCAAGTGCGAATTTTGCTTATCGTCATTGGATAAAACCGCCTGGCCTTTTGATTTAGCACGTTTTCTCGCCGAAATGGAGCAATTATGGCAACGCGGCTTGCGCCAGTTCCGTTTTGTGGATCGGACTTTCAATCTCAAAATCGCGACCACTACTGCTATTTTGGATTTTTTCTTTGCACGGCTAGATGAAGCCACATTCTTGCACTTTGAACTGATTCCAGATCATTTGCCGGATGCGCTCAAGGAACGTATTAGTCGTTTCCCACCGGGTAGTCTGCAATTTGAAATCGGCATCCAAACGTTCAATCCGCAAGTGCAAGCCAATATCAGTCGTAAACAGGACAATGCTAAATCCGCTGAAAACATACGTTGGCTGCGGGAACATTCTCATGCGCATTTACACACAGACCTGATTTTTGGCTTACCCGGCGAAACGTTGGACAGTTTTGCCCAAGGGTTTGATCGCCTGATAGCCTTGAATCCGCATGAAATTCAGGTAGGGATTCTCAAGCGCCTGCGTGGTACCCCTATTATTCGCCATACTGACGATTTCGGCATGATCTATAACCCGCAAGCACCGTATAACATTCTGCAGAATCAGGATGTGGGTTTTGCCACTATGCAGGCCATGAGCCGGTTTGCGCGTTACTGGGATATGATTGGCAATTCCGGGCGGTTTGAACACACCCTACCTTTATTATTAGGCGCGACACCTTTTGCCCGTTTTTGGGCTTTAAGTGAATGGATCTATCAACAAACCCAGCAAACCCACCAGATTGCCTTGCCGCGTTTGTTTGTGTTGATTCATCAGGCGGGGCAACAATTATTAGCGCTTGAACCAGCGGTTCTGGAACAGGCATTGGTAGAGGATTACGCTCGTACCGGTCAAAAGGGGCAAATACCGTTTCTAGCAGAAGCAAGAAAGAACCCACCTCTGCCTAGTAATGACAAAACCAGTTCACGTAATAACCGACAATTGCGTCATTTATAAGCTATTTGCTACAGACTTCTTTGGCAAATGTTTCGTAATCGGGGCGTTTGCCGGTTTCACAAGCCGCTTTACAATGGCGGTCAAAGGCTTCGGTGACAAACCCGGGATAATTAGACAAAGCCACCACACCACGAGATAAATAACCGGAAAATTCAGATTGCGGGTCAGCACATTTCTCATCGCTTTCACGGTATTCAATACAAGCGTCAATAGCATCAGTTTGTAACCATTGACAATCTTCCTCACCAAGGAAAGTTTTGGGTACATCCTCAAGCGCGATTTTCAGTTCTTTACCCTGTAAGGTAGCAACTTTATGCTTACCGCCAGCAAACCCCAGATCAATAATGAGCTTTTCACCTTCGGTTTTGACCTTTAGATCATCCGGATAAGCGACAAAGTTTTCCTGTGTGAGAATGGCAGGCTCGGCATTTTTTTCCAGCACGGCTAAATAGAAATGATTTTCCGGGCAACCCGTACCCCCGCAATTGGAACCAAATAGCACCAGATCACGGTCATTTTGGGTAATGTATTGATGCAAAGATAAATAGAAAGCCTCTTCACGGAAAATTTGCTTGCCATCCAGCTTCAGGGTATCGGGTGGCATTTCCTGTTGACTACGTACAATTTCCAGCTTGCCATAGCGGGTTTGTACCATATCATCTTCTAGCGCTAGGGGTTGGATATGGGTTTCCAGTACGGCCACGCTTTGTTGCTGATGACCCGTGTTTGTTTTTTGTTCCGCTGTAGAGGTCTGATAGTCACAACCTGCCAAGGTCAGGAACAGGACACAGCAGCCAATACCATACCATTGTGCAGATTGTTTCATATGAACCTCAAAGTACCGATTGTTGTCACCGGGGTGCTCTCATCGTTGTATTATAATGAAGGCAAGGAGCTAAGCATAACTCCTGTCATCTCACGTTTTGCCCCTGATATCTGTCATACTTTGCTGCCGCAAAGTAAGCATGCCTTGACAAAAAGAGGCAAACACCGGATGGGCTTGTGCATAAACCTCTAAGTCAAACAACACAGTCTCGAATTCGGACACTACCCGATCAAGCCAACAGTATACGGGGACGTGCATGGATGTTGCAGAACTGCCAAGCGAAGATCAAGAGCGTTTCACACCTAGGGAGAGATGTTTTATCATCGTTTTACCCACAGCCCTACCCTCAAGTAGGCACAGACCGCATTATGAACGCCGATCTGACTTGTGGTGCCCAGCTTCAGTGATCCGCGCCTGCAAGTTAGAGCGGCGCGGCGACATCACCTGCACGGTTAATTCCAACCCCAGTACTGAACACAGGGCCATCACTTTGCGTATACCAATCTCCGTCACAGTACCATTTTCTATACCGGACAAAGTGGCACGACTCATCCCTACCAATTCACTAACTGCGGCTTGAGTAAGTCGACGTTGTTTGCGTGCCAAGCGCAAAGCTTGACCAATCGAATCAATATCCATGTCTAATATATAGTGCAATTGTATAATTTTTTTGTAAATTGTTTTTTCATGGTTGACATCAGAACCAATTAAATTTTTACGGAATTAAGCTTTTCTGTTAGATTGATTTTTGATGTCAACTAAAAGGACCAGTCATGTCTGCAATTGAATTGGCTGCTTACCTGCGTGAACGTCTGCATACTTTAGGCATGACGACCACAGCAGCTGCTGAACATTCCGGTATTTCCCGCCAAACTTGGCATAAATTATTACGAGCTGATATTCATGAAGCCAAACTATCTACCATTATTCAAGTAGCAGAAACACTTGAAACTAACCCCTTAAGTATGTTACGTATTTATTTCCACGGCAAATCAATTTCTTATGCCAGTATACCTTTGGACGAGGAAAATCAGTTTGTCAGTGGCTTTGTAACGGATATTACCTATCCTGACAATAGTACAGTTGAACCAGGTCAAGAATTTGAGAAAATCTGGGAAGTTGTAAATCTCGGTAAATCTGCTTGGGTTAACCTGCACTTACAATGGGTAGATGAACAAAAACCTAAACCCATTACTTCAAGCAGAACGACCTCTTTAGGCCGCCACCCTACTTGTCATTTAATTCCTCTTGAACCTCGTATTGCTATCCCACTGACTCAACCAGGGGAACATGTACGCCTGAAAGTCCGTCTGCGTGCTCCTGATTATCCCTGTAATGCCACTTCTTATTGGAAAGCCGTTGATCACGATGGACACAGCATCTTTCCAAAATTGAGTGGGTTATACTGTTTAGTGAAGGTCGCTCCCTCTTAATAGAGGGACTATTATCACTAAAGTCAGTTGAGGAAAGGAATCATGCTAAAAGATTCCGTGAATATAACAGAGTTTGTTATGCAGTTGCATACTGCAACGACATTAGATGAAGCTTTTGCTATCTACGATAAACAAGTCCAGAATTTAGGGTTTGAAGGCGCATTATACGCCTTCATCCCCCGTCTTCAGCTAGAAACGCAATTACAACTATCACCCCTTTTCAAGATTTCCGAATCACGTAATCCAGCATTTATCAAACACTATCATGAGGCTCGGCTAGAGCAACATGATTTCACCTTACATCATGTTTTAAAAGGGAATATGACACCACTTGACTGGGGAACTGAAGCCAAAAAAGGTACGCTAAACGCCGCTGAAAACAATCTACTTACCCTTGCACGCGAAGATTATGGTATTCGCCATGGTATTAGTATGTGCACTATGTTTGATGAAATAGGCATTGCTGGTGCTAGTGTTGTCAGTACAGAAGCGGATCATATTTACCAAAAACTAGTGGATGAAAGACTTAATACCTTACGTGTGTGTATTGAAATTTTTCATGCTCATCTAATGTTAAAACCGCATTTTTTTTATTATTTTCTAATACCTCTTTTAGAAAACCTCACTCCTAAAGAGAAAAAACTATTACGTTTTATTGCGGAAGGTCGCCCGATGAAGTCATCGGGTATTCCCGATATTACGTATCGTTACAGCGATAAACTCATGCAAAGCATTCGCGCCAAATTTGGGGGCATTAGTAAAGGTCGGTTAATTTACTATATCGGATTACTCAGACTATTGAACTATCTTTAATATTTCCAACCAATCACTTCATTAAATTAGACAGGGATTCCCTGTCATTTTTTATTATTTATCTCATTCATTCTAACATCCCCTCTTTTCTAAGATTGCTCCTGCTAATTTTGATACAAAATCAATTTTTATAAGCTTACGCTAATAGTTATAACCATAGCAATTGTTCAATCAAGACAACTAAACAATCTCAAAATTAAAATAGATTACATCCATAATTAAAAACTTACTATCGCCGACTGCAAAACTCTAAAATAAAGCCTATACCGCAATGACTGAAATAACTAATCTCATGGGCTTTTTTCATTTTAGTGATAGTTAACGATTTGCTTTTATGCTAAAGCTCGCTAAAGATGCAGACAAAGGCTTGATACGATATTTCTATAATCCCGATTTTCGACAATATCATTTCCGAATAACTAGAAATAAACATCTGCTATTTTTTGATAGATAGGATTTGAGCAAGCCATATATAAAACTGAAATTAAATCTTTTAAATATTATTTAATACTCCATTAAATTACTATTTATTCACACTAAATAAGTAAAATTTTTTTATAAGGCAATTTTTTGGATGACTCAATCATAAGTAAATATAATTAGACAATGAGCAAATCTTTGTGACGAAATAGTTTTTGTCAAGGTAGGAATTCCTACCTTGCTCCCGAACCCTAACAAGCCAAAACTGGGCCTAGTCAGTTGTTAATAAATGAGGGGTGAAAACCATGTCGGCAATCGATTTAGCCAACTATATTCAAAAACGTATGAAAGCACTCGACCTTACCATTATTTCGGCTGCTGAGCGTTCTGGTATCTCACGACAGACTTGGCATAAACTCAGACAAGCGGATATTAAAGAGGCAAAAATCTCTACTTTGATGAAAGTAGCGGATACTTTACACACCACCCCAACGTATCTCTTTGATCTTTATTTTCACAATACGTCTAGTTACCACAAATACTCCTCAAAACAGGAAATCTCTCAGTTTTGTTAAGCGAGGTTTTATTTTGCCTGTACGCTGCTTTGTCAATTAAAATGGTCTTTTTTGACAAATCATATTATTTTTAGAATTAATAAACCTTAATCATATATTCTTTAGAAATAGGTCTTACAGAATTATCTAAGACCCATTTTTTGCTTTTTTAACCTCATTAACCAAGTAATTTTGTCAAAAATTAATTTTTTAAAGATTAAAATTCACTCAAATTACTCCAAAAATCCTTATAAAAAATGGTTGTTTATCAAGCTGAACTATACTCATGGAAACCGTCATGCCTTTACTGGTAAGCAGAGTTTTTAGAATTTACAGTAAGCATGATTTACACCGGAAAAACAGCCATTGGTTTAACAGTTAAAAATCGTCAAACTTTAGTCAAGAGATCTATTATTTGATGACATTAATATGAGTATTTTAGTTGGTTATTAAATAAAGATAGGGTTTATCTATAGACTCTCGTTAACCACGAGGGGCTTGCTTTCTTCTTTATCTCCCCTTTAACCCCATACCCTGCTCTGTTTATTAGTAATAAGCAGGGTTATTCTTGCAATTGATGAGTCGCGGTAAAACCAATATGTCAGCTTCAGATCTTGCCAATTTCATCAAATCTCATTTACAACGCAACGGTTTGAGTGTCACAGAACTGGCTCGTCAGGCTGGCTTGACTCGTCAATCTCTTCACTCTTTCCTCCAAGGTCAGATAGAACAAACACGCTTAGCTACCTTTAGTCAGATAGCCGAAGCATTAAAAATTCATCCGATTGATTTATTGAGAATTTTCTTTGCACGTTGGCCTTTCAGCACTAATTTACCTAGCGATAAGCTGTGTCATCAAATACCGGGTGATAATATTAGTTTTATAGGCGATATCACTTACCCAGATTTTTCACGGGTAAAGATAGGTCAATCTTTTGAAAAAACCTGGGAAATCCGCAATAGTGGCAGCGTGGTTGGGGAAAACCGTCGTCTGGTATGTTTAGATAATTTAGTGGAAGTACGTTTCGCCCAAGGTCAACAACTGGATATTTATCACTATGGCCTTATCTCGCTGAATGGCCCGGTGATTACCCTACCCCTAATTCGCCCCCAGGAAAGCTATCGAGTCAGTATTCCGTTTCTAGCTCCACAAACGCCGTGCACTACCATTTCTTGGTGGAAGATGCAGGATATTCATGGCCATTGTTGTTTTCCACACACTAGCGGGCTGTATTGTCTGGTGGATGTGGTTGACGAAACACTGACTAACGCTTAATAGAACAAGCACCTTAGTCTATAG
>CAZCJE010000019.1:0-20133 GCA_964498805.1 uncultured Thiothrix sp.
CCTCTGTTGGGCGGAAATCGCTTCCGTTTTTGCGAAGTGCAGGCGCAAAAAAACCATCAGCATAGGGGGCAAGGTATTCCTCGGCAATGCTGTATTCATATTCATTTTCTGGATGCGGTTGGCGGGTAAACAGGCCAGTTTGCAACAGCCTTTGCAGAGCAGGAAGCAGGCGATCTTTACGGATATGGCTGTAATGAATCAGGCTGCTGAGTCTTAAAGGGTCGGATTTTTTGCTGTAGCAAATGGTTTGGCGGAATAACACCAAGAACATTTTTAGTTCATTTTGGGTCAGATCAGCGGTCAAAGCAGCATCAATCAGATCGCGGGCAAGGGTGCGGTTTTTGGGTTTCATAGTGCACCTCCACAGCGGGTAGGCGCGTGCAAGCGAACGCTAGTTTTCATCGTTTCAGTCTCATAAGATTTCTTGAATAGAGCAAAAAGCCGGGTACTTCAATCGCTCTTATGGAAACGACGCGCTTGTTTCCGCCATGACGGTGTTGTAGTCCACGCATACCCGACTAAAACTACGCCAGTATGCATTTTCTACAGGCGAAAAAAAACCGCCATCAGCGGTATTGCCGCCATAAGATAGGATTGAAGTCCTGCAATTTGTTCGCTGCTACTTAGCAGCGTAATAACAGCATAGGTCAGGCGCGACGGAATAACAAGAGGCTGCGGAATAATTGAGTTCGAGCGGCAAATCTTAATAAATAAGCGGCGGCCTGCTTTAAGCAAACCGCGTCTTTTAAATCAATGATGAAGCAGGCTTTTAAATTACTGGTTTGATTTTTGATTAATTAGCAGAGCTTTTAATTCCTGAATGTCTTTCTGTAATTGTTTAATATCCAACTCTTCAGATTCATCTTCTGTGGTTTTGATTTTACGATGCTCTTCTTCCATAGCATTCACAACAATACCAATAATCATATTTAAAAACGTAAAAGCCGTCAGGCAAATAAAGCTTAGATAGTATATCCAGGTAAACGGGTGGCCATTTGGATGATTCATGGTTTCATACATAATATCAGTCCAGGCTTCAAAGGTCATGATTTGGAAAAGCGTTAGCATAGAAATGCTAATATTGCCCCATCGCTCTTCATTGATGGAATGAAATAAGGTGCTGCCCAGTGCTCCATAAATATAGAAAATTATAAACATGAGCATTGTTACATAAAATAACTGCGGTATGGTTTTTAGTAAGGCATTAATTAATAAGCGCAATTCTGGAATGACAGAGATAATGCGCAAAGTGCGAAATATTCTTAAGAGCCGCGCTAAGATAATGGTCTGGGCATAACTGATGGGGATTAAACTGGTGAAGATAATAACCGTATCAAATAGATTCCAACCGCTTTTGAAAAAATCCGATTTTCTAGGTTCGCTAAAGAACCTAATTAGAAGCTCTATGACGAAAAATACAGTGATCCCAAAATCTAATGTGGACAAGATTCTGATGAAATCTGGGTTAAACGCTTCTTCATAGGTTTCTATGCCAATTAACATGCCAGATAATATAATAATACCGGTTACTACCATCTCAAAAAGAGAATTGGATTTGATACGGTAAAATATGGAATTGAGATTGGATAGCTTTTGTTGTTGTTCCAGAGAATCAGCTGTATTCATTGGTGGTTTTAAAGGTTAAAGAGTTAATAAAATAGGTAAGTATTTTAACTTTCTGCTGTTAAAATGCCTACGATGTTTTGCAGATTTTCACTGGTGAGTAAAAATATTTTTATATTCTAATAAGTAATGCTAAAAAATAGAAGAAAATTTTATCAATCTAAACAATAAACAGTATAGCCGCTGTAGCGGGCAGGCGTTTAAGCAAATGCTGTGCTGCATTGCCTTGAGCATGAGCTTCTGCATGAGCACGTTGCCGGGTACTGTTATCGTCTTCACGAAACGACGCGCTTCTTTTAGCTAAAACCGTGTTGTAGTGCACGCATACCCGACGTAAAGAACCACTACTATAAGCCAAAATTCAAAGAGTAGATTAATGATAGGCCGGGATTTTTGAATTTTTTCAATGCGCTAAACTCCCCTAAGCCATAGTGTGCACTCTTACTAGTAAATTCTGGTATCGGAGGAGTGTACCCTATTATGTTTGCAATAATTTTTACCCCTATTAGCTATCAGCGGATATTCGTGTTGGGTTATCAGCAGCCTTAAATCTTGGCCTTAACTTATAGTCGTCTTTAGCCATTCTAAAGGGATGGCTCTTTTCAGGAATAACCACATGGATGTATGGATTAGAAATCTGCTGCTTGGTAGCAGTTTGCTGACATTGACGCAGTTTGCGCATGCCTTGGAATTGCGTTACAGCAATGGTGATTTTCAAATGGGCGCGGCGGTTAAACCGCTGGTGAATATGGATGTGGCGCTGGATGTTGATACCTGGACTTTAGCCGAGCCGCATAAAACTTTTGGTAATTCGCGTTTTTATTACCAATTTCGCGCGGATTATTTTGATTCGGATAGCGTTAATCGCATGACGGATTTGGCTAGTTTACCCCTCACGACTAATTTGCCGGTTATAGGTAGCAGCGTAAGTGATTTAATTGCCGATAATACTCCGCTGCCGGTGCCTGCTGATTACCGCATTCATGGGGTAAATGTTGATGCGGGTATTGGTTACGATGTTATTAAACAGGCAAAAGGCCATGTGGGGATTGGTTTAAATACCGGGGTGAGTACCCCTTATATGAAAGTGCGTAATATGCAGTCTAGCGCTAATCTGTTTTTAAACCTGTTGGATACCTTTGATACGGAAGTGGTGACTTATAAAGCGGGGATTAGTTTACAAGGCAGCTATCAGGTGACGCCCTGGTTGGAAATCGGCGCTAATGCATCCTTGAATCACCAAACCGGCGAAATGGATAACGGTTGGGTTGGTTCAGGCGTTGATATGGACGGCACTTATCGCACCCTAGACATTGGTGTGAAACTCAAACCGGCTCCATTGTTGCAGCAGGCGCATCTGAAGAATGCTTTTGTCAGCGTTGGTTATAGCCGTAGTCGCTGGGATTATGATAACGCGCAGATAAATACGCCGATGGGGAGTGTGCAAGTCCCGGGGATGTTTGATGCCGATTTTGAACACGATATGACTTATGTAGGGTTGGGCTACGATTTTTAGCTAATAGCGTCCATTCAGTTCACTGAGTGGACTTCCTAGGCGAGACAGCCATGCTTTGCTGCGAAACTACTCTGCTTATGCCGATAGCACCGGGAGTACTGCTTAATCAGGGATAAAACTAGGGCGCTGCCTGGTGGTTGTTAGTGGCTTGGGTAAACAGAGCGATTAATCGGCGATATCCGGCAAATGCGCATAGACCGCTTCAACGCTGTCATAACTTTCCAGTACCCGCACCACTTCCGGGTGAGGTTCTGCCCAGCGGCCGGGAACGTCATATTCGTGCGGATTGAGTAAGGGAAACGCCAACTGTTCCAGCGGTGGGCAAAATTGCGCATCTACGCCGGGTTTATTGCCACGCGCATCGACCCGATACCAGCCATACGGTTCCAAATAGACCGCATTCAAACCATGTAGGCAAAACGGCGGTACATCCGTCAGGGTCAGGCGTTGGTAACACAAGGCGGCTGGAATACCATTCGCGCGTAACAATGCCGCCAGTAAATGGCTTTTCGCATAGCAATAGCCAGTGCCAAACTGCAATACCGCCGAGGCTTTGCAAGTAACTGGATTGAGGCGGTAATCCCAACTGTGTTTGATCTGATCGCGCACAAATTCAAAACAGGCTTTGGCAATACTAGCCAGATCGGTCTGGTTAGCGGCAAGAGTTTGCGCTTGGGCATAAACCGCTGGGTGTTGCCAGTCGATATAGGTGCTACTGGCCAGATAAGGGTTTAAATCAGTGGGCGACATGCTAAGCTCGGGCAAAAGGTTAAAAGGGCATCAGATTATTAAGGTATGCTCTGCACAGGTTGTTAAAGCTATTTTGCATCCTATTAGCATGAGCTCAAAAACCCAAGGAGATTCTTAATGCCAACCGTCACCATTTTGTATCCCGCGATTGCCCTGGTATTCCTCACCTTTGGCGTAGCGCTGTGGCTATTGCATTGCCGCATCCGCGCTTATAAAGAAGGTTTGAATCCAGTGCATTTTCGCTTTAATAAAGGTGAAGAATTACCCGCCTATGCGCTACAAGCCGAACAGCATTACAGCAATCTGTTTGAAATGCCGCTGCTGTTTTATGTGGCAGTGATTTTTGCTTATATCACCCAAACGGTGAGTTGGCCGCTGCTGGTACTGGCGTGGGTGTATGTAGGTGCTCGTGTTGCCCATGCCTATATTCACCTTGGCAGCAATAAACTGCGCGCTCGCCGCGATGCTTTTCTGTTCAGCTTTCTGTGCTTGCTGCTAATGTGGCTATGGCTGTTAGGTACTCTAATCGTGCGCTAAACCGCCCCTTTCTCAGAAAAGCGATAAGACCTAGTGAATTCAACCTTAGTCTCGCTAAGTTGTTGGCAATGTTGTAACAACTCGGCAGCTGTCATGATTTGCCCGTAATCGTGGTCGGTCATATCGGTGAATTTGTGTAAATTACTGGTAGTGGCGCTAATCGCTGGCCATGCTGGCGGTGGCGCTAACCAATTTTGACCTGTTTTCATGTGGCGGCGATCACTTTGCAAGCGGGTCGCATACGTTTTGGCTGGTATCACCCGAAACAGCGGTATAAAGGCCGGTGGTAAATGTTTTTCATCCATAAACGATTGCTGAAAATACTGTTTAACCAGAGTGCAAAACCCTAAAGTTGTATCAAAATCAAGGATATGACTTTGCTGATCTTGGTCATGCCATAACATGATGACATGATAATCCCAGAATAAAGGTACGTAGGGCGCTGCCGCCGACCGCTGCTGCAACATAGGAAAAGCCGAATCTTTGGAGGCAATGACTAAGACTTTGCTGTGGGAAAATTCCGGGCGTTGGCATAAATGCCAAATGTTTTCTTCACAATAATAAGGGTGGTAAAGGTAGGACAACAAACATACTCCAGGTTGCGATGCGATTAATGGCCGCCCCAGTAACACCTGTCTTTAGCAGCATTTAGATTGGTTATTGAATACTGAGGGAAAACGCTCTTATCTGTTTGTTATAGCCTATTTACCCAACCAATACATTGAAATAAGCCAATAATAGTTTCGTTACCCACTAACTATTATTGACCAACCGGTAGTTGGCCTTGACCATTAATCACATAACTGCCATCCGCTTGCGGCGGGCTAATCGCATTATTCATGAATTGCACTGTACCGGGGTCAACCGTACCGGTTGGTTTAAGATTAATGGCGGATTGGTATTGCCCATTGGCTTGTACTGTCACATTACCGCTTAACGTAAAGCTGGCATCAGCGGCGGAACCAAGCATGATTTGCTGTGCGCCGTTATCGCCCGGTGCCAGGGTGGCGTTGTAAGTGCCAAAGCGTTGCGGGAACATCTGTAAACCGGCTTGTTGCCATTGTGCATTCCCCTCCAGTATTGGCAAAGCCGGTTTGGCCCATTGCAAACGGGTTAGGCTGGCTTGCAAGTTGCCACTGAGGGGGGGAAGCATGAAACTTTGTAGGTAAGGTGTTAACACCTGTATCGGCATGGCATTGATTTGCACATCCTGACAATCAAGTTTTTTAGTAATACTGATCCCACAGGTAGCCCTAATATCGCCGCCGGTAAGCGGATTGGCTTGCAGATGCGCGGCGATTTGCCCTTTAAATAAGGCTGCTGGTTGCAGTTCCCAACGGACATTATTCATGGGCATCGGTAGCCAATTGAGGCGGGCAATCGCACCTTGCCATAAAGTACCGCTCACGCCTTCCGGTCGTAGCGGAAAATCCGCCGGTAATAATTTGCTTAATAAACTGGCCGGTAACTGGGTCAAAGAGGTCAGCAGGAAGCTACCAACGCCGACCATAATCAGAGTTCTTTTTTTCATCGTTGTAATGTGATTTGTGCATCTACCGTACCGGCGGCTTTGCCCGGCTTAAGGCTCATGCTAGTCGCATGGGCGGCGTATTCAGTTTCCAGTTGTGCTAGACATTGCGCTAAGGGGTTGAAAGGTTTGCCTTCCAGTTTGAGGATAACGGTATCCTTATCTTTTTCTTCGGTACTCGTACCCGCGCCATCGAGTTGATAACGCTTGAGAATCGTAATCACGCTGCTATGCAAACTGCCGCCATTCATAGCGGTGGGCATCCCGCTAGCAGCATTACCGCGCAATGCTTGGATTTCAGTGCGTTGTTGCTGCATTTGCTGGTTAATACTTTGTGATTCTTCCAGATCCTGTTGCACAGTACGGTGATAATTCACCAGCGGCTTGCCAATTAACATCCATAACAGGACTACGCCAAGCAATAAGCCTGCGATCAATACCAGACGCTTTTCGCGCCCGTTGAGTCCTTGCCACCAGCTTTTCATGCTTGGCCTCCCAAGGTCAGGGTTGCCTTAACCCCATCGGCGCTACTCGAAGATTGCATATCGACGGGTTTGCCAAGGGTTTTTTCCAGTGTATCGCGCAAGGTTTCTAAGGGTTGTTGTTCTTTGGCTTGCAGATTAACTGTTACCGTTGTGCCTTCTGTGCGGATTTCTTCCACTACCAGTCCCGGAATCTGCGCAAAAGCCCCGGCAAATTGCGCCAATGGTGGCAAAGCCCCGGCGGTATTGGTTTGGCCGCTTTTACCGCGTAGGCTGGCGAGTTCAGAAGCTAAGCGATTTTTCAGGCCACGCGGGTCCGGTGAACCGGCATCAGGAAATAATTCGGTAAACAGACGCAAGTTATCCGCATCCAGTGCATCCAGTTGGCGTTGTAGACGGAAACTATCCGCCCCATACCAACCAATCGCCGAGGCACCAACGACCGCAGCCAAAATGGCAGTCAAGCGCCAGCGTTGCCATTGCTGACGTAATTGCGCACTGCTTTCATCCTGCAAGCCTTGCAGCAGATTCAACTTCATAGCTGCTTGCAGGCTAGCCGGTTGCAGATGTTCGGCCTCGGTTTCCGGAATAATCTGGAAGCGCGGGTCATTGGTCAGCACAGTCGGTTGATCACTGTATAAGCGCAAGGGTTGGACGCCACTTGTAACCGCGAGCGCATCTAACAACATCGGTAAAGCGTGATGATTACTGGCATAGCCGGATAATTCACCAGTACGTACCCATACCTGATCACCTTGATGCCACAAAGTCACGCTATCGGCTTGCCAAGGCAGGGCAAAGACATCCGGTAAAATCACATTCGGGCGTAATTGATGGGCTTGCAGGGCACTAAGCCATGCGCGTAAATGTGTGCGGTCAATCACTGCCACATCGACTTGCGCAGAATCCGGGTAGGTTTGCCAGACAATGTGCTGATTTTCGGGGTCATCCGCAATCACGTCTTCTAGTGCGTAGGGTAACGCCTGTTTGAGTTGGCGCTGATTACGGGTGTTAATAGTGGTGCGGGTTAATAATACCGAACGACTAGGAATCAGCAGGACAACCTGCTGGGCGCGTGTCAGCGGCAATAAGGTTTCCCAAGGGCCGTGTGTCCATTCCGCAGGCTGATTGCCTTCCAGCACCGCCCAGGCAGGTTCAGGATCAGAGGGAGTTTGCAGGCGTAGTACTAACATCGTTATCGTTTTTTGGTGGAACTTCATTAACCCGGTCGAATTGCCGCATTATGACATGAACCTTACCATTCGGCTCACGAAATAACAGGCTATTAACAAAAACCCTAGCGCGATTTATCTGAATTTCGCCAGTCAGGCGAAAGAAGTTAGATTTAACATCTAAATGCTGTTTGAGGGTGGTAATTGTGCTCTGATCCGCCGGATTTTGGGTATTAAAATTTAAAGCGGCAATAACGGCATCCACACTATCGTAATGCTTTTTTTGCTGACGGTTTTCCAGCAAAACTCGAATCTGATCATTCTTAAGGCCGCAGGCGCGCAAAACGGCAATGCCAGCGGTATGTACATTGATTTTAATCGGTAGCAAGTTTTGCCATTCGGTACGGGCTGGAATGACGCTCAGCATTGGCAACAACGTTTGCAAGCCGCGTTGTTTGAGGGCAGGTTCTTGCGTTTCCAGCCGCAACAGACGCAATTCACTCAGGTCGGTAAAGGGCATATCAGCAGGCTGATAAGGAATCGCACCCCCAAGGTAGTAATCCCGTTCTGCGCCTTCTAAACCGCGCGGTAAGGTATCCTTATCCATCCAATCGACAATAGCATCCAAGAAGCCTTCCGGAAGCCCCGCCTGACGAATCAGTTCCTTGACAACCGTATCTTCACCGCTGCGAATTTTGCCTTCATTATCCAGCAGATTATTAATGTTATAACGCGCTTGTAAATCATCGATTTTGCCACTGAAGCGGATGACCGCGCCGCTGTCTTCGGTCTGGGTTTGCATAGGCATTGGATAAGCCCAGCGGTCAGTCAGTGCATCGAATTTATTGGTTTGAGCATCAAGCTGTAATTGCAAACCGGCGTATTGTTCCATGGTAAATACATACTGCCAGGCACGCTCGAGTGCTTGGTAATTGTCGGTTTGACGCACGGCCCGGCTTTGGCGCACAAAAATGACAGCGGCAAGGGTAACAATCAATACCGCAATCACCAATACCGTGAGAATGGCGATACCCTTTTGCTGGCGAAACGAAGACCTGCTGGAAGCACTCATGTCGTGATTATTCTGGAAAAACCCGTTGAATGGTGCGCCAGTATAATGACTTAGTGGGGTGGGGGATAGGGGCACATCCATGTGTTAGCCCTAAGCTGTACCAAGCAATTAAGTCTGGCCCAATAGGGTTGGCGGTTTAAAAGGTGGCGGCCGGTTTGCCATTGAGGACCTCGGTTTGCGGAGCAGCGGGTGGAGTAGCCGCCGCCGGAAACGGTGCCACCGGTACTAAGGGCACCTTGGGTTCTACCGGGGTAATCGGTAGCAAACGATCCGATAGGCGACGTCCTCCTTGCGGATTGAGTTTGGCATCATAAATGGTGGTATAAGCCATGACCGCCTGCACATAATCGCGGGTTTCGGTAAAGGGAATACTTTCTACCCACTGATCTGCATTGGTCGGTACAGCCGGTGCCCATTTTAGCGGGCGACCGGGCCCTGCATTATAAGCAGCAGTGGCTTGTGCGTAATTGCCATCAAATTTTTGCAGCATATCCTTCAGATAAGCGCTACCGAGCTGGATATTGGTGACCGGATTCAGTACATCGGTACGATCTTTGATGGTGAGGCCTAGTTTATTACCAACGGTTTTGGCTGTCGGTAGGATTAATTGCATTAAACCAAACGCTTTGGCGGAAGATTCGGCTTGTGAATCAAAGGCACTTTCGCGACGCATGACCCCCATCACCCAGGCTGGGGTAATACCTTGGGCATTCGCTTGTTCGGTAACCGCTTCGGTGTGTACTAGCGGGAAACGCAGGTGGACTTCATCCCATTCCTTGATACGCGCTAAAGTGAGAATAGCCAGATTAGGTTCACCGCTGTGGACGGCTAGTTCAGCCGCTGCTAATGCGCCTTCACGGTCCATCATCTTGAGCACTCGAAACCATTCCTTGCGACTTTGGTCCTTGTCGCCAAGGGCTAACCATTCAAACGCGCGTTGAATTCCCGCGATTTTCTGAATGCCGAGCATACGCTGTTGACGATTAACCACCGGTTGTTTAAGGCCAACATAGTCCTGCCCTAAATGATCAGCGGCCAGAAAACCGTAAAAGCTAGGTTGGGTAGCCAAACGTGCATACAAGCTGCGTGCGGGTTTTACCTGCCCGGTTTGTTCCAGCGCACGCGCTTTCCAATACAACCAGTTAGCTGCGTCGCGCTCATTATCAAACTTGAGTTGGTCAACTGTAGCCAGTACGGTTTTCCAATCATTAGCCCGTGCGGCTAAACGGATGGTCCATAAATTGGCGGTTTGGGTGCGATTTTCTGGGGAAATAGTAGCCAGACGTGGGAAGGCATTAGCCTTTAGGTTAAGGGCTTCTTCTACCCCAAGCGCACTTTCAACTTTGCCACTTTCCTGTGGGGTAAATTTAAATGTCGCCTGCGCTGTCGCCCATAGCTTGGAGGCGGTATCCATATCCTTGTCCGCCAAGCGCTCTAATCCGTAGGTAATAATCTCGCGCAAATAGGCCGAATCTTTCTGTTTAAAGGCAATCGCTAAAGTATCGGCTGGAGCACGGCGCATATCAACGCGCAAATTGACCAAGGCCTGTTGTTCTGGCGGCAAGTTTGCAGCCAGTTGCGAAGCTAAGGTGGTTTGGTTACGTTCAATCGCTTGTCGTATACGCGGCCAGTAATCCTCAATGCTAAGCAAGTGATTACTCAGTAATAGATTAGTGACTGGCACGCACGCATCCGGCATCGTGCCTTCAATACTCATCCACATCGGTTTACCCAGTCTGAGCGCTTGTTTGCTATGCCCGGTATTAGCTAAGGCTTGCAGGCGTAAACATTGCGCTTCAGTGTCTTCCAGATTGACAGGAATATACGCCAGAACATAGCGCCATTGCCCTTTAGTTGCCCAACGATTGGCCAAGCGGGCATAGAGGCGATCAGCCATTAGAGAATTGGGATTACGCGCAATAAAGTTCAGGACATTCATGTCACTGACTAAATCAAATTCAGCATTGATATGCGTATATTCTAGCCACGGATACAGCGGATAGCGCATTAAGGTACCCGGACTAGCGGTAAAGCTCATATCCGGGTCGGTCTTTAGCTGAGCATACAATTGCGTGAATTGGGCACGCTGTTCTTCGCGGCTATCAGCATGGCTTGACAGGCTCAGACAGAGCAGCCCCAAACAGGCAGTCAATCGTAAAAACTTGTGGCTCATCAAGGGGATCGTTCTAACAATAATGTTCCAAGGGTCTCACAAATGAATGGGCGGGTTCAATTATCGTGTATGTTGAGCCCCTGCTTGCCAGCCATGCTTGTAGACGTTAGGCCGCCCGGTGCAAAGCATCCGCTGCTAGCACAAACGGTTGCTTTAATAGACCGCTTTTAAATAAAACATATCCATAATGCTCCAGGCGATCCGTTCTAGCAGTGCACGCATCAAAGCAGATACCAGCATAAAATTGCCTGCCTTCTTCTAAGGGTTGAGTTTCTAGCAGGATAATATCGCGGATAGCCCCCATGCCATCGGCCTCATGAGGATTAGTATAGACGATATCGCCAAACTCAATACCATGGGCTGGGTTAAAGGTAACGGCATGACGACCATGGGATAAAAACGGATTAGGCATGGTGGTTAAAAACGCAATCTTGACGTGGCGTAAAACCAAGTTAGGCCACGGATTACGGATTTCTACCCGTAAAAATTCATCCTGAGTGTTAGCCAGTTGACAGCGTTGCATAAGTACCGCTGGCCAATAGGCTGCCGCTGCCGAATGGGCAGGTTCGCATGGCGTGCAAGGGTGGGTAACGGTTTGGACATCATTAGCGGGATGTAATGTATAGGGATTCATGGTGCTTACCTCCTCAATCAGTGACAGCCCTTACTGTCGGGCCGATTGGGGTAGGCTGGTAGAGACGGGACCTTAACAAAAAAGTGATTTACTCATTGGTTAAGTCGAATAGCCCTTACAAATCGGCCTGTTACTGAAGTTGTGTTTTATTTTGATTGATGTTCGCAATTATAGTTGCTGCAAGTGCAAATAGCACGCTGGCGAGAATGAGCGGAGCGATAAACGGTATAAACGTGGGGTCAGTAGCCGAGGGTTTGTCCTAGCGTTACAATACGATATTTACTTGATTGGAAAAAGAAATTGCCTTATGGATGAAAAAACCAAGATTGCTGTGTTAGTGTTAGGAGCTGCTATTTTAATCTCCATGCTAGGGTCGGTTGCGATTGCTTTTGCCTGTGGTTATGTAGCGGCGACTTTGGTCAATTCGCCGCAATTTGCAAAGCTGGAAATCCCGCAAAAAATCACTCGTTTCCTCCACAGTCTTAAAAGTATCAAGACTGGCCTGAAATAAGCGCTCTGCTTATAAACTTCCCAATAATTGTTGATAACGTGCAAAACGCCCGGCGGGTAACTGATTCTGTCGGGCTGCTTGTTTAATGGCACAACCCGGTTCATGCTGATGCGTGCAGTTATTAAAACGGCATTCGCCTAACCAGGGTTTGAATTCGGGGAAACCTTGTTCCAAGCTGGCAAAATCCAAGCCCGTTAACCCAAAGTCGCGTACACCGGGGGAGTCAATCAAGTTTCCACCGGCTGGCAAGCGATATAACACAGCGGATGTGGTGGTATGTCGGCCTTCACCGGTCTCAGCAATCGTGCCAACCCGAATAGTTTCATGCGGTAGGATTTGGGCGGCAATCGAGGATTTACCCACACCGGATTGGCCAACCACAATAGCAGTTTTGCCAATAATGGCCGCGCGGATTGCCTCCATGCCTTCATTGAGTTCTGCTGAAACGTGCAAAACCGGGTAGCCAATCTGTTCAAATTCAGCCAGTAATGCCAAATCTGCTTCGGTAGCGAATGAGGAACGCAAATCTGCTTTATTCATGACCAGCAACATATCCGCCGACAAGCGTTGCGCGGCAATTAAATAGCGATCAAGCATTTCCCACGTAGGGGCGGGTTGCCAACTGGTGACAACAATGAGCAGATCAATATTGGCGGCAATGGCGCGGGGTTTACCACGAAAATCAGGGCGTTCTAGTACATTGCGCCGTGGTAAGATTTTGGTGACAGCGGCATTGCCTTGTAATTGGCGTTCCCACTGCACATGGTCACCGCAAGCGAGCTGATCCAGTTTGCGTCGCGCGGTACAACGCAGTAATTCACCGTGGGCGGTTTCCACCATAAGTTCGGCACCAAAGCGAGTAATGACTTGCCCGGTGCCGTGTGTAGCAGTTGTGTCAGTTAATGCCGTCATAAGCTCCTAAAGACGGTGGCCATCCCTGTTGTTCCGGACACGCTCTATCATGGGAATTTGTAATAGCTTTTATTTAAATAAGCGACTACATCGAGGATTTCATCATCATACCAGTTGGTACTGAGATTAGCGTCGCACTTGCGTACCTGTTTTTCTAAATCCGCCAAACTTTTCACCTTGCGCGTGGCAGGATTGGAAAAACTATCTGGCGTATGGCAGCTGAGGCATTTGGAGGCTTCAAATAGCCTTTGCCCATTGGCAGGATTAGGTTCAGCACTGGCTGTTTGTATTAGCAATAAGCTAATACCCAGCATCAATACAGCTTTAGTGTTCACATTCACTACTCTTAACTCTGTTGTTGTAGATGCGCAATCCGTATCGTCGCCGGCGGATGCGAGTCATAGAAAGCCGAATACACTGGATCAGGCGTTAACGTACTGGCATTCTCCTTATAAAGACCGACGAGCGCATTAATCAGTTCCGTGCCGCTACTTTGTTCGGCGGCGAAGTCATCGGCTTCAAACTCGTGCTTGCGCGACCACCAGGCCATCATAGGGCCTATAAAGAAAGTGAACACTGGGCTGACCATGACAAACAGTAAAAGCGCCATATAGGTTGACGGCTGACTGATGCCGAGCGAAGTATAAAACCAATCCTGGCGCATTAACCATGCCAATACCATAAAACCGCTCAAGGTTAGCAGCATGGATAAAGCCATGCCTTTAATAACATGCTTGCGTTTGAAATGTCCCAATTCATGTGCCAACACCGCCTCTACCTGAGCAGGCGTTAAATGTTTAAGCAAGGTGTCAAAAAATACAATGCGTTTATTTTTACCAAAGCCGGTGAAATAGGCATTACCGTGAGCGGAGCGTTTTGAGCCATCCATAACAAACACGCCTTTGCTATTAAAGCCGGTGCGTTCCAGCAAAGCATGGATACGGTTAGCGACTTCACCTTTTTCTAATGGGCTGAACTTATTAAATAGCGGGGCAATGAATTTAGGATACGCCCAGGTAATGAACAATGAAAACGCGGTTAAAGCGGCCCACGCGTATAACCACCATAAATCCCCGGCGGATTTCATTAACCATAAAATCAACATTACCAAAGGCACGCCAATCACCAATGCCAAAGCGGTGCTTTTTAGGGTATCGGTGATATAGGTAGCAAGCGTCATTTGGTTAAATCCAAAGCGTTCTTCCAGGACAAACGTGCGATATAAAGAGGCCGGTATATCCAATAAGCCGGATATAACCATTAGGCTCACAATCACTGCTGTACCGGTAGCCAATTCACCCCAGCCTAAACGACGCCAAACGCCATCCAGCCAATCAAGGCCACCGCCTAAAGTCCAGCCCAACAGAATAACCAGACCAATCAGCAGTTCCAAGCGGCCAAAGGCACCTTTAGCAAGCGTGTAATCAGCGGCTTTTTGATGCTCTCCTAAGCTTATTTTGTCCGCAAAAGCGGCCGGAACCTCGGCACGATGTGCACTGACATAATGTTTCTGGCGCAGTGACAGATACACCTGCACCAGCGTGGATGCCAGCAAAAAAGCCAGAAATAGGTAGGTAAAAGTTTGCATGGTGTTTCTGGTATAGTCCTTATTTTCAAGTAGCAGCAAGTGTAACCCAATGAGTGTAAATCAGGAAAATCTGATCTGGATTGATCTGGAAATGACCGGGCTGGATACGGTGAATGATGTCATTATTGAAATTGCCACTATTGTCACCGATAAAGATTTGAATATTTTGGCAGAAGGGCCAGTGATTGCCATTCATCAGCCGGATGAAGTTCTTGCCGGTATGGATGACTGGAACCAGAAACAGCATGGCGGTTCTGGTCTGATCAAGCGCGTAAAAGACAGTAGTTGGACGATTGCACAAGCCGAACAAGCCACCCTCGATTTTTTGCAGCAATGGCTAGCGGCTGGGGTATCACCGATGTGTGGTAATACTATTTGTCAGGATCGCCGTTTCCTTGCTCGGCAAATGCCTGCGCTGCAACAGTTTTTCCATTACCGCAATTTGGATGTCAGCACGCTCAAGGAATTGGCCAATCGTTGGAAACCGGGTTTGGCAGCGGGTTTCAAAAAGGAATCTAAACATTTGGCTTTAGAAGATATTCGCGATTCGATTGAAGAGCTGAAATATTACCGCGAACATTTCATTCGTTTATAAGCCCTTGACTATTTTCTTGTGATGTCAACCCGTCGCCTGCTAGTGGGCAAGGGTTGACGGAACGTGTACAGTTATCCCTTGACCCCAATCCATACAATAACAAGGGAAACCCTATGACCACGGCTACCCCGCAATTGATTCAGGCTACCCTGACCCAACTCAATAAGGTCATCCTCGGCAAGGAACCGCAAGTCAAACTCGCTCTGACCTGTTTAATCGCTAATGGCCATTTATTATTGGAAGATTTACCCGGTATGGGTAAAACCACGCTCGCGCATGCCTTGGCGAAAGTCTGTGGCTTAGAATACAAGCGCGTGCAATTCACCAGTGATTTACTACCTGCGGATTTAATCGGGGCATCGGTATTTGAAAGTCAAAACGGTACTTTTCGTTTTCATCCCGGCCCGGTCTTCAGCCAATTATTGCTAGCCGATGAATTGAATCGCGCTACCCCTAAAGCGCAAAGTGCGCTACTAGAGGCGATGGAAGAACGTCAGGTGAGTGTGGAAGGCACGACTTATCCGTTACCAATGCCATTTTTTGTGATTGCCACCCAAAATCCGCAAAGCCAATCCGGTACCTTCCCGTTACCCGAGTCACAACTCGACCGTTTTCTATTGCGTATTTCCCTTGGTTATCCAGACCCCGCGGCTGAACGCGAATTGCTGCAAGGGCGTAATGGGCGCGCTTTGCTTACGGTCATGACGCAAATCCTTAATGAAGGTCGCCTTAAAGCCCTGCAAACCTTGGTGCCGCAGGTGAAAATGACCGATACCCTGCTTGATTACATCCAGCGCTTAATTGCCTATACCCGTCAAAGCGATATTTGCCATTTAGGTTTATCGCCACGCGGTGCACAAGCCTTGGTGAGAAGTGCGCAAAGTTGGGCGTTGGTGCAAGGGCGTGGGCATGTGTTGCCGGAAGATGTGCAAGCCGTGTTTGTCGCAGTGGCCGGGCATCGTTTGGTGGGTAGGCAAGAAACTCAAGGCGACCAATTAGCCCGTCACATCCTCACTCAAGTTGATGTGGTGGGGAATGGTCATGGTTGAAGCCTTCCAACTGTGGAAAGAGGCGTGGCTTAAGCAGCGTTTACCAAGTGCACGCGAAACTACCTTAAATCAGCGCCGCATTTTTATTGTACCAAGTCGTACAGCGGGTGCTTTATTGGCCTTGATTGCCTTGCTGTTTTTGTTAGGCATCAACTTCCAGAATTCGCTGGTCTATGTGGTGTGCTTTTGGCTGCTGTCCTTGTTATTGCTGAATATTTTTCACACTTATCGCAATCTTTCCGGCCTGACCTTGACCGCGATTGGCATTGAACCGTGTTTTGCCGGGGAAAAGGCCGTGTTGGAACTGGCGTTATCGTGCTCAACCCATCAGCACAAATACGCCATCCAGTTAAAGTGGCCGGGCGAGGATGCAGTGGCATTGGATCTAGCCTTGCACCATACCCAACGCGTGAAATTGTCTCACAGCACTGCTAACCGCGGATGGTTTCGGCCCCCACGCTTGCATGTGTTGACGCGCTATCCTACTGGTTTGGCGGTGGCGTGGTCGTATGTCACGCTAGATGTCAAAGGCGTGGTTTACCCTAAACCCGTGGCGAAAAACTTTACCCAATCAGGCAGGCATGAGGGCACGGAAACGGAAGGGGGTGTGGAAATTGCCGGTGGTACCACCGATTTTGGCGGCATTCGTGATTACCGGCCCGGCGATGCACCCAAGCAAGTGCATTGGGGTAAATATGCGCAAACTGGCAAGCTCTACACCAAGTCTTTTGTCGATTATAGCAGTCACGATTTATGGCTGGATTGGGATAGTCTGCCCTTACCGGGAGTTGAAGTGCGTTTATCGCATTTATGCAGCAAGGTGTTGGAATTCCATCAGGCGCAGCGTCAATACGGTTTGAAATTGCCCGGTATTACCATTCCACCGGCTAAAGGCGATGCGCATAAAGAATACTGCCTGCGTACCTTGGCGCTGTTTGGACTGCCCCATGAATAAACAGATTACCTATAGCGGGATGATTTGGCTATTAGCGGCGCAATTGGTGGTCATGTTACCGCTAGCCTGGCATTTACCGGCGTGGTTAGTACCGGTCATGCTGATTGCTGCCGGTTGGCGTTTGCGTGTGCTTAAAGGTGGTCTTACCCAACCAGACCATATTCTGAAAATGCTACTGGTGTTATTGGGTATAGGCGGATTGTTACTGAGTGGCTTGCGCTTTCCTTCCTTAGAGGCCATGTCGTCGCTGTTAATGCTGGGCTTTGCGTTTAAATCGCTGGAAGTGGTGGAACGGCGTGATGCGCTGGTGGTGATTTTCATTGGTTATTTTCTGGTGGCGCTGAATTTTTTGTATGCGCAATCCATGCTCGCAGCCTTGTATGGCGCATTTGCACTGGTGGTTTTGACCGGAGCCCTGATTGGGGTGCAACAAGCCATTGCCGCCTTTTCGACCACTAAAGCGGTCAGTTTTAATTTGCGCTTGTCGGTATTCATGCTGTTGCAATCCTTGCCGCTGATGCTGGGTATTTTTATGCTCGCTCCGCGTTTGCAGCCGCTGTGGACTTTACCGGTGATGACTGAACAGGCTAAAAGCGGTATTTCCGACCGCATGGCACCGGGTGATATTGAAAATCTCAGTAAATCCGGTGAATTGGCTTTTCGCGTCACGTTTAAAAATCCGGCCAAGCGCCCTTTGCAAAGCCAGTTGTATTGGCGCGGTTTGGTCTTGAATCATTTTGATGGACGAGAATGGCGACAATTTGAAACCCAATACGAGAGCCAATACATTAAGGGCATGCTTAATCAGCAATACCGTTTTCGCCCTGACAAGCTCTTAATTGGGGGTGAGCCGTTTGAATATGAAGCGATTTACGAAAAAACCGGCCAGCCGTGGTTATTTACCTTAACGCCAAGTGTGGAGGTCAAAGGTGATGTGTTAATGGCAGCAGATTATCGCGTCATGGCTAATGAACCGCTGCAAGCGCCATTAATGTTAAAAGCCACCGCGTATCCGCACGCCGCCCTTGATCGTGAACTTGACCCTTATATACGCCAGTTAGCCTTGCAATTACCGGATAATGGCAATCAACGCAGCCTTAATTTAGCGCAACGCTTGCACGAGCAAACGGGTAATAATGAAGAGGCGTATATTAAGGCGGTACAAGATTATTTCCATCAGCAACTGTTTGTGTATACGCTGCGTCCGCCTGCTATGGGTGAAATCGATAGTATTGATACCTTCCTGTTTGATAAGCAGCATGGTTTTTGTGCGCATTATGCGGGTAGCTTTGTGTTTTTAATGCGCGCTGCTGGTATCCCTGCACGGGTCGTGATTGGTTATCAAGGCGGCGAGTGGAATGAACAAAGCCAGTATTTGGCTGTACATCAATACGATGCGCATGCGTGGGCAGAAGTATGGTTGCCCGGTAAAGGTTGGGTACAAATTGACCCGACGACTTGGGTTGCACCGGAGCGTACCGAGCAAGGCTTAGAAGCTGCAGTCAAAGCCGAAGGCAGCTTTATGGAAGGGCAGATGTTTAATGTGCGTCAGGTGCCATGGTTGAATGGTCTGCGGCAGAAATTTGATGCCTTGCAATACGGTTGGCAGCGTTGGGTGTTGGGTTATGACAGCGATGCCCAGCGTCAATTATTCAAAGCCCTTTTGGGTGAAATCAGTATAACGCGCATGGCTCTGATGGCAGCGGGGGTATTTGCCACGATTGTGCTGTTGTGGATGGTGGTATTGGGTTTGACCCGTCCTCGCATCACTGAGGCATTAGAACATCAGCTATACCGGCGTTTTTGTGCGCAATTGGCTAAAAAAGGCGTGGTGCGTATGCCGGGGCAAGCGCCCGGTGTGTTTGCGGTACAGGCTAGCCAAGCTTTACCGGCTCAAGCACACGCGATTGGTGAGTTTACGCGTCTTTATGAAGAGCTGTGTTATAGCTCGGCGACTGATAGCGATAAAGCCACCCGTCGCCTTAAAACCCTGTTAAACCAATTCAGGTAGCAGTGGATTTATTTTTATCCAAAAAGCCGCTTAGTTTCTTGCTGGCGGCTAAAATAAGACCACCTGCTGCTAGCCCCACCAAAGTACCTACCAGCGGATTAATCAGTTCACCAAGTAAGTGCCCCATCCAGCCTAACTGCTGCACAAACTGTTCACTGTGTTCCAGCCATTCATGCGCGTGGGGTAAACCATGCAGCAAAATGCCGCCACCGACCATAAACATGGCTGCTGTACCGACAATGGATAAGGTTTTCATGAGATAAGGGGCGGCCATGAGAAGGCTTTTACCAATGGAACGCTTAATATTGTTAAGTCTGTTATCGGTATTTGGGTCACGTAGCAAATGAAAGCCAAGGTCATCCAGTTTGACAATACCAGCGACTAGCCCGTATACGCCAATGGTCATCACCAGACCAATCATAGACACAACCAGTACTTGGGTCATGAAATCGGCATCTTTAACGGTACCTAGGGCAATCACAATAATTTCAGCAGAAAGAACAAAATCGGTACGGATTGCGCCTTTAATCTTTTCCTGTTCCAGCGCCACCATATCAATGTTTGGGTTATGTGCGGCTGCCAGTAATTTAACCTGTTCTGCATCATCATCTGCGCTATGCAATAGGCTATGCGCGATTTTTTCAAAGCCTTCATAACACAAATAAGCCCCGCCAATCATAAGCAAAGGCGTAATTAACCAAGGCGCAATTGCACTAATGCCAAGTGCGGCGGGCACTAGAATCAGTTTATTCTTGAATGAGCCTTTGGCGACTGCCCACACTACGGGTAATTCGCGATCAGCCTGTACCCCGGCTACCTGTTGGGCATTCAGGGCCAGATCATCGCCTAATACACCAGCGGTTTTTTTTGCCGCCACTTTGGTGAGTAAGGCAATATCATCTAAAACCGTGGTAATGTCATCGAGTAAAGCTAAAAGGCTCGCAGCGGCCATGAGTGCAACTCCTGATATCGTTGGCAATTATGGGTCGGTATGCTACACGCCAATGCCAGTAGGGTCTATTAGC
>CAZCJE010000019.1:20233-41774 GCA_964498805.1 uncultured Thiothrix sp.
CACAGTTAATTAGCCAACGGTTTGAGGTAAGAATATAATCCGCGCCTTGATATCACCATGTGGATTGTTTGCCATGAAACGCCCTGAACTGCTCGCACCGGCAGGAACTCTTAAATCCATGCGTCACGCATTTGCCTATGGGGCTGATGCGGTTTATGCGGGTCAACCGCGTTATTCCCTACGGGTACGCAATAACGAATTCAAGAATGACAATCTGGCGCAAGGTATTGCCGAAGCACACGCGCTAGGTAAACAATTTTTTGTTGCCGTAAATATTTCCCCGCACAATAGCAAACTGAAAACCTTTTTAGCCGATCTTGAACCGGTAATTGATATGAAGCCGGATGCCCTGATTATGGCAGACCCCGGTTTAATCATGATGGTGCGGGAACGTTGGCCTGATATGCCAGTGCATCTCTCAGTTCAAGCCAATACCGTCAATTATGCCAGTGTGAAATTTTGGCAAAGTCTGGGCCTAACCCGTGTAATTCTGTCGCGTGAATTGTCGCTGGATGAAATTAGCGAAATCCGCCAGCAATGCCCGCAGATGGAGCTGGAAGTGTTCGTCCACGGCGCATTGTGCATTGCCTATTCCGGGCGTTGCTTACTGTCAGGCTATTTCAATCGCCGTGACCCCAATCAAGGCACTTGTACCAATGCTTGTCGTTGGGAATACAAAACCACCGAAGCGGTGGAAGCTGCTGAAGGCAAGTACGTGCCTAAAGAAGCGGTTTTGTCGATGGAGGCTTTCCAGCAGTCACAAAGCTTGGGTGCCTGTGGCAATCAGGAACGTCATCCATTGGCTGATAAGGTCTATTTCCTGGAAGAAAGCCAGCGTCCGGGCGAATTAATGCCGGTGTTTGAGGATGAGCACGGCACTTATATTATGAACTCCAAGGATTTGCGTGCCGTTGAACATGTACAACGTTTGGTGGAAATTGGGGTTGATTGCCTAAAAATTGAAGGTCGTACCAAATCACACTATTACGTTGCGCGTACTGCGCAAGCTTATAAACAAGCGATTGATGATGCGCTAGCCGGGCGTCCTTTTAATCCGCAATTATTGGGTGTGCTGGAAAATCTGGCGAATCGTGGCTATACCGATGGTTTTTACGAGCGCCATCATACTCACGAGTATCAGAACTATATCTATGGGGCTTCTCAAGGCCATCAGCAGCAGTTTGTTGCGGAAGCTGAGCGAGTGGATCGTGATAATGGCTGGATTGAAGTTGATGTCAAAAACCGCTTTAGCGTCGGTGATCGTTTGGAGTTGGTATTACCAGATGGCAATAATCGCGAAATAACCTTGGAGCAGATGTATAACCTTAAAGGTGAAGCGGTGGAAGTTGCTCCCGGCAGCGGGCACAAAATGCGTATTCCGCTACCTGAGGGCGTGGATAGTGACATGATTTTAGTGAGCAGATTCTTGTAATGTTACGCTTATTAGCGATCCTCGCCGCTATTGGCACGTGGATGGTGACCCAGAACCCGTTATACACCGTCATTGTTTTGGTGGTAGGTTGGCTATTCGCGCGTATTATTGGCCGCGTGCTGACGTGGGTATTTTATCTACTGCTCATTGCTGGCGGTATCTTGTATCTGTATGCCTATCAAACGCATCAGTCCATCACGTCGCTGCTATGGCAATGGTGGTAATCAGTCTCAATGAGGCTGATCCAGCTGGTCAATTGTGGTACCGCCATTTTGATCCAATTGCACTTGTTCCAGCGATTGGCCATGCATAATGGCACGGCCACCGCGCCGCTCCACGCCTTGTTCACTGAATTCAAAGCTGTAAATACGCTTAAAGACTAGGTAGCCTTGTTCATGCCGAGTTAGGCCAAGGCTTTGTAAAGCGACGGTTTGATCGAGTAATTGCAGGCCAATCTCACGACAAGCCCGTGCTGCTCCGGCGATAGCCTGTTCGCGTGCTTTGAGCGAATCCAGCCAAAACCAAGCAGCAGCGGCAAGAATAGCGAGTAATAGCAAATTTTCCATTATTGCCCTTAGTAGTTATAAAATAGCGCCCATTATCCTGGAAACTCACTGGCAGACACAAAACGAATATGGAAACACCTCAAATTCCCCGCAAGCCTATTACCATTACTTTTATTGGTGCAGGCAATATGGCACGCAGCCTGATTGTTGGTTTATTGCAAGACAAAGCCCAGGTGGCGTTGCGCGTCGCCGATCCTGATCAACACCAACTCGATGCTATTCGTCAGCATTGGCCGGAAGTGATGGCTACCACCAATAACCTTGAAGCGATTCAAGGGGCAGACGTGGTGGTATTGGCAGTTAAGCCGCAAATTATGCGTGAAGTCGCGCAAGGCTTAGCCGCACAAGTGCAGCGTAGCCATCCGTTGATTGTTTCGGTGGCAGCGGGTATTCGCGAATCTGCCTTGAATGGCTGGTTGGGTGGTAATTTGCCGCTGGTACGTTGTATGCCTAATACCCCAGCTTTAGTGCAAGCCGGTGCAACGGGTTTATATGCCAATGCCAACGTATCAGAAGCGCAGCGCAGTCTGGCGGAAAGTATCCTGCGTGCGGTGGGCATTACATTATGGTTTGACGAAGAAGATAAGTTGGATGCGGTAACGGCGGTATCTGGTAGCGGCCCAGCTTATTTCTTTCTAGTGATGGAAGCGATGCAAACAGCGGCAGAAAAGCTGGGTATTGAAGCAGAAGATGCCAAATTACTGGTGATTCAAACGGCTCTTGGCGCGGCCCGTTTGGCTTTGGAAAGCGGCGAACAACCGGCTGAATTGCGTCGTAAGGTGACATCCAAAGGTGGTACTACTGAAGCTGCTTTGAAAGTGCTGAATGAAGGTGGCTTGCCAGCGTTGTTTGAACAGGCCCTAGCAGCAGCTGCTAATCGCTCGCGTGAACTGGCACAGGCCAATCAATAATCAAAAGAGGTATTGCGCATGCAAGCACTACAAAACGTCAGCCTGTTTCTGGTTGAGGTATTGTTCTCGTTTTATATCGTGGCAATTTTGCTACGATTTCTGTTAGCGTGGGCACGGGCAAATTTCTATAACCCGCTATCGCAATTTCTGGTGCGTATTACTAATCCGGTGCTCGTTCCTATGCGTCGCCTGATTCCGGCTATCGGTAAAATCGATACCGCCGCTATTGTTTTAGCCCTAGGGTTAACCATTATAAAGGTGTTTCTGTTAATGGGTTTGGCGGGGCAGAATTACGACATTATGAGTGTGGTTATTTATGCCATTTCATCGCTTTTGCGCACAATTATTTGGATCTACATCTTTGCTCTGATCGTTCAGGCCATTATGAGTTGGACAGGCAATAGTTACGGGAACCCCATGGCGGATTTGCTGACTAGCCTAACTACACCTTTATTGCGGCCTATTCGCAATGTGATACCGGATATTGGCATGATTGATTTGTCGCCCATGATAGCCATTCTGCTGCTGAATATTGTGCTGATTGTCTTGCAATCTTACGGGCTATAAGCGTGGCGAGTGGATTTTATCGCTGGGAAGGTGAGGTATTGCACCTATTCGTGCGGGTGCAGCCTAAGGCAAGCCGGGATGAATTTGCAGAAGTGCAGGAAGACCGGCTACGTGTGCGCATTACTGCCCCACCGGTTGACGGCAAAGCTAATGATCATCTCATCAAGTTTGTGGCTAAAGCCTGTGGCATTGCCAAATCACAAGTCGCTATCAAACAAGGCGAAACAGGGCGTAATAAACATTTATGTATTACTAACCCACTTACCTTGCCAGCAGGCATTAGTAAATGAAAAAAGGCTGACAGGATCACCTCACTGTCAGCCTCAGCGAATTAATATTCGCGTTTACGGAAACTACCGCCGTCACGGCTACCGCGGTCAGAAGAACGATCTGAACGATAACCGCCGTCATTGCGACCACCGCCGAAACCGCCGTCATTGCGAGGTTTGAAGCCGCCACTATCACGGCTACCACCTTCGCGTGGACGGAAGCCACCGCGATCACCGCGAGGTTTGTCTTCACGTGGTTTTGCTTCGTTGACTTTAATATTGCGGCCTTGAACCGCTTTTTCGTTTAACCCCTGGATGGCTTCAGCAGCTTCGGCAGCGTTTGGCATTTCGACAAAGCCAAAGCCTTTGGATTGCCCTGACATTTTGTCTTTTACCATGCTAACGCTAGATACGTCGCCATAAGCTGCGAACAATGTGCGCAGTTCTGTATCGGTGAGTTTGTAGGGCAGATTACCAACGTAGATATTCACTGTTTATCGTCTCGTAAAATCGTGTGCTGTCTGAAAGTACGTTAAAAGGTAACCAAACACACGAATTACCTGATAACGATCGGTCATGGTTGACCCGATAAGTTATGCACTCTTTTGAAACCTGCTAGTAAAACGTGGCATCGGCAAGTGAGAGCGCACGGAAACTTTCAAGGATCAGGCAAGTAACTTGCAGTGTACCCGAGTTTTTTGTTGCTGGTAACAAAAATCGGATGATTGTACGGTTAATTTTTTGAGCCACTGATCCGTCCATCAAAATAGGCTTGTAGAAAATCGTCAAAGGTTATTTCCTCGATATTCTCGAGGGCCTGTTGTTGCTGTAAAGATTCGACTGCCATGTGCTTAAAAGCCTGATATTGATCAGGCGCTAAACGCCGTTCAAGGAAGTACTGACGATTCTCTAAAGATTTGTGTTGCGCAAATTCAAAGAAACTTGCTTGTTTTTCGTGCATTTCTTCGAGCATACGCGCTGCTGGGGTGAGGCGAGGGTTATAAGCTAACTGCAGCTGACTATCGAGTGAGTCGGTATAACAGTCCTCGTCATGTACCACATTAAGCATTTCCGCTACCGGACGCATAGCCTGTAGCAATTCCTTGGCTTTGTCACGCAATAACACACTGTTGCCTGCACAGATCAACTGTGCACTTGGGTCACGGCCTTGATGGGCAGTGAGCAACTGATTGTGGTTAATGGCTTCGTATTCCGCTGCTGTTACCAAAGGGCTATCTTGTAGTAAGCAAAAATGCATAAATATTTCTAAAAAGAACAGCTGCTTGTGGGTAAGTCCAGCTGGATGGAATGAATTGATATCCAGCGAGCGCAATTCCACATAGGCAATGCCGCGTTCTTCTAGCGCATCGGTCGGCTTTTCAAAGCGCTGCAAAGGCTGCTTAGGGCGTACCGTGCTGTAGTATTCGTTTTCAATCTGCAGGATATTGGCATTGAGTTGCCGATACATACCATTAACCTTAACGCCAATCTCTGCATATTCAGGGCTGAGCGTGGTAATGGCACGGCGCAGACTAGCAATATAAGTATCCAGCGTGTTGTAGCAAACTTTAACGCCGCTTTTGCTTTCCTTACTGTTAGTGTAGCCGATATTGCCCATGCGTAAAGAGGTGCCATACGGGGCATATAAAGTATATTGGTTGAATTCTTGCATGCCTTCCGGCACTGGCCGATTGCCTAGAAAGCTCTTGCAAATAGCCGGAGAGGTGCCAAACAAATAGATAATCAGCCAGCCATAGCGTTGCAGATTACGCACCATTGCCATGTAATGGGCATCACGAAACTGTCGTAATGTCCCTTGGTCGCCTTGGGTCTGATACCAGGGTTGCCAAAACGCTTCATCAATCGAGTAATTGAAATGGATACCGGCAATCACTTGCATGGTTTTGCCATAACGCCATGCCAACCCCTGACGGTAAATATGCTTCATACGACCGGCATTAGAATGCCCATATTCGGCTATACGAATGTCATCATCGTTACCGATTACACAAGGCATACTGGCTGTCCAGAGTAACTCATCCTGCAATTGCTGGTACACAAAGGTTTCGACATCCAAGAGGAAATCCAGTGCCTGGTAGGCGCGTTCCTGAGGAGGGGTAATCATCTCCAGCAATGATTCAGCATAGTCTGTGGTAATCCACGGATGAGTGAGCGCAGAGCCTAAGACTTTTGGATGCTCCCGCTGGGATAAACGGCCTTCTGTATTGACCCGCAAACTTTCTTTTTCCAAACCGGTACGCGCATTACGTAGATAAGGCTGCAGTTGGTGGGCTTCAATTTGGCGCAAGCGCTGTTCTAACCGGTTATACACGGGTATTTCCATCATTAATCCAAAGTTGGATTACAGCATAGAAGCCGCTTAATGCAAATTATCCCCTGTGTTGATGCGTTAGGTGTCACCCTAAATCAGGGTGAATTGCTGTAGAAATATGGACAAAGTCAGTAGAGTTCCACTACTTTGCGTGTGCTTTTAGCAAATTTTTATATTTTATTTACATGGCCAACTTTATGAAACAATCTGTTAGCGTGTTTATTCTTGCGTTGTTGTGTGGTTTACCGGGTTTAAGTATTGCTGGTGAGACAGCCGAAGCTTTGCCGGTCTTGGTAGGTAGTGGCTATGGTTTATTGGCCTTACTGATATTTTTCGCCGCCTACGGGTTGGTCATTGCTGAAGAACGCTTGCATTTGCGTAAATCCAAGCCGGTGATGGTGGCGGCGGGCATTATTTGGGTGCTGGTTGCTGTGGCTTACGCGGGGGCAGGGCAACTGCATAAGGTAGAAGCTCTACTGGATCACAATTTGTTGGAATACGGTAAGTTAATGCTGTTTTTACTCGCGGCTATGACGTATGTGAACACGTTGGATGAACGCAATTTATTTGCAGCTTTGCGCGGGTGGCTGGTATCTAAGAGTTTTTCCCTGTATTGGATTTTCTGGATTACCGGATTATTGGCGTTTTTCATTTCACCGATTGCGGATAATCTCACCACGGCGTTGTTAATGGCGGCGGTATTAATGGCGGTTGCGGCGGATCATCCGAAAATGGTGGCACTTGGGTGTGTGAATATTGTAGTCGCGGCTAATGCCGGTGGTGCGTGGAGTCCATTTGGGGATATTACCACCTTGATGGTATGGCAAGCCGGATTGGTTAAATTTACCGAATTCTTTGCTCTGTTTATTCCATCGGTGTTGAATTGGTTCGTACCGGCGCTAATCCTGTCTTTCTATATTGAAAAAGGTAAGCCTGCCCCTTTGACCGAGCAAATCAGCGTTAAACAAGGCGGTTGGGTAGTGTTAGCCCTGTTTATTGCCACGATTGCCACCGCCGTGTTATTTCACAGCTATCTGGAGTTACCGCCAGTATTGGGCATGATGACTGGCTTAGGTGTGCTGAAGTTATACGGCTGGTATCTGAAAATAGCCGATGAAGACCCGGCTAATGATGTCGAAGAAGAAGATGTTGGCCGCTTTGATATTTTTACCCAACTGGAACGCGCTGAATGGGACACTTTAATGTTTTTCTACGGCGTGATGTTGTGCGTAGGTGGTTTGGGCGCGTTTGGTTATTTGGCATTGGTATCAGAAGTGCTGTATGACGGCCTTGGTGCGGGTTGGGCGAATGTGATGATCGGCCTATTGTCATCGGTAGTGGATAATATTCCGGTCATGTTTGCGGTGATTACCATGCACCCGGATATGTCACACGGACAATGGTTACTGGTAACCCTGACCGCAGGCGTAGGCGGTTCGCTGTTATCGATTGGCTCAGCAGCAGGGGTCGCATTAATGGGGCAAGCTCGCGGGGTCTATACCTTTGCATCACACTGGCAATGGACTTGGGCAGTCGCCGTTGGTTACGTGATTAGTATCTTGGTCCATTTGTGGATTAATTCGGCTCTAATGTAAGTGTTTTGGGATTGCACCACAGGCTGCTGTTAGAGTGTGTCGGTGCAATCCCAATAAAGTGGGAATAATAATCAGGCACCTATAGTAGACTTTTAACGAATCCAAACGCTTGCTAGCCTGTTTTAAAAACCATCTGGCGTGAAAAATGCATAGTTTTTTCGTCAACTATACGAACTACTACGGAGTTTTAACGCTTGGTTATTCTGCCTGTCGAAACGTTTGATATGGTGATCTTTGGGGCAACCGGCGATCTGGCCATGCGCAAGATTCTCCCTGCCTTGTATCGACGCGATGTCGATCACCAAATTCCTGATGCCGCGCGCATTATTGGTTTATCGATTGAAAATGTTGATGTGGATGCTTTCCGTGAGCGGGTCAGACGCGCCTTGCATGAGCATTTGCCTGCGATTGAACAACATGCTGAGCATGAAGCACGTTTTCTTTCCCGGTTGGATTATCTGGTAACGGATGTCACCAGTCACAATGGTTGGAACTCACTCAAAGGTGTGCTTGATCAATACCCCGAACGAGTGCGCGTCTATTACCTATCGGTAGCGCCATCCTTATTTGGGGTGATTGCCAAGGGCTTAGCGGAAAATGGCCTGAATGGTGACAAAGCCCGTTTGGTGGTGGAAAAGCCACTTGGGCACGATTTGGCCAGCGCGAAAATCCTTAATACCCAATTGAGTGAAGTGTTCGACGAACACAGTATTTACCGTATTGATCATTATCTAGGCAAAGAAACGGTGCAAAACCTAATGGCACTGCGCTTTGCCAATGCCATGTTTGAACCATTATGGAACAGCCATGCGATTGATCATGTGCAAATTACCGCTTCCGAAACCCTCGGGGTGGGTAATCGGGTAGGGTACTATGATCACGCTGGTGCTATCCGCGATATGGTGCAAAACCATTTGGTGCAGCTATTGTGCCTGATTGCCATGGAGCCGCCCTACCGTTTTGAAGCCGATGCGGTACGCGATGAAAAGCTTAAGGTATTACATTCGCTACGGCGTATCGAAGACAAGGAAGTGTTGACACATACCGTGCGTGGCCAGTATGGCCCGAATGGCACTACTGCAAGCTATATCGATGAAGTCGGCAATCCACGCAGTACTACGGAAACGTTTGTTGCCATTAAAGCAGAAGTGGAAAACTGGCGTTGGGCGGGCGTACCGTTTTATTTGCGTACCGGTAAGCGTTTGCGTGCGCAAATGACCGAAATCGCCATTGTGTTTAAAGAGCCGGTGCATTCGGTCTTTGGCAATGTCGCGACTCCTTTAGCCCCTAATACCTTGGTAATTCGTTTGCAACCTGATGAAGGTTTGCGCTTAAGCATTATGACCAAAGAGCCGGGGCCGGGTGGTTTTCGCCTGCGACCTATTTCCTTAGATATGACATTTGAAGAAGAATTAGGTAAGGATTGGCATATTCCCGAAGCGTATGAACGCCTGTTGATGGATGTGGTGCGGGGTAATCAAACCCTATTCATGCGCGGGGATGAAGTGGAAGCAGCCTGGCGTTGGATTGATCCGATTATTCACGCATGGCACGCTTCTGGTAGCCAGCCGGAAATTTACGATCCCGGTGGCAGTGGCCCATTAGGTGCGGTAGAAATGATGGCACGGGACCGGCGGCGCTGGCGGGAAATCAAAATTTAAGAGGTAGAGCATGACACATCCGGTACTTGCTAGGGTAACGGCAAGGATAGAAGAACGTAGCCGCGCCAGTCGTGAAGCCTATCTGCAACGTATGGCGCAGGCAGCTAACTATAACGGACGCCAGCACCTGGCCTGTGGCAATCTGGCACATGCAGTAGCGGCTGTTCCCGCTGAGGATAAGTTCCGTCTGGTGGTCGAACCAGCGCCTAATCTGGGGATTATTACCGCTTACAATGATATGTTGTCGGCGCACCAACCGTTTGAATATTACCCCAGCCTGATTAAGCAGGCGGCGCGGGATATGGGTGCTACCGCCCAAGTAGCCGGTGGCGTTCCAGCCATGTGCGATGGGGTCACCCAAGGGCAACCCGGCATGGAAATGTCGCTGTTCTCGCGCGATGTGATTGCTATGGCAGCGGCGATTGGCCTTGCACACAATACCTTTGATGCAGCTGTGTTCTTAGGCGTATGCGACAAAATTGTGCCGGGTTTGGTGATTGCTGCCGCTACCTTTGGGCATTTGCCGTGTATATTCTTACCTGCTGGGCCGATGACTTCGGGTATTTCCAATGATGAAAAAGCCAAAGTGCGCCAGCTATACGCGGCTGGTAAGGTTGGGCGTGATGAATTGCTAGCCTCTGAAATGAAATCCTATCATGGCATTGGCACTTGTACCTTTTACGGCACAGCCAATTCTAATCAGATGCTCATGGAATTCATGGGCCTGCAATTACCCGGCTCCAGCTTTATTAATCCGGGTACTCCTTTACGCGATGCGTTGACGCTATGCGGTGCCCAACAAGCCATTCGTTTGGCTAAGACAGGTATTCGCGCTGCCGATATTCTCACGGCTAAAGCATTTGTAAATGGTATTGTCGGCTTACATGCGACCGGTGGTTCCACCAATCTGTTATTGCATATAGTGGCTATGGCGCGGGCAGCCGGTTTACAGCTGACCATGGCGGATGTGGCTGAATTGGCTGAAGTAACGCCTTTGCTAGCACGGGTTTATCCTAATGGCAGTGCCGATGTAAACCACTTCCATGCTGCTGGTGGTTTGCAGTTAGTGATACGCGAATTGCTGCATGGCGGCCTATTGCATGAGGATGTTCATACCGTTGCCGGGGAAGGTTTGCAGCATTACACGCAGGAAGCTTTTTTGGATGAAAGCGGTTGTGCTAACTGGCGCGAAGGCCCTGTCAAAAGCCATGACTCCGCAGTTATCCGTCCGTTGCTGGATGCCTTCCAGCCAACCGGCGGTTTACAGCGCCTCTCTGGTAATCTCGGTGAGGCGGTGATTAAAGTATCGGCAGTTAAACCCGAGCGACATATTACCGAAGCCCCTGCACGGGTATTCCATGATCAGGAGTCGGTAAAAGCCGCTTTTGAAGCCGGTGAGCTGAATCAGGATTGCATTGTGGTGGTGCGTTTCCAAGGGCCTAGTGCCAATGGTATGCCAGAATTGCATGGCCTGACGCCTTCGCTAAGCGTATTGCAAGAACGCGGCTACCAAGTAGCGTTGGTGACGGATGGGCGTATGTCGGGTGCTAGTGGCAAGATTCCAGCGGCGATTCACGTTAGCCCTGAAGCGGCTAATGGTGGGCCGATTGCCTGTATTCACGATGGTGACTTAATCCGCTTAGATGCAATTGCCGGTACTTTGCAAGTGTTAGCGGCTGATTTTGCCGAGCGACAACCGGTAGCGGCTGATTTATCAGCCAATGCTTATGGCCTTGGGCGTGAATTATTCCGGGTATTTCGCAATGCGGTTGGGCCAGCCACAGCTGGCGCGAGCGTTCTGTTTGATAACGGCAGCATGTAAAGGATAACGTTAACGATGAAAACAGTTAGGGAAATTTGTCAGTTAGCACCGGTCATTCCGGTGTTAGTGGTTAAGGAATTGGCTTATGCAGTGCCGTTAGCACAGGCCTTGGTCAAAGGCGGCTTACCAGTGTTGGAAGTCACCTTGCGTACTCCAGCCGCTTTGGAAGCCATTCGCGCGATGGCTGATGTTGAAGGCGGGGTGGTCGGTGCTGGAACCTTAATTACCCCGGCAGATGTCAAAGCCGCTAAAGCAGCGGGGGCGCAATTTGGGGTATCGCCTGGGGTAACCGATAGTTTGCTGAAAGCAGCTGAAGATGAAGGTTTGCCCTTATTGCCGGGAGCGGTTACGGCCTCAGAAGTCATGTATCTATTGGAACGAGGCTATGACACCCTCAAATTGTTTCCAGCCGAGGCTGTCGGGGGCGTCAATCTATTGAAATCCTTGTATGGTCCTTTGCCACAAGTCGCATTTTGTCCTACCGGCGGTATTAGCCTGAAAACAGCTCCGACCTATTTAGCCTTGCCAAACGTGCTATGTGTGGGTGGGTCATGGGTTGCCCCGGATGGCGCTATGCAAGCGGGAAATTGGGTGGAAATAGAACAATTAGCCATTGAAGCCAATGCTTTAGGTGTTTAAAAAGCGCAAATTTTTTCACTCCTACAGGTAAATCAATTTAATAGATTTACCTGTTCTTTATTATCTCAATTAATTTTTAGTAATTTATAAATCTCTTTTAAAAATAGTCTGATTTTAATTTTTTATTCCGAATAAATATTTAAAAATAATCGTTAAGCGTAAAAATACTGGGGTTAATTTGACTTTATTTTGAATGCTTCTATTGTAATGAACAGGCGTGGTTAATAAGACTTATGCTTAAGCCAATATAATGCCTGTGTTAAAATTCCAGGTTTAAAAGGCAGGCATAAGGACGCGTTTTTTTAATACAAAACTAAGGAGTTCATTATGACTGTTTTATCAGCGCATACCATTATTGGTGATAAGGTGGTTAATAAGCAGAATGAAAATCTTGGGGATATCAAGGAATTAATGATTGACCTTGATACGGGTAAAGTTACTTATGCCGTATTGGAGTTTGGGTCATTTTTAGGTATGGGCGGTAAATTATTTGCTGTGCCTATTAATGCAATGCAAGTGGATACGGATAGAAAATGTTTTGTTTTAGATCAACCGAAGGAAGCATTAAAAAATGCGCCCGGCTTTGATAAGGATCATTGGCCTGATTTTGCGGATAGTCGTTGGACAGGTAGTATAGATACTTATTACTCTTCCAAAACGCATTAATGTTTGCCCGGTGAATAATTTGCTTATTTCGCCGTTTTGACTCTCTTAAGGTTAGTATTGAGAGTATAAGGTTAGGCTAGTAATAGCTAAGCCTTGAATACTCGTTTTAAAACCGCTACTTCGGTGGCGGTTTTTTTATAGCCACACGCAGGTGAAATCATGAGTGATACTTGCAGCTAAATGTATACGTTAGCCGGTGCTCACTTTCCGACGGAAAACCTAGCCTTTACCTTGGCGGTGTGACACTTTACGGTTATAAACAAGCTTTTTCCGCACATGGATAATTCATGAAAATAGAAGGCACTGACGGTATTGATCCTTCCTGGTTACAAGCGATTGGTCAGGAGTTTGAGCAACCTTATATGCAAACTTTGGAAGCATTTATTGAACAGGAGGAAGCGCAAGGCAAGCTTATTTTACCACCGATAAATCAACGCTTTAATGCCTTGAAAACCACCCCGCTTCCTCAAGTAAAAGTGGTGATTCTAGGCCAAGACCCGTACCCAACTCCCGGTCATGCCCATGGTTTGGCTTTTTCCGTTTTACCAGAAGTAAGACCGCTGCCGCGTTCACTTGCCAATATCAACAAGGAACTATTGGCGGATGTGGGCGTGGATAATAATCACAATGGCTATTTACAAGCGTGGGCTGAGCAGGGCGTTTTATTGCTGAATACCGTTCTTTCCGTGGAAGCTGGTAATGCCAACGCGCATCAGAAAAAAGGCTGGGAACGCTTTACCGATGCCGTGATTAAAGCCGTCAGTGCCCAAACCGAACCGACCGTGTTTGTGCTGTGGGGCGGTAATGCGCAAAAGAAAGAAAGCCTGATTGATAGCAGCCGCCATTTGGTGATTAAAAGTGCGCACCCTTCACCGTTATCGGCTCGCCAAGGTTTCTTTGGGAGCAAGCCGTTTTCGCGCATTAATGCCTTTTTAGCCCAGCACGGGCGCACACCCATTGATTGGCAGCTTTAAGCGCGCTTAGATTTTACGATAAAGCAAATCCCACACCCCATGCCCAAGGCGCACACCCCGCTGCTCAAATTTGGTTAAGGGACGTTCGTCTGGGCGTGGTGAGTACGGGGGCTGCTCTGCTAGATTGACAAACGCTGGGCTCGCCTGCATGACCGCCGCCATGTGTTTAGCGTAATTTTCCCAATCAGTAGCCATGTGGAAAATGCCACCTGTGTGTAAGCGCGAGGCAATCAGCTCAACAAATTCCGGCTGGACAATACGGCGTTTATGGTGCTTTTTCTTGTGCCAGGGGTCGGGGAAAAACAATTGCAGCCGATCCAGCGATGCCGGGGCAAGACGATTTTGCAAGATATCCATGGCGTCGGTATTCATAACCCGAATATTTTGTACTCCCGTTTCGCCGACTAATTTCAGCAAATGACCTACACCGGGTGTATGCACTTCAATACCAATAAAATTGCGCTGCGGTGCAGCCTGAGCCATTTGCAATAACGATTCACCATTGCCAAAACCGATTTCTAAGGTGGTCGCCGCATGACGCCCAAACAGAGTGGGCAAATCTAAAACGCTATCGCCAGCATCTATGCCAAACAGCGGCCAAAGCGTTTCCATGGCGATTTCTTGTCCTTTGGTCAGACGCCCCTGACGCAGGACAAAACTTTTAATAGTGCGCGGATATTGGATCTCTTGCATGCTAGTGCCTTGACCCCTTGGCTAGTCGCTCAAGCCAAGGGGGAATAGTTCAATAGGTTAAGGGCAGAAAAGGTTAGAAAAATAAGCCACTCAGTGGCGAAGAAGCGGAAGCATAACGCTTGCGTGGCATACGTCCGGCGAGGAAGGCTTCACGACCGGCTTCAATAGCCTTTTTCATCGCCGAGGCCATCAATACTGGATTTTGCGCCGCTGCAATCGCAGTATTCATTAACACGCCATCGCAGCCCATTTCCATGGCAATCGCTGCATCAGAGGCGGTACCTACGCCAGCATCCACTAACACCGGAACCTTGGCATTTTCAATAATTTCCAGAATATTGTACGGATTGCGAATGCCTAAGCCTGAGCCAATCGGGGCGGCTAATGGCATAACCGCTACACAACCGATTTCTTCCAATTGACGCGCAATCAGTGGGTCATCGCTGGTATAAACCATCACCTTAAAGCCGTCTTTAACCAGAATTTCCGCTGCTTTCAAGGTCTGGATGGTATCCGGAAACAGGGTTTTCTGGTCGCCCAGCACTTCAAGCTTGACCAGATCGTGGCCATCGAGCAGTTCACGCGCTAACCGACAAGTACGCACGGCTTCTTCAACGTTATAACAGCCAGCGGTATTCGGTAATAGTGTGTATTGATTCAGCGGGATGATATCCAGCAAATTGGGTTCATCTTTGTTCTGGCCAATATTGGTACGTCGAATGGCAACGGTAATGATTTGCGCACCACTGGCTTCCACCGCTGCTTTGGTTTCCGCCAAATCCTTGTATTTGCCTGTGCCAACCAGCAGGCGGGAAGTGTATTCCTTGCCTGCAATGGTAAATGTATCGTTTTGCATTGCTGAGAATTCCTTGCTTAGCCGCCACCAATAGCGTGGACGATTTCAACCGTATCATTGGGGTTTAAGGTAAAACTTTCAAACTGGCTACGCGGTACTAGCTCCTGATTCACTTCCAAAGCCAGTCGTTTGCCCTGCAACTCCAGAATCACCAATAATTGCGCTGCAGTGGTTCCTTCAGGGATGATGTGAGGCGTGCCGTTGACAAGTATTTCCATCGTGCTGTCCGGTTGATTATGAAGGCTGTATTACATCATAAAGCCAATCCGGCTGTCAGTGGCTGCTAGTAGATTCGCATCACCATGCTTTACACCTGTTAGATAAATTGATTAAATTTTGCCTGATTAGTGGGTTTTTTGCCTCATTTGTGATAATCCTCTGTTATGATAATTACATCTTAAAAATAATAATGGGGTTAATGTTATGGGGGCATTCATAGCCTATAGACCCACCACACAGGCAGGCTTGTTGCCAACCAATCCAGCTGCTCATCTGACAGCGTTGGTGACACAAAATCGTGCTAATGAATTGATTCGTTTGAATTCTGCCTACAGCGATAACCATACGCGAGTTGTCCAGTTACTAGCGCCTTGCGGAACCGGTAAAACCACTTTATTGCAAGCTTGGTTACAGCAATGTGCTCAGGATAGCTGGCAAAATATCGATGCCATTTATGGCTGGGTATTTGCTGCCCACAATGGCACGGCTGATCCGAATGTCATGTTGGATGACTGTTTTCAGCATATATTGAGTTGGTTAGGGGCGAGTGTGCGCCCTGAATTAACCTTGCGGGAACGGGCAGAATTAGTCGCTCACACTATGCGTCAGCAGCGTATGGTGTTAATTCTGGATAATCTGCCGGTCGAGCTTATTCAGTCACCATCAGCAGGCGAATATTTACAGCATTTTTTGCAACAATTACTGCCAGATAATCCGGGGTTATGTGTTTTAGCGGCTACCGAAGCCGTATTGCCCCCGCCTACAGACGAAATCCATGTGCTGGATATTCATCTGCCAAATTTACAACCCGTCGATGGCGCACATTTATTACAAGCGAAAGGCTTGCAGGGCCGTGAAGAAGAGCTAACTAAAGTCTCCGCGCAGTTTGGGAATCATGCACTCTCGTTGGTGTTATTGGCGAACTATTTGCGCGATGCCCATGCCGGTAATATTGCCAAGCTCGACACCATTCCTATTTGGCTGGATATGCACGATGAAGGCCGCTATGTCCGGCGAATATTAGCTGCTTTGGAATATTGGAAGCCAAAATCGCCTGAAATGGCCTTGGTTTATTTGCTTTGCGCGTTTGATTTACCCGTGGCCAAAGGGGTTTTATTCAAGCTATTACAACAACGCACGCCGTTTGGCATTCCGTTTGCGCGTAATCATTTCCCTGCTGTGCTCATGCCATTACGCAATATCAAGGCTGATCGTTTGCAACAGCTGGAGAATTTTTTGCGTAAAATGGATTTACTGGTATTAACCACGGAAGCAGACTTTTTGCAATTGCGTTTACCGATACGGGAGTATTTCCGTAGCAAGATTCAAAGCCGTGCTTCCGATGTTTGGGACAGTCTCTACGAGTTAGTACAGGCGGAGCAGATCGACGCCAGTCTGATGCACAAATTGACTCAGGTTCAGCCGAGCATGACTGTCACACGGGCTAGAGTATTGGCGCGTCCGGTGGCGACTCCTCAAACCATATCCTTACTGCGTCCGGCTAACATAACCACTACTGCGCCAACCGCTAGCCCTGAAGCGGCGGAAGATTTCATGCTGGATTTGAGCAATGCTGCCTTGGAATTAGCGGAAACGCCTGCACCAACAGCAGCGATTTTCCCGGCGATAGAAACGGTCGCCACCGTAGAGGCGCTAGCGCACGAAGTGAATACCTTACTGGATACGCCAGTGATGCTGCCGCAAGCAGCAATGGCAACGCCTGATCAGGTCACGCCTACGGCTTTAGACCCTCTAGCCGAACCCCCAATAGCGCCTGAAACCGATACGCGTGTCACACTGGCGGCGCTTAATTCTGCGCTTGAAACCTTAGCGGCAGAAAATTTGACCGAGATAGATGCTGAACCGGTAATAACACCAGTCAGCAGCGATAATTCTTTAAACTTCTCTTCTTCAACCTCTGCTTGCGGAGAAAGCAAAGTTATCTTGCCGAATCTGGAAGCGACCTTGCTAGCGAATATCAGTATGGAAACTCAATTACAAGAAATGGTGGAAAGTAAGCATTGGTTCAAAGCGGCTAATATGGCTTTGAAGCTTTACCAAAAACAATTGAATGTCGGCAATCTACCCGCTGCTACCCACAGTATTCGTCAAAGTGTGGCCTATGCCCATCTCAGCGGTGATCAGGTGATGTTGCACAAGCATTTGCAGTTATTAAACCAGATGCTAGAACGCACAGGTGAAAAACCGGCGCGTGTTTCTGCACCTAAACCACTGAATAAGCCGTTATCCGCGCGCACAGAAACGCCTATCAGCAAAGCTGCCGCCGCCTGATAAGCGCCGCTTGGGCTTATTAGCGGCCACTCACTATTAAAAAAATAAACCTATTTAGGCATTGGGGTGAGATGTGGGCTTAGGCAGTTTGAATAAATGCGCCAGTGAAACAGGCAAATAGCTTAAAACTTATCAATAAGAGCTTTATAGCGATCAGGCTGGTGGTCGAAAATTTTTCACAGTATGATTTAAATCTTCGCAGACTTGGCTCTTAAATAGTCAGGCTTAAAGGCTATTCAAAGGTTAGGTTGAGACTATACGGGCGGTAATCAGGCTTTGACACGAACGTTTCTGTGGCTTGGAAATGGTTCGCTTGGCCTGCCTGTTTAGTAACAGGGCAAGGCGTTATTCCAGTATAGAGACAGGGCTGGTATGGGCTATGCCCGCGCCTGTCATCAGAATAAGCGCCATTGATTCATAAAACAGGGGGCACATGAAACAAATGACGTCATGGGGGCGCTTACAAACGCCCTGGCATCATGTTTATCCATTGACAGACCGTTTTACCGTCGGGGCTTGCCTTAAAACGACCAAACCGGGTTTAGCCTATGGCATGGGGCGCAGTTACGGCGATGTCTGCCTGAATCCAGAAGGTAATCTGTGGCATACCACAGGTTTGAATAAGTTCATGCAGTTTGATGCGGATAGCGGCTTGTTTTCCTGTGAAGCTGGGGTGTTATTGCGCGATATTCAGCGTTTGATGTTGCCGCGTGGTTGGACTTTGCCGGTGACAGCAGGGACGCAAATGATTACTGTCGGCGGGGCAATTGCCAATGATATTCATGGCAAAAATCAGCATAAGCGCGGCACGTTTGGCGAACATGTTAAGCGTCTGCGTTTGGTGCGTACCAGCGGCAAAATGGCGGATTGTGGCCCTGAAAACCATGCTGAATGGTTTAGTGCAACTATCGGTGGCTTAGGTTTAACCGGCGTGATTACCGATGTTACCTTGCAGTTGCAAGCGGTCGGTAGTGAATGGTTGCATGTAGAAATTATTCCTTATCAGCAGTTGACGGAATTTTTCCAGTTAGCCAAAGCCTCACAAGCGGATTGGGAATACACGACCTCGTGGGTAGATTGCACGGCTGGAGCCCAAGGGCGCGGGATTTTTATGCGTGCAAGCCCCGCCTCCTCGCTAGAAACGGTGCCGGATAGGCTACCAAAGCGTGCGTTATCCGTGCCCTTCACGCCGCCGCTGTCGTGTGTGAATAGCCTATCGCTGCGCGCTTTTAATGAAGTTTATTACCGCTTGCATCAATTCAAAGCCGGGCAGCATGTGATGCACCGTGAAGATTTCCTCTACCCGCTGGATCATGTGCAGGATTGGAACCGCTTGTATGGGCCAAAAGGTTTTTATCAATACCAAAGTGTGGTGCCCTTTGCAGGCGCTTATGACGCCATTGCCGCTATGTTGGCAGTGATTAAAGCGGCGGGTGAAGGCTCGTTTATGGCGGCCTTACAAACCTTCGCTGCCCGTCCGGCTGCGGGCTTGCTGAGTTTTCCGCAAGAAGGGGTCACGCTGGCTTTGGATTTCCCCGAACGCGGGCATAAGACCCGCAAACTGTTAACCGAGTTGGATGCCATTGTGCAACAGGCTAATGGTCGTTTGTATCCGGCTAAGGATGTGCGTATGCCTCGCGATTTATTTACTCAGGGTTACCCGGAGTTAAGCCGGTTTTTGCCCTATCGTGACCCCGGTATTAGTTCCGGTTTATCGCGCCGTTTGATGGGAAGCTAATATGGAAAGAATCATTTTAATTGGCGCGACTTCCGCCATTGCCGAACAATGCGCGCGTTTGTGGGTCGCGGATAGAACGCTGGATTTGGTATTAGTGGGGCGTAATCTCAGTCGGCTGGAACGTTTGGCCGCCGATTTGCGCGTGCGTAGCCCGTTAGCGCAGATACAGGTGAAAGAAACGGATTTCCTGCAACCAGCCGCTATTCAGGCATTGGTAACAGAATTAGCCGCTCAACCGATTCACAAAGTTCTGATTGCCCACGGCTCTTTTCCTGATCAGCAAGCGTGTGAACACGATCTGGCACTGTGCCAACAGGCTTTAAATATTAATGCACTCTCGCCGGTATTATTCGCGGAAGCTTTTGCCGCGCATTTTGCTATCACCGGGCAGGGGATCTTGGCAGTGATTGGCGCGGCCGCTGGTGACCGTGGCCACAAAAATAACTATGTCTACGGGGCGGCTAAAAGCTTACTGAATCATTATATGCAAGGTTTACAGCATCGCTTTGCCGGTACTGCGGTGCGTATTTTGCTCATCAAACCCGGCCCTACGGATACGCCGATGTCTTCGCCTCTGAAAATTCAGGGTGTGAGTCTAGCGTCGGTTGATCAGGTTGCCAGACAAATCGTGCGCGCTATCGATAAGGGTAAACGCGGGGTGTTGTACACACCGGCAGAGGGCTGGTTAAAGATGCGCATTAGGCAGCATTTGCCCACTTTTTTATTCCACCGCTTAAATGACTAATGACGCTATCCGTGGGGAAATCGCCGATTAAACGCTGCTTCTCGTGCCTATCGCCGTACTTCGGTACACTAAGCGCCATTATTGACCTTTCGGAAGACAACAATGTCTATCATTCTGTTGACGGTATTGGGATTTTTGGTATTGATTGCCTTTTTGCTGGGTGGCCGCTTTATGGGTGATCTGACCAAAGGGGCGCGTTGGTTTATTCCCGTGTGGTTGTTGATTGCGCTGATTGGTGGTGGTTTACCCGCTGGGTTGGTGGTATTTGCCTTGCCAGCGCTTCTGGCAGGTTTGTTATGGTTTAAAGGTGTGACAGCCCGCCATCGCTAAGGCAGGGCAGAGGGTGGGGTTTAAAACTTGACAGCGTGGTGCAATCCTGTTGAATTGCACGCGATTTATTAGGGAAGACGATGATGAACAAGAGTCCTTACTTGCAAACAGCCCTTGAAGCAGTGCGGGCAGCGCAAGCGGTTATTTTGAAATACTACCACCATGAATTTGAAGTTGAGATCAAGCCTGATCAATCGCCGGTAACGATTGCCGATGTGGAAACCGAGCAAACCATTAAGAATCTGATTCTGGATCGTTTCCCTAATCACGGTTTTTTTGGTGAAGAAACAGGTAAGGTCAATGCCAATGCGGAATTCAACTGGTTGATTGACCCCATTGATGGCACAAAAGCCTTTGTGCGTGGGTATCCCATGTTTTCCACCCAGATTGCCTTAATGCACGGCGATGAATTGATTATGGGGGTCTCTAATGCGCCCGGTTTTAATGAATTGGCGTATGCAGAAAAAGGCTTAGGCGCGTTTTTGAATGACCAACCGATTCGGGTCAGTGGCTATACCAGCTTAAAGCAAAGTGCTTTGTCATTAGGCAATATCGCCAGCCTCGCAGGCAGTGCGCAATGGCCAAAATTGGGCAGCATTATTACCCAAGTACAGCGCATCCGTGGTTATGGGGATTTCCTGCATTATCACTTGCTCGCATCCGGTAAGCTGGATGCGGTAATAGAATCCGATGTGAATATTCTCGATATTGCTGCTTTGTCGGTGATTGTGCGCGAAGCCGGTGGGGTATTTACTGATCTGCAAGGTAACGCTCTTAACTTGGGCACTAAAACAGTGTTAGCCGCCGCTAGTGCTGAATTGTATCAAACCCTTTTGCAAGAACTGCAATAAGCGATTGTCTAACTGCCTGTGTTGCAGGCAGTTTTGCTGGGAAAGTGTTAGGAAGGAATACGATATTGCAAACGCTGATAACCCGTAGGCACCCGATATTGTAAAACCGGAAACCAACGACCTAAAAATGCCAATAGGGAACGTTCATTCATAGCCAACGCATAAGCCACATAGCGCGGGTCACGCGATAAATGTTTTTCCTCAGTACGGGCCCGCCACCAATACACGATATTTACCCCGCCTAATAATAGACAATTGGCAATGGCGGTTTTTAAACCCATATGGCTAATAAAAGGCAAACCAATCATCCACCAGCCAATATTCTTAAATAAATAAGCCGGGTGTTTGGTTAGGCGAAACAGGCCATCGGTTAAAATACCGCG
>CAZCJE010000020.1:0-10718 GCA_964498805.1 uncultured Thiothrix sp.
CGTTTTTTAAATGCGGTTGGCGCTACCGTTGAGCGAATTGTTTTGATTAGTACTACTGGTGTGTATGGCGATTGCCAAGGACGCTGGATTGATGAAAGTGAACCCTTAAAGCCACATACCGATCGGGCTAAGCGCCGCGTGGATGCCGAACAGGCTTTACACACGTGGGCAAGACGCTTTGGGCGGCAATATGTGATTTTGCGCGTACCGGGTATTTATGCGTTAGATCGATTACCCTTGGAGCGGCTACGGCGTGGTGAGCCGGTTATTAATGCTAGCGAAGCACCGTGGAGCAACCGTATTCATGCGGATGATTTGGCGATGGTTTGTCAACGCGCTATGGAAATTGCTCCTACTGGGGCGATTTATAATACGACCGATGGCTTTCCTTCTACCATGACCGATTACTTTAACCAGATTGCCACTTATGCCGGGTTACCCTTACCGCCGCAAATCAGTTTAGCCGATGCCCAAAACAAACTCGGTGCTGGTATATTGTCTTACTTACAGGAATCGCGGCGCATTCACAATGATAAACTTTTGCAGGATTTGCAGTTAACCTTGCGTTATCCCTCGTTAGCGAGTGCCTTGCAAGCGGCTACTTCTTGAACTTCATGACCACTTTAGTCACCCTGCCTGCAGGGTATTGATAAGTGGTGATGTATTTGGGCGTGGCTTGGTTCCGCTTAAACTTATTTGAATAATAGCAGGTAGATGAAATAGTGATTGAAGATTACGATCAAGAAGATGATTTTGTTAGCAAAAGCCAGTTAAAACGTGAAATGGAAGCGGTACAGGCAATTGGTGAACGCCTGATTACGCTCAAACCTGAGCAATTACAGCAATTGGATTTGCCGGATACCTTGCGCGATGCGGTTGAACTGGCTAAACGCATTACCAGTCACGGAGCATTGCGTCGCCAGAAGCAATACATTGGCAAACTCATGCGCAATATCGAGATTGAACCGATTGAAGCCAAGTTTGCTGAATGGGAACGCGGTAATCGCGCCCAAACCGCTAAGTTGCATCAACTAGAACGTTGGCGCGAACGTTTGTTGGCTGATGATAAAGCCCTAGGCGAATTGATTGAGGTTTATCCGCAGGCAGATGTGCAGCACTTACGCACTTTAATGCGCAATGCCAAAAAGGAACAAACCGCGAACAAGCCACCTAAAAGCAGCCGCGAGCTATTCAAAGTCTTGCGGGATTTAATGCTTGATTAGTCGTATTCGGTGTCTTTCCAGATCCGTAATACGGCAAATACATCAGCAGGCGTATGTGTTTCCCGTCCGGCAATTTCTTCGGCCTTGCTAATGACTTCAGGAATATGGGTACGCAAAAACGGATTAGTGTCGAATTCGCGCCCTAACTCAAATGGCACGGTCGGATGGCCGTTTTCCAGTAAGTCCCAGCATTCTTGCAGGCGCTGGTTAAGCAAAGGATTATGCGGTTCGACCCATTTGGCAAAGCCAATGTTGTCGACCGTGTATTCATGCGCGCAATACACTAATGTCTGAGTAGGTAACTGTGTAATGCGTTGCAGTGAGTTGTGCAAGCTTTCTAGGCTACCGTCGAATACCCGCCCGCAGCCATTGGCAAATAAAGTATCCCCGCAGAACAAGCTATCTTCACCGTAATAGGCAATATGCCCAGCGGTGTGGCCGGGAACATCCATAACGGTAAAACGCAAGCTTAATGGTTCCAATTCAACGACCTGACCTTCACCTAAGGCACGGGTAATATGCGGAATAAACTCGCTAGCCGGGCCATATACGGGGGTACCAGGATAAGCTTCCAGCAGTTTCTCAATACCACCGACGTGATCATGGTGATGGTGGGTAATCAGGATGGCAATCGGTTGCATGCCAGAGTGCTGAAGCGTTTCCAACACGGGGCGCGCATCACCGGGGTCAACAATAGCAACCTGCTGGCGCGCTTCATTGGTTATGAGCCAGATATAATTATCGGTGAATGCAGGTACTGGGATTACCTGAATCATGGGATACCTCGCTTCTTTTTGTCCGCCGCATTTAAACTATAATGCACATGCTCTTATAATCGCACATTCAACGGCAACTGGGGTGGATTTTCGGATGAATATAACTATGGGACAACTCTATATTGTTTCTGCCCCATCGGGTGCGGGTAAGTCTAGTTTACTCAAGGCATTGGGTGAGCAAGTGCCGAATATTGTTACCTCTGTGTCACACACGACCCGTCAACCACGTCCCGGCGAAAGTGACGGTGTTCATTACCATTTCACCACGGTAGAGGAATTCCGTAGCCAAGCAGCAGCGGGTGAATTTCTTGAATATGCCCAAGTGTTTGATAATTACTATGGCACATCGCGTCAAACAGTGAATAACCAATTAGCGGCTGGCAAAGATGTGATTCTGGAAATTGACTGGCAAGGTGCCCAACAAGTACGCGCACACACCCATGCTGTCATCAGTATTTTTATTCTTCCCCCTAGTATTGAAGCGTTGAGTGAACGTTTGCACAAGCGCGGACAGGATAGCGAAGCAACCATTGCCCGCCGTATGCGCGATGCTCAACGGGAAATTTCTCATTACCCTGAATACGATTACGTCATCATTAATGATGACTTTGAAACGGCATTGGCAGAATTAGCCAGTATTTTCCGCAGCGAACGCTTGCGTTTGGTTAGGCAGTTGCAGACACATCAAGTGCTTTTGAATGCTTTGGTTAATCATGGGGTATAACTTTGTCAAACTGGTGCAGCGCTATTTGCCGTTTGTAGCAGAAGAACGCTTATTGGAGTTGTACCCGCCGTGGTGGCTTATGCGTATCAAGGTTAAGTCCTTAGCGAATCATTGGCGACAAGTGCGTATTCAGTTACCGCTGACTTGGATTTCCCGCAATATGGGCGGCAGCATGTTTGGCGGTTTTCAAGCTTCTCTAGCTGACCCGATTGCACCCTTAGCTTGTGCCAAAGTGTTTCCCGGTTATCAAGTGTGGACTCGCCATTTGAGTATAGATTTCATGCGACCGGGGGCGACGGATATGGAATTGCGCTTTGATTTTCCAGCACAACAAGAAGAGGCTATTCGGGCAGAATTAGCAGTTCGTCACCGCAGTACGCCGACATTTGAATACGGGTTATATGACAGTCATAACCGTTTATGTACGCGCGTGCTGTGTGCGGTTGCCATACGCCCGCCCGGTTACCAGGGCAAGGCGCAGGATAACCCTAGCAGCGGTTAAGAGCGTTTCAAGGGTGGACGTTTACCCGGTGAACCATTGCCAGGACGGTTTGAAGGTCTGGAATCCCGGTTAGGCGTTGAACGTGTCTGGGTGGGGCGAGAGCTACCGGCTGATTGACGTGCAGATTCACCTGAACCGCGATGATCACGCGCTTGTGCACTGCCTGTTGATTGACGCGCAGGTTTGCCGGAAGCCTGCTGATCCCGTGGGCGTGACGCTGCCGGGCGAGTGCTTGGATTGCCACCGCGCGTAGGTCGAGTCGGTTTGAAATCCGAACCATCATCAAAAAACAGGCCAACAGATTCATACAGCTTGCGCATATTTCTGACCTCCAATTCCTTATGATGGCCAGTGCGCAAATAACGCGGTAGTTCAATATTGCCATAGCGGACGCGAATCAAGCGGCTTACCTTAACCCCTTGTGATTCCCACAAGCGACGTACTTCGCGGTTACGACCTTCCGCCAATACCACGTGATACCAGTGATTCGCGCCTTCTCCACCGGCGTCGTGAATACGCAGGAAAGCGGCTTTGCCATCCTCCAGTTCCACGCCTTCTTGCAAACGTGCCAGCATTTCCTCGTCTACTTTGCCCAAGACACGACAAGCGTATTCGCGCTCAACTTCTGAAGAAGGATGCATGAGTTTATTAGCCAGTTCACCATCTGTCGTGAACAGTAATAAGCCATCGGTATTAATATCCAAGCGGCCAATCATAATCCAGCGCCCGGCGCGGATGGGTGGCAGGTCATCAAAGACGGTTGGGCGGCCTTCTGGGTCGTGTTGAGTACAGACCTGACCAGCGGGTTTATTGTAAATCAAAACTTTGGGGGTAGCCTGCAAGCGGGCTCCAAGGTGCAGGCGTTGACCACGCAATGTCACCTGATCATGCTCATCAATAGCCTGACCAGGATCAGCTTTTTGGCCATTGACGAGAATTTCACCTGCTTCAATCCAGCGTTCAATTTCACGGCGTGAGCCATAACCGGCGCGGGAGAGGATTTTCTGGATGCGTTCTTTCATGCGAGTGATAGTTGGCTGTTGGTAGCGTAACGAATAAGGCGGCTATGTTAACAGAGTGCAGCCTTGTACGGCATGAAATCTATTCTAGCTCTATTGACAAAGCGAGTGTTTCACCGCAGTACGGCTTTGCTCTAGCCTTAACTAGGCATTATTATGGTGCATTGAAGTTGCGGGGGTGTAGACATGAAACGTTTGCGTGCGTTTATCATTGATCTGGCACTGAATTTGCATTATTTGAAATATGAAAAAATCGAAAATGAACACCAATGATCTGCTGGATATTCTGACTTGCGCTATTTTGGTGCTCGATGAAGACCTGAACGTTGTCTACATCAACCAATCAGGCGAAATGTTATTTGGTCAAAGTGAACAACGCGTACTTGGTGAACCCGTCACCCAATTGCTACGCGGTGATGATTTTCATGATCAGCTCCAAGTGGCCTTACATCAGCGTGATCCACAATCTATCCGCGAAAATGTCATTGAATTAAGTAGCGGTGATCAAATCACCATTGATTGTGTGGTTACACCATTATGGGCACCGGCATGGAAAAATCAGCTATTGCTGGAAATTCAGCGGGTGGATCGGCAGTTGCGCATTGTGCGTGAAGAACAAATGATTCATCAGCAGCAAGCTATCCGCGAATTAGTACGCGGGATTGCGCATGAAATCAAAAATCCTTTGGGTGGTTTGCGTGGCGCGGCGCAATTATTGGAAAGTGAGTTGGATAATGCTGAGCTTAAGGAATACACCCAAATCATTATTTCTGAAGCGGATCGCTTAAAAAATTTGGTCAATGGTTTGTTAGGGCCACGCAGTTTGCCACGCCCGGAAACCGTCAATATTCATGAAGTGCTTGAACATGTGCGGCAGTTAGTGAGTACCGATATGTCCAGCGGTATTCATATTGTGCGTGATTATGACCCGAGTATCCCTGAGTTTCAGGGCGATCGTGATCAGTTGGTACAAGTAGTGCTGAATATTGTCAGTAATGCGGTTAGAGCTTTATGTAAGCAGGGCATTATCCAGTTGCGTACCCGTATTATGCGCCAGTTTACTATTCACCAAATTCGTTACCGCCATGTCTTAAAACTGGATATTTGTGATAACGGTCCCGGCGTGCCTAGTCATTTGCGTGACAAACTGTTCCTGCCGATGGTCAGCGGTCATGCTGAGGGTAGCGGTCTTGGCCTATCAATTGCACAGTCACTGGTACGCCGCCATAACGGGCTGATCCAGTGTGAGTCCGTGCCCGGCTATACGTGTTTTTCCATCCTGATTCCATTGGAGAATGGATATGCCCCTCGCTGAAAATATCTGGATTGCCGACGATGACCGTTCCATCCGCTGGGTGCTGGAGCGCGCCTTGCAGAAGGCTGATATAGAAGTCCGTAGCTTTGAAACGGCTGATCAGGTCATTTCCGCCCTACATACCCAGCAACCGGATGCGCTAATGACCGATATCCGTATGCCGGGAACAGACGGTCTGCGCTTGCTAGAACGTATGCAACGTGAATACCCGGAGATTCCGGTTATTATTATGACCGCGCATTCTGACCTAGAAAGTGCCGTATCAGCGTATCAAGGCGGCGCATTTGAATATTTGCCCAAACCGTTTGATGTTAATGAAGCGGTGGATTTGGTCAAACGTGCCTGCAAAATGCGTCATGAACGTGAGGCGGATAAGCATAGCGAGCCTAGCAGTGAATTAATGGGTGGGCGCGATATTATTGGCCATGCCCCCGCTATGCAGGAAGTCTTTCGTGCCATTGGGCGTTTATCCAAATCCAGTATTACGGTATTGATTACCGGTGAGTCAGGAACGGGTAAAGAATTAGTCGCCAAGGCTTTGCATACGCATAGCCCGCGTGCGAACAAACCGTTCATTGCTTTGAATACTGCGGCTATTCCACGCGAGCTATTAGAGTCAGAATTATTTGGGCACGAAAAAGGTGCATTCACTGGTGCATACGCACAACGAAAAGGCCGATTCGAGCAAGCCGATGGTGGAACTCTATTTTTAGATGAAATCGGTGACATGCCCGCCGAGTTGCAAACCCGCTTGTTGAGGGTTCTGGCGGAAGGTACTTTTTACCGGGTAGGTGGCCATACCCCTGTTAAGGTAGATGTGCGCATTATTGCTGCTACCCATCAAAACCTAGAAGAACTGGTGCATAAAGGTGCTTTCCGCGAAGACCTCTTTCATCGTCTTAATGTGATTCGTATTCACAACCCGCCCTTGCGCGAGCGGCGTGAAGATATTCCGCTGTTACTCAATCATTTTCTGCGTCGGGCAGCTGAAGAGTTACAGGTGGAAGTCAAGACGTTATCAAGCCGTGTGACAGAACACTTACAGGGTTTACCGTGGGCAGGCAATGTGCGGCAGTTGGAAAATACTTGTCGGTGGCTAACCGTGATGGCATCCGGGCGCGAAATCGTCATGGATGATCTGCCAAGTGAACTGCTGGAAAATGATGTCAGCAAGCCTGAAGTACCGAGCAACTGGGAAAAGGCTTTAGCACAGTTTGCTGATTTCAAGCTCAATAAAGGGGCTACCAGTTTACTGGATGAACTGAATCCTATCTTTGAACGCATTCTATTACAGGCGGCGTTGAAGAAAACCGGTGGGCGCAAGATTGAAGCGGCTGAGTTGCTAGGTTGGGGGCGTAATACCCTCACACGTAAGCTTAAAGAACTGCAGATCGAAGATTAAATCCGATTCATGACACCTATGTTCAGAGTCATAGGTGTCATCATCCCACAATGTGGAACCTCGCTATCAAGGCGATGGTGGTGGGGCATCCGCATTCAGCTGGGTTAAAGCCGTACCATTATTATCAATTAACTCATCTTCAAAGCCGCAATAGTGACCGGAACACTTTTGCATATGGACAAGCTTATCTGTCAGATAATGGCTTTCAAAACCGGCATAGCGCAAGGTAATCGCATCCAGCATAGCCACATCAATTGTCGCAAATTCCTGACCATCAAGGGCTTTGCGAGTCACATAACCATTAGCAGAGTCCCAGATATTAAAGAACGTGCGGAAACGATCCTGATCCTCGAAGTTTTCCTTGACGAAATTAGCCGCAACATCGCCGGGAATATGATCGCCAAATGCCACTACAATGGTACGTTCAGGCAATTTTTTGAGCTTGGCTACAAAGTTTTCATACGATTGCACTGACTGCTGCAAACGCTCATTGTAATCCAGCAGGATGGAACATTGTTTGGGTGTTAAACCCGGTTTGCAGCGTTGCACGTCATACGCTATGTCCTTGTTATGCGGTGAATGCTGGCGCATGGTAGCGACAAAGGCAAACAAGGGTTTGTCGGTTTGCTTAATCTGCTTGAGAGCTTCATCAAAGAACACTTCATCCGGCATTTTATTCCAGCGTCGGTTTCTACACGCTTCAATAGCCGGACAATCGATGATTTCCTGCATACCCAATTGTTCATGGAAGCGGCGGCCATTATAGAAACGTCCTGCCGTTGGGTAGATGGTTTTAGTGGCATACCCATCGTTTGCTAATTGACGAGCAATACGCCCATCCAAACGGCCCGGGGCAAACAAGTTAACCGCTTGCCAACCGTCGCCATACAGCGGTGGTGCTACCCCATGCAAAAAGGCAATTTCCTGCACCCACGTAGAACCACCTGCGGTATAGACCCGTAACGGATAGGCATCCTTAAAGAAACTACCTTCTGCCTTGAACTGGTTCAGCTCATGCAAAGGGAAGGTTGACTCTTCCAGAATGACAATAATATTGGGTTTTTTGCTAGGTTCATTGTTAAAGGTTTCGGCAGCTTTATCCGCTTTGAAACAGCAATAAGTGGTTTTAAGCGGATGACGCGGTTCTACCAATTGTGCTCGCCATAGGCTTTGCACAAAGATTGGCAAGGTATTGGTCTGTTTATTAGTCCATTGCAGGTCAATATAAAATGGCGGGATATTCAGTAAAGCCAGTAATACCAACGCACTAGCAAGCCCCATCGCATAGGTCTTACGCGGAAAGCGGGTAAAAGGCTTTTCCAGAAAGGCGCATAAGCCTAGTAATGCCAATAAACCCAGAATGATTAGGGTAGGCATTAAACCCATTTCAATCAGCGTTTCCGGGCTAAGCGCGGCGACGATTAAATCCGGTGCAACCAGTTGCGACCCCAAGAACTGGTATTTAATGCTAGCCCCAACCCATAAGCCTCCAATGATCATGGAAGCCAGCCCTAGCGCAAACCACGGGCGACGCGTCAATAGCAAAATGGCGCTACCTAACGTCACCCAAGTCAGGACAATATACAGTTTATTGTAAAGAATCCCCCACCATCCGCTACTGCCGTGATCAGCGAAAAAAACATACAGCAAGGCCATAGTGATGACCAATGCGACAACAGCAGGAAAGCGGATTCGCCCGAATGCCAACATAGTTATCCTAATCAGAAATTTTTGGGTGAAGGATAACTGCTTTGTCACAAAACTGTAACAATAGTTGCATGTTGCCGGTTTTATTTTTTTAAGGCGGCCTCAATCGCTTGGCGTAGGGGGCGACTTTGTTCTTTAGGCACATCATCGCGCTGATCTAAACCTAATTCCCAAATAATAACGCCACCTAAACCGTGTTCTTTTACATAGGTGATTTTGTCGGCAATAGCATTGGCATCATTGAAATTACAAAAGTGATCATTCGCTGAGCCCGGTGCATCCACTCCAAACCAAGCCATATGGGTGACCTCATCCCACTCCCATTTAGTAGGGAGTAAACCAGCTTGTGCCATATCCGCATAACTGCGCTTTTCGTAAAGCGGTGGTTTTGTCCAGGCTTGACGGGGAGCACTGACGCCGCCAGTAGAGGTACCTTCGCCACCACTCCAGCAGGCTACATCCAGACTAATACCAATACCCAATTTGCGGCGTGGAATACCGGCTTGGAGGAATTCATTTACCCAGCCATCAATAGCAGGTAATGGATTACCCAACCCCGGAAATACCATACCACCATTGTATAAAGCGCTGTCATACCAGCTAATCCAGCCGTCATAGGGCTGGGCCATGTCATAGGTCATGATATTAATCTGGTCAAATTTGTCAGCTAAAGCTGCGACGGCATAGCGATCATAAAAACTGACCGCAGTCGTTAACAATGGTGGCCTGTTTAACTTGCGGTTATAGCGTTGCTGCAAGGCGCTGTGTAATTCCGTGATAAAGGCGGTATAGGCGGGGTTCGGTTGGTTAGCATCACGGGTAACGGGTTCCATATCCACATCCACGCCATCGTAACCATCGGTATCCAGTAATTGCAGAATATGATGAATAAAGGTTTGCCGGGTCAGGTTATCACTAATCGCGGGCATAAACAGATCATAAGCGCCTGTCACGGTGAGTAAAATCGGCAGCTTCTGTTCCTTAGCAGTTTGCACCGCGCGCTGACGGCTTGCAGGGCGGTAGCCATTAGTATCGGTATCAAGTGAACCATCAGGGCGCGGGATGGCGGAAGCGTGATTAATGTGGCTTAACATGCGGTAATCCGCAGCGGCTAAAAAACCAATCGGTTGTTCGGTGTGATGATAAGCGGGTAAGTAACCTGTTACCCACGGCTTAGCGTTGTAAAAGAAATAATAAAACCAACCATAATAAATGGCAGCTATTAATGCAATTAGGGTAAGTATTAAACTACCTAGGGTGGTCGGTTTTAAATGGTTTTGGATTCTATTGATGCTCATATAAAAATTATTCATTCATATTTATAATGTTGAGACCATATCTATTAATATAACACATGTCTGAATCAAAATATTTGTTTGCGGAAAATAATGTTTGATCTGGCAAAATTTTTTGTGTTTCAGTATTTAAATGTGATTTTAAATGGGGACTTTAAATTAAATATCTGTGTGCAAGTGATTAGAAAATCAGGCTGATTTTCTAAAGCCTGTTAGTCCTGTTTGACTAAAAAGGATTTTAATGAAATTTTTTTAAAATTACCCTTGACTAATAATGGTGATTGACTATCCTCAATTTGTCCTTAGTAAAGGATTCTTAAAATTCAAAGTACAGGAGTATGATAATGACACGGATGTCACTCGCTATCGTAGCGTTAGCTTTTGCCAGTTCTGCAGCTTTTGCCACCAGTGATATTGATATTAACGTGCATGATGTTGGTATCTATCAGGCACAGGATGGTTTTGATCTGACCCAGAAAGCCGCTATTGCCAACGTGACTGACCAATATGCCGGGCAAACCAATATTTACGTTCATCACGCTAAAATCTATCAAAAACAGAAAGGCCAAGGCGGCAAACAAACCGCTACTATCGCGACTATTTGTGCTGAATGCACTTCTGCTAAGTAAAATTATTACTTTCCGCTAGAGAGTAGTTATTTTGGTGTACTTCGCTGTTAATAGCAGCGAAGTGCCGGTGGTTATTTGGCATTAAAATCTGCCAAGGTTAAATTCGCTCATGAAAATACCCAAAGC
>CAZCJE010000020.1:10818-41357 GCA_964498805.1 uncultured Thiothrix sp.
TAAAGACGATAATAATATAAAAATTGGTACAGATTAGTCATCCATGAATAAAATAACTGTCGGTATTATTTTGGTGGTGATGGCTACAATCATGAATGGTTGTGCTACATTTAAATCCAGCGTTGATAATAAATTGGAAAAAGAATTTAACGAAGTAAAACGCGGACCTAAAGGCGCACCTTTCAAAAGTATTACTACCTTCTCTGAATCTCTTGTCTGTATGGATAATCTGATGCAAGCCAAAGGCATCAGGGATATTCCTGTCATGATTGAAGATATCGAAGATAAAACCGATTCGGTTAAAGTGGGTGTACGTGATATGCTGATTTCAGCTATTTCGGAAATGACCGTTAATAGTCATGGGCTTAAATTGATTATTTATGGCAAGGATACCGCTAATCTGATTTCTTATATGAAGGCGGCCAATAAAACATCTATTTATGAAACCCAGCCTTTATATGATATCCAAGGTTCTATTACGCAATACGATAAAGGTATTTCCAGTATTGATGGAAGTTTAGGCCTATTTTTCCGCCGCAAAGGTGGTTTAGGCGGTGCTAGCAGTTCGTCCTTGAATGTGGTGGCCCTTGATCTCAATGTATTACATACGCAAGATATGAGTATTGTACCGGGTGTTAGCTCGCGTAATGCTGTGAGTATATTCCAACGTGGGGATTCTTTAGATAGTGATGCCACCATTAATAAATTGGGAATTTATTTTGATATTAACCTCAGTCGTAATGAAGGTCAGGCTCAGGCAATACGCAATTTGGTGGAATTAGCTGCTATTGAAACAGTGGGTAAATTGGTGAAAGTACCGTATGAAAGTTGTATAGCGAATTAAACAACGGTGATAGTAGGTCCCCTAGACAGGAAAACAATTCACGCTTAAAAAAGTTCCTGTTAAGGTCTCGCCCTGTAGATTTTCTACGGGGCTTTTTTTTAGGCAATTTTCAGCAATAAAAGGTTTTGTATAAAAAAACGCCCCACTAAGGGGGCGTTTTTACTTCTACTGCAATAACGGGGAATTACAGAGAGTAGTACATATCGTATTCAACAGGGTGAGTGGTCATGCGGAAGCGAGTAACTTCCTGCATTTTCAGCTCAATGTAAGCGTCGATCATGTCGTTGGTGAATACGCCACCCGCAGTCAGGAAGTCACGGTCTTTGTCCAGAGCTTCCAAAGCCATATCCAGAGAGTGGCAAACTTTTGGAATCAGTTTGTCTTCTTCTGGTGGCAGGTCGTACAGGTCTTTGTCCATCGCTTCGCCTGGGTGGATCTTGTTTTTGATACCGTCCAGACCTGCCATCATCAAAGCAGCGAATGCTAAATATGGGTTAGCAGATGGGTCAGGGAAACGCACTTCAATACGACGGCCTTTAGGGCTTGCTACGAATGGAATACGGATGGAAGCAGAACGATTACGGGCAGAGTAAGCCAACATAACAGGCGCTTCAAAGCCAGGAACCAAACGCTTGTAGGAGTTAGTGCCAGGGTTGGTGATAGCGTTCAGGGCTTTAGCGTGTTTGATAACGCCGCCGATGTAGTACAGAGCCATTTCGGACAGGCCTGCATAGCCGTCACCTGCGAACAGGTTAACACCGTCTTTAGCCAAAGACATGTGAACGTGCATACCAGAACCGTTGTCACCAACGATTGGTTTTGGCATGAAGGTTACGGTTTTGCCGTATTGGTGAGCAACGTTTTGGATAACGTATTTCTGACGTTGAGTCCAGTCCGCACGAGTGGTCAGGGTAGCAAAACGAGTACCGATTTCGTTCTGACCAGCGGTAGCCACTTCGTGGTGATGTACTTCAACCGGAACGCCAACTTCTTCCAGAATGTTACACATAGTGGAACGGATGTCTTGGAAAGAGTCGACTGGTGGTACAGGGAAGTAACCGCCTTTAGTGCCTGGACGGTGACCCATGTTGCCATCAGGGTAAACTTTCTCAGAGTTCCAGCCTGCCTCAGAAGAGTCGATTTTGACGAAGCAGCCGCTCATGTCTGCACCCCAGCGGACATCGTCAAAAATGAAGAATTCAGGTTCTGGACCAAAGAATGCAGTGTCTGCAAGACCAGTGGATTTCAGGTAGGCTTCAGCGCGCATAGCGATGGAACGTGGGTCACGCTCATAGCCTTCCATAGTGGTAGGATCAACGATACCGCAGGTAATGTTGACAGTGACGTCTTGGAAGAACGGGTCAATGAATGCGGTTTCAGGATCTGGCATCAGGATCATGTCGGATTCATTAATGCCTTTCCAACCAGCAATGGAGGAACCATCAAACATCTTGCCTTCAGTGAAGGTGTCTTCTTCCACGGTGTGTGCAGGAACAGTAACGTGCTGCTCTTTGCCGCGGGTATCCGTGAAACGGAAATCTACGTATTTGGCTTCACTTTCTTTGATCAGATTCAAAACGTCTTGTGCAGACTTAGACATTACTGTCTCCTTATGAAACTTAGGGTGTACGAAAACAAGCTAAAAATCTACCATCTCGCATATGCAAATGTTATGCCAGTGCAGAATGTCGATTTGCGGGCACTTTTCAGCAAACCATTGCTGGAAATAGCACTAAATAAGTGCAAGGCAATAAACCAGTGCATCTTTAAAGTGCTATCTCGCGCAGAAATTGTACCCGCTCAATACTGGGCAAAGTGTTACAAGCGTTTGCAAAATCTGCAAGCATTTCTTGCGTGGCTGAATCTTCTACAATTAATTCCAGACTGATTTTACCATTAATGTAATGGAGAGTGGTCTGGCGAATAGCCGGCCACAGTGTGGTAGTGCCGGGTAAGTCATGCAGTTGCGCCAATAAGCGGCTGCGTGAAGGCAGGTCTCTGCTAGGGGCAGTATTTTCATCATCTTCTGGGTCTATATGGATTACCACATCACTAATCGTTGGAAATTTACGGCGCAGTTTATACATAGCCGATTCCCCAATATAGTGACCTTCTGACACACTAATGCGCCCATCAACCTGAATATGCACATCAGCTAACACATGCCCGCCCATGCGTCGGGTACGTAATAGGTGCACATTCTCAACGCCGTTAACCCCATTAATGAAATCGCGGATTTCCTGCACCTCGGTGGTTTCCAACCCGGTATCCACTAACTCACTGGTGCTTTCCAGAATCAGTTGTATCGCCATGTAAAAAATCATGATAGCAACCAAGATAGCGGCTACCGAATCCAGCCATGGAAAGCCTAATTGTGCGCCACCAATCGCCAGTAATACCAGCACTGAGGAAATGGCATCTGAACGATGGTGCCAAGCACTGGCTTTCAGCATCGGCGAGTTAATCCGTTTGGCAACATGTACCGTGTAATGATACAGCCCTTCCTTACCAATAATGGCTAAGGCTGCAAAGCCCATTGCCCACGGATCAGGCACTACAAGTGGAGTGTGTCCTGCTAGTCGATCCCACGCACGCAGGAAAATAATCACAGCTACCGCCCCTAGTAGCAGGCCAAGAACAACGGTGGCTAAGGTTTCAATACGCCCATGACCGTAAGGGTGCTTTTCATCCGCATCTTTGCCTGCATGGTGGGAGGCAAATAACACCACAATATCCCCAGCCAGATCTGATAGCGTATGCATGGCATCGGCAATCAGCGCTTGGGAGTGGGTCAAAATACCGCCAATAACCTGGGCAATGGTTAGGAAAATATTAATGCTCATGCCTACCAAAGCGACACGGCGGGTAATATCTTGTCGGCTTCCTGTTAGGGCCGTTTCCTGTAGATGCGAATGTGAAGAACCAGTCATGTTGTGCTTCCTGTTTGCAGAACAATGATGTATTCACGGTCTTGCTGGCGTGTTTCCAAAACAGTATGACCGTGTACGCGTGCCCAAGCAGGAATATCCTGTAATGCACCGGGGTCAGTACAAATGGCTATAACCCGAGTTCCGGCGGGCAAGTTTTCTACCGCTTGTTGAACGCGGATGACCGGTAATGGACACAACAAGCGGCGCGCATTGACAGTAACGGTATCAGGCGTGTTAGGCAAGCATTGGGAATCAGGCATAAGTCTTATGCAGCCATAAAAGCTTGTTACGAAATTCGGTTGGGTCTTTTTGCCAAGCAATTTCACCCTCGCGCGGGTTAAGTTTGGCGACTAGCCGGGATAGCCAGAAACGCAAAACCGCTGCTCGCAATAAAGCAGGCCAGTAATGCTGTTCCAGTGCTGTCCAAGGGCGTACAGTTTGATAAGCCCCGATACAGGCTTCTAGCTTATCTGTCTGTAAGGCTCCATCGGCTTGACCACACCAGTCATTTACTAACACCGCTAAGTCATACAATAGGCTATCAGTACAGGCAAAGTACACATCTAGCACCCCGCTTAGCTTGCCATCAACCAATAGCGCATTATCCCGGAATAGATCGGCATGAATGGTTCCGCTAGGCAATTGATCTAGCGTCAGGGTTTGCTGGAAAGCCATTTCGCGCTTGAGTAAGGCGGCATCCTCAGAATCCAGATGCGGCAATACGTGTTCAGCGGTTTGCATACGCCAATCATGGCCGCGATCAGGTGGGCGTTTAAGCGGGAAGGTTTCACCCGCTACATGCATGTGGGCTAATATCTCACCCATTTGCGCACATTCTGCAACAGTAGGTTGCTCCGGATGGGTACCTGCTAGACGGGTTAATAAGGCTGCCGGTTTGCCATTTAAGGTATTCAGTACTTGCCTATTACGTGTACACACAGGCTCAGCCACTGGAATATCGGCTTGAGCCCAATGTTGTAATACCGCCATGAAGTAGCCAAGTTCAGCCGGTGTGTGGTGTTCAAACAGGGTGAGGACATAGTCCCCACCCGTCGTTGTTACGAAAAAGTTGCTGTTTTCAATTCCGGCGGTAATGCCTACGTAGTATTGCAGGCTACCTACGGAATATTGGGTCAGGAACTGTTCTAGTTCCTCAGTGCTGACAGGGGTATAAACAGACATGGTTTACCAAGAAAGAACGTTCCAACTAGGGATTTTCAAATCCCCATCCTTATGCGCATTCTGTGATTTACCCTGTGAACCTTCCGACGTTACCAGGTTATAACCATCATTGCTGCCAGTCGGTACATAGCGCAATTCACTGCGCATAGCCTGTACCCGGTCTTCTTCGATAGTGCCGTAACGGTCGGGTACGCGAATAGCCTGAGTTTTCAGTTTACCTGCAGTGTCGGCTGTTTCGGTGGTACCGGTGTTAGTCGTAGCGGTATCAGTAGCAGCAGTGTCCGCTGTCGTTTCTGCCGGTAGGCTTGGTACGGCTGCGGATTCGGTTGTGGTGGTATTGTCTTCTGCCTGTGCCAATGAGGTGGCGGCTATGGCAAAGCCTAACAGGGCAGCCCTTAGAACAACTGTTTTCATTATTATAGCTCCATAAATTTGGCGCGCTCTTCTGCAGATGGGCCAGATATGGCGCGTTCGTAGTACTGGAAAATATGTCTGACAATAGCATCAGCGTCATCAAGTATGACAAACAGATCCATGTCATCGACGGATATTGTACCCTGTTTCACTAATGTGTTCCTGAACCACTCGACCAAGCCGCTCCAGAACGGCGTATGCACCAGAATAATAGGGATTTGGCGAGTTTTACCGGTTTGTACCAAAGTAAGGATTTCTGCCAATTCATCCAATGTGCCAAAGCCACCGGGCATTACCACATAAGCCGAGGCATGTTTAACAAACATAACTTTGCGCGAAAAGAAATGGCGGAAATACAGGGAAATATCCTGATAAGCATTAGAGCTTTGTTCGTGTGGCAGCTGGATATTTAAACCCACACTAGGGGATTTACCAGCAAACGCGCCTTTATTAGCGGCTTCCATTAATCCCGGCCCACCGCCGCTAACCACCGCAAAGCCCGCATTGGAGAGTTTCAGGGCAATTTCTTCGGTCAGTTTATACAGTTCGTCATCGACCTTGGTACGAGCAGAACCGAATATACTAACCGAGGGGCGTAAATGGGCGAGACGTTCGAAACCATCGACGAATTCCCCCATGATTTGGAATATTTTCCAGCTCTCGCGGGCTAATTCCTTATCATCAATAGGTAAAAGCACCGGATGACTGGCGCGAGTTTTTTGGTCCATTTTATTGCGATTAACTTAGGGTTTAAGCGGATTTTTCGCTAGGGGTGAAAGCGCGGATAGTCAAGGCGTGCAATTGGCCGCTGGTAATGGCGGTATTGACAGCTGCATAAACCATTTGTTGGCGTTTAACGGCTCTAAGACCTTCAAAGCTTGGGCTAATGACTTCTGCCTCGTATTTGTAGCCATCTCCACTGACAATAACGTCAGCATCTGGCAAGGCATTTTTAATCAATTGTTGGACCGCTTCATTACTAATACTCATATTAAATGACTCCCTTAGGTGGCATGAATAGCGGGCAGTATACTATAGCTATCACCGACAACACTTATTTCTATGCGTATAATGACATGATTTACGGTGTATGAAAGGAACTGTGGCATGAACCAAGCGAGTGCACAATTGATGGAACAAGTGAAAGAAACGTGCCAGGAGTTTTGTGCAGCCCTGACCGATGATGAAGTTTCCCGATTTATACGTTATACGCGCTTGCGTGAACTTGCAGCTGGAGAAATATTAGCTGATGTAGGCGAGGTAGGCGATCGGTTTTATCTGGTGATTGGTGGTGCGGTTAAGTTATTGCAAGTCGATGGCCAGCACGAATATGAAATGGGCAGTATTATTCCGGGTGGCTTAGTGGGTGAGATGTCTTTTTTTGATCGTCAACCCCGCACGTTGCGTTTACGGGCGCATGATAATGGTATTCGTCTATTGGAAATCAATCGGCAAATGTATAACCGCATTCGCATTGAAGAACCTTATATCACGACGAATATGCTGGAATTTGTTATCCGTAGTTTGGATACCTTAGTGCGTTATCTCAGTGATGAAAATGCCAAATTGCATAAGCGTTTATAAAGCTGGGGCTACCGTTAATTAGGTTAGGTTCGTACCTTTATCAGAAAAGCACTGTTGAGGCAGATAGTCACGAGCATAATTACCCTCAGCGCTATTGATAAAGATACCGGTATCATGCCTAAGCTTAATTATCCTGACATGTCCGCCGAACTTGATCAGGCGATTTGGACATTTAATTTTCGGCCCGACACTTATATACATCCTAGCTGGCTAGCGGCTATGCCGGATGGCATGGTCATGCCAAAGCTGTTTTCGTATTCGCGTGGTCAAGGCCCTTTGGTATTACATCTGATGCAACAATTAGGTGTTTACGAAAGTGTATTCTTTGATTTCGGTAAACCTTTATCACGTCTAGCATTATGGCCGGGAGCCGAACTGGAAAAACTAGTGCTGTATCTTGGGGCTGTGTTTGAATTGAAAACCTTGCGCCTGCTGGTCAGGCGCGATGATATCCTCAAGGTACAACAAGCGGTAGGTGATGAGTTGTTTGCCTTTATGCAGCAACGTGCTGCCCAAATCACGCATAATGTTCCTGACACGGTTATCTTGCCAGTATCGTTGAGTGTGCATAAACGTCTGCTGTTGAGGGGTATGCTATGCCTGCGAGCGGCTTTCGCCCACTATCCAGAGGCTTTCTGGCAGCGCCTGCTTTACAAACTGGAACGCGCCTGGGCAAGCGAATGGCAACAATATAAGCAGCTAGGTCAAGCATGGGACGCACAGGCGTCCGAATGTGCCGTACTATTACAAAAAGTGGCTATTGAGATTAGGATGGGGGTAAACCGTGACGGAAAAATTCTTCTCAATTAAGCCCTTAGCTTCTCCCTTAAGACCCGGTCAAAAAGTTCTCAAGGCAGAGGATTACCAACAGCTAGTCACGTATGAACAATTACTCAATCAGCTAGAAAAACGTTATCACCAGCAGGAAAAAGCGGTAGCGGCGGCGTTGACTAAGGCCATTACCCGTGGCTTGGAACAAGGACAAGAGCACGCTGCCCGTCAAAATAGCGAATTAATGCTGCAATTTGCCCAACGCACCGATGAAGCTTTGCTAAAGATGCAAGATGAACTGGCGCAATTGGTGGTGAATGCAGTACGCAAAATCGTGCACGACCTTGACCCGGAAGAAAAAGCTAAACAAGCAATAATCGGTGGCCTAGAATTGGTACGTGGTAGCCACAAACTGCTCATTCGCGTCAATCCCCAAGTGCAAGCGGCGGTCGCGGCTCAGCTAGATAGTATTGCGCATCGCTTTAGTCATTTAGAAGTAGTAGGCGATGCGCATCTCGATTTGGATGACTGCATTCTCGAATCCGATATTGGTATTGTTAATGCTAATCTTGAACAACAGTTACAGGTCATTGAGCAGACTCTGCGTGCGGCTTTGTGAAGTGTTCCTGTTTGATGATTTCTTTGAGTTTTTCCAGTTTAATATTAGCTTGGGCAGATTGCTGCTTGGCTACTTGAACCTGTTGCTTAGCGATTTCAAGCGAGTGGTAAGTGCTGGTTAAATCAGCACGTAACCGTTCTTCCTGTTGCTGCAATTGTTCCAGTTTGGCGCGGTAATCGAGCAAGGTTTGCGGATCAAAGTATTGGTGCGTCAGATTGGCAAATAAGGTTTCCTGTTGATGCAAACGCCAACGCTGGAAAGCTATTAATTGTTGTTCCTGTTGATTGGCATGGTCATACCATTGTTCTAAAGCCTTTTTGCGGCTTTGCAGTTCAATAAAAGATTGTTCCATGCGTTGTGTACGCAAGAATTGCAATTTTTCCAAGCTCATGAGGGTTTATCCTGCTAATTGGAGGAGTTGGGTAACCGTAGCGTTGTAATGACCATATTCGTGCGGAGCTTGGCGCAAAAAGCTTTGAATCATATCCATTTTGCGGATGGCTTCATCGGCTAATGGGTCAGAGCCGTGCTTGTATTCGCCCACCCGTAACAGAAATTCAATTTCCTTGTATTTGGCTAATAGGTTACGCAAGCGCGAAGCGGCAGCACGGTGTTCGGTGGTCACTAATTGCGGCATGATCCGGCTCAGGCTGGCGAGTACATCAATCGCTGGGTAATGGTTGGCAGCAGCCAGATCGCGTGACAACATGATATGCCCATCCAAGAGCGAACGAACTTCATCGGCTATCGGGTCACTCATATCATCACCTTCTACAAGAATGGTGTAAAAAGCGGTAATAGAACCCACGGCTGAGTTACCAGCACGTTCGACTAATTTGGGTAATTCAGAAAATACCGAGGGTGGAAAACCCCGTCGGGCGGGTGCTTCACCAGCAGCTAGGCCAATTTCACGCTGTGCGCGGGCAAAGCGCGTGAGTGAATCCATTAACAGCAACACATTCTTGCCTTGGTCCCGGAAATATTCAGCGACTGCTGTGGCGACATAAGCCGCTTTAAGGCGTTCAATGGCGGGACGATCAGAAGTCGCGACCACTAACACGCTTTTTTTCATACCCTGATGACCAAGCGATTCTTCAATAAACTCGCGTACTTCGCGTCCGCGCTCACCAATTAAGGCAATCACGTAAATATCCACGTCAGCATGCGTAATTAGCATACCCAATAGCGAGCTTTTACCCACTCCGGCTCCGGCAAAAATACCCATACGCTGGCCTATGCCACAGGTAATAATGCCGTCTAGCGAACGAATGCCCAATGACAAGGGCTGGGAAACCCGTTGGCGCGATAATGGTTCGGGTGGATTGGCATAAATGGGGTAACATTCCTGTAAAACCGGTGTGGGCTGACCATTTTCCTGAATACGCCCAATGCCATCAAGTACACAGCCACGCAAGGCATCGCCGACGGGCACTTCTAACACTTTACCGGTGGTAATGACTTGGGTATGCGCGGATACGCCCTGCATATCGCCAATGGGGGCGAGTAGGGCAATATTCTGTTCAAAGCCAATCACTTCGGCAGGAATTTCTCGTTGTTCACCTGCATTACGTAACACACACAATTCGCCTAGTTTGACACGCGGGACAATTGCCCGTACCACCGTACCCGTGACTTGCATAATGCGCCCGTGTAATTGCAACGGTTGGCAATGTTCAAGCGCCTGTTGCAAGCGTTGGCTTATAGGGTGGAAATCAATATTGCAGGCTTTCATGTCAGACGAATCTCACCGACCGGATTCAGTGAAATCGTCGGTGTTAGTTCTTGGATGGATAAGACCGGCAGACTGGTAAAAGTACTTTCCAGATGGCGACGTACATGTCGGCGCAAATCCACACTGGTGAGAATCACCGGGCGGGTAGGTGTATTAGCCTGCTGTTCCTCCAATTGGCGCAAGGTATGGGTCCATTGCTGCATGATCTCGGGCGCAAGAGCGAAAAATATTCCAGTTGGGGATTGGCGTAAATTCGTCTGCAACAGACGTTCGGTTTCCGGTGCAAATAGGTAAACCGGCAATATAGCGGTGCCATTGGTGAAGGTATAGACAATCTGACGGCGTAAACTGGCGCGTACTCGCTCGGTTAGCATACCCATATCTTTTTCGGTTTCGCCAAATTCCACCAATACTTCCAGAATCTGGCGCAAATCGCGGATAGAAATGCCTTCATTCAACAGCCGCCGTAATACATCTACGGTTTTGGTGGTATTCAAGGCACGTTGGGCTTCGCGCACCAATTCCATATAACCGGCTTGTTCCAACTTACCATACAACCCATGCAATTCCTGTATGCCAATGAATTCCGCTGCATGTCGACGTAATAGATAACTCAGGTGGTAACTGATGGCCTCAATACCATCGGTTAATTCGGGGGTTGGTGCGCGTGCTTGTGTAACCAAACCTGAAGTTGCGATCTGCAGGGCTTGGCTAGTAGCAATACCACTGATATTGGCTAACGCCGTTTGGAATTTACCCTGAGCTACCGGAATACTGCGAATAGAAATACGATAGGTGTCGGCTTCTAATGGTGCGGTTAGGCGCAGATTAATACCCGGCAAGGGAATACCGAGATCCTGATAAAATTCCCGGCGCAAACGTACAAACTCCTGATTAAGCGCCTCCATGGAAAATTGGGTTTTGATTTGAGTTGGCAATTCCACCAATACAGGCGCGGGCGGTTGCATATCATCTAGTGCCAGTTTGTTCTCTGTTGTCAATTGAGCTAATTGAGTGGTGTATTCCTGCCCAATCAATGTGGTGACTTCATCGTCGGCAAAGGCCATCTGAGTTTGTACTTTGCGCAAGGCCATCCCTGCCGCGCCCAATAAACCGCCTAAAAATAGAAAGACCATGGTTGGGAAGCCGGGAATCGCCCCCATTGCCGCCACAATGCCAGAAGCTGCTAATAAGGCACTTGGTTGGCCCAGCAATTGTTTGCCAATATCCGTTCCCAGATTGCTTTGTTCTTCCTGGGTAACGCGCGTGACAATAATGCCTGACGTAATGGAGATAAATAATGCCGGTATTTGCGCGACCAAACCATCGCCAATGGTCAGGATAGAATAAAGTTGTAATGCGTCACTCATAGGCATGCCGCGCTGTAAGGTGCCAATGGTGAGGCCACCGAGAATATTCACCAGAATAATAATTAACCCGGCAATGGCATCGCCTTTGACGAATTTCATGGCACCATCCATGGAGCCAAACAGTTGGCTTTCCAAGGCCAGATTTTCCCGCCGTCGCCGCGCTTCCGCTAAGGTAATAACACCTGCGCGCAAATCGCTATCAATACTCATTTGTTTGCCGGGCATGGCATCGAGTGAAAAGCGGGCACTGACTTCCGCAATGCGTTCTGAACCTTTGGTAATGACGATAAACTGCACAATGGTAATAATCAGAAAGACCACTAAGCCCACCACTAAATTACCGCCAACGACAAATTCACCAAAGGTCTGAATAATTTTACCGGCTTCCCCATCCAGCAAAATCAGGCGCGTGGAGGCAATGCCTAATGACAAGCGAAACAAGGTGGTGAGCAATAATACCGAAGGAAAAGTAGCAAAGGCCAAGGGTGAGGGAATATAAATCGATACCATCAATAGCAGAATGGCAATACTCATGTTTAACCCAATCAGCAAATCCAGCATCAGGGGCGGCATGGGTAAAATCATCATGGCAATGATCGACACCAGCAATAATGCCAATGCAATATCACTGCGACGAGTCAGCGAAGTCAGAAATGCCTGGGATTGTGTGGCTGACATGTTTTACGCTTCCTTGATCTTAGGTGGCTACCGCCGAGCGGTTAAGGGCCGTGATATACAATGTCCGATTATGAATGGCGATCACTCGTACCTGTGTACCAGCAGGCGTATCCGCGCCAGTCAAGTGCCATAGTTGATTTTCCAGTTTGGTACTGCCTTTACCATCCACAATCGGCTGTTCAAGGGTTAATACTTGGCCAATAAACTGTTTGCCGGGGTATTCTGTAAACGGTTTGCGCAAGCTAGCCCAGATATCGGTTACCCACGGTGCCATCACTGTGCTGAGCAATACAAACAGCAGTTGCCAGCGCCACATACCAGCCGGATTCAGCAATAACAATAAGCCTGTAAATCCCGCCCCCATACCCAACCATTTTGGCCAATCGGTGCGTAGGCGTTGTTGGTAATGCTGCCAGCCATGGTTTTTTTGTTTGAGGTGATGCGTCGTGCGAAAGACTGCATAATGGGCTTGTGCCCGCCAGTTGGTTTGTTGCCACCGTTGCCAAGCATTTTGCAGGCGCTGTATGGGTGAAGTGTCTTGGTTTTTTTGAGCCATAAATTTTCCCTAAAGGCATGCACAGACTGGCTAGGTGTCTGCTCACGTTAAATGCCATTTTTATATTAGAGTCAGTTGTTTAGATGTTATTTAATTGCCGCATAACCAATGCCACCTGTTCAATCGTGTCTTCAGGAATGTATTGGTCAAGCTTGCCCTTTTCGGCAAGGGTTCGGGCTAAGGTCGGATTACTGATCAGGGGGATGTTCTCTACAGTAGCAATTTCTACCATCTTACGCGCCATGGCTCCCTTACCAATGGCTACAATTAGCGGAAGAGGTGTCACGCCCTGTTCGTATTGCAAAGCGACCACGCCACTCATATCCAGAATCAAAACCCGCGCGGTTTTGATGCGTTGATGAATATCCTGTTCGGCTAATTCACGCCGTAGGCTATGCCGGGCACCACGAATATGCGGGTCGCCATACATGTCTTTTTGTTCGCGTTTGACCTCTTCCTTGGTCATGCGTTGTTCTTTCAGGAATTGTGCGCGTTGTACTAAATAATCCAGCACCGCGATCACAATTAGCAATGGCAGTGCGTAACTAATTAGCATTTTTATCAGATATTCCAGCAAACTTTTCTGGCATAACACATGGCATTGACTAACCGCATGTAGCATTTCTTTCATGCCGGTACGCAGCACTATCAGTAAGACAAGCGCCATCAGAATGGTCTTAGCCAACGCCAATAGCGTATTAATGAATTGCCGTGCTGAAAAAATTCGTTTGAAACCATCCGCTGGATTAACTTTTTCTGGGCGTGGCAATATCGGGTCAATGGCAAACAAAAAGCCAAACTGCATGACATTGCCCACAATTCCGGCAATCAGGGTAATGACGGTAAAGGGAATGGCCAAAGTGATAAAGGTTTGTACGACGACTTGATTAAAACCTATGCGCAGAGCATGGCGAAAATCCATGCTATACAATGGCGGTATCGCGGCAAAGATGGCCTTGAGTTGTTCAACCAGATCATCCCAGCTAAACCACAAATACAGAATGGCAAACATCAGTATCATCGTGGTGGGTACATCATTACTACGCGCTATCTGACCCCGTTCACGCGCTTTTTCTAACTTACGCGTACTGGCCTGTTCGGTTTTTTCCTGACCGCCGCCCTCCTGACTCATGGCAGCAAATGCTCTAGCATGGCCAAACTTTGCTCCATCTTGAAGAAATTAGCTTTCAAGTAATCGGCAATATAGACGATGTAAAAAATCAGCATGAAAAACGCCACCGCACTTTTAATCGGCATAGCCACAATGAAAATATTTAGCTGTGGTAAAAAGCGTCCGACTAGCCCAAGCCCCAGATCAATCAAGAACATAATGATAATAATTGGCCCGGCCAGCAGTAGGGTGGTGTACATGAGGGTATCCATTTGCTGGAGGAAAAAATCAGCCGTTTGCAAACTTAAACTGGGTAAGAGTTGGTCAATCGGCCAGGTGACATAGCTCAGATATAAGGTTTTCAGCAAACTTAGAAATCCACCGGTGACCAGCAATAACACGGTTAGCAGTAAGCTAAAAAAGTTACCTATAGGTGAAACCGTATTGGCGGTCACATGCGAATAAAATAGCGCACTCATAACCCCGCGCTGCATATCAATCAAAAACCCGGTAGCCTTGAGCGCCCAAAACGGAATACTCAGTAAATAGCCAATAAACAGGCCTAGTATCCCTTCCTTAATAGCCAACACAATCAGTTTCAGCACATCTGGCTGTAGCAGCAAAAATTGTTCGTGTGTCAAAGGCAATACAAATAAGGACAAAATTAGTATCACGCCATTACGCAAATTGGTGGGTATGACCGGGTCCGTCAGAATGGGCAATACCGCAAACGCCACTAAAATGCGCGGTGCAGTCAATGCCCAAGTAATGAGCCAGGATTGAATAATCGTTGGGTCCATTAGCGGTGATGGATCAGGGGAATCTGGTCAAAAATATTTTGTGTAAAGGTAAACAGCTCCGGGCCTAAGGTGCGCGTGGTAATGGCCAATGCCACCATAATGGCAACCAGTTTAAAGCCGTGCGGTAAAGTCTGTTCCTGAATAGACGTCAGGGCTTGCAACAGGCCAATGATTAGCCCCACCACGGTAGCGGCAATAATTGCCGGTAGCGACAGGTACAACACCAGTTCCATGGCTTGCGCGGTGTAATGAAGGGTTTGAGTTTCGTTCATAGGTTAGTAACTTAGAATTAGCCCGTGAATGAGCCGTGACCAGCCATCCACTAACACAAATAGCAATAATTTGAATGGCATAGAAATGGTCATAGGCGACAGCATAATCATGCCCATGGAAATCAAGACATTCGACACAATCAAATCGATCACTAAAAATGGCAGAAACAGCAAAAAGCCAATCTGAAAAGCATTGGTCAGTTCGCTAACCATAAACGCCGGGGTCAAAATCAACAGATGATCGGTTGTCATGGTGGCGGCGTATTTTTCCGGCCAGATTTTCTTGGTGGTCTGGGTGAAAAACTGTCGTTCGCTTTCGGTCGAGTGTTTTGTGAGGAATTGGCGCAAAGGCGAACTACTTGCATCCAACGCCGTTAGCAATTGCGGGTTGTGGATATCCTCAATATTCACTTGATAACTATTGAACACCTCATAGGTTTCCATGGCCACCGGAGCCATAATGTAAATAGACAAGATGATAGCCAACCCGCTAATGGCAATATTGGGCGGTTCTTGTTGTAGACCTAAAGCACTGCGAATCAGGTGCATGACAATCACCAGTTTCACAAACGAGCTAAGCATAATCGCCAGAAAAGGGGCAAGACCCAATAGAGTCAGGCCGATAACAACGATTATCGGATTTGGCAAACTTTCCATGCCTTAACTGCCCGACACTTTTTTGTTAAACAGGCTGAGAATGCGCACCGCAATGCGGCCATTGACTTCTACTAATTCACCCGTACCAATCTGACGGTGCTGGGAACGGATTTGCACAATCTCAGGCAAGGTCATGCCCAACTCCAGAATATAGCCGGGGCGTAACTGGCGCACCTCATTAAAAGACAAGGTTTTTTGGCCAAGATCAAAAGAAAGTTGCACAGGAATATGGCTGATGTGCTCAATATTCTGCTGGTCGTCATTATCACTCATGGGAGTCCACTCGGTGTGAATTTTCAGGTGGGTTTTATGGGTATCTGTAAAAGCTGTATCACAGCAATAACCTGAATCCAGACATAGCCTAATCAAGCCGTGTTGCTGGAAACGCGTATCCTCTAGCAATAACAGGTCAGCAATTTGCAGCTGGTTAATCTCCTGCAAGCTCAGCATCAGGTGGCTGATGGCCAAACGTAGCGGGGTTTGATGCTGTTCCCAATCTTCATTAGTGGCGGAAGGCCAAAAGCGCAGGCGTTCCTGTAAATGTGGATACAATTTCGGCTCCATTACCAATAAGCCTGTCGCTTGAAAGCAGGTTTCACGAGTGTGCAGATGCATAACCTGTAGCTCAAAGCCAAATGGCAGTGAATAAAGGCTGGAATCAGCTTCTGCCGACATGGACTGGATACTCAGTTTCATGCCTAAGCCTTTTTCAGCCTGTTGCCAAAGCGCTTCAAAGGCATTTTCAATCACGCTAATAGCAAGATTTTCTGGCAGTTTTTTGAGCAAAGCTTCGGGAATAAAAGCGCGAATACGTTCGACTAACGGCCAATCTGACAGCCATAACCCCGCTGTGGTATTACCTAACTCTAGCGTTAGGTTAATAGGGCAAATGCTTTGTACCTGTAAGTCACCCGGCAACATACGAAAGCGGAATAACTCTTCATTGCCCAAGGTAAGGCTGTAACCCATGGTTTTGTTGAGCAGCAAATTATTCAGGCGCACGGAATACAGCGCCTGACGTGGCAGGCTAATGGGGCTTATATTATTTTTATAATCAGTCATTTATTATTTAATCCCCAAGATGGCATGTATTCAGATAGCCTATTGGTTTAAGGAAGGCGATGGATAGATTGATATCCCAGTTGTGTAGATAACTGATATTGCGGTTCGCTACCACCTAACCAGACGCATGGTTAAGGGTTAAGCCTCAGGTTGTGGTTGCTTTCCCAAGCGCTGAGATTATGTCCTGTACCGAATGCGTAATAACCGGCGGTGATTGGCATGGCGAATCCTCCTGATTTTGTAAATTTCTCTAGGTATTCTGTCTACTCTAGGGACTTTGGCAAAAGGCTGAGGTTAATACATGGACAAGTGGAAGGGATTAACGGATAACCTGAAAAGCTATTGAAACTCCACTAAATCCTGTTTCTTATGCGTTTATCCTGCCTTCGATAGACGGTTTTCCTAGCGCCTTTTTACAATGAGCACCGCTCGGTTAGGTGAGATGGATTTCACATGAGAAAAATAAACTGGATGCCCACACAGATAATAGTGGCGATGGGATTATGGTTGGCGCTTTCTAGTGCAATGGCAGCGCCTATTCCTTGGAAAACGGATAAATACTCACATTTTTCTGATCAAGAGCCCTTAAGTGATGTATTAAAGGCCATAGCGTCGTTTGAAGATATTCCGATTGTCGTAAGTCCTAATGTCAAGGACGTGGTCAGTTTGCATTTTGAAGAAAAACCCGCCCAGGATTTGTTCAAAGAACTGGTAAAAAGCTATGGGTTAGTGTGGTACTACAATAAAGAAGCTTTGTATGTGTACAAGGAGGATGAAGTACAAACCGCTTCGGTTAGCCTAAAAAATATGAAGCCACAAGAATTTACTACGGCCTTACGGCGCTTGCAGGTACTGGATGATAGTGTGCCTTGGAAGAGTTCGGAGGTGGATAATGTCATTTATTTCAGGGGGCCAGAAAAGCTAGTAAGTGCGATACTGGATTTAGCACAGGTTATGGATAATCAGCCTGTGGTCAAACGCAAACAGATTTATCGTTGGCGAGATAAAAAGGGCATAGTTAATTTCAGTTCTGATGATCCATTAACCCCGATTGAGCCAGCCTCGGATGTCACTACCACCGATAAATTTCCGGGCTTTGATATTGTCGACGTTGTTCGGCATAGGCAATAGGTCTGGCCATGAGCACACACACTGTTTTTATCTTAAAGGTGCTGAAGGGCATTAATGCGGGTGCTTCGGTACGTCTAAAAACCGGTAGTGTGGTAATTGGGCGTAATATGAGCAGCGATATTATTCTGCACGATGAAAATATTGCCGACCAGCATCTCCAGTTACTCATTACACCGGCCAATATTACCTTGCAACCATTGGTACAGCCGGTATTTGTCGATGAAGAAGAGGTCGCTATTGAGGGCATAGAATTAAGACCCTATCAGACGGTGCGTTTAGGCAATGTCGAATTTACCATTAGTGATGGTAGCGGTGGCCAACCTAACCGCCAGACGCAAAAACCGGCGCAAGGTCATAACGGTATATCTGACCAGTTTAGCAAGCGTCACCCTGCTGCTGACGGATGTATGCAAGCGCTATGGCAAAAGAAAAAGGGCAATATAAATTATTTGTTAGGCGGCTTAGCTTTATGGTTGCTTGGCAATGCGTTGGTAATGGCACCCTATGTGCAGCCTTGGTTGACGCAAGCCGGTATTAGCCGTCCGGCTGAAACACAAGCAGTGACATTATTAGCGAATTTGGGACAACAGCATGTGGCTTTCAATCAGCAGGCGGATGGTGTGGTTAGGGTGCAGGGTTATACCCTGACTACTAAGGAACGCAATGAGCTGTTGAACAAGCTGCATCAAGCCGGTATTCAAGCCAATGTTCGTATTTGGTCGCAAGAAGAAATGCTTGAAAATGCGGGAATTATTGCGCGTTCACTAGGCGAGTCTAATGTGCAATTTACCTTGGGGAAAAGCCCCGAACAGTTGTTGGTGCAAGGCTTTGTTAGCACCAAACAGGTTTGGGAGCGTATTAAAACCGCTATTTTGGAGGATGTCGGTGGCGTAGACAGTATTGATGAAAGCCAACTAAATTCTACGGATAATTATTTGGCAGCTTTTATGCAGTTCGTCGACCAAAATGGTCTTTCTAGCCGCCTTAATGTCGCATCCATAGACAAACGGATTATAGTCAAGGGCGAGTTAACACAACCGGAAATTGAAAAGTTACAAGGCTTGCACAGAGATTTTATTCGTATCCAAGGTGCTGGGCCGGATATTGTACTGAATGTTACCGATATTAAAACCCGAATAAAATTGGCCATTAGAAGTGTTAGCGTAGGCAAAGTACCTTTCTTGGTTTCCAAGGATGGAAAAAAGTACATGGAAGGTTCGTCATTAGGTGAAAATTATTTCATAAAAGCCATCAAACCTGACCATGTCATCCTGACAACTGCGGGGATAGAAATCCCCTTCTATTATGCTATTGAGGCAGGGAAAAATGATGTTGCAAATCGAACAAGCGCTGCGAAATGATATATCTGGCATGTATAAAAATGAATTAATGGATCAATTCAATCAGGCGGCTTCTCAAGTTCGATTTGAATTGAATCAAGGTGTTTCTCCAGAAGAATATCACAAGTTAAATAGTTTTCTGCAGGCATTAGAAGCGAGTTGCGAGGTCGTAGAGCAGTTTTGGAAACAGACCCATTAATAGGTCTGTTTTCAAGCAATGGGCATGGAACGCAATGTTGCAATCTTCACTAAAACTCCTTGCGTTTGATGGTCAGCCATCAGGGGTTTCAATGGAATTACATTAGGAGATAATTACTATGGATCAAACAGTTGCTGCTGGCGATAGCCTCTTGTCAGGCTACACAGATATGCTGGCAAGTACCCAAAATATGATGTCACAATCGACTGCATTTCAACGTGACATGAATAATATGAAAATGGCTTTTGATGCCGAAATGGGCTTGTTGAATATGCAAAGCTCTATTGGTGAAAAGTTATCAAGTACTTTTGACCAACAGGCACAAAAACTTTCCAGCTAATAGCTTACTGGTTATTTAGTCTGGTCTTAAAGGCGTCATGCTTAGTAGCTATGACGCCTCTACGAAAAATAAATTATGGGTCATGCTAAGGATGTTTCTTTAAAGCAGAAAATCTGAGAACAGTTTGAAAAAAGCTATAATAACTGATACGAATTCTAGGCTAAATTCATTATTAGCAGAGATTGCTATTATCAATAATGCCCTTGCTTATATAAATTGATTATCAGTCTATATTAGAGAGCTTAAAGAATAATAGAAATAACATTTTGCATACAACCAGATTTTTATTTATCCGGCAAGCTAATTAATTGTCCTGAGTAAAGCTACGTCCTATAGAAAAGGTAAAGAATAATGCAAGCTAGTACCGAGTTACTTCGATCAATGTCTGAAGTGGGTTATTTAGCCTGTTTCAGAGGTGATATTGTGCGCTCTCAGGTCATTATGGAAGGTGTTAATGCCATTGGCACAGAGCAAAATGCTATTAAGATGGGCGTTGCGATTGCCAAGGTTTATGCCGGTCAATACGACCAAGCGATCCATTTATTGCGTGATCAAGTCCTAGTCACTGAACCGGATCATATGAGTGCTAAGTGTTTTTTAGGCATTGCGCTGGTTTACAAAGGACAAAAAGCCGACGCCCGCGATTTGTTTGAGGATGTTATCAAGCGTGGCAATGACGATGAAAGAGCGATTGCCAGTGCTTATTTGAATCTGTAGGAGAACCGATTATGGTGGAGGCGAGTGTATTGTTTACACCTGCTGACCTCGCAGGGCCAAATCTTCAGCAGCAGTTACCAGCTGCTTCCATGCAGGATGTGAAACGGTTTGAAAATATTCTGCTCAATGGTGGCAATACGTCAGATTCGGCTACTGCTGCACAAAGGGATACGCCGGTATTGCAATGGCAGGAACTCGATACTTCCCGTCAACCGCTGGATTTTAAGCAATCAACCTTAAGCAAGATTGCGGAACTGGATAAGTCCTACCAGAACATGCTCAGTCAGTTTGCGGATATGCCAGAATTCAAGACGTATCTGGCTGAGCGCCTAGGTACTACGCAAGCTACTGAACAAAACATGCGTACTTATCCGTCAGTACAAGACAATAAAACCCAAGATTGGGCATCGGTATGGGAAACTGCTTTCAAGAATAACCGTGATTATATGAATATCGGTTTGGAGTACCAGATGATGATGACACGCTGGAGCATGAGTTCCAGTTTTTGGATGAGTAAGTTTAATCTTATTTCAGCGGCTGTGAATCAGGTGTCCCAAGGGTTTAAAACCTTATTCCGTACCGGGGGTTGATGGCCTGCCGAGACAGGAAAAGGAAATCAGTTATGCCAAGCCTAGACCAATCCTGGAAACTTGTGAGTGTGCTTTGTTTGACGGTGTTATTGGGCGGTTGTAAAACCGAGTTATATAGCAATCTGGTCGAAAGTGATGCCAATACCATGTTAGCCATTTTGCTCAACCATGACATTCAGGCGGAAAAGAAATTCGATCCTAAAGCCAGTAGCTATATTCTGCGAGTGGATGAAGACCGTATTTCACAGGCAGTCACTTTATTGAAGGAACAGGGTTATCCGCGTGAAAAAGTCTCCAGTCTTGGGGAGCTATTCAAAAAAGATGGTTTAGTATCATCGCCTTTGGAAGAACGTGCACGTTTTATTTTTGCCCTGTCGCAAAGTGTACAGGAAACCCTAAGTCAGATTGATGGCGTGTTAGTCGCGCGTGTGCATGTGGTTTTGCCGGAAAATAACCCAATAGGCGAAGAAATTAAACCTTCCTCCGCCTCGGTGTTTGTCAAATACAATCCGGCTTATCGTCTTGAGGATATGAAATCGCAGATTAAACTGATTGTGGAAAAGAGTATTGAAGGCCTTAGCTATGACAAGGTATCGGTGGTCATGGTTCCTGCCCAGTTTCCCACGGCTGCCGGTCAATAGACCGAGGTTTCGCCTAATGGGCGGGTGCGGAAGAATTTCAGCATCCACAAATATTGATGAGGGTGCTGTTTAATCAATTCCGCCAAACCGGCATTTAAGCTAGCCGCACTCACGGCTTCCTCTTTGTGCGGAAAGTCTGTTAAAGCCGGGCCAATTTCCACGCTATAGCGTTCGCTATTCGGTTCACGAAAAGCCATAACCGGAAAAGCCACAGCCTTACCCAGCTTGCAAAGGCGGGCTGGCGTGGTCAGCGTGGCTTTAGGTAGGCCAAAAAAGGGCGCAAATACCGAGGCCTTTAAACCATGATCTTCATCCGGCAGAAAAATCATAATACGCCCCGGTTCCAGCGACCGTACTAGCTTCATCATACCTTCTTGACGCGCCACCACAAATTCCACATCTTTTAGGCGACTGCGGGCAATGAGCCAATCAATCACTGCATTACGAAACGGTTTGTAAGATCCATAAATGCGGTAATGCTCACCTAAGGCAATCGGTGCGATTTCTAGCCATACCGAATGCCCTAGCATTAGAACAATGTTTTGCCCAGCGGCAATCGCCGCATCCAGTTGTTCGCGACCCTGAATCTGAATCTGCTGTTGTAACCAACCTCGGGGGCGGAAAAACATCACGCTGTAATTCAGTAGAGCATAGGCATATTCACGGAAATGCCCCAGCGCCCATTGCGCGCGTTCGCTCTCGGTTAAGTGCGGAAAACACAGGCGTAGATTGTTTAAAACTACCCGCCGACGTTTGTGATGATGCTGGTAAAGGGCTTGCCCAATATACATAGCCAGCCAAGAACGCGCTTTCCACGGCAGCCAGGCAAGGATGAGTAATAGCCCTACGCCTAACCACGTCAGCCAGTGGCGTGGTTTCAATAACTCAAGACGAAAATCACTCACGGCAAACGTTCGCAATTGACACAGTTTTGCTGCATACGCGCTTCAAACCACTCCCCTGCGGCTTGAACAGCGGCTAGTTTGCCTTTGAGGCCAAAGTCAATTTGGCGGCTGGTAGTAGTGCTTGGCAGGCTGGAGAGACGCACACTTGGAAAGGTTTTTAGCAGTTCTTCCATCATGGGAATGAGGTCACTTTCCAAGACATCCCGTAATAACCAGCGATGTTCTACGGATGGAGTGGTATCAAAATAGGGGTGGTAATAGGTATCCAGGACCCATTCAACCATAGGCCAGGCCATATTCGGAAAGCCAGGCACAAAATGGTGATGCTTAACCTTAAAGCCGGGCATTTGGTTAATTGGGTTAGGAATCAAGGTGCAGCCATCCGGTAATTCGCCCATACGAATGCGGTTAGGGTAGGCATCAGCACCAAAGCGATTTTCAATCAAAGCCACCGCCTGCGGATGACGCCACAACCGCACACCGGTAACGGCTGCCACTGCCTGACGAGTGAGATCATCGGGCGTGGCCCCAATGCCGCCAAAACTAAACACGATGTCACCGGTTTGGAAGGTTTCATGCAAGGTCTGGATGAGTAAATCCCAGTCATCGCCAACCATGCGCACCCATGCCAGTTTTAAACCACGAGCTTTGAGCATTTCCAGCACTTTACCCATGTGCTTGTCTTGCCGTAACCCGCTGAGAAGTTCATCACCAATCAAAATTAGCCCAACGTTCATTTCTTTGCCCCCTTGTCAATGGCACGTTTTAAAGTCAGTTCGGCCTGTTTTTGCAGGCTGGCTTCATTCCAGTGAGCAGAAGTTTCTGCCCAACCTTGGGTATGTTGTTGAATCAAGTCAGCCAACGCCTGAATGTGTTTCGGGTGGGTATTCAAAGCAGGAATATAGTGGTAAGCCTCACCGCCTGCTTTGAGGAAATACTCGCGATTTTCTTCGCCAATTTCTTCCAATGTCTCCAAACAATCCGCCGCAAAGCCCGGGCAGATCACATCCACTTTCTTGATGCCCTCGCCTGGTAATGCCTGTAAGGTCACATCGGTATAAGGTTGTAACCATTCGGCTTTACCAATGCGCGACTGGAAAGTGACGCGCCATTCATCGGCACGTAGATTCAAGCTATCCGCCAATAGACGCGCGGTTTTATGACATTCACAGAAGTAAGGATCCCCAAGTTCCAGATTGCGCTTAGGAATACCATGGAACGACATTAGCAATAACTGGCCGCGTGGATGGTTATACCAGTGGCTACGCACGCTTTCTGCTAAAGCTTCAATATAAGTGGTTTGATCGTGGTAATGATTAACCAGACGCACTTCCGGCAACCAGCGCCATTGTTTGAGCTCATCAAACACACTGTCAAAAGTGGTTGCGGTAGTAGCTGCACAATACTGTGGGTAAAGCGGCACTATCAAAAGTCGACGCGCCCCGGCTGCTTTCAGGTTCAGCAAACCCTCCTGAATGGAAGGATTACCATAACGCATACCTAACTCAATTTTGACTGGGCCCCGGAAACGGATTTCCATTTCGCGCTGCAAAGCCTTTTGTTGTTGGCGGGAAATATGCAGCAAAGGCGAACCCTGCTCAGTCCACACCGCTTTGTATTTAGCGGCACTCGCGGCAGGACGTTTGGGCAAAATAGCCCCATACAAAATGGGGTACCAGATTAAGCGCGGGATTTCCACCACACGGGGGTCGGAAAGGAATTGGCGTAAATAGCGGCGTAAAGCACTGGCTGTCGGCGCATCTGGTGTACCGAGGTTAACGAGTAAAATGCCGGTACAGGCAGCTTTGCCGTGGAAATGGTCTTTTTCATTGAGAAATCGGCTCATGGTATCATCCCTATTTTTCGGCATGAAGGATAAACCATGTTGCCTGACCTGCAAACACTCGCAAAAACGATACGTGAAATTGCACGAGAGGAGGTCCTGCCGCGTTTTGAAAAAGTCGGTTTCGCTATTAAACAGGATGGCAGTCTGTTAACGGAAGCGGATTTAGCCACTAATAAGCGTATTCGCCATTTCCTACACACCAAATGGCCAGAAATCGCTTTCCTGAGTGAGGAAATGGAAGCCACTGAACAGGAATATTTGCTGCAAAACGCTGAATGGCTGTGGTGCTTAGACCCCTTGGATGGAACCAGCAATTTTGCTGCCGGTTTCCCGCTGTTTGCGGTGTCATTGGCGTTGATTCAAGCGGGTAAGGTGGTATTAGGGGTTACCTATGATCCAATCCGCGATGAAATGTTTAGCGCTCAATTAGGTCAAGGGGCTTGGCTGAATGGCAAACGTTTGCACTGCCATAGTACGGAATTCAGCATGCGCAATGCGGTCGCACTGGTGGATTTCAAACGCTTATCCGCACGCCTGCAACAAGCGTTGCTGGCCGATAAACCGTATGGTTCGCAGCGTAATATTGGTACTTGTGCATTGGAATGGGCGTGGATGGCGGCCAATCGTGGTCAGTTATACCTACATGGTGGCATGAAAGTATGGGATTTAGCCGCAGGGACTTTATTGCTAGCCGAAGCGGGTGGCCATGCTTGTACCCTTAATGGTGAGACCGTATTCAAGCCTAGTATGGAAATGCGCTCTGCGATCGCGTCCCCGGATGAAAAGCTATTTAACCAATGGTGCCAGTATATACAGAGTCGCCAATAAGAATGAAGCAGGCATTACAACCCATCGGGGTGTTTGATTCGGGGCTAGGGGGGATTTCGGTACTGCGTGAGATTCATCGCCTGTTACCGACAGAAGATTTGATTTACGTGGCGGATTCCGCGCATGCGCCCTATGGGGCTAAAACACCGGAATATATTCGCGCGCGTTGTCAGCAGGTCGCGAGCTTTTTGCTGGAACGGGGTATGAAGGTATTAGTGGTGGCTTGTAATACTGCCACTGTGCATGCGGTCGAGTATTTACGCGATATCTTGCCGGTTCCGGTGGTGGGGATGGAACCGGCGGTTAAACCCGCTGCCCGTATGACCTTAACCAAAGTCATTGGCGTATTGGCTACTCAGCAAACCGTGAATAGCCCGCGTTTACAGCGTTTGATTCAGGATTATGCGCAAGGCATTGAAGTGCTGACACAAGCTTGCCCGGGTTTGGTAGAACATGTGGAAGCGGGGGATTTCAATAGCGAGGCCGTCAAGCAATTACTCAGCCGTTATACCTTGCCGTTTCTGGATGCGCAGGCGGATACCTTGGTGTTAGGCTGTACCCATTATCCGTTTTTGCTGGAAGCTATTCAGGACGTTACCCATGGGCGTATGACCGTGTTGGAAACCAGTATTCCGGTGACGCATCAGCTGATTCGTATTCTGGATAAATATGCGTTGCGCAATCCTGCCGAGCAGCAAGGTGTGGTTAATTTTTTTTCAAGCAAGGCCGAAAAACAGCATTTTGCCAGCATGCAATTATTATGGCAGCAACCCTTAGTTGCCCAAGTATTGCCCCTTGGTTACCTCGGACTGTCAAATTAATCAATAAACATGGAATATTTGCGACACTCTCTTTATTGTGGCGTTTTTTTGATGCAAGCCTGAAGAGGTTGATTTATGTTCAAAAAATACTCTGGGTTCATACAGGGAGCAGCTTTGCTTGTTACCTTGGCAGTAGGGGCCAGTGGTTTCGTACAGGCAGAGGATACGACTAACCAACAAAGTAGCATGGCAGCTGCACTGCATGAAGCCCCTTCGGCTGTGCAAGATGGCGTGGTGTGTCTGTTGCCGGAAAAATTTCACCGTAATCTAGATAGTACTTTTTGGCGACTGGAAAAGCTTAATGATGAGGTTCCACCGGAGAATCTGGATATTACTATGACCTTCCATAACGGTACGATTGCCGGTTATTCAGGCTGCAATAGTTATGCGGGTACCTTTGTGAATCCCACCGATACTCTGTTTGGGATTAAAGACCTCGAAACGACTAAACGTAAATGTGAACAGGCAGTGTGCCCTACATTTATCGATGGTGGTAACTGGGAGGAAAAATACTTAGCTCTGTTACCTAAAGCCGTTAAGGTAGAACGCTCAGATACTGAACTAAAGTTATTTGATCAGGAAGGCAAGTTAATGCTCACCTTCCATGCTTTGAAACGTTAACCTCTTGGTGCAGACCCCTTCGGTGGTTAAAAGCTGAAGGGTTCTAAAGTGCTTAGACAACTGCGAAGGCTTGTTCCAGATCCGCAATAATATCGCTGATATGCTCAATCCCCACACTGATACGGATCATTTCCGGGCGTACTCCGGCTTTCAGTTGTTCTTCAGGGGTTAATTGCCGGTGAGTGGTTGACGCTGAATGGCTAGCAAGGGTTTTGGCATCGCCAATATTCACCAAGCGTTTGATTAACTTCAGCTGGTCGTAGAATTTTTCTCCCGCTGCAAACCCGCCCTTAATGCCAAAAGACATTAGGGATGCTGGTTTGCCATTGAAGTATTTCTTAGCCAGGGCGTGGTACTTATCGCCCGACAGACCCGCAAAGTTGACCCATTCAACTTTAGGGTGGCTTTGCAGGTATTTAGCAACCGCTAGCGCATTGTCACAATGACGTTCCATACGCAAGGCCAGCGTTTCCACCCCTTGGAGAATTAAGAAGGCATTGAAGGGGGAAAGCGCAGAGCCAGTATTACGCAAAGGTACCGTACGGGCGCGGCCAATATAGGCAGCAGCACCAAAGGCTTCGGTATACACCACACCATGGTAGGACGGCTCGGGTTGGTTCAGTACCGGGTAACGATCTTTGTGTTCGGCCCAGGGGAATTTGCCAGAATCGACAATAATGCCACCAAGAGAATTACCGTGCCCGGCAATGTATTTGGTCAGGGCATGAACCACAATATCAGCACCGTATTCAATCGGAGCACACAGAATCGGCGTGGCCACGGTATTATCCACAATCACCGCTACCCCATGACGATGCGCGGCGGCAGCGACGGCTTCGATATCAATAATATTGCCAGCCGGGTTGCCAATGGTTTCGCAGAATACCGCCTTGGTTTTGTCATCAATCAGCTTTTCAATCGCTTCGGCGCTATCGTCTTCGGCAAAACGCACTTCAATGCCTTGTTTTGGCAGCATGTGCGCAAACAGGGTATAAGTGCCCCCATACAATTGCGGTGTGGTGACAATATTATCGCCTGCTTCAGCAATGGTCAGAATGGCGTAGTTAATTGCTGCCATCCCAGAACTCAGAACCAGACCGGCAATCCCGCCTTCCAAAGCGGCAATGCGCTGTTCAAGGACATCATTAGTCGGGTTCATTAAACGAGTATAGATATTGCCCGGAACAGCTAGGTTAAACAGGTCGGCACCGTGTTGAGCATTATCAAATTCATACGAAACGGTTTGGTAAATGGGTACAGCGACGGATTTGGTGGTAGGGTCGGTTGTATAACCACCGTGGATTGAAATAGTTTCTTTTTGCATGTCTGAATCCTCCGTTTAAGTAACGCGCAGATATAACACAGCAGTTGTGATTTTGCATTGCTGCCCTTATTGTGCCTTACTACACTCGCGAATTTTGCTCAGGATGGAAAACCTCATGTCTTATGAATTTAATACCACACTCAGCGGCAGTTTTGATGAAGTGCTGGAAAAAGTCCGTGCTGTATTGATGGAAGAACACCTTGGCATTGTCAGCGAAGTCAATGTCCAAGCTATTTTCAAAAACAAGCTGGATAAAGATATTGCCCCTTACCGTATTTTTGGCGCTTGTAACCCTAAGTTAGCCTCCGAAGTCCTGACTGTTGAGCCCAATGCCGGTACCTTGTTGCCATGCAATTTTGTTCTGTATGAAAGTGCGCCGGGAACGGTTGTATTGAGCTTTATGGACCCAGTGACAGTGTTGGGTTTAGCGCACAGTGCCCAAGCTCATGAAGTTGGCCAAGTCGCCAAAGAAAAACTTTTGCGTGTGATGGATAAACTTAACGCTCATGCCTGAATTACCCGAAGTCGAAACCACCCGCCGCGGTATTGAACCGTGGCTCAAAGGCCAAACCATTACTGCCGTGCGTATCCGTCAGCCGCAATTGCGCTGGCGAATTCCTGATGCGATTAGCGCATTGGAAGGGCAAGTGGTGAAAGAATTAACCCGACGTGGCAAATACATCCTCTTGCATACCGATGCTGGAGTGGCACTGATTCATTTGGGTATGTCGGGTAGCTTGCGGATTGTGGAAGCGGATTTAGAAGCGCGTAAACACGACCATTTTGATTTGCAGCTTGCCACAGGCAAAGTCGTGCGTTATCACGACCCACGCCGCTTTGGGGCTTTTTTGTGGACGGTGGATGACCCGCTACAACACGATCTGTTGTGCAAACTTGGCCCGGAACCTTTGGAAGAGGCTTTTAGCGGTGCGTATCTGTATCAGCAAGCCCAAGGGCGTAAAGTTAGCGTTAAAGAATTTATTATGAATGCGCACGTTGTAGTCGGTGTGGGTAATATTTACGCTAATGAAGCCCTCTTTATGGCAGGGATTGACCCGCGGCGGGCCGCAGGTACGGTGACGTTGGCGGAATACGAACGCTTAGCGGCTGAAATTCGTACTGTGTTGGCATATGCCATTGAACGAGGTGGTACGACTTTGCGCGATTTCGTGCGTGAAGATGGTGCACCCGGCTATTTTCAGCAGGAATTAAAAGTGTACGGGCAAACCGCCAAACCTTGTACGGTTTGCCAAACCCGCATTCAGCAGATCACGCAGGGACAGCGTTCCACGTGGTTCTGTCCCCAGTGCCAGCATTAATGCCGATGTGAACTACGTACCGACATATCGGCTTCTTCCAAAATGCCATTGGCCATGAGTTCACGCAGCAATTGTTTGCGCACACCCTTATTGACGCCAATATCCATACCAATACGGTAGAACACAAAAGCAGGCACACCAACCAGTAGTACGCCCAACAAAAAATACAGCAGACTGTCTAGCTCAAGCATATTAATTAACCCCTTTTTAAAGTCTTGGATTTATCTGGATTGACTTTGAAAAGCTATGTAGTGGTATAACGAATATTATATGAAGAAGATGAACCGAAAATTTACCGTAGCGCCAATGCTCGACTGGACAGACAAACATTGTCGTTATTTTCATCGTTTGCTCACCAAACAGGCGGTTTTATACACGGAAATGGTCACGACCGGGGCTATTTTGCATGGCGACCGTGACCGGCATTTACGCTTTAATGACGCTGAACATCCCCTTGCCTTGCAATTAGGTGGCAGTGAATCGAAGGATATGGCGGAATGCGCGCGCATTGCTGAGGATTACGGCTATGATGAGGTGAATATCAATGTTGGTTGCCCTAGTGAGCGTGTGCAAAAGGGTGCGTTTGGCGCATGCTTAATGGCTGAACCGCATTTGATCGCTGACTGCGTTTCGGCAATGCGTGCAGCGGTGAAGATTCCAGTGACGGTTAAAAATCGCATTGGTATTGATGATCAGGAAGATTACAGTGCCTTGTATGGCTTTGTACAAACCGTTGCTGCTGCCGGTTGTGAAACCTTTATTATCCATGCGCGTAAGGCTTGGTTAAAAGGTTTAAGCCCGAAAGAAAACCGCGAAATTCCACCTTTGCGTTATGAGCTGGTGTATGAGCTAAAACAAGCGCTGCCGCAGCTGGAGATTATTATCAATGGCGGTATTACCACGCTTGCGCAATGTCAGGAACATTTGCAACACGTGGATGGCGTCATGGTAGGGCGTGAGGCTTATCACAATCCCTGGATACTCGCCGAAGTCGATACGCTACTGTATGGCAGTGATGAACCCATACCCGAAGACCGTAAAGCTATCCTAGAAGCCTTCTTGCTGTATGTGCAAAGCCAGCTAGAGGCAGGTATCCCTTTGAAACATATGACTCGCCATATCCTCGGTTTGTTTCAAGGTATGCCGGGGGCACGGCAATGGCGACGCCTCCTCAGTGAACAGGCTCACTACCCAGAGGCGGGAATAAAATTATTATTGCAAGCAATGCAAAAAATTACTTGACGCACCCCATAGAAGTATGGAGAATACGCGCCTTCAGAAGTTCCCCGATAGCTCAGTCGGTAGAGCAAGTGACTGTTAATCACTGGGTCGGCG
>CAZCJE010000021.1:0-13256 GCA_964498805.1 uncultured Thiothrix sp.
CCATTGCTAAAGCTGAAACTGATCTGAAAACCTTTGAAGGTCAGACTACCAGCATGATGGGTCTGGAAAAACCATGGTTCCAGTTGAAAAACCCTGGTTTGATCTCTATCCCATTGGGTTTCTTGGTTACCATTTTGGTATCCCTGTTCACCCGTGATCCTCGTTCTGAAGAAATGTGGGATGAGTTGTATGTTCGCCAAAATACCGGTATCCATGCCGAAGGCGCTCATGCTCACTAAGGAAATCTGATTTTCCTGCGCAAAACCCCCGGCTTGTCCGGGGGTTTTTTGTTTAGCGTTAATCTCCGCTTAAACGCATTCAGTCGGGTTGCTACTTCTTCTCATCATTAAATCTGCTATCCTTGCAATCGGTTAATTTATAACAATAAGCAGGTTCTGCATGAAAACTGCCACTGAATACCGAGAACAGTTTGAAGAACTGGTTCAGCGCGCTGAAAAAGAAATGAAGGATCAGCCAGCAGCATATAAGCGGCGCTTAAAATGGCTGACTTTATTGGGCTATGGCGTTATTACCGGGGCTACCTTTCTATTAGCCTTATTGCTAGTAGGAGTCTTGTGGGCTGCTACTATGGATGCCGGTGTGCTGGAATGGCTAGCGGACCCTAAAGTAATTTTGCTCTTGATCTTTTTCAGTTGGGTGTTAGGTCGTGCACTGTTTACACGCATTGAGCCGCCGGATGGTTATGAGCTGACAAAAGAGTTTTTCCCACAAGTATGGGCAGAGGTCGAAACCTTAGGGAAAAAACTGGGTACGGCTCCCATTGCTCAGATTATCCTCACCAATGAAATGAATGCTGCCATTATCCAGATTCCCCGTTTTGGTATTGTCGGTCCCTATCAAAATACGCTTGTGCTGGGACTTGAGTTATTAATGGCGTTATCCACCGAACAAGCGCGTGCAGTTTTAGCCCATGAAATGGCGCATTTATCCGGTAGCCATAACAAATTTACTGGCTGGATTTATCGGGCACGCATGATCTGGTTGAGTATCAGCCACGCCTTTCATCGCACCAGTGCATGGGAAATTCAGCTAGTACGCCGTTTTGTCGATTGGTACACGCCGTATTTGACAGGTTATTCGTTTGTATTAGCGCGTGATAATGAATATGAAGCGGATGCCTTGGCAAGTAAGCTGACTTCCCGCGATGCCACTGCATCGGCTTTAGTTGTCATTCATGTGTATGGCGAATTATTGGAACGGGAATTCTGGCGGCCTTTTTACCGTAAGGCTTATAAACGCTATGAACCAGAAGATAATGTGTATCAGCAGCTGCAACAGTTTTTCAAAAATCGTGAGATTCATGCGGATGAATTCAATCGCTGTTTGCGTCAGGCCCTCAGTCGTAAAACCGACCCGGCTGATACGCATCCTGCTCTCATGGAACGTTTGAAAGCTCTTAAGGCATTAGGGCTGAAAGCTACTAATAGCCCTGATTCGGCTTTAGTCTGGTTAGGACGTGGTTCTGAATATGTTTTTAACCACTTTAATCAAGTGTGGCTAAAGGATAATCAGGATCAATGGCATCAGTATCACCAAAATGCCCGTGCTGCTCAGGAAGCGGTTAATAAATTATCTGATCAAGGTTGGATGCTGCTGGATCGTGAAGAAAAGTGGCAATGGGCTAGCTTGATGGATCAATACCTGCCTGATGCTGATCCTTTACCGTTGTTTCATCGCTATCATAAAGACTATCCCTCTGATATGGATGCGGTCTTGGCTGTCGGACGTTTATTGCTCAAGCGTGAAGATGAACGCGGTATTAGTTTTATTGAACGTGCTATGCAGAGTCAGGCATTGCAATTAGCTGCGGCCGAGGAAGCGTGGCGTTATTACACACGGCATGATGAACATCAACAGGCGGCGCATTGGCTACGTAAGCTAGAACAAGCGACCGATATGATGCGTGAATCACAGGAAGAACGTGAATCACTGAATAATAAAGATATTTTAATGTTGCCGGATAATGCGTTGGAAAAAGGAGGCGAAGCCTTAGAAGCGGAATTACTCGGTGAGTTACCTGCAAATAAACAGGTAAAGGAAGTATGGGTCGCGCTAAAAAAGATTCGCTATTTCCGTGACAATCCTGTGTTTGTACTGGCTATCAAGCCTACCCAATTAATTGTCAATGCTGATACTTTTCAGGATGAGCTATTAAACAGCCTGCAAACCACTCGCACGGTTTTCATTGTTACCACGACTGATAATCCTAAATTGGCTCAGCGGGTCATGGAAATTGGCAAACGCCTGTATTAGGTATTTGCCAATACCGTTAGAGAGGTTAAGCCGTTTCGGTAGTCGCTGGCCACCAGCGTGGCAGCATGTGAAACACAATGACGTAAAACAGACTGGCTAGTATCACGACGCTGATTAGGCTAGATAGCGGATCCATGCTGGTTTCAGTGAGGACCGATGGTGAGGAAACCACCGAACCTTCGTAATTGCTGAACAAAAATGTAAACAGGTTATTAGCGGAATGTGCGCCAATAGCCAGTTCCAGCGAATTATCCTTAAGCGTGATAATGGCCAAAAACAGCCCTAATACGAAATAGGTCAGCGGCATAATGATAGGGTCAAGTTTAGCTTCTGGATTCAGTAAATGCGGCAACATAAACAGAATAGCGGATACCACGGCAGCAAGACGCCTATCCGCAGTCAGGCGACCAATGCCCTGCAGCAGATACCCTCTAAACAGCAATTCTTCTGCACCTGCCTGCATAGGCGTGAGAATAAGGGCTAGCGGCAAAAACAGCAGAAATTGACTGGTATCAAAAGTAAACGTGTAATTTTCCGGCTCCAATAATACCCCTAAACCAGTCATAACCAGCATCAGGGCAAAATACACGCCAAAACCGACCAAAATACGCTGCCAGTGCGGTATCAGGTTAGGCGTAATCAGGCTAGTGAAGCTACGTTTATGTATAAAACGCACCGCTATCCATAGGCCTACCAATAAAGCCAGGAAGGAAAAATTCAGCGCTAGATAGCCAAAAATAGGATTAATGCCCTCAAATTGTAGCGTTGAAGGATTAAAATCAGTGGCTGGGTCAGCATCCGAAGTGACCATTATCATTAAAGCGCCAATGGGAATAGCACCTAATATTTGCCAAAAAAATGCTATTAAGAGCAAACTCAGTAGGTAACGCCACCAGTCGTTTTTACCTATAGCCGCCAGTTCTAAATAAGACACATGCCACTCCTTTAGTCATGGGTATGTACCCGAGTATAATGCAAGTTTTGTAAGCTAAACTCATGCCTCAGACAAACGACCTGTTGCACACGTTAAAAAAACTTCTCAAGCGCCATAATAAAACCTACGTGGATGTGGCTGCTTGCCTGCAATTATCCGAGGCCAGTGTTAAACGCTTATTTTCTGAGCAAAATATGTCCCTGCAACGTCTGGATACGATTTGTGGTTTGCTAGGCATGGAAATTTCCGAGTTAGTACAGGAAATGCGCGCTGAGCAATTAAAACCGATTAGTGAACTGAGTTATGCGCAGGAAAAAGAGATTGCTGATGACCTTAACCTGCTATTGGTAACGGTGTGTGTACTCAACCGCTGGAGTCTAGCGGAAATTGTGCAGCACTATCAGTTTAGTGAAACTCAGGTGATTCGCTATTTGGCGCATCTGGATCGTTTGCACATTATTGAGTTGCAACCGGGCAATCGCATCAAATTGCTGGTGACGGCTAATTTCAAATGGTTGGATGATGGCCCAATTATGCAATTGTTTCGCAGCCGCATTGAACAGGAATACTTTCGTACCAATTTCACCAAGGCCAGTGAAAAACTGCTGGTGCTCAATGGCATGCTCAGTGATGCCAGCAATGCTTTGTTCCAGCGCAAGATGATCCAGCTGGCGAAGGATTTTGATACCTTAAGCCAAGATGATGCCTCTTTGCCCATTGGTGAACGCAAAGGTTCCACGGTCTTGATTGCAATGCGTGATTGGGATTATGAACAATTATTCGCCGAACCACGTAAGCCTGTGCCTAAGGCTTATTGACTAGGATGACCCCATGACCTTTCTCAATGGCTTAACAATATTGCTAATCTACCAGTTGATTGGCGAGGTGACGGTGCGTTTATTCAAATGGCCAGTGCCGGGGCCGGTATTGGGGATGGTGATGCTGTTTGTGACCTTGTTACTGAAAAATGAGCTGATTAAAACCTTAGAACCAGCCACTACCGCGTTGCTTAGTCATTTATCATTGCTGTTTGTGCCCGCTGGAGTAGGCGTGATGGTGCATTTCAGTCGCATTGGTCAGCAATGGTTGCCGATTACCGTTTCCTTGGTGTTAAGCACGATTATTACTTTGGCTTTGAGTGCGCTTCTTATGCAGTTATTAGTCACGATTAGCCATTGGCGGAAGAAGAAACATGGTTGAAGCTGATTTAACTGAAATCTGGGTGTATCTGGCGGCATCGCCGCTATTTGGCCTAACCATGACTTTGGTAGCCTATGGCATCGCGCAGCGTTTGTACGTGGCTTCCAAAGGCAATCCTTTATTAAATCCGGTGGTAGTCGCTGTGGGTTTGCTGATTACGCTGCTGTTGGTAACCGGTATTTCCTATAAGGATTATTTTGCTGGTGGCCAATTCATTCACTTTTTGCTCGGGCCTGCCACCGTAGCGTTGGCGGTTCCGTTGTATCGGCAATTTTCCAAGCTGCGCAAAATGCTGTTGCCTATCACGCTTACCTTATTGGTGGGTATTAGTATTGGTTGTATCAGTGCGGTGTTGATTGCTAAAGGTTTAGGAGCAGATAAACAAACCTTGCTGTCATTAGCCCCAAAATCCGTCACTGCGCCGGTAGCCATGGGTATTTCTGAACGCATTGGCGGTTTACCGTCCTTGACTGCGGTTTTGGTAGTCACAACCGGAATTATTGGCTCCATTATTGGCACCAAATTATTTGTGCTTTTACGGATTCGCGATGACAGCGTCAAAGGCATTGCCATGGGCATTGCTGCACACGGGATTGGGACGGCACGCGCCTTTCAAATTAGTTTGGAAATGGGGGCGTTTTCCGGTTTGGCGATGGCATTATCGGCGTTCGTCGCTTCGTTATTAGTGCCATGGCTATTGGAGTGGTTAAAGTTGGTTTAAGGTGAAGGTAGCAAACGCCCCCTCAAGGACGTTTGCTAACCAAGCTGGGCTTATTGTTCCGCTTTCTGCTGGCGGCTCATAGCTTCAACGCTAGCAAAGGCTGCCATATTCACAATCCCACGTACTGTGGTACTTTCGGTCAGAATATGTGCTGGGTAATTAGTACCGACTAACATGGGGCCAACCGGCAAACCATCTGCCAACATTTTTGTCATGTTGTAAGCAATATTGGCTGCATCCAGATCCGGGCATACCAACAAATTAGCTTCGCCTGTAAAGGCAGAATTTTTGAACAGGCGATCCCGAATTTCCTGTGACAAGGCTGCATCCGCATGCATTTCACCTTCCACCAGCAAATCGGGGTGTTTTTCACGCAGGATTTGCAGGGCTTTACGGCTTTTTTCGGAATACTCGGTCATACGGCTACCGAAGTTAGAATGCGACAGCAAGGCCGCTTTCGGTTCCATACCAAAGCCTTTCACCAGTTCGGCGGCCAGCGCGGTATTATCCGCTAACTGTTCAGCACTAGGGTCAATGCCAACGTGGGTATCGGTGAGGAAGTACGTGCCTTTTTTCAGAATCAACATGGTAACAGCGGCTAGGTCATGCAGACCCGGACGGGCACCAATCAGGTCACGTACATAATGCAGGTGAGAAATAAAGTTACCTTCTACCCCGCAAATCATCGCCTCAGCATCGCCACAACGCACCATAATGGCAGCTAGTTGGGTAGTACGTGAGGTCATAACACGACGAGCATAAGCTGGGGTTACGCCTTTACGGCACATAACCGCTGAATATTCATCCACATGTTTCTGATAATTAGCATTATTGCGTGGGTCAACCACTTCAATATCTTTACCAATGTTCAAACGCAGGCCATAGGCGTTGATATTGCGCTGAATATTAGCCGGGTCGCCAATCAGAATCGGTTTGCAAATGCCATCATCGACCAGAATTTGTACCGCATTAATGACGCGCTGGGATTCACCCTCGGCAAACACAATGCGCTGCGGATTTGTTTTAGCCAGATCAAAGACTGGCTTCATGGTCATACCGGAGCGGAACACGAAGCTATCTAGCTGGCGTTGATAGGTGTCGAAATCGGTAATCGGACGCGTGGCAACACCGGTATCCATCGCGGCTTTAGCAACACGCGGCGGGATAATAGTCATCAAGCGCGGGTCAAAGGGCTTAGGAATCAAATATTCGCGGCCAAAGTGGAATTCAGCGCCCCCATAAGCGGAGACCACCACATCAGACGCTTCCTTAGTCGCCAAATCCGCAATGGCTTCCACCACAGCAATTTTCATGGCTTCATTGATTTCGGTTGCCCCGACATCCAGTGCGCCACGGAACAAGAACGGGAAGCACAAAACGTTATTCACCTGATTAGGGTAGTCACTACGCCCGGTGGCCATAATGGCATCGGAACGCACTTCATACACCAATTCCGGGCGAATTTCCGGCTCAGGGTTAGCCAATGCCAGAATCAATGGATTCGGGGCCATGCGCCGTACATGATCTTGTTTAAGCACGCGTGGAGCGGATAAACCTAAAAACACATCCACGCCATCCATGACATCATCTAGGGTGCGGGCATCGGTTTCAATCGCATAGGCGGAGTTGTACGGGTTCATTTCGTCAACACGGCCTTTGTAAATAATGCCAAAGCGGTCGTTAACGGTAATGTTTTCCTTTTTCAGGCCCATTTCAACCAGCAGGTTCAAACAGGCAATTGCTGCCGCGCCTGCACCGGAACACACCAGTTTAATCTCGTCTATCTTTTTACCGGCAACCAGTAGGCCATTACGAATAGCAGCGGCGACACAAATGGCAGTACCGTGTTGGTCATCGTGGAACACCGGAATTTTCATTTTGGCTTTTAAGCGTTTTTCCACTTCAAAGCATTCCGGCGCTTTAATATCTTCGAGGTTAATCCCGCCAAAAGTAGGTTCGAGCAGACTAACCGCATCGACAAAGCGATCCACATCCAGCGTATCGACTTCAATATCAAACGCATTCACGCCTGCGAATTTCTTGAACAGAACCGCTTTACCTTCCATTACCGGCTTGGAAGCTAGGGCACCGATGGAACCTAAGCCGAGTACCGCAGTACCGTTACTGATAACAGCTACCAGATTGCCACGGGTGGTGTAATCCGCCGCTAAACTGGGATTTTCGGCAATAGCCAAACTCGCGGCGGCTACACCTGGTGAATAAGCCAGTGCTAGGTCACGCTGGTTGACCATGTTTTTGGTCGGGGTGATTTCCAATTTGCCGGGATTGGGGTAACGATGGTAATCCAGCGCAGCCTGGTTCAGTTCATCCATCATGGTGCTCTCCTACTCCATAAAAGCAGTGGTTGGTTTGGGTCAACTCGATAAATACGCTGCCAACGGCTTGTCGACAAATGTGCAAACCCAGCAGTTTAGCAGCAAGATCTTGTAGTCTAACGGGATAGTCGGTAAATAAGGGTAACCTGTATAGCGGTTGGCAATCGCAGGGAGTGACAGACCTGCTGCAAGGGCCCCGATGTGTGTTTACCTGGTGTGCTCCATCAATAATTGCCGAGATATTACATGATTTGCCCGTTTATTGTTTAGCAAAAAAGTAGGTGATCTACTGCAGTCTGGTCAGTCTAGAGGGGTGAATAGATAACAATCAATGCAACCGGTCTCTGCAAGACTGATACTAATGAGCAATAACTGTCATCTTGCACCGTTTATCGGCGAATTTTGTTGATATTGATCAGTCTGCATATCGTTTGATCATGAGAGCATTAACGTTTCTAGTGCGTGGAGAATAGTGCATGTCCGTTCAGGCCCAATATCAAAAAAAATGCATGTCTGCTGCCGACGCCATCAAGGCTGTCCGCCATGGCGACACCATTATTGTCCCTACCGGGGTAGGTGAACCGCCAACCTTATTAACCGCTTTGTCAGAAGCACGCCGTGATTTCAACAATGTCACGGTTTCGCAACTGTTGCCGGTACGTAAATACGGTTATTTTGACCCAGACACCGCTGCGCATGTCCACCACTCGGTGTTTTTCTTCAGTGGGGCATCACGCACAGGGGGTAAGGAAGGCTGGATTGATTTTATTCCAGCGTATTTTTCTGAAATCCCGCAACTGATTAACCAAAATCTGATGCCCTCGGATGTGGTCTTTACCATGGCTTCACCGATGGATGAATACGGCTATTTCTCACTGGCCTTAGCGGCAGATTACACCATGGCAGCAGTGGCCAAGGCCCGTGCGATTGTGTTGGAGGTCAACCCAAATGTGCCGTTTGCCCACGGTAATTGTCATGTGCATATTTCCCAAGTCACAGCCCTCATTGAAAGCCATGAGCCCATTACCGAAGTGGGCCTACCGGAAATTGGCCCGGTACAAAAAGCTATTGGCAAGTATGTCGCTGAGATGATCCCGGATGGAGCGACCTTACAGATTGGTTATGGTGGGATTCCCGATGCGGTGGTCATGCAATTGCATGACAAAAATGATTTGGGTATTCATACCGAAATGATTGGTGATGGCATTATGTCTATGGTGGAATCGGGTGTAGTCACTAATCGCTACAAAAATTTCAATCCCGGTAAAATGCTGGCAACCTTCGCATTAGGTTCCAATAAACTGTATCGGTTCATGCACCGTAATCCGGCCTTGGAAATACATCCAGTTGATTACATGAATGACCCCTATATTGCTGGGCAAAACGATAATCTGCATGCGATTAATGCCACCTTGCAAATCGATTTCCTTGGCCAGTGCGGTTCAGAAAGCCTAGGCTGTGTACCCTTCTCCGGGACGGGCGGACAATCCGACTTTGTGCGTGCCGCTAATCGTTCCAAAGGGGGGAAAGCGTTTATTGTTTTACCATCCACTGCCAAAGACGACACCATTTCGCGTATTATGCCCATGTTGACGCCGGGAACGCATATCTCGACGAGTAAGAATGATGTTAACTACGTCGTCACTGAATACGGGGTGGCACAGTTGCGTGGTAAAAGTGCTAAACAACGCTGTCATGCGCTGATTGAAATTGCCCATCCCAAATTCCGTGATGAATTGCGTGATGCTGCACGCAAGATGAAGTTATTGTAAGTTGTAGGTAGGACTTTGGTTGAGTCCCGGGCAAGGCTTCGGCTTTGCCCTTTTTTTATTGGCATTAGCTGTTTGGCAAGCCCAGGCGCTATCATGATGTTAATAAACGTTTATGCCAAAAATCAGCAAAAGGAAGTTGTGATGAATCGCCGCATTGTTGTGTCCGTGTTTGCCCTTATAACCTTGTTGGCTGGTTGTGCTAGTACCCCGCCCGAAACGCAGCTAGCGCGTGAAATGGCTGGGGTAAATGGTAAATCGCCTTTGTTTACCAATGGCTATCGGGATGGTTGCCAAAGTGGGCTCTCAGCAGGCGGCAATCGTGCTTTTGCCTATGCCAAAGATTTGCAGCAGGCGAATAATTCCGACTACAAAATGGGTTGGGAAGACGGCTTTCGCATTTGCCAATCGCGCCAAGTGCAGCGTAATGCCGTTAATAACAGCAATTATTTTGATTCCCCTTATCCGTTTTTTCCGCGTACCGGCATTAGTATTGGCGTAGAACTGTAATACTCGGCAAATAACCCAAATAACGGGGAGCAACCCTTTCCCCGTCAAACGCCTTCATTCGGTAGTCCACTTAAACGATAGTGCGCCGATGACCAGAAAAACCACCGACATACCCACCAAGATCAGCAAATGCATACTGATAGCGGCAAGACCCGCGCCATCCAGCATAATCGCGCGCGCGGCAGCTAACATATGAGTCAGGGGGGATAACTGACTTAAGGCTTGCATAGCCGGATGCGTGCCTTCCATGGAAAACCACACGCCGGATAACACCATCATTGGCCACGTAATCAGGTTAAGCAGCCCACCCGCGAGTTCTTCACTACTGACTCGCGCTGCGACTAATAGCCCTAGGGCAATCAGGCTGAAAGTACCGACGACCAATACCAGCAAAAGGTTGAGGTAACTGCCATCCATGGTGAAATGCATAAACAGATTAGTGCCAACATACACCACGGTGGTTACTACCACGACTAATACCAAACGCGAAAAAATCTGCGCCAACAAAAATTCGGCAGCATTCAATGGGGTCGCATTTAAGCGTTTGAGATAGCCGCTTTTACGATAACGTACAATCACAAAACCAACCCCAAACAAGCAGCTGAACATGATATTCATGCCTAAAATGCCGGGGACTACCCAATCCACATACCGGATTTCTTCGCCTTTAACGTTTTGCTTGGTTAAAGTCGGCCCCGCACTGGTAGGTAAGAGCTTTTCCAAAAAGTAGCCTTTTTGCGAGTCGCTATTAATCCAGTAATGCATTTGCCCCGGGCGTAAATCCAGCAACATATCGACTTGATGGCGTCCGACCTTGCGGATGGCAGTATCAATATCGGCGCTAGGAACACTATAGGTTTCAAGATGTTCGGTTTTTAAAAATGGGTGCAGATCGGGTGAAGGTTTAACTTCGGCGCTTAAGCCATCCGCAATCACGCCAATTTTGAACAAGCCCTGACCATTGCCAGAAAACACCAGGGCTAAACCAAAGACCAGCAATACCGGCAAAATCAGGTTCCAGCCCAATGCTGAGGTATCACGAATAAATTCCAGACTGCGGGCATAAAAAGTAGCCCAGATACGTTTCATCATGCGCGTAATTCCTTGCCAGTCAGTTCCAGGAATAAATCTTCAAGGGTACGCGGACGTACCTGCAAACCCGCTAGTGAAGCGCCATACTGCATCAACTGGCTTAAGGTGGCATTGACATCCTTGGTGGTGATTTGCACGCTACTATTAACCTTATCGAGGATGCGATGCGGTAAATGTTGAGCTGCCGCCGGAAAATCGCGCGCCGGCAATTCAATAATCACATCCTGAAAATGTTCAAAGAGCAATTCATCCGGCGAACCGTGCGCAATAATTTTGCCGTGATCCATAATGGCAATTTCATCACACAGGTTATAAGCCTCTTCCATGTAATGCGTAGTCAATAGCACGGTTTTATGACGGGCTTTGATGGTATTGACCAATTCCCAGAAATTCAGGCGTGCTTGCGGGTCAAGGCCAGTCGTCGGTTCATCCAGAAAAACCACATCCGGGTCATTCACCAAAGCCAATGCCAGTAACATGCGTTGCCGTTGCCCACCAGACAGTTTGCGTGCATCACGATCCAGATAATCCTGTAGGCGACACATGTCAATCAATGTCTGCATGGGTAAGCTTTTAGGGTACAGGCTGCTGAAAAATTTAAGGTTTTCGCGTACTGTTAGAAAATCTTGCAAGGCTGTAGACTGAAACTGGATACCGGCTTCACGTCGAAAGCGTTCGCCAATGGGCTCGCCTTTGTACAGAATTTCACCCGAAGTGGGTTTAACCATACCTTCCATCATTTCGATAGTGGTGGTTTTGCCAGCGCCATTAGGGCCAAGTAAGCCAAAGCAAATTCCCTTAGCTACTGAAAAATCTACCCCATCGACCGCCTTTACGTTGGTGTAATGTTTATGTAAATGACGAACTTCAAGAATTGGATGATCCATAACGTTTTACACTGAGGGACAACAACAAGGATAATCGCATAAAAGCAGAATCCCTACACTGCCAAAGGAAACCCTGAATGTCACCTTCTGATACGCTACTGTGTCGATGCCCGTGGGTCGATATCAGCAAGCCCGATTATGTCGCCTATCACGATGAAGAATGGGGCGTACCCGTCCATGATGATCGAAAATTATTTGAATTCTTGGTCTTGGAAGCTGCTCAAGCCGGTTTGAGCTGGTATACCATTTTGCGTAAACGCGAAGGTTATCGGCAGGCTTTTGATGATTTTGATGCGCATAAAATCATTCATTATGACGAAGCTAAAGTCCAAGCTTTGATGAATAATCCCGGCATTATTCGTAATCGCCTGAAAATACTCGCTACGATTACTAATGCGCGTCACTTCTTGGCTATTCAGGAGGAATTTGGCAGTTTTGATGCCTATATTTGGCGCTTTGTAGACGGCAAACCGATTGTGCATGAATTTCAGCACTTAGCGGATTACCCAGCAACCAGCCCGCAAGCGCAGGCCTTGAGCAAGGATTTAAAAAAGCGTGGTTTTAAATTTCTTGGCCCTACGGTGTGTTATGCGCATATGCAAGCCACAGGTATGGTGAATGATCACGCTCTTGGCTGTTTTCGTCGTCAAGCTATACTGGATACTTTATGAGTCAGGAACGATTATTTACCCAAGGTTGGGATGATTACGAATTAATAGATGCAGGTAATGGTAAAAAGCTTGAGCGTTGGGGGCGTATTATTACCATTCGCCCGGAAGTACAAGCCTATTTCAAGCCCGGTAAATCCTTAGCGGAATGGCAAGCACTAGCACACTGGGAATTCATCGAAAACAACGCGCAAAGCGGTGAATGGCATGCCCTTAAAGCGGATGCCCCCAAACAATGGCAAATCAGTTACGGGCGCTTGCGCTTTCAGCTGGAATTGACCCGTTTTAAGCACGTTGGCTTATTTCCCGAACAGCGCATTAATTGGGATTTCATTAAACAGCATATTGAGGAAGATGCGCGTTTTCTGAATCTGTTTGCTTATACCGGGGCGGCCTCTTGCATGGCCCGCAAATTAGGCGCGGAAACGGTGCATGTTGATTCGGTTAAGCAGCTGCTGACGTGGGCACATACTAATATGGAGCAAAGCAATCTGCGTGATATCAAATGGGTACGCGAAGATGCGCTTAAGTTTGTGGAACGGGAATTGCGGCGGGGTAAACAGTATCAGGGCATTATTATGGACCCACCTGCGTGGGGTTCGGGTGCGAATGGCGAGAAATGGAAGCTTAATGCCAAAAAGCTGCAAGAATTGGTGGAAGCAGCGCAAGGTTTGTTGGCTAAAGGCGGTTTTCTGATTCTTAATACCTATTCGCCTAGCATTACGCTGGAGGATCTTAAGCATTTGGTCGAGCATTATTTTTTCAAAGCCAGACAAGTCGAAGTTGGTGAGTTATGGGCGCGTACTACCACCGGCAAAGAACTTTACTACGGCAATCTGTTGCGGGTGGAACACTACATGGGCTA
>CAZCJE010000021.1:13356-27987 GCA_964498805.1 uncultured Thiothrix sp.
AGAAAGGGTTGACGAGTTTGTTCCCACGCTTGTTCATCGGGGATAGTTAATGCATCCAAATCCGCGGGAGTTGCAGCCAAATCATCCACCCATTCGCGTAATAAAGGCGAACCGTTAATCACATCAATGGCCAGCTTGTCGAATTCGTATTCATAGGGGAAATCGCGCCATAAAGCATACTCAGGCTGTAATTCACGCAGCGCTTTGAAAGCCAGCGTTTGTACTCGCCACGGTTTGAAAGCGCTATGGTTATAGACGCCATCTTCGACATGAATTTGTACCCCGGCACACAATTGGCCTTGGTGCTTGTGGAAGGTAGGTTCAAACCAGCATTCGCGCAGACGACAACCCTGTAACCAGTGTGGGGCTAGTTGCTGCATACGTTGCATAATGGCTCGGATGTCTAAATCAGGCGCACCAAACAGTTCCAGCGGGCGGGTCGTGCCACGGCCTTCGGATAAGGTGGTACCTTCCAGCATGACTGTCCCGGCATAACAACGCGCCATCCACAGATTAGGCGCATTAGGGCTGGGATTAATCCAAGTACGTTCACCTAAGGGCCAGCCATAACCGGGGGCGGATGCGGGTTGCCAGCCTTGCAGGCTAATCACGCGATAATCCACATCCAGTTTAAGTTCAGCGCTAAACCATAAGCCCAGTTCACCCATGGTCAGACCGTGACGCATGGGCATGGCACCGGCACCAACAAAACTTTCCCAACCGGGACGTAAACTTAAGCCCTCAACCGGGCGTCCAGCCGGGTTAGGTCGGTCCAATACCCACACCGCTTTGCCGCGTTGCGCCGCTGCTTCCAGTACATAGCGCAAAGTGGTGATAAAGGTATAAATGCGGCAGCCTAAATCCTGTAAATCCACCAATAACACATCAAACGTGTCCATCATGGCATCGGTAGGGCGGCGCACTTCCCCATACAGGCTGAAAATAGGAATACCGTAATAGGGGTCGATGAAATCGGCTGATTCCATCATATTGTCTTGCTTATCACCTTTTAGACCGTGTTGTGGGCCAAAGGCTGCTGTTAACTGAATATCCGGCAAGGCATGTAAGGCATCCAGCGCATGGGTTAAATCAGCGCTTACCGACGCCGGATGGGCTAGCAAGGCAATGCGTTTGCCTGCCAAGGGTGCGCGTAAAGCAGAATCTTCCAGTAAACGGTCAAGGCCAAATTTCATTTATCAATCCGTCACGATGGTGAAAATCGGGGCGTTCGCTGGGATGGTGCAAAGCCCAATACGACTTGCTGCCATCGGCTGCTTCAATCACGGCTGTTAGCCCCACCTGTAGCGATTTACCCCTTGGATAAGCTGGTAACAACGCATCCGTTAGTACTACTGTCACGGTCAATTGTTGCGCAGTTTGTTGGCGCGTAATAACGGGAGCATTGGGTACATCCCAAGCTACCCGTTGGCGGTAGTCACTAAACGCATACGCAGCCCAGGCAGTGGATGGCGCAAAGTTGAATTCATGGTAATGGCTATTACCCTGCGCGCCGATGAATGCTTCAAAACAGGTATGTTCCCACAACCCATCAGCTGCATGGGAAGGCGTGAGGGCAGGCAGGCGTAGGCGGTTTAAATCCCCCTGCAATGTATATTGCAATTGCCAGTCAGCTTTCGATGACCGAGTAATGCTCACTTGCAGGGTATGGACGGCAGCACACGGTGTGCTGGTATGAGGTAAAAGTGTCATTAACATGGGGCGTTATTGTGCGTTTAACGTAAGGCGCTGTATAGACTCAGATTGTGGATTTGTGCCTGTGGATAACTTTTAGGTGATTCATTACTGTGGTAAAAAAGCAAATAGAGAAAATTTTAACAACACCTGTTTTGTTTAATAAAATAGCCGGAAATGTAGCTAAAACTGGCCAAACTGTATAATTTTTAAAACAAATAATACAGTTTGATAATGAAAGCATTATCATGGTTAATTTTTCAAGCCGGTTGCTAGACCTCTTCAACCCCTATTCTTGTTCACTAGTCCTGTGGATAACTCTGTGTATAAACGGTCGGTTTGAGGCCTTGACAATTGTTTTAATTCTGGAAAACGCTACCGGGATGCTGTACAAGGCCACTTTTAAACCTATTCATAACAGGAACTCCATGAAATACGACGTATTCGGGATCGGCAATGCGCTGGTCGATAAGGAATTTGAAGTCACCGATGCTTTTTTGGCAGAGCATGGTATTCAAAAGGGCATGATGACGCTAATTGATCAGGAACGTCAGCAGCAATTGCTTAGCGGCCTGACGGAAGCATTTGGTCTGAAAAAGCGTGCAAGTGGTGGTTCTGCAGCGAATAGCATTGTGGCGGTTAGCCAGTTTGGGGGTAAAGCCTTCTATGCCTGTAAAGTTGCTAATGATGAAACCGGCGAATTTTATATGCATGACCTGCATGCAGCTGGGGTGGCTACAAAGCTCGATCAGGTGCGTTGTGCTAGTGAAGGCGTGACCGGCAAATGCATGGTAATGGTAACGCCGGATGCCGAGCGTACCATGAATACATTTTTGGGCATTACCGCTGATTTTTCCGAAGCCGAATTGCATTTGGATGAACTTAAACAGGCCAAGTATTTGTATATCGAAGGTTATTTGGTGACATCCGATGTCTCGCGTGCAGCGGCTTTAAAAGCGCGTCGGGTAGCGGCTGAAAACGGTGTCAAAACCGCCATGACCTTCTCTGACCCGGCAATGGTGCGTTTCTTCCGCCAAGGGGTGGATGAAATGATCGGCAATGGCGTGGATATTTTGTTCTGTAACCGCGAAGAAGCTTGTGTATTTACCGGCAAGGATGATTTGGAAGAAGCGATTGCGGCGATTCGTCCCTTTGCCCAGAAGGTCGTGATTACCCTTGGCAGCAAAGGTGCCTTAGTCGTGGATGACACGGGTCGTACTGAAATCGCGGCGAATCCGGTGAAGGCAGTCGATACCAATGGCGCGGGGGATATGTTTGCCGGTGCCTTCCTGTATGCTATCACCCAAGGCATGGATAATGCTCAAGCGGGTAAATTGGCCAGTCTAGCGGCTGCGCGAATTGTGACGGTATTCGGCGCGCGTTTGAGCAAACAAGCGCATCAGGAAATTCTGGCTGTCATTTAACATGGCCAAGTCGACCTGCACGCTTTTTTAAGAGTGTGCAGGCTACTTCAAATTTGTCTAATCGCGAAGGCACATTATGCAGTGGAGCTTAAGCTGTCCCTCGCAGAGGGGCTAAGTAGTCACGGGCTTGTTGAGCATCGGTCGCGATTTGTGTTTTGAGTTCATCTAGCGAGGCGAATTTGCGTTCATCGCGCAAAAACCGCACGGGTTCAACGCAAATATGCTGGCCATACACCTGCTGGTTGAAATCAAATAGGTGCACTTCTAAGCGGTTTTCGACCCCATGCACAGTGGGACGCGCGCCGAGATTTGCCACACCGGCTAAAACTTTATCTCCCAAACCCAACACTTTGACCGCATACACACCCCGACGCAGGGCAATATGCTGCGGTACCCGCATATTCAAGGTGGGGAAACCAATAGTGCGCCCACGTTTATCGCCATGACGGATGCGCCCGGAAATGCAATACGCTTGCCCGAGCAATTCAGCAGCGAGTTCTAATTCTGCTGTACTCAAAGCCAGTCGAATGCGAGTGCTGCTAATACGTTCGTCATCGTGCAAGAATGTTGGAGTATCCACCACTTGCATGCCATGCGCATCCCCCAGCTTTTTCAGTAGGTGATAATCACCGCGCCGTCCTTTGCCAAATCGGAAATCATCCCCAACCACCAGATAACGCACTTTCAGGCCATCCAGCAAAATAGAGTGGATGAAATCTTCCGCATCCATCGTCGCCAGTTCATGATCAAAGCGCAGGCATAAGAATTTTTCCACCTGCATGGCCTGTAGCAAGCGCAGTTTGTCACGCAGTGCATAAATGCGCGGTGGCGGTGGCGAGCGAAAATATTCAATGGGCAACGGTTCAAAACTGATTACAGTCGCCGGTAACTGCATGGCTTGTGCTTGCTGGCGGACATGCTCAATCACTGCGCGATGACCGCGATGCAGGCCATCGAAGTTACCTATGGTAGCCACACAACCAGTCGGTGAAGTGTCAATAAAGTCAGGGCGGCGTAGTATTTCCATGCCCTGATTCTAACCCAAACTAGGGAAATTGTGCTGGCGTAATGCTTCGTAGACCACTACCGCGACGGTATTGGATAGATTCAGACTGCGGCTATCTGGCAACATTGGCACGCGCAGTTTTAGTTCATCCGGCAGGCTCATGAGCAAGGCTTCAGGCAATCCACGCGTTTCTGGCCCAAACAGCAATACATCCCCCGCTTCAAAGGCGGTTTCAGTATAGGCGCGTCTAGCTTTAGTGCTTAACGCAAACACGCGCTTGCCTAGGATAGCGCGGTTAAAGGCGGCAAAACTGTCGTGTTCCTGTACTACCGCTAAATCCCGGTAATCCATGCCGGCGCGTTTGACCTGCTTTTCATCCAGTGAAAAACCCAATGGATGAATCAGGTGCAAACGACAGCCAGTATTGGCACACAAACGCATAATATTGCCGGTATTCGGGGGAATCTCCGGCTGGTAAAGAGCAATTTCGAACATGATTAACGCTTAAAAACCGTATTTCCTGACAGCAAAGTACGCATAATAGTGCCATTGAAGTTCCAGCCTGCAAATGGCGTATTTCTGCCATCGCTGACCATCTTGTTAGGATTCAATTCCCATAAACCGTCTGGGTCAAATAGCACCAAATCGGCTGGGCTACCAACCGCAATTTTGCCCGCCTCGCTACCAATAATGCGGGCTGGGGCGGCGGTAACTTTGCTTAACGCTGCCGACAAGCTTAACACCCCTTCATCAACCAGACGCAAGGTCAAAGGCAGCAAGGTTTCCAGCGCAGAAATACCCGGTTCGGTTTGCTGGAAGGGAGCGAGTTTAGCATCGAGTTCATGCGGTTGATGATCTGAACAAATAGCATCAATGGTGCCATCGGCTAGACCTTCGCGCAGGGCATCGCGGTCACGCGCCGAACGTAATGGCGGCATGACATGGCATAGCGGATTGAAATCGGCCACGTCCACTTCGGTCAGGAATAACTGGTGTGCTGCCACATCCGCGCTAATATCCAAGCCACTTTCCTTAGCCTGACGGATTAAGCGCACACTTAAACGTGTCGACAAGCGGCAGAAATGCACGCGGGCACCGGTATGGCTGGCCAAGGCTAAGGTTTGTGCTACCGCTACGGTTTCAGCGGCGGAAGGAATCGCTGGCAAACCCAAACGCGCGGAAATTTCGCCTTCGTGAATATAACCACCCGCCGCTAGCGCATGTTCAAGTGGGTAAATGTAGACAGTTAGATCATGGGTCGCGGCGTATTCCATGGCCCGCCGCAAGGTCTGCAGGCTCTTAAAGGGTTGCCAGCCATTGGTCACGCCAATACAACCGGCGCGTTTGAGGCTGCCCATATTACTGAGCTGTTCGCCTTTAAGACCTTGGGTCAGATTGGCGATGACTTCCACTTTGGCTAGCGGATTCTTACGCGTCAGATCATCAATCAAACGTACTTGGGCGGCGGTATCAAAGCTCGCCCCCGGTTCAGGTTGATAGCATAAGGTGGTAATGCCGCTAGCGGCAGCCGCGCGAGTTTCGCTTTTGAGGGTGGCTTTTTGATCCAGCCCCGGTTCGCGTAACCAAGCGGCTAAATCAATCACACCGGGGAATAACCACAAGCCACTAGCATCGATTGCTTCATCTGCTGTCAATGTGGTTGAAGTATCAGCGAGCTCAGTAATCAGGCCATTCTCTAACAACAAATTGCGTTGGGCATCCAAACCTGTTGTCGGGCAAACCGCGCGTGCATTACGAATCAATAGGCTCATGCCATTCCCCCTGCTTGTGAACCCATAATCATGGACATGACCGCCATACGAACGGCAATGCCATTGGTAACTTGTTCGAGAATGACAGATTGGTTGCCGTCAGCCACGCGCGAATCAATTTCCACCCCACGGTTAATCGGCCCAGGATGCATAACAATGGCATCTGGCTTAGCCAATTTCAGGCGATCTTCCGTGAGGCCATACAGTTTGAAAAATTCACGTTCAGATGGCAGCAAAGCGGTCTGCATGCGTTCACGCTGTAAGCGCAACATGATTACCACATCCACATCCTCTAAGCCTGCTTCCATGCGGTGAAACACATTTACACCCATTTTCTCAATACCGGCTGGCACCAATGTTTTAGGGGCTACCACGCGCACTTCACCGGTCGCTAGGGTAGTCAGGGCATGGATTTGCGAACGTGCCACCCGAGAATGCAGCACATCGCCGACAATCGCCACTTTCAGCGGTTGGAAACTGCCCTTTTTCTGGCGAATGGTAAACATATCCAGCATGGCTTGGGTCGGGTGTGAATGGCGCCCATCGCCCGCATTTAGCACGCTGACATGCGGTGCACAGTAGCGGGCAATAAAGTGCGCAGCACCAGCGTGTTCATGGCGAACCACAAACATATCCGCATTCATAGCTTCCAGATTGCGCACCGTATCCAGCAGCGTTTCCCCTTTAGCGGTAGAAGAGGTACGTATGTCCAGATTGATGACGTCAGCTCCTAATCTTTGCGCTGCAATCTCAAAAGTGACTCGAGTACGCGTGGAATTTTCAAAAAACAGATTCATGACTGTTTTACCACGCAGTAGAGGTGCTTTTTTCTGCTGCTTGTTGGGTAGAGTCACAAACTGCTCAGCACGGTCGAGGATTTCTTCCAGCAATAGCGGTGGCAAACCCTCGATGGTTAAAAAATGTTTCAGCTTTTTATCAGCAGTTAATTGCATGCGCGCTGGCAGCGGCCCAGGGGCAAGATGAGCATTCAGCATTCATCACTCGCTTATATTTTGTACAAGAGGGGGTGTGCTTATCTTACAAAATTGCAAGGAGTCGATAAAGGCAAATTGTCAGCTGCCTTTAAATTAAAAAACATAAAGTGGGCTAATTTTAATCAATTAAATCAATGCAAATAAGTATTAAATTATTTGAACTATATTATTAATTGTGGCCACTGAAATAGTATTTTTAATGAAAAAGGAGCGAATAATTTATGAACAAATCCAGTAAAGTGGTGGTTGCTTTATTTATCGGTGCATCATTGGTTGCTTGCAGTATTACCCCTAGCGGAGAGCCGGATAATACACCGCCGCGTATGGTCAGTTATGCGACTAATCCTAATGATAACCGTGAGGTAAATGTACGCGCTTGGAATAATGAATTAATGCGTGAAATGGGGTGGGACAGGCCACGGGCATTTGGAGCAGTACCCGAAAATTTGCAGGCAACAGGGGATAGTATTTGTCAGCAGGCTTTGTATCAACGTGCAATTGGGTATCACCCGTTGGCACAGGATATGGATGGGCAACCCATTCCCGGTGGTGGTTATTTATGTGGCGGCGGCAATATCAGCGGTTAATTAAAATTTAATTCCTATGGCTTCAAGCATCTGCTTGTCTTTTTTATTGTCAAGCAGATGATAGATATTGATTAATTTTTGCGAATTAAATTTAGATTTAAAGGGGCAGGACCCGTTACCTGAAACATGAAATTTTCGCCCGGTTCTTCGTGCAAAGCGGCAATTTGTGGTTCAACCGGTAATTCTCGATGGCCACGCGCGACTAACACAATAGCGGTAATGCTAGCGGGACGACCAAAATCAAACAGTTCATTCATAGCACCCCGCAAGGTACGCCCGGTATAAACCACATCATCTACCAGTAAAATGTGCCGATTTTCCACACTGAAGGGTAAACGAGAAGGTTTATTTTGTGGGTGTAAACCAACCCGACCGTAATCATCGCGATAAAAGGTAATGCTGATTTCGCCAAGTTCTTCGCGAATATGCAAGCGTTTGTGAAGTTCCTGCGCTACCCAAACACCTGAGGTATGAATGCCTACCATAACCGGGTCAGTCAACCCTTTAGCCTCAATCCAAGCACGGGTTTGCTGTTCAAGTTCGTCAATGAGTGAAGCAATGTTGTAATTATTTTCAGCCATGTGAATATTCCTGCATCCAGCTTTCCAGAATAATAGCCGCAGCCACTTGATCGATTTCTTCCTTGCGCACCTTGCGTTTACGTCCTGCCTGACGCGCTTGCTTGAGTCGCTGCTCAGCCTCGCGTGAGGACAGTTGTTCGCTAACGACATCCACCGGTAGGGTATAGCGACCCTCTAACTGGCGGATAAAACGTAAAATCGTTTCTTGCATAGCACTATCCGTGCCATCAAGCTTGCGCGGCATTCCTACTACTAAACGGGCTGGTTTCCATTCCTGCAAGCAACGCGTAATAGCAGCCCAATCAGGCACACCATCACGGGCAATAATTGTGGATTGCGGGGTGGCAATACCCGTTAGTGTATTAGCAACAGCAACACCAATGCGTGCTTTGCCATAATCAAAGCCTACCACAGTCATAGTACTCATGCGTGGCCTGCTAAGGAGGAGCTAAGTAAATGCAGATCAATACCTAAAGTGTCAGCAGCGCCTTTCCAGCGTTGCTCGTAGGGCATTTTAAACAAAATCTGGGAATTGGCAGCGCAGGTAAGCCAAATATTTTGCTTGATTTCATGTTCCAGTTGCCCTGGCCCCCAGCCCGCGCAGCCAAGTATGAGCAGAAAGTGACTCGGGCCAGTGCCTTTGGCAATATCCAGCAAAATATCGCGTGATGAAGTCAATGCCAAACTATCGCTAATACGCAAGGTGCTGTCCCACTGACGATAGCCATCGTGTAGGACAAAGCCTTGTTCGGATTGCACCGGGCCTCCGCTGAGCGCCATTTGCCCGGCAATATAAGTATCAGTGACATCAATATCCAGCTGGCCGAGCAATTCACCTACGGTTAGCTCAATCGGGCGATTAATTGTCACCCCAAAAGCCCCAAATTCGTCATGCTGACAAATCAGGCTGACTGTATGCTCAAAATTGGGATCCCCCATGGCTGGCATGGCAATCAGTAGATGATTTCGCAAGTTGCAGATGGCTTCTATCACGATACGACTACATCATTGAGTGTTGAGGGTTCCGCTATGGAAAATCCAGGTACGGGTAATATTCAGCTGATCCCATTTGCGGCGAATTTCTTCGGGCAAAGGTTCGTAAGGAGCTGCTAGTTTTACAACTCGCAACGCGGCCTGATCCAGTACCTTATAGCCCGATGATAAACTAATTTGTGAATTCACAACATGACCAGCTTGATCCAAGGTCACATTCATAATCAATTTGCCACTTAAATTACGTGCAATTGCTTCTTCAGGGAAATTGATATTACCGATACGCTCAATTTTTTTAACCCAGGTATCAATATATTCTGCTTCCACTGCACTTTTAGCACTAACCGCGTCAATGAAATGAATGCGTGGGCGACGTGCATAACGTGCTTCGTCTTCATCCATCTCCGCCAAAAGCTGGGCAATTTCTTGGGTAGAATCGGTACGCTCTTCCGAAACTTTTTCCGGTTGATCGTCAGGCTGTTCGGGGGATTTATTAACCCGATTATAAGTCTCGCCTTTAGTTGTCAAAATTTGCGGACTCAGTTTTACGGGCGTATCCGGCGAGCTGGCTTCGGATTGAACGGGTGATTCACCGTCAACATCCGTTGGTATTAGAGAAGACATTGGGCTTTGTGGGCGGTTTTTCTTGTCATTGTCACCGCTAGCTTGCTGGTTGGCTTGGGCAATATAGTCCACTTTATCCGGTGCTTTGTCGCTATGCGTTTGAACCAGTGTAATATCCAGCACCGGTGCTAAGTTAATACGCGGGTCCAGTTCAGGGACAAACCCAACTCCGAAAATCAGCAAAGCGTGTAAAACAATGGCAATTGGTAATGTCTTTGCGAGCGGCTCTTGAGCCATATACATAGGCAATGCATGCATGGTTGTAATACGCTAACAGCTTATTAATGAGCGGGACATTAGTTTTGATATTTCCCACTTGTTGTTTTTCAAGGCGATTCCCCTTATAAGACCCTATAGTACCACTTTTTTCAGCAGATTGAGTAGCGCTTATGTGGAAACAACTGATAGGCATGGTGTTGGCAATTACCTTGGGCGTTGGCGCCGCTTGGTTTGGCGTCCAATGGAATCTTAGCCAGAATAAAGCTACCAATGCTCAGGTTCTGTTGCCCGAAGGTGGCGATTTTACGCTACAAGGCAAAAATGGCGCGGTGAAATTGGCAGACTTTCGTGGCAAGGTGGTGGTGCTGTATTTTGGCTATACTTCCTGCCCAGATGTATGCCCTACCTCCATGGCCAAACTCAAAGCGGCATTGGCGTTGCTCAAGCCTGAAGAAGTGCAGCAAATTCAGGGTATGCTGATTTCGGTTGACCCTGAACGTGACAAACTTGATCAGTTACAAGCATACGCTAGCTATTTCCACCCTAATATTCTCGGGGCGACAGGTTCACCTGATGAAGTGCGAAAAGTTGCCCAGCAATATAGTGTATTGTATCGCAAAGTGCCTATGCCTGGCTCCGCTTTAGGCTATAGTGTTGATCATTCTTCTTTGCTGTATGTAATTGATAAGCAAGGTAAATTGCAAGCTGAACTCAATCATGCCACCACCCCACAAGAGGTCGCTGACGCCTTGCGGCGCTGGTTGTAAGTATCCAAATAGTTGCGTCACATGAGTTCGCAATAAGTCTGGCAAGGCTGATATTCTGCTGTATTCATGCCCATCCTGTGGCTTGTATCTGTGTATCTGCAACGGGAGGCATTTGTTGGCAATGCTTATCCCGTCCTACCTTAATATTTGTGCTGATTCAGCCGCTTTAACGAACAGTTTTGACTAGGTAATACCCGTACGCTAGGCAGTTTGTGTGCCTGACTGTTTTTTAATGGTTCTATTCATGGGGTATTTTCGGGATAGGCAAAGAAATTAAGGAGCACAACTTGTGCAGCTGATAAAAAATTGTCCTATCCTTTTAAAAATAATGAAATTTTCATTGGTGATGTTCATCACTTAAAAACTCGTATGAGAAGGAGATAATACCCCGCTCATACTTGGGTGTTATGTGGTTATTATCAGTTTGTCTTGAGGAGGGGGCTAATGAGTCTTACGTCTTTTCTTGCCCAGAATGCGGATGTCAGGGAACGTTTTAAATTAGAGTTTAGGAAACCAGCCTTTACAGCGATAAAACCGCTTTTGGCTCCGCCCCTGACAACTCATTATACTACGGTGGGTACTGCCTTTGATTATCTATTGCGATTTGTGATTCAACGCTTAAATCCATTAACCCTAGACAAAGGTTATTGGGTAGCAGAAGTAGCCGCTGATGCATTGATTGAAGCGGACTTATATATAAAGGCACGGAAAATTATTGTCGCTGCTAAAAAACATCTACATGCTTATTTACAAGGTGGGCTTTTATCTGAAGATCTTATTCGTAGCGCTTTATTACTTGCGACGATTGACCCTATTTATCGAGCCGGTGTTGGTCACGATAATATTGGTGTTATCGATGAGCGTGATATGGAAGACTTGCAGCATCTAATGGCTATTGTAGATGAGAATAATTTTATTGCTAGACAACTGGCTTTAATTAATCCTACTTTTGGTAAAGCTTCGCATTTAGTAGGAGGCGCTGATGCTGACTTAGTAATTGATGATATTATTATTGATATTAAAACTGTCAAAAAACTCACATTAGACCGTAAAACGTACGATCAAATTATGGGTTATTATACGTTGCATCAAATAGCTAGTGTAGGTGAGCTTGAGCCTAAGTTAAATATTAATAAAGTCGGTATCTATTTTGCACGTCATGCGTATCTGCATATTATGCCTATAGCAGATATGGTGAATATGGAAACCTACCTGGACTTTCTTGAGTGGTTTAAGCAACGTGCGCAACAGGATTTTCCTGCGGCACGTCTAGCGTTGAATTAGTCTTTGCAACGAGCACTGCCGTAAAGTATTGAGCGAGCAAAGTTAGTACTTAAGGTCAGATAAAATCTCATCCGTGCAAATTGATAGGGTACAGGTACCTTGTCGTAGGTTGATCTGCTGGTCACAGATTACCTACGGGTGGGTACTCTGTGCCTTTGGGGGAGATATTGCCTGCATTGTCTAACACTCTTGCCTCTGGCGCTAATCAGTTATTATTAGCTTTGATTATATTTTAATCAAATTAATCCCGAAGCTTCCTATCTCCTAGCTGCTGTGCAAGCTGGCAAGCAGATTATCACAGGCCACTAGCTAATTCATTAATCTGGGAATTTGCTGATTTGTTCAGTTAAAATTCAGTTTATTGTCAGGTTATTAATGAAAAAGAGTTTTCGATTCGTTCTAATAAAAAATATATTTTATTAATTTATAAAATATATTAATAATTGGTTAATTTATATACAATCCTCAAGTGTTGAGAACAGTGTTAGTACCTTGAGGGAATGTACATGACCGTTAAATTAGTGCTTGATAATCCAAAGCAGAAAAATGCTATTGGTAAAGCTATGACTGACTTGATTAATGGCGGATTTGAATCTGTATGGATAGTATCCCCCTATATTTGTAAATTGGAAGAAATTATTAGCTTATCAAAAATAAATAATGCTCGTATTATTTGTTACGCTGAATCGAATAATTGTAACCCCTATACTTTAGAGAAGTTACATAAAAAACCCGGTATCACTATTAAAAGCCGGGTTGATATCCATGCTAAAGTGTATATATTTACGCATGCTACGGGTGATGAAGTCGCTTTTGTGACATCCGCTAATGCCACTGCTAATGGTTTGAAAGACCGTGACGGTACCATTGAAGCGGCGGTGGAGATTCGTGATCAAACCTCCATTGCTGAGTTAAAGCAATGGTTTGAAACACTTGATAAAGAAGCTATTCGTGTCAGCAATTATTCCGCTAAACAATGGGAAAAACTCAAATCTGCGTGGAATTTGCGTCAGCACGAAAAAGCTTCCTGGGAATCCGGCCCATTACTAGCCCAAAAAGAATTGCCTAATTTGTACGATTTGGTGGTGACTAAACGAATTCCTGCTGATATAGGTTTTACTTTTTGGGTCGATGAACAGGATTGTTTGCCTGATCACAATGAAGTCAAACAATGCGCGACTGAGCATTATGAAATGGAATTGCCTGAAAGTAATGATTGGGATTACTGGATTGAAGCTGAGGATATGGAAAATGGGCAAGAAGAACATTTTCGATGCTTACAGGATATCCTGAAAGAACAATATAATCACACGATGGTGGCTATTAAATGTGATTCCCCTAAACGTAAAGCGTTTTTTATGCCTGAGGCAGATGAAGTCACCTTTTTTAATTTACTGGATAGGCCTGTGGTTTATGAAAATCAGGGTAAAAAATTGCTATTAACACTGTATCGAACTGATAATATTCGTCCGCCATTTATTATTGATAAAAAATTTATAAGTTTGTTGACTAAAAGTCTGAAATACAATAAACAGGCTTGGTTTAACTTTAATCGTACCAAAGCTGGGCGTTATGGTTATTGTTCGGTAGAACGTCTCTATACTCTCGTTGATAGTTGTATTGGCTAAGCGTATACGCTGGCCATCATTTTGCTGGCTGCCGATAGCTTTATTTGCGGCAGTCAGTGTATGATTCTGTGCTAGTGATAAAAAATAAACTTTTTAGACATTATTATTTACTATTACCGCAGTCAGTCCGTTTTTATCTTTTTAGGGTTATAAGCTGACCAATCGTTCAGAAAAACGCTATGAATAGGTAACTATCCTGTATTTTTTTCTGGTATCTCTGCCAATGGTAAAATGGCCTATTACCGAAAGTAGAGATTACGCGCATGAGTATACGCTGTGTGGCTTTTGATCTGGATGATACCTTATGGGATTGCAGACCTGTTATTGAGCAGGCTGAACGTGAATTTTATGTCTGGCTTAAGCAAAATTATCCCCGTATTCCGGATACTTACACTGCTAAGGAACTGGTTGAAAAGCGAGTATCTTATATGCAGAATTATCCTGAATTGCATTATAATCTGACCAGATTGCGCAAAAACTGGTTAGCAGCATTAGCTAGTGAACAGGGGTATAACGATGACATGGTTGAACCCGGTTTCGATGTTTTCTGGCAGGCGCGTAATGCTGTAACTTTTTTCGAGGGGACCCTCGAAATTCTACAAACACTGAGCAATAAATTTATAATGGGTGTTATTAGTAACGGTAATGCCAGTGTTGATCATATCGGGGTAGGACATTTATTCCAGTTTGTGCATAGCGCAGCAGAAGCAGGCGTTGCCAAACCACATCCAGCTATTTTTCAGCAAGCGCTGGCTAAAGTGGGTATTGACCCCAGTGAAGCGGTGTATGTTGGCGATGACCCGGTTCGGGATGTGCAAGGCGCGGCTAAGGCTGGCTGGCGAACTGTATGGTTTAACCCCCGAGGCTTAGCATGGCCAGGTGGGTTACCACCCGATGCGGTAGTGACTCACTTGAATGAGTTAGAAGCCACTCTTGCATCATTATAATCAATAGACCTTTGGCACTAAGGGAACACGCTACCATGCAACATAGTCGCCTCCTCAATACTGAATCCCGCACCCGCCAGGCATGGGTAGAACGTTTTACGGTGTCCGAAGA
>CAZCJE010000021.1:28087-40859 GCA_964498805.1 uncultured Thiothrix sp.
GAATCCACTGACCCTAGTGTTACTGATGAAGAGCAAGGCGAGCAGCTACGGCGCATGATGCTGGCTATGGTTAATGACTTGCGCGCTATTGTCATTAAGCTGGCTTGGAATTTACAGTATTTACGTTTGTTGGCGCGTCAGGAAATCACCAGTTTGCACCGCTGTGTCGCTAAACAGACCATGAATTTGTATGCACCGTGGGCCAATCGTCTAGGTATTAGTCAGATCAAGTGGGAGATGGAAGACCTCGCCTTCCGTTTCCTTCAGCCGGATATGTATAAAGCGATTGCCAAATCATTGGCTGATAAGCGTATTGAACGCGAGCAATACATTGCCGAGTTTATTGATCGAGTCAAAAAACTGCTAGCTGCCCATCATCTCAAGGCTGAGGTGTATGGGCGGCCTAAGCATCTGTACAGCATTTGGAAAAAGAAAAAACGCAAGAATGTTGAATTAGATAACCTGTATGACTTACGGGCGGTACGCATTATTGTCGAGGATAAAAACACGTGTTACGAAGTGCTCAGCCTCATTCAGTTACAGTGGTTATCTATTCGTGAAGAGTTTGATGATTACATTGCTAATCCCAAACCCAATGGTTATCAATCCATTCATACGGTGGTGTTTGGCCCAGAAGGTAAACCAGTAGAGGTACAAATTCGTACCCGGCAGATGCATCAACGCGCTGAACAAGGGGTTGCTTCGCATTGGCGTTACAAAGAAGGTGGCAAACTTGACCCTGAATTAGAGCGCGTGATTGCAGCTGTTCGGCGTATGCTGGAATCCGGCGAATCCGATCGCGATCTTATGCAAGATTTTCGTACTGAAGTCTTTAATGACCGCGTGTTTGTGCGTACCCCTAAAGGCAAGATTATTGATATGCCTAAGGGCGCGACCCCGATTGATTTTGCCTACTATGTACACACGAGTGTGGGGCATCGCTGTCGAGGTGCCAAAGTCAATGGCATGATTGTGCCGTTGAATCATCGTTTGGAAAATGGTGATCAGGTCGAAATTCTAACCGGCAAGGAAGAGCGCCCCAGTCAGGATTGGCTGAATACCGAGGGTTATGTGCGGTCGGGTTCAGCCCGTCAAAAAATTCGCCAGTGGTTAAGCCAGCAAAACCATGAATCCAATTTCCGTTCTGGGGAAAAGCTGCTGGAAAAAGAGCGCCATTTGCTGAACCTCAAACGGCTTGATTACGCTGAATTAGCCCGCTATTTCAATCGCCCAAGTGAGCGCGATTTTATTATTGCCGTGGGTAAAGATGATATTGCCCCCGTGCAAGTGCGTAATTTTTTGCTGCGTTCACACGAGCCTGAACTGAAGCTGCGTAAGTCTAAGGCTACGGAAGTAGCGGGCAATGATATTGAGGTACGTGGCGTTAAGCAGTTGTATACGCAAATGGCTAGCTGTTGCCGTCCGGTTTATGGCGATGTGATTATCGGCTATTTGTCGCAAGGACGTGGCGTGATTGTACATCGTAGCGATTGCCCGGATTTAGCTAATCTGCGTAAGGAACGTGAGGAACGCATTATTGAGGTTGCGTGGGGAACGAATAACGCTGCCTATGAAGCCGATATTACGGTTTCCACTTATAACAAGTCCGGCGTATTGGGGGCTATTGCGAATTTGTTAGCGCGTGATCAGATCAATATCCGCAGTTTGCATACGCGCGAGACGCATGACCCGTGTTATGCGGTGATGGATTTTACCTTGGAAATTCGTGATGTCGAACAAATGGGCGATGTACTGGAAAAGCTGTTGCAGTTGCCATCTGTTATTGATGCACAACGCAAAGGTTGAGGGTAGCGGCAGTAATTTATTGGAAACTAATGGGCAGACTGATTTCTTGCCCATTGCGGGTAATAGTGAGATTGACCTGATTGGCTGTCGAGGCACCCTGCAATAATTGCATAGCGGTAGCCGGGCTATCTAGCGTAGTCCCATTGATCGCGGTAACAATGTCACCTGCCTGAAAACCGAGTTTGCTAAACATAGCGGTATTGCTGCCGGGATTCAGTTGGAAACCTTTGAATTTGCCATTGGCTTCATACGGTTGCGGGGTGGCGACTTCCAGCAGGCGCGCATTATTATTCATTACCGATTGGCGAAAGGTACCAAGGTTGGCTTCAGCGCCAGGAGCAGAGGCGTCTGCTCCTTGTTGAGGATTAATGGGCGTGGTGGGTTCGGCAGGTAAAGGTTCAGTCGGTGGGGGAGGAATAGCGCCACTACTAGGCGTAAACATTTCTGGCGGCGGCATATCCGGTGGGGTATCTGCCGATGTTTGTACCACGGTTTCTTCCGGAGCTACCGGTGGTATACCCGGGTCAAAGCTAGAACCCGGCATAGAAGCGGTATTATCACCACCACCGCCACCGGGAGCTGATAGTTTGGGCAAGGCCAGTTTCTCCAGAGCACCATTGCGCCGAATCAGTACATGATCCCGCATAACTTTTTCAAGCACAGCACCGGAGTTGCCAATCGTTTTACCCACCCGATAAGCCTTTTGCTGCCCATTTTCCTCAATCACCGCAAAACCTTTATTACCGGGTAAGGCATAAAGTCCTTGCAGTTTAAGGGCTAGTTGGGTGTTTTGAATGGGGGCAGTAGGGACCGGAGCTGCAGTTGGGGCTGCATTATATTGACCAAACAGGTTATAACTGGCCAATTGATTAACCGGGTTGGGAGCAGCACCCGTACCACTCATATCCACAGGGGCAGTGCTTGTTACCACTGGCAGCGGTGGTTCAGCAGGGAACATCATCCAGGTGATGCGTGCTAGCAAGAATCCGCACAGGATCACCAGAATCAAACTGGTGTAATCCGGTAAACGTTCCATCAGGCGATTGAGCAAACGGTTTTGCAGCACCTGCATTTTACCTCTCCCGGTCGGTTAAACTTGATAATAATCCCGATACCACGCCACAAAACGGCTGACACCGTCTTCTACTGGCGTTGAGGGCCGATAACCCACATCGGCTACCAAGGCTTCTACATCCGCATAGGTATCCGGTACATCACCCGGTTGCATAGGCAGCATGTTCATATGCGCTTTTTTACCCACGGCTTTTTCAATGGCGACAATGTAATCGAGCAATTCTACCGGCTGCTGATTGCCGATATTGTAAACACGCCACGGGGCTTTGCTAGTCGCCGAATCGGGATGTAAGCCATTCCAGTCTGGATTCGCCGTGGCAGTATGATCTAGTGTGCGAATAATGCCTTCGACAATATCATCAATATAGGTGAAATCGCGCCGATGTTTACCGTAATTGAACACATCAATCGGTTTCCCGGCCAAAATAGCAGCAGTGAATTTGAATAAGGCCATATCCGGGCGGCCCCACGGGCCATAGACCGTGAAAAAGCGCAACCCGGTAGTCGGCAGGCCATACAAATGCGAATAAGTATGTGCCATTAGCTCATTAGCTTTTTTGGAAGCCGCATACAATGACAACGGATGATCAACATTGTCATGCACAGAAAACGGCATGGATTCATTCGCGCCGTAAACCGAACTGGAGGAGGCATACACCAGATGCTGAATATTATGGTGGCGGCAACCTTCTAAGATATGACCAAAGCCCACCAAATTGCTGTCGATATACGCCAGCGGATTGTCAATGGAATAACGTACTCCGGCTTGGGCTGCTAAGTTAACGACCGTATCAATCGGTTCATTAGCAAACAAGTTGGCCATACCCGCACGATCCGCTAAATCCAGACGCACAAATTTGAAGCGTTTACCACCCACTTCTTGAACGTGTTGTAGCCGGTGTTCCTTAAGGCTGATATCGTAATAATTGTTAATATTATCAATGCCTAAAACATCATCGCCTCGCTTGAGCAAGGCCAACGCTAGGTGCATGCCAATAAAGCCTGCAACCCCCGTTACCAGAACACGCATGTGCGTCTCCCTTTAGTTAGATTTATCGTTATCCGTTATTTGGTGAGCAAGTCGGCTACTTCACGGTATTTAGCAGCCGTTTTGTCAATAATGTCAGCTGGTAGCACGGGGCCTGGTGCCGTCTTATCCCAATCCAAGGTTTCCAGATAATCGCGTACAAACTGCTTATCAAATGAAGGGGGGCTAATACCCGGTTGGTACTGATCCGCTGGCCAAAACCGTGAAGAATCCGGTGTAAGGATTTCATCGATCAATACTAGATTACCTTGCTTGTCCAAACCAAATTCAAATTTGGTATCGGCAATAATAATGCCGCGTTGTAGGGCGTATTCTGCCGCCTGTTTATACAGCTGCAGGCTGACATCACGAATCTGGTTAGCCAAATCCGCGCCAATCTTAGCTTGCATATCGGCAAAGCTAATATTCACATCGTGTGTGCCCACTTCTGCTTTGGTGGATGGGGTGAAAATGGGTTCAGGCAAACGGTCAGCCATTTGCAAGCCAGCCGGTAATGCAATACCGCATACTGAGCCGGTTTGCTGGTAATCTTTCCAACCAGAACCGATTAAATAACCACGCACAATCGCCTCGACTGGCAAGGATTGCAGACGTTTGACGATAATGCTGCGCCCTTGCAGCGTGGCTTTTTCCGCCTCGGTCAAAGGCAGGTCATCTAAGGTTAAATGGCTTAAATGATTGGGAATCACATCCTGCAACAAGTTAAACCAGAAGTTAGCCACTTGGGTCAGGATCACGCCTTTTTGCGGAATCGGATTAGGCATAATGACATCAAATGCTGATAACCGGTCAGTCGTAACAATCAACATGTACTGGTCATCAATGGCGTAGATGTCACGCACCTTGCCGCGTGCAAGCAAAGGAAGCGACTGGATGTCCGTTTCAAAAACAGTGGCCGGAATGTCGGTTGTATTCATTGTGGATATTGCCGTAATCAAATAGTGCGAAAGGGTACATCACGTTATAATATCAGATTTTGTAGGAAACAAGGGTAGCATCATGAGCCAAGCCCCATCAGCCGTAGTCGTTGGCGTTGTCATGGGCAGCAATAGCGATTGGAACATTATGTCTAAGGCTGTCGAACAACTCGAAAATTTCGGTGTTCCGCATGAATATCGTGTTGTTTCCGCCCATCGGACACCGGATTTATTGTTTGAATACGCGCAAACTGCCCGCGAACGTGGCCTAAAGTGCATTATTGCCGGTGCTGGCGGCGCTGCCCATTTACCCGGCATGCTCGCGGCTAAAACCACCGTACCTGTGTTAGGTGTTCCGGTCACGACCCGCGCCCTCAGTGGGGTGGATTCATTGTATTCGATTGTGCAAATGCCTAAAGGTGTACCGGTGGCGACTTTTGCCATTGGCGAGGCAGGAGCCGCCAATGCGGCTTTGTTTGCTATAGCTTTGTTGGCCAATGAAGACCCGGTATTGGCTGAAAAACTGGCACATTTTCGTGAAGAACAACGTCAACACGCCCTCAATATGAAACTTCCCCCAGAATAAGCTTAAAGGCGGCTATATAAGACGTGACAAGGATGTTGCGGCTACTACTGATAGGGTTGGGTTTGCAACTGCTAGTAAGCCCCCTGTGTGCCGCCCCTACTATTATTCTGCATGATCAACCCTCCAGCGTGGAGGCGTATAACCATCTGGATTATCTCCATGACCCAAGTGGAAAATTGACACTGGCTGATGTCCTATCCCCGCCTTATAGCCAACAGTTTCAAAACACCGCTGATAATACCTTTGCACAAGGCCTAACCAATGATGCCTTTTGGTTGCGCATACCTTTTCGCAATCAATCCGGTTTGTGGCAACGTTGGTATGCTCAAGTACACGATATGGAAGAATTTCCCCTACAGGTGTATTTGCTAACGGATCAAGCTGAGACACATGCCTTGCCATTGCAAGCGGAGATTTATTTTTCCTACCATTCCTATCCATTACCGCTAACACGTTCCGGGAATTACTGGCTGTATGTGCGTATTCAGGGTAGTCAGGATAGTTTGATTGCCAGTGTGTCATTTACCCAAGCCGATACCCGCATTGAGCTGACTCATTTAATTTTTGCCACCTTGATTAGCGGTGGTTTATTGGCCCTTAGTGTTTATAACCTATTGTTGTTTTTGAACTTACGGGATAGTGGCTATGGTTGGTTAGGCTTATTTATTCTAGCCGCGACGGTGGAGCTGAATCGTTATACCGGTTTGCTGTATCAATGCGTAGGCGTGATGCCGGATTATTACCGCGCTTACTGGGCATTTGCGTTTTTGGCGATGGCTACTTATGCAGCTTTTTTTCGACGTTTACTAGCAACCGCTCATTATCTATCCACCACTGATAAAGCCTTTCGAGTTTTATTCTGGATAGGGGTGGCTGAAATGCTGTATGTGCCCTGGCAAAATTTCACAGCTGTCTGGTCAATGGCACTGGGTATCCTGTTGATGATCGTGACTTTTCAGGCATTGTGGCAGTTAAGTCGGCGGCGAATTCGTCTGGCGAGAAATGTTAGCTGGGCCTTTGTGGTATTGATGTTGGGCTTAATACCGATTTATCTGGATGGTTTGGGGTATCGCTATTCTTTGCCACCGTTTAATTGTAATGACTTAGCCTTATCCAGTGTATTTGGCTTTGTATTACTGTTATCCATTGCCCAAACTGATCACACGCGGCGTCTACGTGAACAGGCCGCCAGTGCGGAAGCGGCCAGTCGCGCTAAAGGTGAATTTCTTGCCACTATGAGCCATGAATTGCGCAGCCCTATGAATGCCGTCGTGGGTGCGGGTATTCTGCTGCGGGATACGGTCTTAAATACGACCCAGCAACTGTATGTGGATAAACTGGAAATCGCCGCGCGGCATATGCTAGCACTGATTGGTAATGTTCTGGATTTTGCGCGTATTGAACAACAGCAAATAATGTTGGAAACCATTACTTTTGATTTGAATGCGTTATTGCAAGAGGTTGAGGTCTTACTTACAGAGCAAGTACAGGCTAAAAATCTCACCTTCATAGTCATTAAGCCCTGTCAGAATGCGCTGTATATACAAGGTGACCCCACCCGTTTAAAGCAAGTCTTGCTGAATTTATTGGGTAATGCGCTCAAATTTACCCACCAAGGATCTATTTCCTTAAAAGTGCAACAGCAACCCAGTAAAGACACAAGTCTGCAACGTTTGACCTTTGCAGTGGAAGATACGGGTATTGGTTTGACACTTGAACAACAAGCCCTGTTGTTCAAGCCATTTGCGCAGGCAGATAGCAGTACCTCGCGGCGGTATGGTGGTAGTGGCTTGGGTTTGGTCATCAGCCAGCAATTAGTGGCGCAAATGGGCGGGACTTTGCAGTTGGAAAGTAGCCCTAGTAAGGGCAGCCGCTTTCTGTTTAGCCTAACATTGCCGATTATTCCACCGCCTGAATTAGCTGCTGTGGAGACTAGCTTAGCGCCATCAGACTGGACTGCTGATCGGCACGCTCATATCCTGTTAGTGGATGATGATGATCTCAATCATTTTTTTGTACCCAAATTACTGCAGCGTTTCGGTGTCAATGTCAGTGTGGCTAGCAGCGGCCAACAAGCGATACAGGAAGTTGGTGCCCGGACATTCGATCTTGTATTTATGGATGTGAGTATGCCGGATATGGATGGCTATGAAACCGCGCGCCGTATTCGTCGCTTCAAGCCCGCTAATGAATTGCCGATTATTGCCCTGACTGCACACGCTATTGTTGGTGAGCGTGAGCGTTGTTTGGCGGCTGGTATGGATGATTTTCTTACCAAGCCTTTTGCCTTGGAAGATTTGCAACAGATTATGCAACGCTGGCTGCATGGATGATTCATCCTGAAGATTGCTGTATCCTTCGCGTTTGTTTTGCAGAATTCATCACACACTCCCATGACACTTCTTCCCGGCTCAACTATCGGTATGCTCGGCGGCGGGCAGCTCGGACGCATGTTCACCGTAGCAGCGCGTACTCTTGGTTATCGCGTTATCATTCTTGAACCTGATTTGCACAGTCCAGCCGCGCAATTGGCTGATGAGCATATTATTGCCGTTTATGATGATGAAGTCGCGTTGACCGCGTTTGGTCAATGCTGCGATGTCATTACCACCGAATTTGAAAATATTCCGGCTAAAACTTTGGATTTTCTGGCGCAGTTTTGTCCAGTACGTCCATCGGCGCGTGCGGTTGAAGTCGCACAAGACCGCATTGTGGAAAAAGAATTTGTACGCAGTTGTGGCCTGTCCCCAGTGCCATTTGCAGCGATTCGTCAGGTAGCGGATATTGCTGCGGCTAATCAAGCAATTACTTACCCGGCCATTCTTAAAACCGCGCGTTTAGGTTATGACGGCAAAGGTCAGGTAACAGTACGTTCACAGGCAGAAGCCGAAGCGGCGTTTGCGCAATTAGGTGGGGTCGATTGTGTATTGGAACAGCGGGTTGAACTGGAACGCGAAGTTTCCGTGATTCTCGCGCGCAGCGTACAAGGTGAAGTACGCTGTTTTCCAGTCGCGGAAAATGAACACCGCAATGGTATTTTGCACCAAACGATTGTGCCAGCACGCATTGATGCGGCTTTAGCGGAAGCGGCCCAACAAGCGGCTATGCGCCTTGCCAGTCAGTTGGAATTTATTGGCGTAATGGCGGTGGAATTCTTCGTTACCAAACAAGGCCTGTTGTTGGTAAATGAAATGGCCCCACGTACCCACAATAGCGGTCATTATTCACTGGATGCCTGTATTACCTCGCAGTTTGAACAGCAAGTGCGCATGGTTTGCGAATTGCCGTTTGGGGATACCCATTTGCTCTCGCCTGTGGTGATGGTGAATATGCTGGGTGATTTGTGGCACGGTAGTCAGCCGGATTGGTTGCAATTGCTGCAAAACCCCAATACCAAGTTGCATTTGTATGGCAAACGTGAAGCGCGTCCGGGGCGCAAGATGGGGCATTATTGCACGCTTGCGGATCATCAGGATGAGGCTATTGCTGAAGCTGCGCGTATTTTTCAGGCGATGGAATAAGGATTAAGCCCTGTGAATGCCTATAGTTGGATAGTCAAAGCCCATGAGGCATTTGCTGTGCTTTCCTTGCTGATTTACGGGGTACGCGGTGTGCTTATGTTGGCAAAAAGCCCTGCGGTAGTCGGTAAATTGGCTTTAACCAGTGCCACGACTGCGATGCTGCTGTTATTAGTGAGTGGCGGCTGGCTGGCATGGGCATCCGGGCATGGTTTGGATGGCTTTGTTGTGACCAAGTTGCTTGGCCTTATTCTGTATTTACTCCTGGGCACGATTGCTCTGAAACCGGGCCTGAGCAAACCGGTTGCGATTGGTTTATGGCTAGCCGGATTGGCGGCGTTTATTTCCACTTTCATGGTGGCCATGCGCTGGCTGCCGGTACTGTACTAATGGCTGATATTCCTTATACCGATACCTTGCGTGATGATATTCGTTTCCAGACTGAACTGGGTGGGCATTCCTTTACCTTCTCATCCACTTGGGGGATTTTTTCCCCGCGTGAAATTGATGAAGGTACGGCTTTGCTGCTGAAGTATCTGGATATCAAGCCTACCGATGACTGCTTTGATCTTGGCTGTGGTTATGGCCCGATTGGTCTGTATATGGCTAAACAAGCGCCACAAGGCCAAACTTTAATGGTCGATAAAGATTTCATGGCAGTCGAATACAGTAACCGCAATGCGGCTTTGAATAAGCTACCTAATGCCAAAGCCATGCTCAGCAACGGTTTCCAGCATATCGATAAACAATTACGCTTTGATGTGATTGCCTCTAATATTCCCGCTAAAGTTGGCAAGGAAATGATGAGTATCTTGTTGCATGACATGCAGCAGCATCTCAAACCCGGCGGACGTGTTTATTTGGTAACCATTAATGGTCTGCGGGAATACATGAAGCGTAATCTCAAGGATACCTTTGGCAATTTTGACAAACTCAAGCAAGGCGCTCACTACACGGTTTCCTATGCCGAAAAGCGTTAAGTCCGCAGCAGAAATGCCGCTTGTAGCTTGAATTGCATACCTCCGTAGAGTCTTCATTAAGATATATAGCGATTGGCGCATGACTCCTTAAAAGCCTTGGAAAATGCAAGGCATAGTTGTCATGCATCAAAATATACCCCCAATAAAGTGCTATACAGTGAGTGGGTAAAGTAGGGTATGCATGGGCATGTTAATAAATTTGGCTGCCAAAAACATTTTTATTCTGAAACCCCAGTATTTTTATATGGCAATAACTCTCATATAAACCGTTTGTTATATGCTGGAGGGCTGCCTGTAACCAAAAAAAAGGCGAATCCTACGATTCGCCAGACTTGCGAGGGAGTATTATAACTTTTAAGAATTGCTAAGTTGAGTGTGTGTAGTGTCAGTTCAAACAACGGACGAGCCGCTCATCAAAGGGATGGCGGAGAGCAGTCTGAAACATCAGTAACTGAATCCACTTAATCTCTTTGATATCTGGTTTGTCGCTATACTTGCAGAGAAGGTTCAAGTAAACGGAAAAAATCCGCTGCATAATTTTCAAGCTATAGCGAGCCAATGCATGGCATACCTGTGTAGCTATGATGCTAAAAAAATCCTCTTCAGACAGATTTCATCGGATTAAGCAAGATTCCTTTAAACCAAAGCCACAATGAGAGCGACAAAGTAAATGGAAGGCTATTCACAAGATGGTGATGTCCAGGCAAAGGCATCTAGACAATTGTCAGATGAAGTTTTACTGGAGTTAATCAGTAGGGGGGACCAAACTGCTTTTAGCCAGTTATATATGCGCTATCAGCCCCGTTTGGTGAGACATTGTTCTCGTGTACTGAGAGACGACCTTGCGCAAGTAGCCGATTTGGTGGATGAAGCCCTGTTTGATGTCTGGCGTTCAGCAGATAGCTTTGCTGGTCGTTCTAAGCCATCAACCTGGATTTACTCCATTGCCCGCAACAAAGTGATTTCATGGTTACGCAAAACATCTGAGGTAAGTCTAGAGGATGAGTCAATTCTTGATGCCATGGTTGATCCGAATGCTAATCCCCACGAGGAATTAGCCATGGATGATATGAAGCAGCAATTACTGCGCTTGATGGATCAGTTAACGGAAGAACACCGCGAGGTACTGAAGTTGACTTACTTTGAAGACAAATCGGTTAAAGAGGTTGCAGAAATACTGGATATTGCCGAAAACACAGTCAAAACCCGTATGTTCTATGCCCGTAAACGGCTTGCCCAATTGCTGGAAAAAGCAGGCATTGTTGGTTTTGATTTCTAATAGTCAATAATTTCAATAACTTTTTATAACTACACACTTATGAGCCAAAAAGATCGAGAAGACCCTGTGGAAGAGGCCCGTTTGCTACTTCCATGGTATATAACCGGGAAATTGTCTGAAGCGGAAAAACAGCTCGTTGAACAAATGCTGGAACAAGATGCCGGGCTACGAGCGGATTATCAGCGTGAAATCAATCTGGTTGGGTTGATTCGTCAGAACAATAGCCTGCTTACATTGACTGCTGTTGACACTACCCAACAACGGCTGGATAAGCTAATGAAGCGTATTGAACGCGAAGCAGCTCCCCGTCAAGAAGCAGTGGCACCTGTGCAGGCTGTTACTGAAACCGTCGTCAAACCAACTGGTGCACAAAAGACTACCAAAACCAAATCTACGTTTAGTTTTGGTGTTTGGTGGAAAGAATGGTGGGCAGGTATGGACTGGTTAACGCCAGCCAATGCGGTTTTTGCTTCCTTAGTGGTGTTGCAAGCAGGCTTGTTAGGTGGCTACTGGTATATGTCACAGTCAGCACAGCCCCACATACAACCCCTGTCTATTTATGAATCCGCCTCGGTGACTGATGAACCTGCTCCTGTTGCTGCTGGTGAAGGCGTATTTTTGCTGATCGATTTTAATGACCAAGCCAAGATGCATCAGATTCGCGAGTTTTTATTGCAATGGGATGCCCATATTATAGACGGCCCGGATGATAATAATTTATTCAAAATTAGATTAGGGAGGCAGCCGTTGCCGGAAAAGCGCTTAGACCTACTGCTTCAACAAATGAAAAAGGATCAGGATGTTGTTAGCTTTGTAGGTCAGGCGTATTGATTTGCATCCTGTTTCCTTTTCTAATCTGTTCTCAGTTGTGATTATAAAGTCTGAGTAACATGCTGATTAAACCTCTGCCTGTCTTTATTTATTTGTTTTTCCTGCCATTATTGGTTAGCTGTGCAGGCAGTTCGGTTAAATATAAATCAGTTGGTCTGGATGAGAAAACCCCGTCCTGTCAGATTAATGACGCCATTTGTGTCCAAACGCATAAATTTAAGCGGGTTGATTACGAAGCAGATGATTTGTTATTGACCTATGATGCCGATAAATCCGCTGATGTCGCGGATGCTGTGTTAAAAAAATACAAATTACGCGCTAAACGCACCGATCAGTTAACATTTATTAAACGTAATATGGTTACGGCTGCTACCAATGGCCAAGACCCTGTGGATCTCGTTACCGCTATCAAAAAACACGAAAAAGAAGTCGACGCTAGCACCAATAATTTCTTTACCACGGCCAGTGTAGTCGATAGTGCTACTGGCGGCGTGATCTATCCCATGGGCATGACCGGTGTACCTGTTGCTCGCAGTCGTACGCGTGGCAATGGGGTAGTCATTGGCATGATTGATACACCGATCGATATTGACTACAACGATTCTCTACATGCTTCCATTGAACGCATTGATTTAGTAGCCGCTGGTGATGCTAATAATCGCCTGCACGGTACGGAAGTGGCTGGCGTAATGGTCAGCCAGAATCCGCGTATTGGCATTGCACCAGAAGCCAA
>CAZCJE010000022.1:0-14864 GCA_964498805.1 uncultured Thiothrix sp.
CGCGCTTCATGGGATACAGCCCTTGACCATGTTGCTGGCAAAATGCTGGAATTAAAGGAAAAGTATGGCCCTACTGCCTTGCTTGACCAATCTTATGCAGGGGCTTCTTACGGGGTATTGCACAAGTCTGACCAAGTAGAAGGTCTCTTAGGTCGTTTCTTGGGTATGTTTGGTTGTCGTACCAGCTCCTGGTCGATTCCCTCCTATGAAGGCACTAAATTCAGCTCTCGTATTACCTTTGGTACGATTCAGGATGGGAATGAAGATGATGCCTTTGCCCACTCCAAACTAATTATTATGTGGGGCTGGAATCCGGCCTATACCTTCCATGGCGGTAATACCTTCTACTACATGCGCCTTGCCAAACAGAAAGGTTGCAAATTTGTACTGGTTGACCCGCAATACACCGATTCAGCAGCAGCCTATGATGCGTGGTGGATTCCTATTCGCCCCAATACAGACGCGGCTATGATGGCGGGTATGATCCACCATATCTTTACTAATAACTGGCACGATCAGGAATTCATCAATAAATTCGTGCAAGGTATGGATGCCGGTACTATGCCGGAATGGGCCCAAGGCCATGAAAACTTCAAGGATTACATCCTAGGCAAATACGACAATACACCCAAAACACCGGAATGGGCCTCACAGATTTGCGGTGTCTCGGCAGATGACATCAAAAAACTGGCGCAAATGTATGCGCAAACCAAGCCAGCGGCATTAAAGGCATCTTGGGCCCCAGGACGTAACGCATATGGTGAACAATACAACCGCATGGCAGCTGCTTTACAGGCTATGACCGGCAATATCGGCGTGCTCGGCGGTTGTGCAGAAGGGATTGGTAAAGGCTGGCATTCAGAATCTGTCGCCTATCCTTATGACGAATATGCCAATGTGTTCTACGAATCCATTAAATCAGACCGTTGGGCACATTGTGTTTTAAATTATCCAAACGTCAAACGCGAAGAAATCGGCCTATGGCCGGGTGGACGTGCGGGTGATGGCGTCATCCCCAATATTCGCGGTATTTTCTGGCAAGGCTCTGACTGGTTTAACCAACTCACCAATATTAACAAAGAAATTCAGGCGATTAAGAAACTGGATTTAGTCGTGTGTAATGACTCTACCATTACACCATCCGGCTTGTGGGCAGATGTCCTCTTCCCGGTTGCGACCCACTTTGAACGTCATGATGTAGCCTTGCCTTGGTATAAAGGTCACTACTATATCCATCGGCCTAAAGTTATTCAGCCTATGGGTGAAAGTAAAACCGACTTCCAGATTTACACTGAACTAGCTTATCGGCTTGGGGGTGATCAATTTGGTAAGACTTATAACCCTCGCGCCAATCGCGATTACTTCCTCAATGATGACGAAGTCGATGAAGCCTACTTGCGGGCTTGGTGGGAAGAGCGGGTCATGCATCATCAAAACGTCACTATGCCTTGGGATGAATTTAAAAAGCACGGCATCTATAAATTCAAGCTGGATCGCCCCCATGTTGCCTTCCAAGATAATGTGGAAAAAGGCGTCAAGTGGGAAACTCCATCCGGCAAGATTGAGATTTTCTCCAGTACCCTTTCCCAGTACGACGACTGGACCAAAACAGCATATGGCTATGAAATCCCGGCCATTCCCAAATGGATTGATCCATGGGAATCCCTCAATGCCAAGGAAAAAACCGTCAAGCATCCTTATCATCTGATTTCGCCGCATCCACGTTGGCGTACCCACTCCATTTTCAACAATATTGGCTGGTTGCGTGAAACCTATTCACAAGAAGTCACTATTAATGCCTCAGATGCCAAAAAGTTGGGTATTAAAACCGGCGATACTGTGGAAGTCTTCAATGATCGTGGCCGTGTAGTCGTACCGGCTTATGTCACCGAAAGATGCATGCCGGGCGTTATGGTATTGCATGAAGGCGCGTGGATGGATTTGGATGAAAACGGTGTTGACCGCGCTGGTAACCCCGATTTTCTGACCTTAGACGAACCTAGCCCAGCGGGTGCGTTTGCCTACAACACGGTACTGGTTAACGTGCAGAAAACTGATCTGGCTCATAAACCGGGCTGGGATCAACTGGCCACCGCTCGTAGCCACGTTTTCCGACGTGACCTTTAATCACCGCAGGAGTACTGTTTATGGCAAACGAACCTGTTACTAAAGATACCGCCGCCATCAAGGAAGCTATCAAGCGCCGCAAAAAGGAAACCTACACGCCGGTCAAACCTGAAATGCAGCTGGGTTTTATTCATAACAATGTGGATTGCATTGGCTGTCGGGCGTGTGAAATTGCCTGTAAGGATAAAAACGGTCTGCCACCTGGCCCGCGTTTCCGCCGTGTCATGTATGTCGAAGGCGGTACTTTCCCGGATGTATTTGCCTATAAGGTTAATATGTCCTGCAACCATTGTGCAGAACCTGCTTGCTTGCCGACCTGCCCTACGGGTGCTATTTACAAGCGCAAAAACGATGGCATTGTGGATATTGATTCCACGTTGTGTATTGGTTGTCGGCGTTGTGAAGCGGCTTGCCCATTTGGTGCGCCGCAGTTCATCCCCGAACTCAATATTGTTTCCAAATGCAATATGTGCGTGGATGAAATTGATGCTGGCCGTAAGCCCTATTGTGTCATGGCATGCATGATGCGCGTCTTGGATATTGGACCAATTGATCAATTACGCGCCGGTACTTACGAAACTAAAGCCATGGCACCGGCTGAAAAAGACAAACTAGCCCGCCAAGTTAAAAATATGGCCAACCCGGATTTAACTTTGCCTTCCATTGTCTTTGTTGCCCACAGCAAAGGGATGGAACAAGCGGTAACAGCAACACCACCGGTCGAACCGGTAGTTGCTACCCCGACTAATCCGACTCCTAAAACCTGATAAGGAGATGCAGTAAGTGGCCGAAGATAATAGCTTCATAACCCATTTCTGCCGTCTGACTGCCAGCGATTTACGTTTGTTGGCAGATCTGCATGCAACTGAGTTAACACGCGAACGTATCCATGAGCTAAAAGAACTGGACTTTCCATCCCTATTGGCTTTGCAACCGCAAGATTCGGCCTTTCAGTTAACCCTGCAACAACTGGATACTTGTATCAAGGAATGGCCTGCTGCTATCCCTGCAAAAACCTTAGATGACCTAGCTTCCGATTTTGCGGACATTTATCTAAATGGTAGTTTCCGGGGCTCTCCACAGGAATCCGTGTGGATTGATGAGGAAGAGCTGACTTGTCAGCAACCCATGTTTGAAGTGCGTGAATGGTATGCCAAGCATAATCTTGCCGTACCGGACTGGCGCAAAATGGCAGATGATCATCTGGTGAACCAGTTACTGTTTGTGGCGCATTTGCTGGATAAAGCCGCCCCCGAACAGGATGCTGCCTTACTGACTGAAACAGCGCGTTTTCTGGATGATCACTTGTTACGCTGGTTATTGCCTTTTGGTCAACGGGTAGTAGCACGTTGCAGTACGCTTTTCTATGCAGCCCTAGCTCTGACAACAGCACTGTATGCAGAACAATTGCGCGATTTGTTAGCGGATATTTTGAATACTCCACGCCCTAGTCGTGAAGAGATTGAAAATCGTATGAAAGCTAATCGTACCGCCCATGTCAAACCTGAACCGGTACGCTTTTATCCTGGGGCAGCCCCAAGCTGGTAAAGCATGAACTTAACCCGCAGCTGGTTTAAACAACTTAAACAGGAATGGGTAGCACCCGAGATTATTCCTGAACGCTGCGTTCATACCCAGTGTGAGGTTTCTACCTGTACTAACTGTGTGGAAAGCTGTCCAGCTCAAGCGTGGATATTAGATGATAGCGGTTTATACATAGACACCAGTCTGTGTGATGGCTGTAGTTTATGTGTAGCCGCCTGCCCGGAATCCGCGTTAGGTCAAACCCTGCTTCCTGCCCACCGTATGGCAGCGGAAGGTAAAGTATTACTGCTCACTTGTGAACGCGTCGGGGAAGGGCGTACCACAGATGAGGGAGTCGTACCGTGCCTGCATGCCATTGGCTCCAGTTTTCTACTGGATTATTATCAAGCAGGTTACCAGCAGGTTTTATCCTTGCGCGGAGCTTGTGAAACCTGCTCCCGTTATCGGGGGCAGGATCTCTTTGATCAACGCTTAGCTGATTTGAATGAGCTTTTAAATGACCGTGAAGCCCCCTTAATTCAGCATCAGATACTCTCGATTGCAGCATGGGATGCTCACTACCAACAACTGTCGAATGCTGTTTTACCTCCCCCTGAACAAAACCAAATTACTAATAGACGCCAGTTTTTACGCCAAGCGATTACATTTGCAGTGGAAAAAACCCTGGAGTCAACCCAAGCGACTGATATGGAAACACCTACGGTTCCTCTTCCTTGGGCATCACGCTTGCCTACTGCGAAGAAAGAAAACAATAAATTACGCTATCCATTTGCCATCCAGCTTGATAAAGCCATTTGTAATGGTTGTGATGCGTGTGTGCAGTTATGCCCGCATCAAGCGATTACGTTGGAAACCGATATAAAAGGCAGAGCGTTGGCCTACAATCTGCAGCCCGCGCATTGCACGGGCTGCCGGATTTGTGAAGATGGTTGTGACCAAATGGCTATCCATATTGAAAACATGCAAGTCCAAAGCGTGTCAGTGGTGCCACTGATACAAACATCATGTAAAGCTTGTGGCAATTCTTTTCATTACCCAAGTAATGAAACCGCACACCGGCGCACGTATTGTCGTATTTGTGCGCAACATAACCATCATCGCCAGCTATTTCAGGTGCTATAAACCTGCTCAGCTGTCTTCAGAGCGTTGCTGAAATTTCCTGCCCTGAAAAGCTGCCAACATACCGCGCAAAATATTCACTTCGCTGTTGGTCACGTCTGCACGCCCAAACAAACGCCGCAAACGCCGCATCAACAGACGCGGGTTTTCTGGATCAAGAAAGCGCGTCGCAATCAAGGATTGTTCCAGATGAGCATAAAAGCCCTCCATAGCCTCAGCAGTGGCTAATTCTTCTTCTGTGACAATAGGCAGAGGGGTTTCACGTACCGCCATAGCGCATTCATAGGCCAGAATCTGGATAGAAGCGGCAATATTCAACGAAAGATAATCAAATGCCATCGGTATGTGCACTAGCGTATGACAATGATCCAGTTCTTCATTGGTCAAGCCAGTACGCTCACGCCCAAACACTAAGGCAATTTTTTGCTCTGCTAAGCGTTCAGCGACAAAACTGCCACACTGGCGCGCATCCATCAACGGCCATTGCAACGTCCGTTCAGCACGCGCACTGGCCCCAATCACTACATGACAATCAGCAATAGCTTCAGGCAAAGTCGCAACTATTTGCGCTTGTTCAAGAATATCATTAGATCCTGAGGCCAGCGCCCAGCTTTCCTGATTAAAAGGTCGGCGGGGTGCAACTAAACACAGGTCTTTTACACCCATGGTTTTCATAGCGCGGGCTGCCGAACCCATATTACCCGGATGCGAGGTTTCCACCATGACGACGCGCAGATTTTGTAAAATGGCAGGATACATAACTTTATAATTCGCCCAAGTAAGCAGCTTGCACAGCCGGGTCATTGGCTAACATAGCGGCAGGGCCATGCAAGGTAATTTCGCCGTGTTCCATGACATAACCGCGCTGGCTAATACTCAAAGCCAGACGTACATTCTGTTCCACCAGCAAAATAGTAATACCTTGTTTGGCAATGGTTTGGATAATACTGTAAATGGTTTGCACCATAATCGGCGCTAAACCCATACTCGGCTCATCTAGCATCAATAACTTAGGCTTGGATAACATAGCACGCGCTAGGGCCAGCATTTGCTGTTCGCCGCCGGATAATAAACCAGCCGTTTGCTGACGCCGTTCGCCTAGACGAGGCAATAACGTGTAAATTTCGTCGATCTCTTGCTGGATTTTAGCCTGATCATGACGGTTATACGCCCCCATTAACAGGTTTTCCAATACCGTCATACGCGTAAAAATACCACGGCCTTCAGGGACCAAAGCCAAATTCAACGCAGCAATCTGATAAGCAGGCATACCATTAAGGCGCTGACCAGCAAAGACAATATCGCCTGAAGCGGGTTGCAATAACCCGGTAAGCGTCTTCAAAGTAGTGGTTTTACCCGCGCCATTGGCACCAATCAGACAAACGGTTTCCCCTTGCTCAACCTCAAAGCTGATATTTTTGACTGCACGAATACTGTCGTAATTCACGCTTAAATTTTGTACCGCTAACAAGCTCATGCGGTGGCCTCCTCACCGAGATAGGCGGCAATGACTTTAGGATTATGCCGTACCTCTTCCGGCGTACCTTCAGCAATTTTTTGCCCGTAATCGAGTACCACCATGCGGTCACAAATGCCCATGACCAGTTTTACGTCATGCTCAATCAACATCAGCGTCAAACCTTCCGCGCGTAGACTTACCATTAAATCCCGCAAGGCATTTTTCTCATTTGGATTCATACCCGCAGCTGGTTCGTCTAACGCCAATAATTTGGGTTCGCTGGCTAAGGCACGCGCAATTTCTAAACGACGCTGATCACCATAGGATAAATGTTTGGCTAATGTATACGCCTGTTTGCCAATGCCTACCCGATTCAGTAACTGTTGGGCATAAGCAGCCGTTTCGCGTTCTTCGGCACGGTTATGCGCCGTATGCAATAACGCCGCAAGTACGCCAGAACGCGTGCGTGTATGCCGCCCGACCATGACATTTTCCAGCGCTGTCATATTGTGAAACAGACGAATATTCTGAAAAGTACGCGCAAAACCAACCTTAAGAATTTCGTGCGGTTTACGCCGATACAGCGATACCTCATCCAAGGTAATAATGCCAGTATCGGGTTGATATAACCCTGTCAGCGCATTGAATAGCGTGGTTTTACCCGCTCCATTAGGGCCAATAACGCCGAAGATTTCGCCACGATTAACATGAAAACTGACATCGGTTAACGCTTTGATACCGCCGAAATGCTTGGAAACCTTTTCTACATGCAATAACTCGCTCATTCGGTTTCCTCCGCAAATTCACGGCGACGTTGTTTGGATGGCAATAAACCTGCCGGACGGAACAACATCATCACCACCAAAGCAATCCCGAATAACAACATGCGTAAATCGGAGGGGTCTATATAAACTTGTCCAAACAAGAAGCGTTGTAAATCACCGGTATAACGTAAAGCTTCCGGAATCACTGTCACCAACACGGCCCCCAAAATCACCCCGGCAATATTGCCCATGCCACCAAGTACAATCATGCTGAGGATCATGATGGATTCCATCAGATTAAAGCTTTCCGGGCTGACAAAGCCTTGGAAACTGGCAAATAAGCCGCCACTCAGGCCACCAAAGGTCGCGCCCATCGCAAACGCGAGCAATTTGATATTGCGAGTGTTAATACCAGCAGCAGAAGCAGCCATTTCATCTTCACGAATCGCTACCCAAGCGCGGCCAATACGGGAATCCTCCAGACGCAAGCAAACGAATACCACCAAAGCAGTAAATAATAGGAACAAGTAGTAATACATATGTGGCGATGACAAGGTTAGTCCTAACACATGTTGGGTTTTACCCAACGAGAAATCCCCTATTGTCATCGGATCAATCAAGGTAATACCTTGTGGACCATTGGTAATATTAATCGGTGAATTGAGGTTATTCAGGAAAATACGGATGATTTCCCCAAAGCCTAAGGTCACAATGGCCAGATAATCACCGCGTAGCCGCAAAGTGGGCGTACCAAGCAAGACCCCAAACATAGCGGCCACACCTGCGCCTACCGGCAGAATAATCCAAAAAGGCAAATGCAATTCAAGATGCGGGGAAGCTAACAACGCCCAGCAATAAGCACCAACCGCATAAAAAGCCACATAACCTAAGTCCAATAGGCCAGCGTAGCCGACTACGATATTCAAACCCAAAGCCAACATAATATACAGCAGGGCAAAATCAACAATTCGTAACCACGATTTACCAAAGCCTGCTTCAATCAAAAAGGGCAATACGATTAATCCTAATAACAGGGCACCGGCGACTATCCAGGTTTGCTGTTTGGATTTGCCGGATAACAGATCATGCACGTTCAACGCTTTTGCTCCCCAACAGGCCGGAAGGTTTGAGGGTCAAAACCAGAATCAACACCATGAAAGCGAAGATATCCTGATAGTTACTGCCAAGGAATCCGCCCGTTAGATCACCAATATAACCCGCCCCCATAGATTCAATGACGCCTAATAAAATGCCACCGAGCATGGCACCAGTCAGATTGCCAATCCCACCTAACACAGCCGCCGAAAAAGCTTTCAAACCCAATAAAAAGCCCATGTAGTAATGGGCTTGTCCGTAATTGGCACTGATCATGACACCGGCTACCGCCGCTAGGGCTGAGCCAATCACGAAAGTCGCGGAAATAACTGCATTGATATTGACGCCCATTAACTGTGCCACCGCCGGTGCTTGGGCAGTAGCACGCATAGCCCGGCCTAGACGAGTACGATTCACCAGCGTTACCAACCCGACCATAATCAATACCGTCAGAATCAGAATCACCACCTGTACATCGGTGATAAATGCACCCATGATTTCATGCCGATTTTGCGGCAATAAGGTAGTAGGGAAAGCAATATACTGCTTTCCCCAAATCAACATAGCGACGTTCTGCAAGACAATGGAAATACCAATCGCTGTGATCAATGGAGCCAAACGCGGTGCATGTCGCAAGGGCCGGTAAGCTACCCGTTCAATGCTATAACCGAGCAACATGCAAGACGGTATTGCTACCAGTAATCCGGCCACCACAATCACAATGCCGGGCAAATCCGGTGCTACCCCAAACAAGGCACTGATCACTGCCAATGCAATCATCGCGCCCATCATCGTGGTTTCACCATGGGCAAAATTGATTAACTCCAAAATGCCATATACCAGCGTGTAACCGAGTGCTACCAGCGCGTAAACACTGCCTAGTACCAAGCCATTAATCAATTGCTGTAAAAATATATCCATGCCAGACCGTCACCTTATTCTGCAGGGAGATTATTTAGGTTGAACTGTTTCCAGAGTGGTCCATTTGCCACCTTTGACGGTATACAGGGTAATCGGCCCTGAAGTCAGGTCACCTTTAGCGTCAAAACCGATATTACCGGTCACACCGGAATAGCTGGTTTTAGCCAGTTCAGGCAGGTATTTTTCCGGATCAGTAGAATCCGCTTTTTTCATCGCTTCGACCATGACATAAGCCGCATCATAGGCATAAGGGGCATACAGCTGAATTTGGCCATATTTGGCTTCAAACTTCTGCTGGAATTCTTTGCCTTTAGGCATGGATTCAATCGGTAAGCCTGGGATAGAAGCAATCGCCCCTTCAGCATCGGCACCGGCTAATTCAATGAATTTCGGGGTTTGCATACCGTCACCACCGAGCAATTGCGCTTTCATACCCAATTGATGCATCTGCTTAGCAATCGGTGCTGCTTGTGGGTCCATACCACCAAAGAAAATCACATCCGGTTTTTTACCCTTGATAGAAGTCAGGATCGCGGAGAAATCGGTAGCCTTATCATTGGTATGCTCAACCGCTACCACATTGGCACCGGCCGCTTTCGCTGCTTTTTCCACTTCAGCAGCTAAACCCTGACCATAAGCGGTCTGGTCATCAATAATGGCAACTTTCTTGCCCAACTTAGCCGCATAAGCCCCCAATACCTTGCCTTGCTGTTCGTCATTGGTCATGACACGAAAAGCGGTTTTGAAGCCTTGAGCGGTGTATTTAATGGCAGTAGCAGAAGGGGAAATTTGTGGAATGTTATTGTCGGAATACACTTTGGAAGCAGGAATGGTAGCCCCTGAGTTCAAGTGGCCAACCACACCGACAATACCGGCATCAATCATACGCTGAGCAACGATAGTAGCAGTTTTAGGATCAGCTTGGTCATCTTCACTCATGACTTCAAAGGTAACCGGCTTGCCACCAATAGTCGGCTTACTGGCATTGATTTCATCAATCGCCAAACGCACGGCATTGTCATTGTCTTTACCAATGTGCGCTTGTGGGCCAGTCAGTGGAGAAGATTGTCCGATCTTGATCACCGTGCTTTCGGGCGCTGCTTGAGTCGTAGTAGTGGTAGTAGTGGTTGTGGTTTCAGTGGTACTGGTTGTTTTATCACCACACCCACTAAGGCCCATGCCTACGGCCAAAGCAATACTGAAAGCAAGCGAAGAGGATTTCATATGTCTTTCTCCCTGATTTATCTAGATTCTTCGAGATCAGCCAAATGCAGCTGATATTACTATGCTACTTATAGATGAGCCAATAGTCGCCCATTTATGTAGTCCCGCTGCTTAACGGCCTTTCATAAGACGGTCTTTTTCCCGCCCCCAATCGCGTTCCTTCTCGGAATCACGCTTGTCATGCAACTGTTTACCTTTAGCCAAGCCGATTTCCACTTTGACACGATTATTTTTCCAGTACATAGCCAACGGCACGACCGTGTAACCTTTGCGATCAACCGCATTGCGCATACGTACCAATTCATGCCCGTGCAATAACAGCTTACGGGTACGGCGCGAATCGGGAATAATATGGGTAGAAGCCGATAGCAATGCTGAAATTTGCGCACCAAACAGAAAAGCTTCACCTTTTTCTAAAATGACATAGCTTTCTTTCATCTGGATACGGCCATCGCGCAAGCTTTTAACTTCCCAACCTTGCAATACCAAACCTGCCTCAAAGGTTTGCTCAATGTAATAATCGTGGCGAGCCTGTTTATTCAAGGCTATGGTTTTGCCACCAGGAGTACTTTTCTTTTTAGGTTTAGCCATGAGTGATCATAATACTGAAATAAACCAGAAATCATACCCGCCTTTAGGCACAATTTGCAGAACTTTTACAACGCCTATAAACGCCTGTATAAGCCGTAACAGGCCTCCCATAAAGCCTAGCCTATCGTGATCTCGCCTGCTTGACCAAGTGAGCACAAGACACACCATACATCAGTTAAGCCATTATTTTATCAAGTTTTATTTCCCGAAAATGGACGATTTCTGATATAATGGATGCTCGTAAAAACGTTCTAAATCCTGCACGGAGTAAGCATGAAAGCGTATAAAAATCTGAGCGGTAAATCGGGTGTAAGCGCCTATGCTATGGCAGATGATGCCATTTTAGTGGAATTTAGACGGGGTGCGGTTTACTTATATACAGATGACAGCATAGGCCAAAGCAAACGCGCTAAAATGCAAGAGCTGGCCCAACGTGGTCAAGGTTTGAATGCCTTTATCAATCAAAATGTACGAGCTGATTTTGCGCGCAAACTAACCTAAAAGCGCAATAATATCATTTTCAATATCGGCATCTGCTTGGCGGAATGAGACAGGGATGCCAAGAACCCATAGGCACTTGGCATCCCTATTAACTTCTAGAATTTACATGCGTTCCATCACGTCAATACCCAGCAGACCTAGGCCAATTTGCAAAGTATTAGCAGTTAAGGCAGCCAAACGTAAACGGCTAGCCCGTATTTGCGGTTCAACTCCCTCTTTGAGAATAGGGCAAGCTTCATAGAAACTCATGAAATTACCCGACAACTCATACAAATAAGTGCACAAATGATTAGGTAAGCCATCTTTGGCTACCCCCTCCACCACCTCGGCAAATTGCAGTAACTTAACCGCTAACGTACGTTCAGCAGCTTCTTGTAATTGAATGGTAGTAGCAGTATCGGTGGCTACACCAGCACGCCGGAAAATACTTTGAATACGCGCGTAAGCATATTGCAGATAAGGCGCGGTATTGCCTTCAAAACTCAACATGCTATCCCAACTAAACACATAATCCGATAGACGATTTTTGGATAAATCTGCGTATTTAACCGCACCAATACCGACTTTATGGGCAATATCACGGCGTTCTGTTTCCGCAAGCTCCGGATTTTTCTCACTGACCAGTGCAAAGGCACGTTCTTTTGCTTCTGCCAGCAAATCCACTAATTTGACCGTGCCGCCAGTACGGGTTTTGAAGGGTTTACCATCTTCACCGAGCATATTGCCAAAAGGCATATGCTCAAGGGACACGGCTTCGCAGACGAAACCGGCTTTACGTGCTAATAGGAATACTTGTTGAAAATGCAAAGACTGACGGGCATCCGTAAAATACAAAATACGTTCCGCCTGTAATGTGCCACTGCGGTAACGTAACGAGGCTAAATCGGTAGTGGCATACAAGTAACCACCATCGGATTTTTGCACAATCACCGGGGTAATGCTGCCATCCTTATTTTTGAATTCCTGCAAAAACGCACATTGCGCGCCTTGGTCTTCCACTAACAAGCCTTGGGCTTGCAAATCACGTACAACATTGGGCAAATCCTGGTTATACGCACTTTCTGGCATGACATCTGCACGTGTCAGTTGTACGCCTAATTGCTCATAGACTTCTTCACAATGATGCAGGGAAATATCAATAAACTGCTGCCACAAACGCAAGCATTCAGCATCACCGGATTGCAGTTTCACTACATAATCGCGGGCGGTGTCAGCAAAACCGGGTTCATTGTCAAAACGCTTTTTGGCTTCGCGGTAGAAACTTTCCAAATCCGATAGCTGCATGGAAAGCTCGCCATCAGTCGCCTGCAAGCTCACCATATGCGCAATCAGCATACCAAATTGGGTACCCCAGTCACCCACATGGTTTTGGCGAATCACCTTATGGCCTAGAAATTCCAGTACGCGAGCAGCCGCATCCCCAATAATGGTGGAACGCAAATGGCCAACATGCATTTCTTTTGCCAGATTCGGCCCAGAATAATCCACGACAATTGTTTGTGGCTGACTAACAACCGATTGTTTGGCCACATGTTCAACCGTAGCAGCAATCCAAGCATTTTTCAGGTGGATATTGATAAAACCGGGGCCCGCAATTTCAACCTTGTCCGCTAGATCAGACAAATCCATGCTTGCCAGTAAACGGGTGGCCAATTCTCGTGGATTGGTTTTTAACTGCTTAGCAGCAGCCATGACGCCATTGGCTTGATAATCACCAAATTCAGGGCGGGCGGAAGGTTTGACAATAGCAGAAATAGTCGGAGGAGCACCCAGCACATGCAGGGCGGCAGTAAGGCGGTCATCAAGCAGTTGGCGAATATTCATGCGGACTTTTAGCGTTGATTCAAAACGCCGATTTTAAGCGGCTTGAGCAGGAGAATCCACCTCAAGCGGTCGCTCGTCCCCATTCACCGTGCTAACAGCTTACTGAGTAATCGTTTCGTCAGCGATCACCAAGACGGTTGCTGTTTGGTTATAGTGCCCTAAGGAGCCACCTAAGGTTGTGCCTTGTTCACCAAAGGTATTAAAACCAATCATCGGTACTTTTTCACCGAACACGTCATGGTGAATATCTAAGTCATTAATATCCAAACGGCATTTTAACAGATGGCGCAAAATGCAGTTAAAGACAATAACAGCACCGACTTTTTTCGGGCTACCGGCGTCGACTAAAGCATCTTTTAATACCTTGCGGAAACTGGCAACCGCAAATTCACGATTGGTTTCCATCCGAATTAGATACGCCCCTTTAGGTACTTCAGCATAAAAGGTTAAGCTCTGATCCGCATTAGCGGTCATGATACTTTTGATCGTGTACTGGCCGAATACATCTGCGGATTTTACCCCCATTGGATTGGCGGCAAAGATTTCTGGCGTCAGCTCAGTCACACCTAGTAGTTCTTTCATGGCCTCAGTAGCCGGGCGATGATTGAGTTCATACACCACGCGGCCTTCACCTTTAGTGACAACCATACCATGTTCAGTTGGGTAATAAGGGTGACCCATACCAGTCCCCATTTTTAAAGCACTGGTAATTAGTGCCATTACCCCAGCATGGTTATACACACCATTGGCAAATTGGTAACTGGTCGTAGAAGTAAAATCATTACCGGTTGAACCACCGACGATTTGCCCTACTTTGCCAGTTTGCAGCAGGATACTGCGTAAAAAAGCCTCTTCACCACCGCTAGTACCGTCTGGAATGACCAGACTCACAAACGGTTTCATATAGGCAATTTCCGAGGATTTCTTACTACCCATGGCAATCGTCATCATAGAAGTGACTGTGGGGCTGGTCTTGATATTGGCATACGCTGAACGGGCAGCTTCATGCCCTGCGGCGGCCGCATCAGCAGGCATATTCTGACCAATCCCCACACCAATACTCATATAAGAGCTTTGCAAGGTCATGACGACCACGCTACCCCCTTGTGGAGCATGATCAAGACTGGAGAACTCACCACAAGTAGAACCACCAATAATCGCACAATTTTCACCCACTTGCTGGCGAATGGTGGCGTAAACCTCTTGGGGATTCATTTGGGATGCACAAAAAACAATAGCAAGATTGGGTTTGGAGGTAGACTGCATTGCTTGCTGGACAGCGGCAGCAGCAGTGTAAGCATGACCTAGGCCTACGTACAGAACTTTCAATTTTCACTCCTTCGTCTAGCAGCAATTTATAGACACATCTAAATTTGTTATTATTAATGCCCTTAATACCCTATGGCCTAGTCATCCTGACATAGCCTGTGTAATTTGTAAGTTGATAAGCAATAAATAAATTTAATATGAAACACTCAACAGGCCAGCCATTTGGCAATTCTTTTATCTGTCTATTATTCAATAAGAAAACGATAAAAGCATTGTGTTTTTGACCAAAGGTGGTTTTCTCAACACACTGCCAAGAAATATAGCACTAAATTTAAGGTTTTTTCAGATGTTTTGTTGAACTATCAACCCGCCATTTAGAGCAAGAGGCTAACTCTATAAATTATGCTAAGCTTGGCCACTATTAT
>CAZCJE010000022.1:14964-39331 GCA_964498805.1 uncultured Thiothrix sp.
TAGGCCTTTATGCCACAAGTGAGCATTGCATGACTTTGTCTATCTGGCTTTCCTTGGTGATGGTTTGCATCATGGGAGCTATGTTTCCTGGTGCTAGCCTCGCTGTAGTATTGCGCCAGACCTTGAACTATTCACCCTTACACGGTGCAATTACCGGCCTTGCTCATGCTAGTGGCATTGGCCTATACGCGCTGCTCTCCGTGCTGGGGCTGGCATTATTGCTCCAACAATACCCGTTGGTATTCAAAGTCATGAGTTATGCGGGGGCGGTTTATCTATTATGGCTGGGGTATCAAGGTATTACTGCCAAGCCTACACCCAATCATTTGCCCACAGATAATCAAGCCCACTCTGTTACCCTAGCCGAAGCAGCCCGTGACGGATTTTTGATTTCCCTACTGAATCCAAAGGTGGGGTTGTACTTTTTGGCTTTATTTAGCCAATTTGTAACGCCTGATATGTCATTGGCTGACAAAACCCTTTTCGTTGCCACCATTACTAGTATTGACGGACTGTGGTATGTATTGGTGGCGCTAGTGTTATCGCAAGGCAAGATTCTACCTTGGTTAAAACAACATCAAGTTTGGGTGGAACGTGCCTTAGGAGTCATTTTGATAGCACTGGCCTTGCGTATCCTGTGGCAATAACGCTTTACGCGTAAATTCCTTCCATTTCCACCATTAACTCCGCCCGGCATACATCCCCACGCAAATACAGAATGTGCACAGCACTTCCCGCTAATGCGCTTTGCAAGCGTTGCTGAATGGCTGGAAATAAGGTTGCGTCATGGATATAGACCTTCAGCTGCACCAACTCGCCGACTGATTTAATAGGCAATCCCAAGGTTGCTTGACCATGCGTCAATAAAGCCTGCAAGTTAGCCAGCGTTTCATCCAATTGCGCCAGTGGATCATTAATATGCAAGGTTTCATGCCCGACAATACTGGTAGTACCGGAAATATATAAATGTTTGCCCATACCCCAGTCTTTAACCGTAGCGCGTGAAAAGGCCGGGCTCACTGGCCCATACTGACGCGGATACAAAAATGCACTCACTTGACGGGGATTTTCCAACTGCATACCGGCACGTTTGGCTGCTAGAAAATAGATCTGCAAACCTGCCTGCTCCGTGCCAATAGCGGTAGCGGCTGGAGGTGAGTAGGCAAAATTGCCATATTTATCCAGAGCATCCTGACGCCCTAAACAGAACCACTGATAACGGTTTAGCTCGCCATATTGCAAGGTAATAGCCGGGAAATAATTCCACATGCGCAATAAATAGTCATAACCAGACTGATTCAATAGCTCAAAGACTTGTTCGTAAGCCATCTGGCTAGCTTGGCGCAAATCGCTGAAATGCGCTTCATTCAGTAATAAATGACCGAACAACACATCATCATTATGACTGTAGATAATGTCAGCATATTGCTCACAAGTAACAGGTGTAGGACTTAACCAGACTTCAGTGACCGTTTCTGCCTCAAGCAAGGAAGGTAAGCCAATAGTAAACAGTGGCTTTTTTTTGTCCAAAATTTCAGCTTTTTCAGCAAAACCAATAGCTGCCAACACATGGTGATCCCTGATCAAATCAGAAAAATTCGCATGTGTGGTAATCGCAATATGGCAAGGTAGGGCACTAGCTAAAGGAATGATGGCGCTCACAAACAGGTCTAGATTCCAATGAAAAGAGTGAATTATGCCACGTTTTTATGGGCATGGTGCAGGCGTTTTACAGCTAATTCCCTCCCGTTTATAGGGAGTTTAAATTTCATGTTTTGAGGGAAATAATCAATAAAAATATATCGATAGATAGGAACTTGTGCAGCCGTTAGTCTTGCTAAATAGGACTATTAATATGCTGCGCCGCAAAAAATATTTCAAACCATCGGTCAATAAGCTACTATTGACACGGGTTAGAAAAACTAGCCCATTTCCTCCTAGCGGTTCGGGGTGGGTTGCCACCCCGCTCTTTACAACGCTAATAACAAATTCGTTTATAAATAAAAAAGCCTCTCCAATGCAAGTAGAGGCTTTTTTATAGTGGTTCAAGGTTTAGGCGGTAATAGTTGCTGCCGCTGGGCTTCTACCAGTTTATAGCGCAAACCCGCTGCCCGATTTCCCAACACTACTTCACCTTCGCTAGTCAGCATATCCAAGGTTACAATAGACCCATCATCCAGATTCAATACAATTTGTCCCTTACTTTCGCCCTGCCCATCCCATTTTTCGACAAAAATGGCATCAGCCGCTTGCCATTTAGTAGCAGTATCACCCACCGTCGTATAAGCGGCCGGCAAACTCAGCTGTTTAAGGGTGCGCCCCGGTGGTATAAGCTTGGTCGACAACAAATCAATGCTATCGCCTGTGAGCAAACCAAATACCGCCTCTGACACCAGTTTGATTTTGCCATCATGCAAAATATAGCGTTTACGCGAAACTGGGTTATCCATACCGAATACCAGTTTCTGCTCATTTAGGGTTAAAGCCGCTTGTCCCGGTGCCAAGGCATATTGCTTAAGGTCCTTACCGGCTGCGTCATAACTGGCCTCTACAGTCTCATCCAACAGGGTAAACAACTGGGTAATTCGGGTTGAATTAGCCGCATAATGCATCGGTTGCTGCATGTACCAAAAGTCACCTTGTTTGATGAGTTGGATCACCTCAGGTTTATCACTCTCCAGTTGGCGAGTAATCGTTATTTGCTTAATAGCACTTTTGGGCAAGCTCAATAAGGTTGACAATGGCGATGTGGCATGCGTGTTATACCACCATACAAAGCCGCCTAACCCTATAACCACCAATAGCAATACCAGATTCACCAGCAAACGGCGCAATTGCAGATTACCCATTAACGTTTCCTCCGTCGCCACCACAGCCAGGTGCCTGCTGCCAATAACGTTGTTGGCATAATAAACAGGAAGAAAATGCCAATCAGGTAACCGGTGAGATCACTCATCTCTAATTGAGTATCCGGTGCGCGGTTAATCGGTACTTGTAGCAGATTATCGTCCACACTTAACCAATTAAAGATATTGGTCGCCAAATCCAGATTAGCCCCCTGCCCCACAAAACTGTTGAGCAGAAAATCACTATCGCCGACCACCACAAGGCGCTGTTCATGGGCTTTAGCTTCAGACTTATCCTTAGGTGCCTCTAGCTGCCGACTCATGACCACACCTAAGGGTAATGGCCCGGCTATATCGCCACTGCCTTCGTCATATTTAACCGAACCTTCCAGCACACCACTGGTTTCCAACCAACTAGTCGGCAAACTATTGAGGAACTCTGTCATTTGCCAACCATTAGTCGTATCACCCGCATCCGCCGACTTATTGAGACGTTCTACAGAGGTGGCAAACGGGAAGAGCGTTTGCTGGCCAGCCATTTTCTGTACGATTTCAGCATTAGCGTAATCAATCACCGGTACAACTGCTGGGTGATTAATGCCTAATAACGCTTGTAGATTAGGATTGGCATCAATAGCCGTACCTGTACCAATCCGAATCCCTAACTGATCCGCCAACGGTTGCAAACCGTGCAACCCGCCGGGGTCTTGCAGCCATAATAAGTTACCGCCTTGTTCGACATATTTTTTCAGAATCTCGACTTCACCGGCGGTTAAATCCTGTTGAGGTGATGCTATCACCACAAAGCTGGCATTTTGCGGAATCGATTGGCTACGCAACAAATTATGCGGCTGTATCTTAAAGCCATTGCGTTGCAGGCTCGTGACCAAGGTCGACATACCATTGGACTCACTGGCTAAGGGGTTACGCTCGCCATGCCCTTCCAGAAAAATCACCAAGCGTTCACCACCACGGCTCATACGCTGGATAGCATTCATAATCACCTGTTCATTAGCGGCTTCGACCACTTCACTGCGCTCGCCTAGATGAATGGCCAGCTGCCCGGCATATTGAATCCCATCTTGCTTAGCCCGTACCGGATCTAGGTCAGGATTGACAAATTCAAGGCTGGTATCCGTTTTAATACGCTGATACTTGCCAATCATTTTGCGCAATTCGGCTTCAAGATCAGGCCGCTCGGGAATATAGGCAATAAACTTCAAGGGTTTATCAAGGGTTTTTAGCAAGGCCTGCGTCGGTGCGGAAAGACTATTGCGATTACCATAAGTCCAATCAGCTTCAAATTTGAAGGTATTACCCAAAAAACCTAACAAGCCAATTATCACAACTAACAATACATAAAAAATCCAGCTCTGCAGCCCCAGCCAGCGATGGACCTGTTTACTCATTTTCATCAGAATTCAGCCCTGTAAACGGTCATTATCGAGTTTGCGAATAGTCAGCAGCAAAAACCCGCCAATGAATAGCAAGTAGTAGATCAAATCACTGCTATCAAACATGCCCTCCAAGAACGACAAAAAATGCCCAAAGTGCGAGAGGTACACAAATACTTCGCTGCCAGTGCCTTGTGAATTGCCTGAGATATACAACACCACCAGAAACAGCAATAAACCAAAGGTAGTGACTGCCGCAATCACGGGCTGGCGGGTCAACGATGACAGGAATAAACCCGCTGCAGCAAACGATGCCAGTAATAAGACAAGCCCAATAATAGCCGCCCATAATTTACCCCAATCCAGCCCGGTTGATGTGATCAAGGATAAGGGCATTAACGACATTAGCCCGACCATTAACAATACAAACAGCACCACCCCCAGATATTTGCCTAGAACAATTTGGGTATTGGAAAGCGGTGAGGAGGTTAATAATGGTAAAGTCTGATTCATGCGTTCTTCAGCAAATAAACGCATGGTAATTAATGGCATAACTGCCAGCATTATAATTCCCGCCCATAAATACAAAGCTGAAACCACCAAATCACTAATTCCCGGTGGGTCTTCCATACCTGCAGTCATTGGCTGTATTTGCGTGACATATTCATTCAACCCTAATAGGAATATCCACGCTAAAATAAATTGCACAACCGCCAAAATACTCCAGGCTAAAGGCGATAAAAACATACGCCGAAACTCAGTCAGACCAATCACACTAATCGCACTCATGGGTTAACCTCCGGCGATTCGCTCAGTTCTGCTTCGCGGAAAATCAGATCAAAGAACACCTGCTCTAGTGATTGCACACCCTCAAGTGTATTGTTGAAAACCGTCCTACCCCGATTAAGAATCTGTACCCGATCGCAGACTGCCTGCACTTCTGGGAGGATATGAGTGGAGAGAATAATGCCGTGATCCTTACCTAATTCCCGAATGAGACTACGAATTTCCCGAATCTGAATAGGATCAAGTCCTACCGTGGGCTCGTCTAGAATCACCACCGCCGGATTATGCAAAATGGCTTGGGCAATACCCACCCGTTGACGGAAGCCCTTGGAAAGATTACCAATTAAGCGCTGACTGACGCTTTCCAAACCACAGCGCAAGCTAGCCCGTTCCACCATCGCCTTGCATTGTTTAGCCGGTACCTGACGCAAGCGTGCACAGTAAGTTAGGTATTCATTAACGGTCAGATCACGATACACGGGCGGTTGTTCAGGTAGGTAGCCAATCTGCTGCTTGGCTCTGACAGGCTCTTCTAGCAAATCCACGCCATTAATGCGAATCTCACCGGTGGTTGGGGCTAGATTGCCGGTTAACATTTGCATGGTGGTGGATTTACCCGCCCCATTAGGGCCTAATAACCCTAAAACTTCCCCTTTATTTAAAATTACATCAAGATTCTCTACAGCACAGTAATCGCCATAAAAGCGTGATAACCCTGAGGCTGTAATTAACTGACTCTGAACAGTGTCCATGCAAGGTTTGGCCTTTTTTTGATCAATTAACTATTAAATTTTCTGATAAATTGAATTTGATATTCTATAGTCATTAGGGTTGAAGTTTGGAGTATATCGAATAGACTGAAAAAACAGTAATCCGGGCGAATTAACAATTGTTAATTAAATAAGCGGAATTCTGTTGCGTCTATCAAGTATGGGGTTTCAACGGGCTACAGGATCAGGATTTATGCACAGTAACACTCAAAAGAACTGGTTTCTACTCACTAGCAAACCGCAAAAAGATGAACTAGCTGAATTGCATTTGCGTAATCAAGGTTACGAAGTGTATCGGCCTTTAGCTCAACGTTTGCGTCAACGTCGCGGCAAAATGGTAACAAATATTGAATCTTTATTTCCGCGCTACCTATTTATTCATCTTGACGGCGGCGTACAGGATAATTGGGCCCCCATTCGCTCCACTAAAGGAGTCAATGGCTTTGTGCGCTTTGGTCCCGAAGCAGCACGCGTCCCCGAGCAGTTGATTATTGCCCTAAAAGCTCAAGAGAATACCTTGGGTGAACGGGCTATTGACCTTGACCGCTTTCATCAAGGCGACAAGGTTCATATCAAAGAAGGCCCTTTTGCTGGCCTGCAGGCGATCTTTGAAAAATATGAAGGTGCAGAACGGGTGATTGTTTTGTTGGAAATCCTGCACAAACAGACCCGCTTACCGTTATCACCGGTGCAATTGTGCGCAGCCTAATGGTTAAGCACACCTTTACTGTCAATTGCTACAACTGACTCTTTGATGTACTCAGCAATATAGGCTAGCAATAACGCGGTCTTAGCGCGCTATCTCTGAACTGCCTTCCCACCTGAAGGCAGTTTCTGCTCACCGCCTCCCGCTGCTTTATTTTTCATTACTCTTGCAGATGAATAGTTAACAAACTTAAACTTTTATAAATAGTTTTATACTATCCAATTTTATAGATGATTATGATCAAATAACAGATAAATCTATAATTTAATCAATTGATTAATCCATTTACTTTGTCCAGAATGCTTTCACTATTAATCAACATAACTATTTCTATGAGGGCATTTCAGTATGGGTAAATATAAAGCCATTTTAGGCCGATTGGGTTTAACCACTATGGTTATGGCCCTAACTTCTACCGCCGCTTTCGCTTTATCTCCGCCAAATATCACTAGCAATATCAAGTGGAATACCACCTATAACGGGGTAGCAGATGTTGCCACTGCTTTTAACAACGCTCGTCGTCAGGAAGAAATCCAGCTGGGTTTGCCTGTGAATAAGTTAGGCAGTTTGGCCCTACCTGCCCAAAGCACTTGGACCGCTATGAGCGATGATGCCAAAGCTTTATTTCTCATCAATGCCGAACGTACTGCGCGTAATGGCATGTTGCCGGGTGTCTTAGGTTTACCCTTAGCTGGCGTGGAAAGTCATGTGGATTCTGCCTCTAAAGCCTATGCTGAATTACTCGTCTCCACCAACAAGTTTGGCCACTATGAACCTTCTGGTAATTCCAGCATTGATAATCCGCCCAATCGTATCAAGGCCAAAGTGAAAGCAGCTTGTGTTGAATTCCTAACTCGCTCGGAAAACTTAGCCTACTTCGCAGTCTCTAGCACCAAGCCGCTGACGGAAGCTAATATTCCGCTGCCTATCGAACGTTCGATTTACAACTGGCTGTATGATGATGCGGGTTCACAATGGGGACATCGGGAAGCCATTCTGTTGCAAAATAGCCCGCTTTCTCAACCCAGCCAAACCACTTGGGGTTACAAAAATAATAATGGGATCGCTGCCAATGAAGGTTATTTAGGCTTTTACAAACTGGGTTCTAGCGCTTATTACCCCGGTGGAACTAGCTCTTATCCCTACAAATATGGCGTTTTGACGGTTATGAATATCTTTGACCCAGTAAGTGATAGTGCCGCCTCTACAAATACCTGCGGTTATACTGTCACGGCGAAATAAGGATTTAACCTCATGAGGCTAAGTTTAAGTGCTTTGTCGCACAGCGATAGCTACTAATGATGCTACACTAAACGCTTTTTTAGTGGCTAACCGGTATGCGCTTTACTGATACTTTGCCTCAACCGCCAGCGGATATGCTGCAACACAGTGGCATGCTTGCGGATCAAATTCGAGCTGTCATTCATCAACAGGGTGGCAGTATCTCCTTTCGTGAATTCATGCGTATGGCTCTGTATGAACCGGGCCTTGGTTATTATGTATCTGGTATGCGCAAAATTGGCGCAGGGGGCGATTTCATTACTGCACCGGAAATTTCTAGCCTGTTTTCCGCTTGTTTGGCCAATCAATGCGCACAGGTCTTAACCGAACTGGGTGGTGGTGACATACTCGAACTCGGGGCCGGGAGCGGACGCATGGCAGTCGACATCCTCAGCCATCTGGAAACGATCGGTTGTTTACCCGAACGTTACCTAATTTTGGATGTCAGCCCGGAATTGCGTGATCGTCAACGCCAAAATCTGCAAACGCATGTCCCGCATTTGCTAGCACGGGTTAGCTGGTTGGATAGTTTGCCTGATCAACCTCTACGCGGTGTCATCGTTGGGAATGAAGTACTGGATGCCATGCCAGTCGAGCTCTTCAGCTTAGAAGATGAGCAATTAGCAATTATTGGGGTAAAGATACAAGAAGACGGCTTTGCCTTTACCGAACAACCTACTACGGATTCTACTATTGCTGAACTGGCAACTTTCCAGGCAGAAGTATTACAACCAGCTTTGCAACAATCGGGCTGGCCTGCTTACCCTTCACCCTATACCTCGGAATTTAACCCTGCCCTGTCTGGCTGGATGCGCAGTATAGCGGATACTCTGCAAGCCGGTGTCATCCTGCTGATTGATTACGGCTATGAACAAAGCGATTACTATCACCCACAACGCTCGCAAGGCACGCTGATTTGTCATTACCAGCATCGGGTGCATGACAACCCGCTGATTTACCCCGGCTTACAAGATATTACCGCGAGCGTGGACTTTACCGCCGTCGCCCAAGCGGGTGTGCAAGCTGACCTAGAATTGAGCGGCTATACTACGCAAGCTGCGTTTTTAGCGGACAATGGTTTGGAAGCACTGTTTATTCATGCTCTACAACAACAACCAGCGGATCAATATAAATTAGCGCAACAAGTCCGCTTATTAAGCCTACCTGCCGAAATGGGTGAACGCTTCAAAGTCATTGCCTTTAGTAAGGCATTTACCCCCGCCTTGCAAGGTTTTAGACTTGCTGACCGCAGCCATCGCTTATAACACTTCCACTAATACTTATACTTTAAAGGATCTGCATGGATATTATTTTACTGCTCAAAGCCGCCATTATGGGCTTAGTTGAGGGTGCAACGGAGTTTTTGCCCGTTTCCAGCACTGGTCACTTGATTCTCGCCGGTGACTTACTCAACTTTATGACCCCAGAAAAGCGTAGTGTGTTTGAAATCGCCATTCAATTAGGTGCGATTCTGGCTGTGGTATGGGAATACCGCCAACGCTTTGTCAGTACCTTTGCAGGCATTGGGCGTGATCCGGTCGCCAATCGCTTAATTATCAATCTTGCGATTGCATTTTTACCCTTAGCTGTTCTGGGTTTAGCGTTTGGTAAAATTATCAAAGCACACTTATTCGCCCCTATTCCGGTAGCGATTGCCTTTATTGTGGGTGCATTCATTATTTTATGGGCAGAAAAACGCCAACATACGGTCACCATTCCCACTGTAGATGATATTCGCCCGCTCGATGCGCTGAAACTGGGTTTGGCTCAGGCAGCTGCTTTAATTCCCGGCACTTCGCGTTCCGGTGCCACTATTATCGGTGGCTTGTTCTTTGGCTTATCCCGTAAAGCCGCTGCGGAATTTTCCTTCTTCTTAGCCGTGCCGACTTTAGGGATTGCCTCTGTAAAAGAAATGATCGAATCCCGCCACTTATTTAGTATGGATGACATTGGCGCATGGGTTGTGGGCTTTGTGTTCGCTTTTATTAGCGCCATGATTGCAGTACGCGCATTAATCCGCTACGTCAGTAATCATGATTTCACGGTATTCGCTTGGTATCGGATTGCCTTTGGTGTAGTCGTACTGTTAACCGCTTATACCGGTTTGGTTAGCTGGACAGTGCACTGATTAGCTAATTGTTGGCCTGCCGCCGTGAATGGATAAATATGCACGGCGGATTGGCTACCACTAGCGGTGTCTTTGCGATGCCCAACGCGCGCGAGTTGAAAACCTGCTTGTTCCCAAAAAGCTATCAATTGTGGGGTCATGGCATAACTAACACCTAGATAATCTGCCCCGCTCTCTTGCGCATACTGTTTTAAATAATCCAGCAAGCGCTTGCCTAAACCTCGCCCTTGTAAGGCCGGTTGCACCGCAATACGCATCACCCGTTCACAGACTAATTCTGCCGCACCTGCAACCCCAGCATGGAAAGTTAAGGTTTGCGGAATTGGGTGTCCGTGTGGGCGGCGCTTACCAGCATGAATCGCCGCTGTTAACTCAGCAGCCAACCCGCCTTCACGCGATAATAACCCAACCGCTAATACATAACCTGCTTGCCTTAAGACGTGAATACTAATATCGGGCGCATCCAGCATTTGACGTAAGTCCGAAGGCCGCGTCTGGTAATGCGCTGTTACCAATAAACCAAACACTTGTTTAAGCAAGGTTTCATCAAAGGCTAATGCATCGCGATCAAGTAAGGTGTAATGCGCTTGCAGCGTGGGCAAGTTCATTGCTTCGGGCGTATCAATATCTAGCAGCAAAGCTTGATTAATGAATTGTTCCAACGGGTCATTATCCGCCCAGCGTATAGGTTGTTGCAGGCGTAAAAACAGACATTGCCCATTCGTCCGCTGCTGTAACTCTGTTTGAAAACGCAATACAAAACCACGACCGCTGCCCTCATAGCCATGTACGGTAGTGGCAAACACACAACGCGGATAATGCGCTTGCATTTGTAATAGCAACGGCACGGGAATAGCAGCCGCTTCATCTACCAGCAAAATATCTGCCGTTGGCAACGTTTGCAGTAACTCATCCGGAGCAATAAAAGTGGGTGCGTTCTCCCCTGCATGCTTGAATACACTTATAACGGTGGCACGCGCCGGAGCTGTTAACAGCACGTTTAACCCTTGTTGCTGCCAATACGCCGCTGCCATACCCAAAATAGCCGATTTGCCGCGACCCCGATCAGCTGTTAATACAACGGGTGCCTTAGTAGGCAACATCATCTCAAGAGCTTGCTGTTGGGTTAAAGCCGGTGGTGGTGAAGGCATCGCCGCTTGCACAGGCGGTTGCTCAAGCAATCGAACCAGCCGTTGCAAGAAACGCCCTGACACATCTGTTGGTTGATAGGGATAAGGTAAAAACCGTTGATAGGCAGGATCAGGAAAAGTTGGCCATTCTGCTAAGGGCGGTGTTAATAAAAATAGCGTACCACCCCCACGTAAAGTACCGCTAATGGCAGCAAGCGCATTCACATCTAAGCCGCTATGAGCATCAAATACTACCGCATCGGTTTCTTGGCCGAGTAAGGTCTGAGCTTTTTTCGCAGGTAGGGCTTCAGGCGTCAGTGGAGAACTAGAAATGACTGCTATTGATCCTGACTTTGGCAACAAGTCTTTGACCTGTTGCCAACAGGCTGCCAATGAACCTGACAGAATCGACAGTTGACGATGAAGGGTAGCTACCGGTGTTATAGGGCGTCTTGTCCTTGTTCGCCGGTGCGAATACGTATGGATTGTTCAACTGGCATGACAAAGATTTTACCATCACCGATTTTGCCGGTATGCGCGGCACGCTGAATAGCTTCGATAGCGGCATCCACCTGATCAGCTTTAACAACCAACTCTAATTTGACCTTTGGCAGAAAATCCACCACATATTCAGCGCCACGATACAATTCGGTATGACCTTTTTGACGGCCAAAACCCTTAACTTCTGTAGCAGTCATGCCGGTCACACCAATCTCAGTCAGTGCTTCGCGAACGTCATCCAGTTTGAATGGTTTAATGATGGCTTGAATCAGCTTCATACTTGCTCCTCTGTTTTATGGAACGGTAGGTTTTTGCGCCAGGCAGAGGTAATAGGATAACGCCAATCCTTACCAAAACCACGCCGGGTAATACGCACACCGGGGGCTGCCTGACCTCGTTTGTATTCACTTAATAATACCAGATTCACGACTCGACGAACGGTTGCCGCCTCAAATCCTGCCGCAACAATGGTTTCTAGCGCCTCATCACCTTCTAGGAAACGCTGCAAAATCGCATCCAGTACATCATAAGGAGGCAATGAATCCTGATCCACTTGCCCCGGTGCTAATTCAGCCGAGGGTGGACGGTCTATAACCCGCTGCGGAATCGCCTTACCCAGTGTATTACGATACGCGGCTAGTTTATAAACCAAAGTTTTGTAAACATCTTTTAAAGGTGCAAATGCCCCTGCCATATCCCCGTATAAAGTCGCATAGCCCACGGCACTTTCACTTTTATTACTGGTCGTTAGCAGTAACTTGCCGTGTTTATTAGATAAGGACATTAACAACATACCCCGAATACGGGCCTGTAAGTTTTCTTCCGTGACATTAGCCGGTTTGCCTTCAAACTCTGGCTGTAACTGGGTCAAAAACGCTTCAAACACTGGCTCAATGGGAATTTCCCGGTAACGTACCCCTAACCAACCAGCCTGTGCCTTGGCATCTTCGACACTAATATTAGCGGTATAACGAAATGGCATCATGACTGCCTCTACATTAGCCGCCCCTAACGCATCCACTGCAATTGCCAGCGTTAACGCCGAATCAATCCCACCGGACAAACCCAACAAAACACCAGAAAAACCGTTTTTGCGTACGTAATCGCGCACCCCTAATACCAACGCCTGATAGATAGCCGCTTCATCATAGAGGGGCTTGTCCGGTAAACTTGGTAACTCAGATTGCAGTGTACCGATAGGCCAATTTTGGATAAATACGCCTTCCACAAACGATTCAGCACGGAACATTACCTGCCCGGCAGCATCCACCAACATGGCATCGCCATCAAACACCAGTTCATCTTGTCCGCCTACCAAATTGACATAAGCAATCGGGCAATGATGTTTTAATGCCTGGCGCTGTAACAGGTTCATGCGCTCAATCGGCTTATCAAAGCGATAAGGGGAAGCGTTCAGGACACAAACTGCTTCAGCCCCTGCTTGTTTCACTGCATCCATAGGGCCATGGTTCCAGATATCCTCACAAATCAGGATACCCACTTGTACACCCGCCACCTCCACGACCAAGGACTGTTCGCCGGGGGTGAAATAACGCTTTTCATCAAATACCCGATAATTTGGCAACGCTTGTTTGGCATATTCAGCAATAATCTGCCCATCGCGCAGAATACAAGCCATATTACGCAACACGCCATCGCGAAGCAGCGGTACACCAACAATGGCCGTCAAGCCATGCGTTTGAGCAGCCAAAGTAGCAATGCCAGTTTCCATCTGGTCAATAAAGTCAGGTCGATACCATAAATCTTCTGCCGGATAGCCGGATAAAACCACTTCTGGAAACAAAATCAGGTCAACTTGCTGAGCCTTAGCCTGTAACAGGGCATCCTGTACTTTTTGCAAGTTACCTTTGACATCCCCCACACAAGCATTCAACTGAGCGAGGGCAATACGCAGGGTAGAATTTTTCTTTTGCACGGTGTGTTAACGCGGTATTGTTACAACGTAACGACTATACCTGAAAAGGGCGCTTCACATCATGTCTCGTATTCTTTTTATTCTTGTTCTGCTAGCAGTCGGGTATTTTCTGTTAAAATCGTGGCAGCGCAAGCAATACTTGAAACAACACAATAAATCATCAACCGGGTCAACCATGAAAAGTACCCGCATGTTGCGCTGTAAGCAGTGTGGGCTGCATATTCCGGCTGATGAAGCTATTTCCCGGGGGGAGGAACACTTTTGCAGTCTGGAACACGCGAAACAACATTTGACCAAAAACTAGTACCTGCTTTTTTGCATGAGGACCCCTGGAATCTGCTACGTCTGTATCACGTCTATCGTCTGACGTTAGCAGGTGCTCTCTTGGTGGCCTTGGTTCTGGAAAACGGGCATATTCGTTTAGGTCAATACATGCCGGAGCTCTTTTTGTGGCTTACCGGCACTTATCTGATTATTGCTGTCATCAGTAATTTAGCTTCCTATTTCCAATGGCCGGACTTATCAGTACAAACCGTTATGTTTGTGTTGATGGATATTGTGATTTTGCTTGGGCTAATCTATGCCAGTGGGGGCATAGAGGGTGGCTTTGGTATTCTCTTGCTGATACCCGTATTGATTCCCTACCTCGGTAGCCCCGGCTATGTCTCGTTATTGCTAGCCGCTATCACGGGCTTAGCACTGGTATTTATGCAAGTTTGGCTACAAAGCAAGCACGTTACCGATCAAACCAGTGTCATGCATGGCGGCTTGATTGCTCTGTTTATTATGTTGGTCAGTTGGGCTAGTAACCGCTGGGTACGCAAAGCCAGCGAAGTGGCTTCTTTAGCGCAACGCCGTGGGATTGACTTAGCCAATCTTTCCCAGCTCAACCAGTCCATTTTGGATAAACTGGAAGCTGGCATTGTGGTAGTGGAAGGTTCGGGTGTGATCCGCCATATGAACCAAACCGCGTGGGAAATGCTCGGCCAACCCGGTAACTGGCGCAGTAAACCCTTGCAGCAGTTTGCCCCGGAACTGGATCAACACCTGCAACATTGGCTACACAAGATTAGCCCCCGAATTGCCAGTTTTGATATACGTCATCAGAATACTACCGAATTGCGGGCACGGTTTTCCCAACTAGGTACACAATCACGGCGTGCTACCATGATCAATCTGGAAGATACCACCGAACAGCGCGAAAAATTACAGAACATTAAGCTCGCTTCTTTAGGCCAGTTAACTGCCAGTATTGCGCATGAAATCCGCAACCCGCTCGGTGCCATTAGCCATGCCGCGCAATTACTCAGTGAATCGCAGAATCTGGATAAGGCCGATATCCGTTTGTTACAGATTATTCAGTCCAATGCTCGACGCATGAATCTGACCATTGAAAGCGTACTGAATCTATCGCGCAAAAAAGTCCCTAATCGTGAACGCTTGGCGTTGAAACTATGGCTACATGAATTCCGCAAGGATTTCATCTTGCAAAATAAGCTGCGTGAGGATCAAATTACCCTGTTTATTGAGCCAGCCGATACAGTGATTGAGTTTGACCCCGCGCATTTGCATCAAATTGTCTGGAATCTGTGTCGTAATGCTCTGAAATATGCCCACGAAGACCCCAGCAACTTACAGCTAGATCTACAAGGCGGTAACCCGACCCATACCCGCGACATTATGCTGAATGTAATCGATAATGGACGCGGTATGACCGAGGAACAACGTCAGCGCCTGTTTGAACCTTTTTTCACGACTAGCACACAAGGTACGGGATTAGGGTTATTCATGTCGCGTGAACTAGCTCTGAGTAATGGTGCAAGCCTGGAATATATTGCCTTACCAACCAATGGTAGTTGCTTTCGCCTGGTCTTCTCCCGTAGCCGTTAAATAGTAACAACAAAAGGCCAACCGTTATGACCGAACAGACTGTCCTGATCATCGATGATGAGCCTGATATTCGTGAACTTCTGGAAATTACCCTGTTACGTATGGGCTTAGATACCATTACTGCAGGGAATGTACAAAGTGCCCTTAATCAGATTGAAACCTATAAGCCCAACCTGTGCCTGACTGATATGAAACTGCCGGATGGCAGTGGCATTGATATTGTGCGTTTCTTACAAAAGAATTATCCGCAAATTCCAGTAGCCGTGATTACCGCTTTCGGCAGTATGGATACTGCAGTTGAGGCTTTGAAAGCAGGGGCTTATGATTTTGTTTCCAAACCGGTTGACCTACCTAAATTGCGCGAACTGATCAATACCGCCTTAAAATTATCCGGAGGCGGTAAAGATAAACCGGTTAGTGCGAGCAAAGATAAAGACTCTGAAGCACAAGGCAACAGCATTTTAGGCAATTCGCCTGCCATGCAGCAGATGAAATCCACCATTAGCAAACTCGCGCGTAGCCAAGCACCGGTCTATATCCACGGTGAATCCGGTAGTGGTAAAGAATTAGTAGCCCATCAGATTCATTTGCAAGGGTCACGGGCTAAGGCCCCATTTATTCCCGTCAACTGCGGGGCTATTCCAGAAAATTTGATGGAAAGCGAGTTCTTCGGCCATAAAAAAGGCAGCTTTACCGGGGCAGTCGCTGACAAACAAGGTTTGTTCCAAGCCGCCAACAAAGGCACCTTGTTTCTAGATGAGGTTGCCGATTTACCCTTAACGATGCAGGTCAAGTTGTTGCGTGCCATTCAAGAAGGAGCGGTCAAACCGGTAGGCGCGCTCGAAGAAATCCCCGTTGATGTACGCATTCTCAGTGCTACCCATAAGAGTCTTGAACATGAAGTAGCCGCCGGACATTTTCGCCAAGACCTTTATTACCGCCTGAATGTCATCAAGCTTAAGGTTCCGCCGTTGCGCGAACGTAAAGAGGACATTTTGTTACTCGCAGATTTCTTTCTCGATAAAATTGCTCACCGCTGGCAGATGCCGCCGATTCGCTTATCGCAAGCAGCACGTAATGAATTACAAGCTTATAACTTTCCGGGCAATGTACGAGAGCTAGAGAATGTTCTAGAACGAGCGAGTACCTTATGCGACAACAACACTATCCAACCGGATGACCTGCAATTACAGGCCGCATCACTTGAACCCCCAGCGCCAGCTCCGGCTAAAGTTGTCTTATCTGCACCCCCTGCCATAGTCACAGCGCCTTTAGCCAAGGTACATGAAGAAGAAAATGCGCTATCCGAATTTGGCCCTTGGAATCCAGCGGATGAAGAGGCAGAACGCATTCTAATTATTCGCGCTTTGGAACATACGCGCTGGAATCGAACCCGAGCAGCAGAAATGTTAGGCATGACGTTCCGGCAATTACGCTATCGTATTCAAAAATATGGCCTTGATGAAGGCTAAACAGGCTTAATTCCGATAAACTGACACTGACAATCGACAAAATTGTCACTATGTGACACAGAAGCAAAATAAGCCCCAGAAAAAACACCATTTATCTACAAAATGTAGCCGACGATATAACCCATCCAGTTGGCACGGCTTCTGCATTATTAGAGTTGTCTTTGGACATAATAAAAAATCCCAACAAATCCTAACAATAAGGAATAATTCCATGAGCATGAAAGCTAAAGCCCAACAAGGCTTCACCTTAATCGAGTTAATGATCGTTGTCGCCATCATCGGCATTCTGGCAGCGATCGCCCTGCCTGCTTATCAGGACTACACTGTACGTACCCGGATCACTGAAGGTTTAGGTCTGGCAGAACCAGCTAAAATGGCTGTAGCAACTGAAGGCTCTGCTTCTGCTGCTGATCTGAAACGTGTAGCAGATACCTGGAATGCCCAAAATAACAACACTGGTGCTAACAGTAAATATGTTAACAGCATTCAAATGGTTAACACTACAGGGGTCATGACTATTACTTATAACCCAACCGCTGTCGGTGTTGCTACTGCCGAGAACACTATCGTCTTGTCTCCATACGTTCGTGACGGTGCTGCTGGTAGCTCTAAAACATTGGCTGCTGCCATCACAGCTGGCGTAACTGGCACTCTGGACTGGGCATGTACTTCTGCAACAGGTGTATCTGCCTCTCAAAACAGCATGGCTGGTGCGGGTACTGGTACTGTTCAAGCTAAATATGTACCTGCTGCTTGCCGCTAATCACAGCGACTAATACTAGTACTTAATCAGGAAGGGCGCTTCGGTGCCCTTCCTGCATGGAGGCAGCATGCGAACCAATACACGAAAACAAAAAGGCTTCACTCTCATCGAACTCATGATAGTTGTAGCGATTATTGGCGTCCTTGCTTCCATCGCCATTCCGGCTTACCAAACCTATCTAGCTCGCGCTAAGCTCATTGAAATATTACGTTTTTCTGATGCTGCCAAAACCCTAATCTGGGAAGAATTTGCTACTCATGCTGCTATGCCTGGTGATAATACCTTTACCAGCCATGATATTAAAAACATGATGGAAGACTCCCAGTTTATCAGCACTGCGGTTTATACTGCCGTTAGTGCCGCTGAGGCTAATCTAGAAATTACCTTTCAAGGTCTAACCTCAGATACCGATGGCACTACATTAGTTTTTGTATACAAAACAGAAAACGATCATATAACTTCTAATTGCCAAGGCGGTACTTTACCTAGTCGTTATCGTCCTATGGATTGTCGTTCTGATACTTCACCATAAAAACAATAATTGTAGGTAGAAAAAAATGAACCTAGTCAAACAAAAATTAAAAGCTTCTGGTATTCATTTTATTATTAGCTTATCTTTTATTAGCATCAGCTTATTACTAGCATTGAAATTTTGGTATCCAGCGCCTTTTTTTGAAATATCAGGATTAGATCATATCATCCTGATATTGATCACAGTTGATGTTATTTTAGGACCGTTATTAACTTTAGTAGTTTTTAAACCCAAAAAGCCTTCGTTAAAAATGGATCTTACTATCATAGGGCTGGTACAGATCGTTGCTTTTTGTTATGGTTTTTATACTATTTATTCAGCACATCCTTTATACATCGCTTTTGCAGGGGATCGTTTTACACCCATTAATACCAATGAAGTTGATCCTGCCAAAGCAAAATATCCAGAATTGAAGAAATCTAAACTAACTGGTCCGACGTTAGTATATGTGCAAAAGCCATCTGATCCCTCTGAAGTTTCGCGCCTAACTATGGAGGTACTCTCTGGCAAACCCGATTTAGATACCAGACCGGAATACTATGAGCCATTCAAGAAATTTACAGACACAATGCTAACCAAAAGCATTAACCCTGAAGTATTTCAACGTAATAATAACAACAAACAACAGCTCAATAATTTTTTAGCTAAGCACGGCAAACAAGCGACTGATTATGTATTTTTGGCACTAAGTGGTAAAGAGCGAGATGTTTTATGGGCATTCAATAGTCAAAATTGGGAACCTATTGACATTATTGATATTAATCCATTTGGTCTCTAAGTTCATAATTATGCTTATTGACTAAAACAACATGATTAACAAGTTATTCTCAAGAGAAAATAAAGACAACCTTACTTTATTTACTTTGGTAGGATTCATCCTAGCAATATGGCTCCTTGCTAGGCCTTTCAGTGGTGTTAACTATGATGGCATACTGTATGCTTTACAAGCTTTACATATACTTTACCCAGATGCTCTAAATCATGATTTATTTTTTCTCTATGGTTCCCAAGACCAATATACCTTGTTTAGTAATTTTTATGCATTGGTCATTAAAAACTTAGGACTCACTTATGCGTCTTTAGTCTTAGAGATAATAGGTCTATTATTATGGTTCATGGCAATATTTAGCCTCGCTAGAATTTTACCTAGTCTAGCTGCCATAACAGCCGTAGTGCTCATTATCACCTTAAACAACTATTATGGTTCACATAATGTCGTTGGTTATGCAGAGCCTTATTTGACAGCTCGTCTATATGCAGAACTTTTCTCATTAGTCGCTTTGAGCACTTGTCTCCGTCGGCAATGGCACTGGAGTGTCTTCTCTTATTTCATAGCCTTTATTATGCATCCTTTAATTGCTTTACCTGCCTTGATTATAGGTTTGGGCATTTGGCTACGTCCAAAAATCTGGCTAATTCTAATTCTATCGAGTGGATTAATAGGAATATTATTAGGACTTATTGGCATTAAACCTTTCACAGGTTTAGTACAACCAATGGATGAGGTTTGGTGGAAGTATAATGTTGAACGTAGCCCCTTTGTATTTTTAAACACATGGCATTGGTACTCTTTTTCTCAGCTCTTTTTTTGCCTAACTGTCACTTTTGCAGCTTGGTCAATATCCAATAATAATTTGGTACGGCGCTTAGCCTGGTCAACCTTAGCTAGTATAATATTATTAATTACAATTAGTTTTATAGGCGGAACTCTATTACACTTACCCTTTGTCGTGAGCCTCCAATTATCACGAATTTTATGGATAGCCATTATTTTTAATCCATTATTGATTACAGCTTTATTGTGGGAATGTCATCAATTAAATTTATGGCATATTATTTTAGCAACTGGATTAGGATTAGGACTATTTTTAAATAATGAAGTTTCTGGTCTTTATGCTGTGGCCATAGTATTGATAAGCTTGCTAGGCTACCATTATGCACCCTATTATCAACCCTCAAAAGGGGTTTGGATATTACTCATTATCATAGCTTTACAAATCATTCTGTTCTCTATTCTTAATCTTCGAATGGATATAGGTGATCAGACTTATATAAACTCGCAACCCAGCTGGCATCTTTATCTAAAACACCCTTTGATTGCTTTGACCTTACTAGCAACTCTATATATTTTACTTCAGCACCAACAGGTTATCATTAATAAACTAGCTATTATTTTAATGATTTTTTTATTGGTTATAGGAAGTATCAACTGGTATAGCCCCTCTACTGATAGTTTCCATACGAATCGTCTGAACAATGCTACGAATGCTTTTTATGATTCTGCAGCACGACAAGCCGCTATAGAACCTATTCGCCAATTAATTCCACCTGAAGCAACGGTGTATTGGGTCGAAAATCCACAACGAGCATGGTTTTGGTTAAAGCGGGCAAACTATACCTCTTTCGACCAAGCAGCTGGAGCAATTTTTAGTCGTGAAACCACTATTGAACTAATACGGCGCGCTAAACAAGTCGCAAAAATCAGCGAAATGGATGCCAGTCATTTTTGGGATTTTTATCCAAAAGTAAGAGACAAATTACTTACGGTGCAATTATTACAAGAAGTATGCCAAGATCCTACATTAAATTATATCATTGCTGAAAATTATCAAGCTGATGTTAAGGTTATTAAATTTAAAGATCCATTAACTAATCAGCAATACGGTTTATATAGCTGTAGCCCTACAAATCGTGCTAGCATACAATAAAAATATTCCAAGCTAATAATAAAATAAGGAAATCTTCTATTATGAAAAACATCTTGCAGGAGTTTTCACGTTACCTAGGTGTAGGTAGTCTGGCTTTCGTAACAGATTTTTCTTTATTAGCTGGTCTAACTAGTCTCCTAAATATGAATTATCTGTTGGCCACCTTACTCGCTTTTTTAGCTGGTTCATGGGTTAACTACATATTATCTATATGCTGGGCATTTAAACACCGAGCTTTAACTAATCAATATACCGAATTTAGTATTTTTGTATTAGTAGGTGTACTAACCTTATGTTTATCAATGGTATGCATGTCTGTTTTGGTACAATGGTTAGGGATTCATTTGCTAATGGCGAAATGCATCACCACCGGTCTGACCCTTATTACAAATTTTGCTGGAAGACGTATACTGTTATTTAGGCAGCCTGAGCTTAAACAAAAGCTTCTGGTATCTTCAAATTAATAAAAATAAGCCTATAAATATGAAAAATAATGCGATTATTATTGGTGCTGGTCCGGCAGGACTGACAGCAGCTTTGGAGTTACTCCGCCGTTCGGCTATCAAACCCATTATTTTAGAGGCTGATGACTGCGTTGGTGGTATTTCGCGTACTGTCAATTATCGCGGTAATCGTATTGATATTGGTGGACACCGCTTTTTTTCCAAATCTGATTGGGTAATGGATTGGTGGCAAAACATCTTACCTATTGATCATCATACCACCGACCACTTAGAAATTAGTTATCAAAACAAAAAGCGCCAAGTTGCGGTAGAAAATACTACAAAAGATATCAGTTCAGACAATGTATTTTTAGTTAGAAATCGACTTTCACGTATTTACTTTCTAAGAAAGTTCTTTGACTATCCATTAAAGATCAATCAAAGCACCATTTTTAATCTTGGTCTTGTGCGAATGGTACGCATTGGTTTAAGCTATCTTATCTCAAGATTATTCCCAATCAAATCTGAGAACTCTTTACAGGATTTTTTAATTAATCGCTTTGGCAAAGAATTATATTTAACTTTTTTTAAGGGTTATACAGAAAAAGTCTGGGGTGTTCCCTGTCAGGAAATCAGTGCTGAATGGGGTGCACAACGCATTAAAGGACTTTCCATTACCAAAGCACTCAAACATGCTCTTAGTAAATTTTTTGTAAAACCACAAACACTTGAACAGAAAACTACTAATACCTCTCTAATTGAAAAATTTCTCTACCCCAAATTTGGGCCTGGTCAAATGTGGGAAGAAGTCACACGCCTTGTACTTGCACAAGGTGGTGAATTGCACTATCGCCATAAAGTCTGTGGCTTAAAAATTGAAGACGGCAAAATAATTAGTGTACAAGCACAAAATATGGTGACAGGAGAAATCATCATTTTTGCAGCTGACCAAGTTATCTCTACTATGCCTATTAAAGAACTTATTAACAGCATGGGCGATGTGCCTTCTGAACAAGTTAAATATATCGCTAATAACCTACCTTATCGTGATTTTCTCACAGTAGGATTGTTAGTCAAAAAAATGAAGGCTAATAGTCAATCTGCTTCCCAACAGGCTAATCATATGCCACCGGATAACTGGATTTATATTCAGGAACAAGACGTTAAAGTAGGTCGTTTACAGATTTTCAATAATTGGAGTCCGGATATGGTTAAAGATCCGGATACTATTTGGCTAGGATTAGAATATTTTTGCAATGAAGGCGATGATCTGTGGTCATTAAGTGATGGTGACCTGAAGACTTTAGGCACAGAAGAGCTAGTCAAAATTGGTATGTTAGAGGCAAAAGATGTCCTAGACAGTACTGTCATTAGAATGCCAAAGGCTTATCCTGCTTATTTTGGTGCTTATCATGAATTTGACCAAATTAAAGATTATCTTGATTCTATTACTAATTTATTTCCGGTAGGACGTAATGGTATGCATCGTTATAATAATCAAGATCATTCCATGTTAACAGCCAAAATGGCAGTTGATAACATTTTAGCTGGTATTACCTGTAAAGATAATATTTGGGCTATTAATGTTGATGATGATTATCACGAAGAGATCAAGTCAGCCGATCAAGAAAAAATACCTAAAAACATTATTGTAAAACCTGTATCTGCTTAACACACTATATCTTTTGCTATTATTACTGGAGAAGATTTCGGAACTTCTCCAGTATTTTACTTGGATTTAATCCATGAATCATGCTCATAATGAGGAAATAGACTATTTAAGAGCTTATGCTATTGCTTTTGTCTTTATTTTACATACCCTATTGATTTTCAAAAAAGAACTTATCGATGTAATTGAAGACATTCATGGCCTCAATCTTAGTGTGGGAGTAGATTTATTTTTTGTTATTTCTGGGTATGTGGTTAGCTCTAGTTATGCACGTTTAGACCAAAAAACATATTCTTTAAGAGAAATATATAATGTATTGCTCTTTAACAGACTACACCGATTATGGCCAGCTACCATATTTTGGCTAAGTATCTGTTTATGCCTTACTATTTACTTTCCTTTACTTAATCTTTTACCTAATTTGAGTGACATGATATATAAATTTAGTGCAGGTCTTTTTTATATATTTAATATCACTGAATCAATGAGCCCCAGCGTGTTCGGCTATTTCTGGTCTTTATCATTAGAATGGCATTTTTATTGTTTTTTACCTTTTTTAATGAATAGAACACTACCAAAACGATTAATCATCATTTTTACTTTATTAACACTCAATCTTTTTTACCGCTTTGGTGGCGAAAATTGGTGGATGTTTCGTTCTGATGGTATTTTGATTGGCATTCTAATATGGAATTTTCAACATATTTTTGTCACTAGCATGACCAATATCAACGCTTACCTAAAGAAATTTTTCACATTATTATTGCTAATCCTATTGATCCTTATTAAAAGTTTAGTAGTAAATGATTATTTAGGAGTAGCTTTAGAAGCTTTAATAAGTGGAATACTGGTTAGTTTAGCTATCAGTGGACCTAACTCTATTATTACTTTTGGCATACCGTCTTTCTTAAAATGGGTTGGTTTACGTTCCTACTCCATTTATTTATCACATATTCCTGTAGCGGTATTAATCTTAGGTCTTGATCAAACGGTAAATTTAGGCTTAGATTGGTATGCACTATGTTTTATATGTTTATTGTTAACTGTTTTATTTTCTGAAATCAGTTATCAATTTTTAGAGCAAAGAACTCAACAATGGCTGAAAATGAAACGTAATGGTTTACCTACATTAGCGCCATCTCTGACTTAAACTTTAATTTTTAATATATCAATGGTTTTATCAATAGTAAAATCCAGGAAAAAACTATTTTTACTGACTTGGCACCTTTAGGCTACTCCTACTGTTGATTTCTAACTTGACTAGCCTCTCCACTACCATGGCCGTTTATCGCTTGTTCTTGCTTCTGGTGCTAAATTCATTTTCCAGCTATGTTGAAAGCCGTATGATGTAGACGTTAACAGCAATAATAATGCCATATTCATGATTCCACTGACGTCATCCATACCCTTAC
>CAZCJE010000023.1:0-7804 GCA_964498805.1 uncultured Thiothrix sp.
GAAAAATGCTGTCACGCGATTTTTGTACACTAGCAATGCCGCGTTCGAGCAAAGCTTGTTTAATCCAATCACCTTGCTTGTTTTCGCGCACTAAGACAGCAATATCCCGGCTTTCCAAGACACGCTGGCCTATCATCGCCTTGCCTGCTTTGGCAGCATTCAATAAACGCGCAATATCATCCGCGACTGCCTTGGCAATCTGCTCCTGCACATCATTGATTTTGCAGTCATCGTCTAGCTTATCCCAATCCCACAAACGCATAGGCGCTAACGCCGGGTCAATACACAAATCATCTTGTGGACGCCCCGCTTCCACGGCTTCATAAGCGATTTCGCTACGAAACGGGTCAGAAGATTGCGCAAACACATGATTCAAGGCGCTGAGGAAATTGCCATGTGAGCGATAGTTGTGAGCCAAAGTATGGCGATGTTCCACCGCTTTAGCCGCTTTGATATAGGTGTAAATATCCGCACCCCGAAAGCCATAAATGGCTTGTTTAGGGTCACCGACAAAAAACAGGCGTTTTTCCTGCTGATCACGGTAAATGCGCGTAAAAATCTCATATTGAATAGGGTCAGTGTCCTGAAACTCATCAATTAGCGCGGCTTGATACTTATCAGCCAAACGTGCCGCAAAATACTCGTGTTGCTCAAGCGCATCGCGCAAATGCAACAACAGATCATCAAAAGTCAAAATCCCCAGTTGCTGCTTGCGTTTAGGTAAGCCTGCGCGCAAATGCTGCAACAAGCGAAAGCGCACATGTTCAAGCGCAATCTTGCCGGTTTCCGCATACGCTTCCCAAGCCAGCAGCAGCTTATCCACTAAGGCAAAAAAGTCATGCACCGGTGACGACTTACCCGGCTTAGTCTTTTCCTTGAGATGAACACTGCCAAACCGTTTCAGATCCTCATACGCTGCCGTCATCTCCTCATCACCAGCAAAGAGTTTATCTAGAGTCCCAGACCATTTTCCCACATAGTCGCGTCGATACGCCGTACCTTGCAAGACACCGCTGAGCAATAACGCTTTCACCTCACCCTGATGTTGCTGCCAACTCTTAGCGCAGGCTTGTAGGCGTTTTTCCAGCTTTTGGTTTAAGTGTTCCAAATCTTCGGCTGCTACCGGCGGAATATTGGCGAACAGATAAGGTTTGCCAATGAAATTACGCACATCTGCTAATAAGCCATCCGGGGTTAAACCATGCCGTTTCAACAGCATCAAATGCAGGGAATCAGGTTTGAGAAAATGCTGATACCAGAATTGATCCGTTAACTGGGTGAGCAACTCGTCTTCATTAGCCACCAGTTCACTTTCAAAATGCACGCGGGCTTCAAAGGCGTTTTCCGTCAAAACACGCTTACAAAAGCCATGAATGGTAAACACCGCCGCTTCGTCAAAGCTAACTAGAGCCAGGCGCAAGCGTCTCATGCAAACCTCTGCTTGCGTATCAGCCAGCAAAGTTTCATAAGGCTCTTCACACGCAAAACCTTCCAGATAGGCCAATGCATCGGCTAAACGCCTGCGAATACGGTCACGTAGTTCAGCGGTAGCAGCATCGGTATAAGTTACCACCAGAATCTGGTCAACCTTCAGACCCTGTACTGCAATCAAACGTAGGTAAAGCCAAGAAATCGTCCAGGTTTTACCTGTCCCGGCACTGGCTTCAATCAGGTTGGTTCCATCCAAGGGAACCGTTTTGGCATCTAGGGTTTGCATGCATTTTTTTCAAACAAGGGCTGCTTATTGTCAACTTATTGGCGTTAGCAGCGTTAATCGGGCAAATACAGTTCTGAAATCTTGCCAGTGACGTGACTGGCAAGTAAAGACCAAAAGTCCCTTAAGTCCATTAATAAAAAATACTCTAAGCCCTTGTTTATGACCCTCCTTGCGCCGGAGGGTTTTTTATTCCTTTCCAGATGAGTTCTTCGATTCAAACTATTGATTTTAATAACTATAAAAATACACGGTTTATATTGGGATAATACTCATCAAGTAGATAAAAACCGGGAACAACGATACGGTTCCCGATTATAACCTAGCATTTATTGGCTGGTATTAGCGGGTGGGACAATGGGCGAGGGTTGCTGTTTGCGAATGTCGTTGATATTCCAGCCGGTTAAGCGGGCCAGATTTTGTGCGGCATCTTCTTGCTGTTTAGGCACCGTTTTCGTTAGGTATTCCTTACCTGCCGAGCAACTTGCCTGACCTTGCCAAGCATGACGAATAACATAGCGCCCTTGGAAATTTTCGGTATTGCCCGTGGTTTGGAACATGAGATCTTCTGGGAAAGTGGCGCGATCATAACGGGCATGTAGGCGAGTAACATAAACTTCTGCACTGCCACTCATATACGCATTGGGCGCATCCGGTTTCACCCAGAATGCTCCTAGTTCCTGTAATTCCTTAGTCGCTAAAGGTTCAGCCGCACACGGGTCACACCAGTTCATATTCCAAGCATATTCCAGAAATACTACTCCGCCTTCTTTATCGGCCTGATTACGGAACATACTGCGATAAAAGGCCGGGAATTGTTTCTTATCCTTGATATAGGCAGGAATCTCTAAATCGCTGGGTAATTTGACGGTACGATAATTAGTAGTTTCGACGCGGCCATTACGGGTTAAGGCATACACAAACAAATCCTGCTTACCTTTAGCATTGACTGTGCCTAAGCGAATCGGCAGCATGAAACGCTTTTCGCGGTAATTGACTTGAATAGGGCGCAATTGGGTAAAGCCGGTTTTGGAATATTCTTTTAGGTTTACCTTGGCGACAAAGAATTTCATATTCTGCTTTAGGTAGCTATTGACCACTGGTTCAGCCCCTTGCGGAATTTTATAACCATTTTCGCTCAACCAAGTAATCAAACCACTGCTTTCCTTACCAGATAACACCATAATGTCATATTCGCCTAAGGTGTATTGTGCTTCGATAGTCACACCCAATTCTTTATTACGGGCTTTGGCAGTAGCAGGCGCTGGCGCTGCCATCGGTGCCATCATCGGCGGGGGAATGGGTTCACAGGGGTCACGGTCGAAATACTCCACCAAACGCGGGGCAGTATAGGCATCCAGATGTTTGATCGTGCTGTTATTAACCAGTTTTACCTGTTCCTTTTGCACCACGACCGGCACCGGTATCACCATAGCAAACTCTTTGACATCACCCTTGAAGTCACTGCCCATGGTAACAATGCTACGGTCACCTTCACGCGCATACACAACTTGCGAGGATTCATTGAATAAACTGGTATCCGCTTTCGCAACATAAAAGCCGCAGAAAGAGGAGGCTTGCAATGGCAATAGACACGCGACTAAGGTCGCCACACTAACGAGTTTTTTCATAGCACTTTCTCTTGTTTCGTTATAGAAGTTGACCATTCAAAAGCGGGGTAATTCAGACAGCGATTCAGGAAAATAATACCGGGCGTCAAGATCACTAGCGCATACAGAAAAGCATTCGGTAAATACAGGCGAAATTGCATCCACACTGCTAGTAAGGCAACTGCCATACCGAATATCACGCGTCCTAGCGGATGTACTGGCGTGGTTTTAGGGTCGGACAGCATGAAAAAGCTAAAGAGTAATAATGCGCCATTTTGTAGTTGATGTTGCGGAATAGTCCACGGGTCACCTAACCAAACGGCTTTCAAGAACAATAAGGCAGCATAAGTCAGTAGAAAACTGATCGATGTCAGCATGACCTGCCAACCCAAACGTATGACCAAACCACTACCGGCAAGCAATAAAAACAGCCATAAACCATGCCCCCATTGCCCTGGTGCTGCCCATACTTCATTGGTTAGTAATAAACCAGCGACAATGCCAAATGCAGAAGGATTAAACATATGGCGATTATCCCAGCGCAGCACAAATTTGCTGGCAATGCTAAGCAATGCCACGATTGCTAACCATAAAGCACTTTGCGAATGCAATAACAACAATACGGATAAACTGGTATTCAGCGTACTTAACCATACTAGCGGCACCGCAAACCAACGCGCGCATACGATTTGCGTCACCAGCGCGCTTGTCACCACCACTAGTATTTGCAAACTGGTAATAGGAAAACCGAGTACCCCAACTCCCCAGAACAATAGGCAGCTTTGTATTAACAGCTGATAATACCTTGGATCAAAACGCTTCCAGATAGGCATGGTGTCCTCCCCCCGTCATCCTTCAGTGCATGAATTCAACATGAGTTGATCAAGTAAATTTTTTTGCTTATGAGCATACAATACTGTCGGTTTTGCGCCTATGCACTTACTCATAAACCTGCGCAATAAAAGCATGGTTATGCTCAAATCGCATTAAAACAATAAAGTTTGTCAGCAGAATAGAATTGGAAACAGGCGCTATCTGGACAAATCCACACGTCTGGTATAAAACCAGCGCCTTGTTAAACACCGCCCGACTGTTTATCGGGTTACAGGAGCCATCATGACCACACGCCCTAGTAAAGAACTGCAAACCTTCGTTAATCCTAATGCTGAACGGGATTACACCATTCGTATTGATGTCCCCGAATTCACCTGTTTGTGCCCCTTAACTGGCCAGCCGGATTTCGCTCAATTCAAACTAGAATATGTACCGGATGAAAAATGCGTAGAGCTGAAAGCCCTCAAATTGTATATGTGGAGCTATCGCGAAGAAGGGGCTTTCCATGAAGCCGTTACCAACAAGATTCTGGAAGATTTAGCCAAGGCGACCGAACCACGCTTTATGCGCCTGACTGGGGTGTGGAATGTACGTGGTGGTATTTATACCACCGTCGTGGTTGAACATCGCAAGCAAGGCTGGGTACCTGCACCTAAGGTTGAATTACCTTAATCGCCTCTTGCTTCTTACTAGCCAATCTGGCGTAGATTGGCTAGTAGTTCCCCTATACTCTTCAACTCCCTGCGATTTGTATCATTTAAGCTTACTTGGTTAGACTGAACGCACGTTTCACTTCCACCCTTTTGTGGGAGATTCAGTTATGAGCCATACACCCTCCGCCTATCGTGCCTCCAGCATTGCCGATACCCATGAAGTGTTTAATCAAACACCACCGCTGGAAAATTACAATCTGTATGAAACTGACCCCGCCTTACAGGAAGCCGTTAAGCGTGAAGGTGCGGCTTGGGCCGAAGATAGTATCCGCGCTCATGGAGCGCGTTGCGGTACCGCCGAAGTAATTAGGTGGGGATTTTTGGCTAACGAATTCAAGCCTGAATTTCGTAGCCATGATCGCACTGGTCAACGGGTGGATTTAATTCGTTTCCATCCGGCTTATCACCATTTAATGCAAATGGCGCTGGAAAATGGCCTGCATGCGAGTCCGTGGCTGCATCCACGTCCGGGGGCGCATGTGGCACGCGCGGCGATGTATTACTTACAAACCCAAGTGGAAGCCGGGCATGGTTGCCCTGTAACCATGACTTTTGCCTCTGTACCGGCTTTACGCCATACCGCTATTGTTGCCGCTAATTGGCTACCGAAAGTACTCAGCCAAGCCTATGACCCGCGCAATATTAGCTATGAACAAAAAAACGCTGTCACTATTGGCATGGGTATGACGGAAAAACAGGGCGGCTCGGATGTACGCGCTAATACCACGCGCGCTTGGCCCATCAGCACTAGCGGCGCGGGGGAATGGTATGGTCTGGTAGGACACAAATGGTTTCTATCCGCCCCCATGTGTGATGCTTTTCTGATGTTAGCCCAAGCACCGCACGGGCTGAGCTGTTTTCTGGTTCCACGCTGGAAACCGGATGGCACTAAAAACCCTCTTCAGATTCAACGCCTTAAAAATAAATTAGGCAATGCTTCTAATGCTTCTGCCGAGGTGGAATTGCGTGGTGCGGTTGGTTGGCTCATGGGCGAAGAAGGCCGTGGTATTCAAACCATTATTGAAATGGTTGCCATGACCCGCTTTGACTGCATGATAGGTTCTAGTGCAGGTCAACGACAGGCCGTTGCGCAAGCGGCGCATCATGCTGCCCACCGCAAGGTATTTGGCAAAACCTTATCCCAACAACCTTTGATGCAAAATGTGCTGGCGGATTTGCAGTTAGAACTAGAAGGTTCGCTGGCCATGACCTTCCGTATGGCACGAGCGTTGGATTCGGTCGCTGAAGAACAGGAACGTTTGCTATTGCGTCTTGGCACAGCGATTGGCAAATACTGGATTTGCAAACGTACGCCCACTCATGCTTACGAAGCCATGGAATGTTTGGGCGGCAATGGTTATTGCGAGGATTTCATTCTCGCGCGTTTATATCGGGAAGCACCCGTGAATGCCATTTGGGAAGGTTCCGGCAATATTCAAGCACTGGATGTATTGCGCGCTATGCTGAAACATCCGGCTGTATTGGATGCGTGGTTTGCGGAATTAGAGCGGGGCGCGGGGCAAATGCCCGAACTGGATCAGGCTATCCATCGCCTGAAAAATGCATTGTCGGCTAAACGTGAAGCGGAATATCAGGCTAGACGCTGGATTGAACAACTAGCACTTACTTGGCAAGGCAGTTTATTAGTACAGCAGGGCAATACCGCAGTGACAGAAGCGTTTGTACACTCCCGTTTAGGAGGCAACGTTATGCACCATTATGGCAGTTTGCCGCTGGGAGTGGATACCAAGGCGATTATACAGCGTACCGGTTTTGACAGCTAACCAGATAAAAAAGCACGGCTATCTTTATCTGGTTAGGTAAATAGGCAAGGCAATGCCGGTTTAGCGGGACAAACGGCGAGCATTGGAAACAGCACGTTTACGTACCGGTGTCATACCTTTATTCATAACATCCAAAGCATCTTTCTGCAGTTTTTCAGATGACAAAAAACTGGAAGGATTTGTCATTTTCCATGGAGTCATGAACATGCTCATCAACATATGTTGGTTTTTTTCCGCAACTGCCAAACTCATGGCCCACCAAGATTCATAGAAGGCCCAGACTTTCTCGGCACCCATAGTATAAAACTCGTGTTGGTCTTTAGCGGAAGGATTAGGCCCAGCTAAAGCCATGCGGGTTAAACGTTGCGCAATCACTTGGGGGACAGCCCAAGCAAGTTCAGTGGTTTGCGAAGTGAGTTGAGATAGGGATTTATTCACAGACATAATTTTTTTCCTGCTTAGCGTTAAGTGAATGATTTCGATGCTAACACAACACTTTACAGGTCTACAGCAATTTTTGTTGCAGTGCAATATAAATTTTGCTCGTACTACCAAGGGTTAGGAGAATAGCTAGCCGTTAGCCATCAGCTAAACTCACTTTTCGCCAGGCAAGATGAGTTAAAAAATAATCCATAAATAAATGGAAAATCAATTTATAAAAATACCTATAGCATAACCTTGAAACCGGCAGACGGATATTGGGCTAGTTTACTGGGTAGCTCTTTAGTATCCGGGTAAGTGACTAATGGTTGGTATAAGTCAGCATGAGAACGTGAACAGGTTTTGGGCATATATTGTGCAACTTTTTGCTTCTTCGCTAATAGTGCTGCTTCTGACTGCTCAAATAAAACATTAGTAACCTTCATAACGTTAATTTCCTCTGGGGGTTAAATAGTTAGTTGCGCCTCACTAGCTATTAATACCGGCCATATGAATAATCGCTTTATAAGGCAATTACGGTTATAGGCATTAACAACCACCTCAACTGGCTGTTCAAGTAAAGCGCCTTCTAAGACTTGTATTTTCATGTGGTTATCATTGTTTATTATTAAATATTAATTAATAGCTATAGAGCATTAGCTAATGAATAACGACCTAGCAATGCTACCGCCCTATTGTGTTATACAATTTTTTCCTTAAGACGAGGTC
>CAZCJE010000023.1:7904-26916 GCA_964498805.1 uncultured Thiothrix sp.
CCTAGCAATGCTACCGCCCTATTGTGTTATACAATTTTTTCCTTAAGACGAGGTCTTTTTCAGACAACTGGACTTTACTATATAATTTTAGTCTATTGTGAAATTTTATAGAGATTTATAAAATAAAAATCTCAATCTTTTGGCAGGAAATCTGGTTTATAAATAAAACAGCCGAAGGATCTTCTAAAACTTTATCCAAATGTGGACATAAACGGCTATTAAGAACTTGTGCAATTCTAAAAATTATCTTAATAATCAATAATATAAATCAGAAATCTGATATTTTCATAACCTTAATCAGGTCAAAGGCTCTTGAAAATACTTATTGCCACCCCATGTTGCGCACATCGAATAAATAAGATGTGAGGACTAACAAACTATGACGGCACAAAAGGAAAGCATGCAATTCCAAACAGAAGTGAATCAGCTGTTGCATCTGATGATTCACTCGCTGTACTCCAATAAAGAAATCTTCCTGCGGGAACTGATTTCCAATGGCTCGGATGCTTGCGACAAGTTGCGCTTTGAAGCTATTGGCCATGATGGCTTGTATGAAAACGATAGCGATCTGCGTATTGAAGTCGAATTCGATAGCGAAGCCGGTACCATTACTGTACGCGATAACGGCATTGGTATGAGCCGCGATGAAGTCATTAGCAATATCGGCACTATTGCCAAATCCGGTACCAAAGAATTCCTGAGCAAATTAACCGGCGACCAACAGAAAGACTCACATCTGATCGGTCAATTTGGGGTTGGTTTCTATTCTTCCTTTATTGTGGCCGACAAAGTCACGCTGACCACTCGTCGTGCAGGTGCACCGGCTGCTGAAGGCGTGCGTTGGGAATCTGATGCTCAATCCGGTTATAGCCTGGAAACGGTGGATAAAGCCACACGCGGTACTGAAATTGTCCTGCATTTAAAAGAAGAAGAAAAGTTGCTGGCTGATGGCTGGCGTTTGCGCGGCATTATCCGCCAGTATTCTGACCATATCCCTTTGCCAGTCAAAATGCGCAAAATTGAAGAGGGTAAAGCGTCTGACGAATGGGAAACTGTCAATAAAGCCAATGCGCTGTGGACACGGGCTAAAGCCGATATTAAGGACGAAGAATACCAAGAGTTCTACAAACACGTTTCCCACGATTGGGAAGAAGCGCTGGCATGGTCACATAACCGTGTAGAAGGCAAATACGAATACACTTCTTTGCTGTATATCCCTTCCAAAGCGCCCTTTGACCTGTTTGACCGCGACAATCACCACGGTTTAAAACTGTATGTGCAACGCGTGTTCATCATGGAAGACAAAGACTTCAAATTGATGCCGCGTTACCTGCGCTTTGTGCGTGGGGTACTGGATTCCAATGACCTGCCTTTGAATGTGTCGCGCGAAATTCTACAAGGCAACAAAATCATCGAAAACATGAAAAGTGGTTCGGTGAAGAAAATCCTCAGCTTGCTGGAAGGCATGGCGGCAGATGATGCAGAAAAATACCTAAAGTTCTGGAAAGAATTTGGCAAGGTCCTGAAAGAAGGCCCCGGCGAAGATTTCAATAACCGTGAACAAATCGGCAAATTGCTGCGCTTCTCTTCCACACTGGATGACAATGCAGAGCAAAAAGTATCGCTTGCCGATTACATTAGCCGCATGAAAGAGGGTCAGGACAAGATCTACTACATCACTGCTGATACCCATACAGCCGCGAAAAACAGCCCGCATCTGGAAGTTTTCCGCAAGAAAGGCATTGAAGTGCTATTGCTGTCTGACCGTGTCGATGAGTGGCTGGTACAGCATCTGATGGAATTCGATGGCAAGTCTTTGCAGTCTGTGGCTAAAGGCGAATTGGATTTATCCAAGCTCGAAACTGAAGAAGACAAAAAAGAGCAGGAAAAAGTCGAAGCAGAAGCCAAAAACATGATCGAGCACATCAAAAAAGTGCTGACCGAGAAAGTGGCTGATGTACGTGTTTCCCACCGCTTGACCACCTCACCGTCTTGTATTGTCCTCAATGAGCATGATATGGCGCTGTATATGCAGCAGCTGCTCAAACAGGCCGGGCATGAAATGCCGGATACCAAACCAGTGCTGGAAATCAATCCGACTCATCCATTGCTCAAACGTATGGAAGCGGAAACCGATGATGACCGCTTTGCGGAATGGTCTAGCATTCTGTTTGATCAAGCCATTTTGGCTGAAGGTGGTCAACTTGAAGACCCCGCCGGTTTCGTTAACCGCCTCAATCGTTTGATGTTGGCTATGGCCTAAAACCTAACCGCATCTAACAAAAAGCCGCCTCTTAAGGCGGCTTTTTTATGCACATCGCATAGTTATGGGCAAGTGACCTTAATCAGCAGCAGAAGGCGTGTTAGCCGATGGATTAGCGTCAGCTGCGACCTGTGCTTGTTGCACTTGAGCTTGTTCCCATTTGCGTAATTTGTTGCGGTAAATATCCCAAATACACGGATCACAACCACTTTCACAGCATTCATTCGGCGCAGGAGGGATGGGTTTTTGTTTCACTTTCATACGGATGTATCCCCGATATTGAGGTTAGCAAGCTAATGACTAGCCGGGCTTCACGACAATCAGTACGCAAACCCATGCTTAGCGTTTTAGCCGATCATACCCGATGCGATAGGTAAGCGTCTGTATGTGCCCCTAGCTTGCAGGGGTCTTTAGTGTTTGTGGATTTATCACTGGTATTGAATCTTCACCAACCTGTTAGCTGTACTGTTTTTGGTATCATTGGGTCATCTTGGGTATAACGACTTGACTCCTGTGCACAAACCTAAGGAATAACAATGAGTAAAGCTCCGCATAACGCCCTTTGGACTATTTTTGCTCCTATCATAACCCTGTTATTATTGGCTCTTCCGTTGCTAATCGGTTCAATCGGCTGGGGTTATAGTGTTCTCCTTGCTATTGGCTTAATTGCTGGGGTGGCAGCGGCGGTGCATCACGCTGAAGTCATTGCCTATGTGATAGGAGAACCGTTTGGAACATTGGTATTAGCCTTAGCGGTTACAGTAATTGAAGTGTCGCTGATCGTGTCCATTATGTTAAGCCTAGGCGAGGCTTCCACTATGTTAGCGCGTGATACGGTATTTGCTACCGTCATGATTATTCTGAATTTTATTATTGGTTTATGCTTTTTGATTGGTGGCATTCGTTTTGGTGAGCAGCGCTTTCATTTACAGGGGGTAAGCGCTTCACTGACTACTTTAGCAGCTATTGTGGTATTGGCTTTAATCTTGCCTAATTATACCACCAGTGTAGCCGGGCCAATTTACACCCATAGCCAACTCACGTTTGTAGCCGTTGTATCCTTGGTGCTATACGGGTTATTCATTTTTATTCAAGCGGTGCGCCACCGTGATTATTTCCTTATGTCTAGCAGCGACAAGGTAAAAAGCGAAGTAGTAATCCCCCTACCAAAACGCACTACCATAACCAGTTCCGTATTATTGCTGGCTAGTTTGGTAGGGGTGGTACTAGCGGCCAAAGTCCTATCGCCGGATGTCGAACGCCTTGTCAGCGCAATGGGGGCACCTAAATCGGTAGTCGGGATTGTGATTGCCTTTGTGGTGTTATTACCTGAAGGTTTGGCTTCATTACGGGCTGCTTATAATAATCGCTTGCAAACCAGTTTGAATCTGGCCTTAGGTTCAGCTTTAGCTACGATTGGCCTAACCATTCCGGTCGTAGCGATGGTGGTTATTTTCAGTGATCTGACGCTGACTTTAGGGCTGGATCGTAAATCGATTGTGCTATTAGTACTATCACTATTTATTGCTTCCCTATCCATGAGTACCGGACGAATTACCTTGCTACAAGGGGCCATTCATATTGTACTTTTCCTCACCTATTTATTTATGACGATTGTGCCTTAACATTAATAGGCATTATCTGTCACGACAAAACAGCACACCCTTGGTTAAAATATGCACTAATACACTTGATTAATGGCAGTATTCGGCTGCATTAATCAATACCTGTGGAACTGATTTTTCTTCGCCTGACTCAAAGCCGTAACTGACAACCATATCTACAAAGGAGTTGCTTATGTCCCGTTTTCGTTTAGCTAGCGTTGCCCTGTTAGCGGGTACGCTGTTAAGTGCTTGTGCGAATCCCGCCGTGATGAATGCAGGTTGGGTTAATCCGTGGGTAACACCGTATCCGCCTGCTAATGTTAACCCTACCCCAGCACCGCCACCTGTTACCTATGTGGATGTTTATAAGTATCAGGGGTCACGCCAATGTGAAAATAGCGGGGTACCATTAGCAGTGATGCAAAACCAGTTACAGATGGCGAATATTCCTGTCACCAATAGTAGCTGTGGTATGGATGGGCGTATGTATCCAGCATTCTGTGGGGGGGCGGATGGTAAGATTAATGTCTTTACCATTCCTAGCGATGCCGTTAATAGCGCACTTTCACAAGGCTTTTTACTGTTGAAAGATTTACCAGGTGCTCAACGTACTGGCTGTAATACCGCACCGGCTGCCAATAATCCACCACCAGCGAGTAATACCACCACGTACCCTTATACTGGCAACTATAATCCGTCCTATTATTCCTATCGCTAAAAAAAAGCCCCGTTAAGCGGGGCTTTTTTACACTTTTTATGGTTGGGTTGGCTGGGTAGTTGGTACAGGTAGAGGTTTAGGTGGCTTATTCTGCCACAAACCACCCTGACTAAAGGCTTGCCAACCCCAACGTAACCAACCGAGTAATGCCACCGTCAACCATAATGCCCAGGCCAGCATAAATAAACGGTAATACAACATCGGCACGCTAATAACAGAGGGCTGTGGCAAGACTGCGGCGGTACGATCCTGATACCACACGAGGTTATAAGCACTAGAAGCATTACCGGCAATCTGCATATGCGGATTCCCCAACAGACCATTAGCAACCGCGCCAATCAAAATCGCCAAAGCCATGATGGTTAACAATACCAAAGCGGTTTGCAGCGCATTAAATTGCCAGTACGGACGTTGCTCTAAGGCATATTTGCCACGCAAAGCCAGTGCTATTAACCACAACGCCATTAATACCATCAAATAAGGGCTACTTTGACTCAAACCAATACCGAGCAAAAACCATTGCCAGCTTTTCAACGGTGTTAAACCTGAACGCCCTAAGAGGATGGCAAATACCAGCAATACAGCCACAACACCCCAGAATAAGACCGCTGGCCCTAGCAATGGCCCATGCACCCATAAGACCCAACGATCTTGTGGCAAACTTAAGCGAAATTCGCTATTAACTCCGGCCAAACCCACATCAATAGACGGGAAAGCATAATGCACTGGCATAGCGCCTTCTTCCTGCCACTCCAGTACCGCCTCCTGTTTACGTGGTAACAAAGGCAGAATCACTTTGCCTTGTTGTTGTTGAATCGCCTGTTTATTACCATCAATGCTCAAACTTTTCAGTTCTACCTTATCGGGCAAGGTAACGGCATGTTGGGTACCACGGCTGCTATCCAAGGTTAAACGCAAGCTTATATCCCGCGCCCGTTTCCCTACTTCAATTTGGGTTGAACTCGCCAGCAAGGTAATACTTTGGCCTTTTGCACCCGCCGGGCGTGTCATATTCAAGGTCAGCGTTTCGCCTGCCCACAGTTTCCAGCCTAACAAGCCTTGGGTGTCATCTTCGGTATAGGTATTAACCGGTAACCCCTCCGCATCTACATGCCAAACCGGGCTTGCCGCCACATACCATTCTTCTAGCCAAGCAGGATTGCTATTGGCGGTCAGCTTGATTTGTGCGGTTTGCGGCAAGCGTGAAGTCCATTGCAATGAATCTTGTTGCGGCTTGAGGTTGATTTGAACCGCATTGTCCTTAAGGGTGAATTGTTCACTTAAGGGCTGCTCACCCTTTAATAACGGAATCGACAAGCTAATGGGGGCGGCACTATCGGAAATACGCGTAACCATAGTGGTTACATACCAATCTAAGCCTAAATCCAGTCGGCGTTCGATTTTGACAAACGCCGGTAAGGTCGGCATATCCTGCATACTATTGTCAGTATTGGCTACAGTACGATTAATCTGTAATTGGTCTTCGGGAACACCATTATCGCGAATACCTTCCACTTGCCAACCATCCCCTTGCCATTGCACATGATGCGGTTTTAAAGGTAACGGTAATGCCAGCGTACTGCGGGTAGGTACATTACCCTGCAATAGCACATCGTGTTGTCCCGCTGCCAATACCACCCACAATTGCTGTTCATCATCCCGGCGTAAGGTTTGAGTCGGCGCGTTATCTACCAGCACACGGGTTGGCAACCAAGTACTTTGGCTACCCGGTAAAGGTACCGCCACTTCCGTTGCTGTATGTACCCGCAATTGCATAGTTAATCCATCAGGCCGCAATAGCAGATTCATTTGGTCGATTTGAGCACAAGCAGGTAAACAATCTGGGGCACGCAACAAACGTTCTTGCAGAGTCTGCAATAAAGCAGGCTCCGGCATAGTACTGGCTTTATCTTCAGCCTGTACCGGCAAGGGCAAACTCGTCACTATTGGCAATAGGGCTAACACCCAAACGCTAACGCGCCAGCCGTGTATGGATAAAGGCAATTGTTTTAGCCAATCTTGTACTTTGCCAGCCAAAGCCAAACGCGCCCCCAATACCAGAATTGCTAATACACCCAAGACCTGCAATAGAGAATGAGCTGCAGGTGGGATTAACCATAAACCTACTTGCTCATCCGGCTTGATTACCCCAGACCAATTCAGCTCTACCTGATTCCATTGCCATGCAGGCAAACCCGGCCCGGTTTGAATCATGCTATTGGGGTCAATATCGCGTAGATTGGCGATTTGCTTATCATTGCGCGCCGCTTTATTAGCCATACCCTTAGATAACTCAGGCAGAACCGAACGGTAGCTGTACTCATCTGACTTAGCGGCAGGCTGACGTGCTGCACTGTCTTTAGCAGCCTCTTCCCTCATGACGTTTCCAGCAGCTACTTGGTCATCAACCGGTGGCGTAATCGGTGCCGGTGCAGGTGGAGACGGTGGTTCGCCAGCCGATGGAGCTGCTGATGGTGCTTCTACTTGAATAGTAGGGGCGGCAAAGCGACTACTGCTTTGTCCGCTGTATTGCAATTGTGGGTACAAGGCAATTCGCACAGTAGTAATGGCATAAGCCAGTACCATCAATACCAAAACCAATAAACTCAGCCAGCGGTAACGTTCCAGCCACGGTTTGAGCCTATTTTGTGGTACAACCCGTAATAAAGCCGTAACTGCCAATAGATTCAACCAGATCAGACGCGGCGCTTCATACTGATGCCAAGTCAAGGCAATCGCCACACCCGCTACCGCCCCCCAAGGCCAGCCGTATAAATAACCGGTTGCCACCGTAATCAGCGTTACCAAAAATAAATCCAGCAAACTCCATTGCTGTAGCCAAGTCGCAGGCAGATTATCCGTGCCAGTAGCGGCAAACAGTAACCAGCCCGGTGGCAAATGCAAGGTAGTATTCACTTGCTGTAACTCTTGTTGCCAACCACTCACTGGCACACGGTCTCGCTCAGCTTCATAACGGCTATCGGCTTGTAAATTCACATTGCGTTGGCGTACTTCCACACCTTGCGCTGGCTGCTTATCCTGCTGGGTAATCAGTTGCGGTTCACCAGCGATGCTAACGCGTCCTAAGTGAATATCCGGTATCACTTCTAGCCGAGATTGCTGGGCAAGCGTGCCATTTAAACTATCCTGTAAACTATAGCCTTTGCCATCAAAGTCCAGCCACATCTGCCGTTGCAGATTTAGTTGGGCAGGAGTAGCAGTTAAACCACGGTGTTGCTGCACCAATTTCATAGTATTGCCCGCCGTCAATAAATACGCTGGCAAACTGGCCCATTCGGAAGGTAGGCGGGTTTGATTAGGATCAACACTATTAACGCCTTCTACTTGGACTTGGCGCATATCGCTATCAGCGGCAAACACCCACACCTCTTCGCTTGGCCATGGAGCCTGACTTTGTGGTAATGGCAAGTTTTCTACCGCACCAATAGCACGTCCGGTCAGTTCAATAGTCCATTCACCGGGACGTAATTGCACTTGCAACTTACCATCCTGATTCATGCGCGTAGGCAGAGGGCTATTCAGATGCAAAGGAATAAAATCATTCAACAATACGGGAGTCAGTTCGATATTGCGTTGTTTACCTGCTACGCGCAACTGGATGCGGGTGGTAACGGTAAGCGGATGGGCATCAACTATTTTGCGAAATACTTGAATTTCCAGATTATCTTCACTAGCCTGATCAGTATTGCGGCTTAGCCATAAACTGCCTGCTTCATTAAATTCCGGGGCTTCAATGCTTTTACCATTCACGGTTAAGGAAACTAATCCGCTAGCAGGCGCTATAAACAAGGCTTCCGGCAGACTATCCCACAAGAATTGGCCACTAATGTCATAACTGCCTGCGCTAAGTGTGGTAACGGGATAACCGTTTTCTTCCAATATGGCTAATGGTTGGTCATTAGTACTGCGTACTTGTTGCGGCCAATGTTGAGCATCGCCGGGTAAACGTACTGTGGTTTCCCCATAAACTTGCCAGTGTTGGGTAAAGGTACCGCCTTTATCCGTCAGCTGTAAATTGAGTTGCCCCGGCCACGCGCATTGCCGTTGGCTTTCGTTATAAAGGTAAGGACACTGGATATCTTTTTGCCCATCTAGTACCCAACCCACCCAAGGTTTAAGCGGTTCCGGGACTTGATCCGGCGGTAAAGGATTGGCGTACACTGCCGTACTCAACAGTAGCCACGCTAACAACAGGCGCAGATAAATAGGCAACATGGCGATATCTATAGTTTGTATTAATATCGCCATCATAGCACTAATCCACTAGGGGATTCACATGCCCCTATAGACGTTAAGCAGCTAATTCATACACTTGGGCAGCTGTTAGTAGGAATACGCCGTCGCCACCGCGTTCAAACGCCAGCCAATGGAAATCCACCTCCGGATAAGCCGCTTGCAGGGCATATTGGCTATTACCCACTTCGACCACCAAAATACCGTGGGGTGTTAAGTGTTTGGCCGCATCCCGCAAAATTCGTCTTACGTGATCCAAGCCATCTTCACCGGAAGCTAAGGCCAAATCCGCCGGTTCTTTCCAATATTCCGGAGTCAAAGCCGCCATATCATCAGCATCCACATAAGGCGGGTTGCTGACAATCAAGTCGTACTGGCGCCCCTCCAATTGAGCAAACAGATCAGACTGAATCAATTCTGCCTGTCCGGTGAGATGATGACGTTCCACATTAATAGCGGCGACTTCCAAAGCATCTGCGGAAATATCACTTAAATCCACTTGGGCATGGGGAAAAGCATAGGCACAAGCAATCCCAATACAACCACTGCCGGTACACAAATCCAACACATGATGCACATCAGCAGGGTCAATAAAGGGCGCAAATTGTTTTTCAATGTATTCGGCAATCGGTGAACGCGGCACTAATACACGCTCATCCACATAGAAAGGCAAGCCACAGAACCAGCCCTCTTTGGTCAAATAGGCCGCCGGTTTGCGCGTTTCCACCCGCGCTTGAATGATAGCCGCAATCGCATTGCGCTCCTCTTGAGTCAAGCGGCTATCAAAATACAAACTGGGTGTATCCACCGGCATATGCAGAGTATGGAGGGTTAAATAAGCGGCTTCATCGATGGCCGAAGCCATGCCGTGACCGAAACTCAACTGGGCTTGCCCAAAACGGCTTGCGCCCCAACGGATATAATCCTTAATGGTCAACAAATCAGTATGATCGAAATTCATATCTTACACAGGGGGTTAAAATGCCTGTATCATCCCGCATTTGCAATCCAGACAGCAACCTGCATGAGCTTTTCCGACAAACTAAAATCCTGGCCACTGTATGTGCTGCCACACCATTTTATTTCCCGACTGGTGTATCGTCTTACCCGCGTGCAATGTCCTAAAGTAGTACCGGCTGCTATCACCCACTTTAGTCGTATCTTTAAGGTCAACTTGCAAGAAGCGGTTAATCCTGACCCCAGCAGTTATGCAACCTTTAATGCTTTTTTTACCCGCCCACTCAAATCAGAATTACGCCCAATTGCTCGAGGTGAAGCAACCTTAGTGAGCCCGGTTGATGGCCGTATTAGCCAAATGGGGCGCATTGAAGCTGGGCGCATTTTTCAGGCTAAAGGACATGATTATTCTGCGTTGGAATTACTCGGTGGGGATGAACAACGGGCAGCACCGTTTATGAACGGCCAATTCATGACCCTATATCTGTCACCGCGCGATTATCACCGTATCCATATGCCTTTAAGCGGCACCTTGCTGGAACAGGTCTATGTACCAGGGCGCTTGTTCAGTGTCGCTGGGCATACTGCTCGTACTATCCCGCGCTTGTTCGCTCGCAATGAACGAGTAGTCGCCCTGTTTGATACCGATTTTGGCAAGTTGGCTATGGTGTTGGTCGGTGCCATTAATGTAGCAGCCATTGAAACGGTTTGGGCGGGCTTGGTCACCCCTCCTGCTGGCAACACTATTCAACAGCAGGTTTTTGCCGATGTACATCTGAATAAAGGGGTGGAAATGGGCCGTTTTAATATGGGTTCAACCGTCATTTTGTTATTGGAACGGCCACAAGTGGCTTGGACGGAGCATTTAGGCGCTGATCTCCCAGTCAAACTGGGTGAGGCTTTGGCAAATTTGACAGCATAGGAGTAATCGATGAAAACGTATCAACAGGAATTTCTGGATTTTGCCATTGGCCAAGGAGTATTGAAGTTCGGCGAATTTACCCTGAAATCAGGTCGAATTAGCCCTTATTTTTTCAATGCGGGGCTGTTTCAAACCGGTTCGGCACTAGCACAACTGGGCAAATTCTATGCTCAAGCCATTGTCGATTCTGGGGTGGAATTCGACATGTTATTTGGCCCTGCTTATAAGGGTATTCCACTAGCGGCGGCGACTGCAATTGCCTTATATGAACAGCATGGTAAAGATTACCCTTATGCCTTCAACCGCAAAGAAGCTAAAGATCACGGTGAAGGTGGCACGATTGTCGGGGCAGCACTCAAAGGTCGTGTGCTGGTGATTGATGACGTGATTACAGCTGGAACTGCCATTCGTGAGTCTGCAGATATTGTCGCACAAAACGGTGCTACCTTAGCGGCCGTTGCCATTGCGCTTGATCGACAGGAACGCGGTACAGGCGAACAATCTGCTGTTCAAGAGGTGGAAAGCCGTTACGGCATTTCCGTGATTAATATTGTTAGCCTGCGTGAAATTGCTAACCATATCAATGAACATTTGCAGGATGAAGTCTTGCTGGAACGCGTACAAACCTATCGCAGCCGTTACGGTATCTAAGCCGCTTCTTTCATTGCAGTATCACACTTTTAACTCATCGGATCCTGTTATACAGGATTCGATGAATTAGGCTCTGGTACGACCATGAATTAAGTTATAACCCTTAAAACTTAGTATCGGCAGTCCCAACCTACCAACCCCAGCAACATCACTCATAATGTTACCCACTAGCATCGCCTAGATTCTTCAAGGTATTTTGCTTGGTATCGCGTTATTATCACACTTGGATAGAGAAGCAGCAGAGGGAGTCTGTCAGCTTAACCCTACCATTTGGTGTATTGTTTTAAAGGTACACTCATGTTTTAGTTTTATTTAAGGCTAGAACCATTGCAATGAGGATGGAGTTACTATGTCACTATTAATAGGCTCGTTTGTACTGGGTATCCTGAGCGGTTGGCTCATGGAATGGATTTACGTAACCTTTTTCATGTCTAAAAATGTCCCCAGTCTAGAACATAATGAAAAAGCCACGCAGGACTCTGCTCTACAGGCAGCTTTAGATAAACAACAGCAACTGCAGCAGCAATTGCAGCAACTACAAGAATCGTTAACTGCCGCTCAAGCCACCATTGCCCGTTTGGAACAATTACCACCGCCGCCGACTAACGGGGTGAATACGCCAGTTAATGCTGAACCTGTGCCCGTTAATCCCGTTATAGCAGAAGCAGCACCTATTACCACCACCAGTAAACCGGATGATCTCACCCGCTTGAAAGGTATTGGCCCACGGCTAGCCCAGATTATGCAAAATGCTGGGATTCATACCTATGAACAACTAATGAATATGAGTGGCAAAGAACTCGCTAATGCTTTGGAGCCTAGTGGAATTCTATTTAGCCGAGCTATTGTTGAATCCTGGCCAGTACAGGCCAAACTCGCAGCAGCTGGTGATTGGGACGGCCTAAGAAAATATAAAAGTACGCTTAAGGCTTAGAAAAATGCCCGCAGATGCGGGCATTATCCTAGCTAATGATTGTTATCCAGAATAATCCTGGAATCAAAGCAAGTTGTGGCGTTTGAGTTTAGTGCGCAAGGTAGCACGATTGATTCCTAGACACTGTGCAGCTTTGGATTGGTTACCATGGGTATAACGCATCATGATTTCCAACATGGGGCGTTCTACTTCATCAAGCACAATGCGGTAAATATTTGCTGCTTCGTGATCACCTAATGTATCTAGATAATCTTGCAGAGTGCGTGACACTGTTTCAGATAAGGAAGAATCGAGACTTGCACGAGAAGATGTATTTGTCATGTTTATGCAACCTTTTTAATATTTGTTAGCTGGATTCTACACAATGTTTCATTAACCGCAGCCAACTGTTTATAAGGAGAAGTGATTGCAAAAATTCCTTTTCAAGCTTGGTTTGGATGTAATCCGCTCCAGATACTACCCGCTATGCCTCCGTGCAATACGGATTGCTGTATCCGCTCCATAATATTGATGAATAGCCAGCCTTTGATCGATTACAACCATTAACCCCTGTAGACATTCATCTGTACAAAAAGTTCACTATCTTGATTGAACTAATTGATTTTATTGAAAATAAACAGGTGTAATTGTTAACCATACCTTAAGCCAACTATTGGCATGCGCATAATCCAGGATGAAGACAGCGTTTTTGGATGACGGATATCACCATTTACAATCACTGAAATGGTTACACGGCTTTACCTTGCCAGACTTTTTCAAACTCAACCGCCCCTGATAAGCATCTACTTATGCATTACTCACAGAAACATTACCACTCTGTCGAAATTTTCGACTCTTGTGGCAAACTCCCTCGGCTTAGCATCCGGATACCGACCAGCCGGTTCTGAGCTTAAACGTCACCAGCATGTCGAGCGCGGCAACCACCGCTTGCAAAATATCCCTGAGTACCTGGTCAGACCGAAGTCTGCCATTTTTTTATCATTGTCAACGGCTTACCTGCCTCTAAGACAACAATAACACCACTGTTAATACGGCTTGGCTTATTTGCAAACAAAAAACCAAGGGTAGACACTGGTCGTCATGGCTACTCAACCTGCTATCTATATCCAAGTACAGATTTCAGCCATTGAGGAAGACACATCCGGGATCTTTACTATTTCATGGACTTACCGAAACTTTTTGAGGATTGAGGCAGACAGCACCGAATTGCCTATATCATTCTCAATCCCTAATTGGTTAGCTGGTTAGCCACCAAAAGCTTTAGGTTTATTTAAACCCATGAAAAGCATTTGAATTAACGCATATCCTGTGTAAAAGAATACCATAGCCTGATAAATATCCATCTTCTAGCAGACAAGCGGCAGTTCACCTACTGATGAACGGCTCTATCTATTATCCATCTCTTATCATAATCACGAAAATTTTGGTTAGTTGAGACTAGAAGATGGATCATTGGAAGGCTTAAAAGAAAGGTTTTTCGTTACGCTTAAAAAATAGCCATACTATGTAGACTAACAGGGCCAAAAATACAGGATAGGTAATTTCAGGCACATCCAAACCAAACAGAGCCATTTGTGCATCAGCACAATCAGCAGTTGCTCGGAATAGTTTTTCCGTCACTGCCCCTTGCGGTAACAAGTCGATAAATTTGTCTAGCCATACTTCCAGACCGGGGCCACAAGAAGCCGTTTCTTCACGCGGTGTATTCAAAATCCAAACCTGACGGGTGGCAATCCCAATACTGATTAGCCCACCTAAGACCAATAAACCGCCATAGACTTTGTCAGCCATGCCTTCAGAATCGTGCAGATACGCAACCAGAGCAATCAAGCCAATACTAATAATGACAATGCGCTGTAAGATGCACAGCGGACAAGGGTCCAGACCAAAAGCCTGTTGGAAGATCAATAAGGCACCTGCAAGCATTAAAAAGCAGGCAACGAAGATAAAAAGATAATGGGGACGTTTGTTCATATTTTATAAAATTCCATCAGCTGACAGCAGGATTTTACTCTATGCTGGGCTATTTTTCGCAAGTTTACGACCGGATTTCAGTAATTCTTCTACCTCTATAAAGGTGTCTTCACTACTTTCTAGAATCAAGGTGTCGCCAGCGCGCAATACGACTTCCATGGATGGATATTCACCACGGATATCGCCTCGACGCAGGGCACGTACCGACACATCAAACAGAGCCAGTTCCAACTCAAGAATCTGTTTGCCAGTCGCGTAATTTTCGGCCTGTAAGGTAAAGGTATGCAAAAACGCCTCGCCTCGCTTGCCGATTAATTTATCTTTCTCACCATGATAGTAACTCCGTAGGGCGGAGTAACCATCCCCACGGATTTTTTCAAGCATTTGAAAGACTTCATTCTGGCTTACCCCTAATTGCTCAAGCATGCGATGCGTAATCATAACGGTCGCTTCGAGTATTTCAGGTAGGACATGAGTCGCCCCTAGTTCTTGCAGTTCCTCAATATGACTGTCACCACGGGTACGTACCAGAATCGGTATTTCGGTATTTTTCTGACGTATAGCCTCAGTAATGCGCTTAGCGACGTCCACTTCTACTACGGTTATCACCACCATACGCGCCCGATTCAAACCAGCCGCTAGCAATATTTCCGGGCGACTAGCATCGGCGTAATAAACCGGGTCACCCGCTTCCCAAGTCTCTTCGACAATACGCGGGTCTAAGTCCAATGCCACATAGGGCACGCCTTGTTCTTGCAGAAAACGCGCTAGATTCTGCCCCATACGCCGATAACCACACAGGATGACATGCCCCTCCATTTCATGCACATCGGCGTTAAAATCAGTGACAGGCTTAGGAGCAGGCTTATGCTTCATGTCTTTTAGCAACAAAGTCGCCAGTTTACGGTTGTAACGAATAATCAATGGCGATAAGGCCATACTAATGACAATCGCTGCTAATGTTGCTTGCGTTTCATTCGGTTCTAACAACCCATTACCTAATGCCAAGGCTAACAAGGCAAAGCCAAACTCGCCCCCTTGTGCCAGCACTAAGCCTGTACGCAAGGAAACAATATCATCCGCTGCAAACAGGCGTGTCAAACCAGCAACCAACAGACCTTTGCCAATCGTCAAACCAATCACTAACAACAAAACCGGCTGCCATAAATCCGCCAATACCCCAACATTGAGTTTGGTACCTACGGTAATAAAGAAAATACCCATCAGAATGTCACGAAATGGGCGAATTTCACTTTCAATCTGATGCTTATATTCGGTTTCACTCAGTAACATACCGGCTAAAAAGGCACCTAAGGCCAAAGATAAGCCTAAGGTCTGGGTTACCCAAGCAGAGGTTAGTGCCACCAACAACACTGTAATATTGAATAGCTCGGTGGATTCAGCGCGGGAGATATATTGGAACAGTGGCCGTAACGTGTAATGCCCCACCAATAACATCAGCACAAATAAACCCGCATCAGCTGAGATATTTAGCAGCAATTTACTACTGCTGGCATCAAGGGCTTCATCACCGGCTAACAAGGGAATCAGGATTAGAAAAGGGACTACCGCAATATCCTGAAACAGCAAAACCCCTAAAGCCAACTGCCCATGCAAATTGCGCATTTCATTCTGTTCAGTCAGCTGTTTGACCACAATAGCCGTTGAGGACATCGCCATTGCCCCCCCTGCTACCAATGCACTTGGCCAAGGCACACCAAAATAATACAGAATACCCATGCCAGCGAGGGTAGAAATCAGCACTTGCAAACCACCTAGACCAATAATGGTTTTGCGCATAGCCATGAACTGTTTAAGAGAAAACTCCAGACCAATAGCAAATAGCAGGAACACCACTCCCACTTCGCCCATAAAAGCCAAATCATCATTGGTCTTGATAAAGGCTAAGGCGTGTTCGCCAGTCAACGCGCCTACCAACAGGTAGCCAAGAATTGGTGGTAATCTTAAGGTACGGAAGGCAGTCACTGCCCCGACCGATAACACCAACAACAATAAGATATTTTCTAATAAATGAGTTGTATGTGCTTGTTCCAAGGAATCCTCTTTTGCTGTTTAGATAGCAGCAGGCCACTATGGGTTATTGATTTTGATTGGCAAACAAGCGCTAAAGTATACGGTGTTCTTGCTGGCACCAAACATTAACAGTTTATTAAATAATCATTAGCAACTTAGGTAAGCCATGAACAGACGCCCTTTTTGGCAGCAATGTCTATTGTACCTTTGGGTCAGCCCAATCACACTCATTTGCCTACCAATTGCATGGTGGGCTAAAGCTACCGGCGGCGGTTACGCTATGCACGGTACAGTCTTGGAGGTTTGGGGTGGTAAGGTCGGGCAACAACTTGAACGCGGCATTCCGCTATTAGGAGCGGTTAATGCCGTTACGCTTGGGCATTTGGTCGCAGGCGTTACCCTGGACCATCTGGATGCTAGCCGCGTACATGAACGCACTCATGTGGAGCAATTTGAACGCTGGGGATTTTTCTTTCCACTGGTCTATCTACTCAGAGGCTTATACGCCCATTGGTGCGGTGGCCATTTTTACTGGGACAACCCTTATGAAATCGAAGCCCGTCAGCGCGCCGCTCAAGCGCGTCAACACTCCCTTACTAATCAGCGCGAATAACGTGTTCCCAACCCGGTACCCAATCTACGCCCACTTTTTGATTAATGCTGTAATCAAAATCCGGGTCATCTTCGTCAAAAAACTCATGCGCTAATACCGTTTGCCCATCCTCTAGCTGGATGACAGAATTAAGGGTTTGACCGGTATAGTGGCGATCCAAAATCTTGCCGGGGAAACCTTTGCGTTGTAGGCCATTAGGTTGGCAATCAATGCGCAAATCTTCCGGGCGCAACATGACATGCACTTTCTCGCCGGGTTCAAAACGCTGATCCGAGCGTATCTCCCGTTGCGTGTCTTTAATACGGGCCATGTAACGCCATGAACCTAGTTCATGCAAGATTTCGCCCTCAAATACATTGATTTCCCCAATAAACTTGGCCACAAATAAATTACGTGGGGATTCATAAATCTCGCGTGGCGTACCGACTTGCTGGACTTGACCATTATTCATGACCAGTAAACGATCCGACATCGACAGCGCCTCTTCCTGATCATGCGTAACAAAAATAAAGGTAATACCGAGTTTACGCTGAATCTGCTTCAATTCAGTCTGCATTTGCTGGCGCAATTTATGATCAAGCGCACTTAACGATTCATCCAGCAACAACACTTTCGGACGATTCACTACTGCCCGAGCAATCGCTACTCGTTGACGTTGACCACCGGATAATTGATGCGGTTTGCGCGAACTAAATTCACTCAAGCGCACAATACCCAATGCTTCCGCCACTCGCACAGCAATTTCCTGTTTCTCAACCCCAGCAATCATTAAACCAAAAGCAACGTTATCGAATACCGTCATATGTGGAAACAACGCATAACTTTGGAATACCGTATTGACCGGGCGTCGTTCTGCCGGAACATTAGTAATATCTTCGCCTTTAAGATAGACACGCCCTTCGTCGGGTTGTTCAAATCCAGCAATCAGACGTAAAACCGTGGTTTTACCGCAACCTGATGGCCCAAGGAGCGTGAAAAATTCTCCATCTTTGATATTCACTTGGAAGTCAGAAAGCACTTCTTGCGCAGCGTAGCGTTTGGTAATACCTGTTAGGGTAATGATATCGGTATCGTTCAAAATACAGGCCCTTCAGTACTAAAGTCAGCCCTGTTTATACAACATTTTCATTCTTTTCGTCATGAGCTTGTGTTCTGCTCTGGATTTTCTCGTCTAATCGGGCTAAACTCACGCCTCTATTGAACAGCTACCTGCTACATTCCTGCCCGGATGGCGAAATAGGTAGACGCAAGGGACTTAAAATCCCTCGGTGGCGACACCGTGCCGGTTCGAGTCCGGCTCCGGGCACCAACATTTCCTGCCTCTGTTAGCCAGTGTTTTTTTAGCCTAACGTATTCTTGGTTAATACCTAGCTCGGACCTCTAGCATTCCGTTCATCGTCTCCATTAAAATCGCTGACCCTCAAACAGGAAAAAAGCGAACCCCGTGCGCCTGAGCAAAATCCGCATTGCTGGATTCAAGAGTTTTGTTGACCCCGTCACACTGGATTTACGTAGCAACCTGACCGGCATTCTCGGTCCAAATGGTTGTGGCAAATCCAATACCATTGATGCCGTGCGTTGGGTCATGGGGGAAACCTCTGCAAAAAATCTGCGCGGCTCTTCGATGGAAGATGTCATCTTCAACGGTTCGGCCTCGCGCAAACCTGTCGGTGTGGCATCTGTTGAACTGGTTTTTGACAATGCTGATGGCAAATTAGGCGGTGAATATGCGCAATACGCAGAAATTTCCATCAAGCGCCAAGTCAGCCGCGATGGGGATTCCAAATATTTTCTTAATGGCACTAAATGCCGTCGCCGCGATATTACTGATATCTTTTTAGGTACTGGTCTAGGCCCGCGCAGCTACGCCATTATTGAACAGGGTATGATTTCGCGCTTGATTGAGGCCAAACCAGAAGATTTGCGCAATACCCTTGAGGAAGCGGCGGGGATTTCGCGTTACAAGGAACGGCGGCGTGAAACCGAAACCCGTATGGCGCATACACGGGAGAATCTTGAACGCCTGACCGATTTACGGGATGAAGTCGCCAAACAGCTTGAGCGTTTGGATAAACAAGCCAAAGCAGC
>CAZCJE010000023.1:27016-39253 GCA_964498805.1 uncultured Thiothrix sp.
CTGCAACCTTACTTGCTGAGTTGGAACCGCGTGAAACCGAGCTAAGCGAACAATTGGCAATGGCCGAAGAACGCCTATTTGATGCAGAAAATGCGTTGCATGATTGGCAAGAACAATGGCATTTAAGTCAGCAGCAAGTTGCCGAACCAAGCCGTCAAGCCCAAGTAGAAAAGGCGCGCATGGAACAGTTAGAGCGGCAGTTAAGCCAAACCGCTCAACGCCTTGAACGTTTGCAACAAGAAGCCGCTAGCCTGACGGTAGCGAGTTTTTTGGAAGACTTACAGTTGCTGCAAGCGCAACGCGAAGAAGCCACCGCAGCGCATTTACAAGCCGAACAGCAACTATCTGGCATTACCAATGCGTTACAACAGCTTCAGCAACAACAGCGGGAAGTACAAGCGCAACTGGATATGCAACGTTCGCGGCGGCAATCGGTACAAGGACGCTTGGCTTCACTAGAAACCTTGCAACAATCAGGACTGGATAAAGCCAATAAAAAACGCACCCAATGGCTACATGAACAAGGGTTAGAACAACAGCCACGCTTAGCGGAACAATTGCAGGTAAAGGCTGGTTGGGAATTAGCGGTTGAAACCGTGCTAGCTGATGATCTGGATGCGATTTGCCTAACAGAATTACCGCTAGAAAGCGCCTTGCCTGCGGTGGGGATTACCTTGCTGGCACTTAAGACGGAACCCCCTGAATCTCGCGCAGAAGCCACCTTAACCACCCTGCCCTTACTCTCCACGTTTATTAGCCAACCGCCCGCTATTGCATCTTTATTGGCTGATATTTATGCGGTAGACACTTGGCAACAGGCCCTTGAACAACGCCCCTTGCTAAAGGGCGGTGACAGCATTGTTACCCGTGATGGCCTCTGGTTAGGCTCAAACTGGTTACGCACTCGCCGTAGCGACGATAGTCACGCTGGTATGTTGCAGCGTCAGCAGGAAATCATCAGCCTACGCCACCAGCAAACTCAGCTTGATAGCACTTTGACGCAGTTGCAAACTCAAGCTGAGCAACTACGTTTGCAGTTGAAGGAACACGAACAACAGCGTCAGCAAGCACAAAGTGCGCTTAACCAATGGCATCGTAGCGAATCGGAATTGCAAAGCCGCATCCATGCACTGCAACAGCGGCTGGATCAATTGCAGCTACGCCGTGAGCAAATTACCAGTGAATGTGAAGAATTAAGCCTGCAACAAGAGCAACAATACGAAGATTTACTACTGGCTACTGAGCAGCGTAATACGGCTTTGACTCTGCTCGAAAAAGCCGAAGGGCAACGCCAGCAATTAGCTCAAACCCGCGATGTCTTACAGCAAGTGGTGACTGATACCCGCCGTCAGGCCCGCGAACAACAAGAACAAATGCAAACTTTGCGTGTCGAACTGCAAACCGCGCGTAATGATCACGATAATAGCCAGCGCCAGTTAGAACGCTCGCAAAGCCGCCTGCAATTACTCGAACAACAACGCAATCTCTTACTAGCCCAACTGCAAAGTCAGGATGACCCATTAGCAGAATTACAGCTTGAACTGGAAGAAGCCATTACCACCCGAGCCCTTGTTGACCTACGCCTTACTGAAGCCCGCCAACAATTACAAGCCCATGAAGCGGATATCCGCGAACGCGATACCCAACGCCAACAGGCTGAAAAGCAGGCTGAACAGCTGCGCACCCAACAGGAAGAACACAAACTGCAGTGGCAAGCCGTGCAAGTCCGTGAGCAAACCGCCAGTGAACAATTGGTCAAGACCGAGCTGGATATTACGGAATTACAGGCAAAAATTCCTGCAAATGCTACTATCGATGCGTTGCAACAACAGCTAGACGGAATACGACGCAGCATACAACGCCTAGGTGCCATTAATCTGGCCGCGATTGACGAATTCCGTGAACAAAGCGAACGTAAGCACTATTTGGATCAACAGCATGAGGACCTGGTAACAGCCCTGGCAACACTGGAAACTGCCATCCATAAGATTGATCGTGAAACGCGTGCCCGTTTTAAGGATACGTTTGAACGCATCAACACGCGCTTAAAGGACATGTTCCCGCGCTTATTCGGTGGTGGTGAGTGTTATCTGGAAATGACCGGGGATGATCTGTTGACCACAGGGGTAGCCATTATGGCGCGCCCGCCTGGTAAGCGCCTTTCCAGCATTTACCTGATGTCGGGTGGTGAAAAGGCCTTAACGGCCGTCGCGCTGGTATTTGCCATTTTTGAACTTAATCCTGCCCCATTCTGTATGCTGGATGAGGTAGATGCGCCGCTAGATGAGGCCAATGTCGGGCGATTTTGTGAGCTGGTACGACACATGTCAGAGCAAGTACAATTTATCTTTATCACCCACAATAAAGCCACCATGGAGCTTGCCGAAAATCTTATCGGTGTTACCATGCGGGAACCGGGGGTATCACGGCTCGTAACAGTGGACGTGGCAGAAGCTGTCAGACTGGCAAATGGCTAATCAACTCACTTACAAGGATTATTAAAGGTATTTGGAATGGAACTGGTAAGCCTGATGATTATGGGACTGGGATTGCTGGCGCTGGCCGCTATCTACATGGTCAGCCGTATGTCCCGTCAAGAAATGCCAAGAAAGCGTGATGAAGCTGTGCCAGTTTTGCGTGATGCAGACGGCAGGGAAACCTCTAGCATTCTGGAAGATGTGCCTGCCCGTGATGGCAAACGTCCCTCTTCTAATGCTCGTAGTCTCTCCGATGTCATGACGCCTGAAAAAACGGCTGCTGATCCTTATGTCAAACCGGTCAACCATTTGCCACCCCAACTGGTGTTATTTGTGGCTGCTGATGCCGAAGGTGAATTTCACGGTCATGATGTCTTACAAGCGCTCAACCATGCGGGTTTAAGCTTTGGTGATATGGGTATTTATCACCGTATCGTTCTTACCGGCAGTGGTGAAACCAGCCTGTATAGCGTGGCTAATGGTATTAAACCCTGGACATTGATTCCGGATGAAATAATGGGTCAAACCACGCCTGGGTTGTCCATGATTCTTAATCTGCCTAGCCCGATTAATAACAAAACGGCTATTCAAGATTTTCTGCGTGCTGCTGAACAAATTGCGGATGAATTACAAGGGGTGTTAAAAGATGAAGAACAACAACCTGTGACCCCGCAATACCGGGCTAGCTTACTGAATCTGGTTGCTTAGCTTCAAGTTACCCACTCCAGCAGGACATGATTAACATGCCCTGCCTACACTGATTATTAATCCCCTAGCATCAGGCGACCAAATAGGGATGGATTGCGCCATGCATCATCCTGACGGGCTTTCCATGCCAACTTGCCATCACGATCATTACCATCGTCATCATCATCCACATGCACATCCAGCCCCATCAGCATGCCAGGTTGTGGTTGCACACGCAACGAACTCCACGGAATACTCATTTCCAGTACTTGACCGTGTTCGCCATGTAGGATTTTATGATTTATAGCCAATGATTGATTTTTAGGTGAATTTTTACCCATAGCCATTTTGTCATCCTTAAGGCTAAAGATCAGATGGTAATCATTTTGCTGGTCATACTGGCTTCCACCTGAACCATCCGCATCCAGATAGATTTCAATCGCATCATCTTCCCAAGGTAAATAAGAATCTGCGGCAAACTGGTCATCTTCAGTTCCCACCCGAATATACAGATTGCGCTGATCCCAACTGGCTTGCCAAAGGGCGGCTAAATCGCTCGCGCCATTAATTTGCCCACCAATCACATAACGCAAACGGAAGGCTGCTGCACCACTCCACGGATCAGTAGGGGCACGGGCATGGCGCACAATGGCATTACCACCCATACCATACTGCTCATTCGGGGCTGCCCGCATAGCGGCTAGAATCTGTGCAGGCCCTGTTAGCTGCGGAGGCGTTACAGGATTGGCAGGATTAGCACTGCTCGCTGCAGCAGGACTTTGTGAATCTTGGTATTGCGGCGCGGTTGCATCTAGCGGCTCAGATAGCGTTTTCATAGCTTCCAGAGTATTCACCGGCTTGGTATGACGTACCAAAGTATTGCCCGAACAGCCATCCCACCAACACCGTTGAGTACGTACAAAACTTAGTAAAGCTTGATGTTTAGGCGCTTGTGCATCCGGTTGGGTAATGTATTCCTTAGCCCCAAAACTGCCAAACTTGCGGTAAATACGCGGCGAGGTGTAATGCACAAATAGTTTACCACCGGCGTCTTTCCAACCTTGTAACAACTGCCGGTAAATCGCCCCCATCTGTGGATGACGATTAGCTTGGTAAAATAGATTATTGGGTGCCTGATCATCGGTTTTAGTCGTCCAATCAACCAGATGTTGCCCACCTTCATAAGCAATTAGGTCAACCCCAAAACTGCGTGCCATATCGGCTTGATTACGAATAGCTTTCAACTCATTGGGCAAGGCATGCGGGTATTTGGCATCGGTCATAATGCGAAAGACATCATTAACCGTTTTGGCTTGACGCAAAGCCGTATAATCGCCGTATACATAAGGGGCAACCGCATACGCATCGGCATAACGATACGCCGCCTGATAGGACAAAATAGTACGAGTCATAGGGGTACTACCCACTAGCCCGGCCAATACACGTACTAATTGTTCATTGCCGCCATACACTTGCTCCCAGATCCGGAATATTTCCACCGAGCGTTTGGAATAATACTTATAAGCGGCTTGATTGGGGTCAGTATCCAACCCTAGACGTAAACCTTGCTGTTTGACATAAGCATGTTGGTTGAAGATGCCATTCCACGCCTCATTGGTGTATTCCACATACACTTTTAGCGTCGGGTCGAGATTGGCTTTAACATACTCGGCAAAACGGCGAATGAAATCATCACTAGCGGCATGCGGCATAGAGAACCACGGGTCAGCATGCAAACGATTAGCCAGCTCTACCATGACCTCCATCGGTGCACCACGAATACCTTCCGCCCCACCCCAGGTTTGTTGGTCAATACTGGCTCGATCTTCCCATGCATACACCGGATTACGTGTAATACCGCTCATATTCATGAACCGGATCACGCGGAAATCGCGCATATACGTCAGATAATCAGGATTAAAGATGATTTTGCTTGAATTCTGTTCAAATGACAGATAATCACCTTTACATTGCGACGCTCCGGCTACACGCTGAAACGGATTACTCGCACAAATCCCTCCTTGCGGCAAAATGCGAACATTACGCAAATAATTATCTGGATTGGTACTTTTAATAAACAGTGTGGCATTCAGCTCTTTGTCAGCACCCGGTTCGAGCATAATAATATCGCGGCCTTCAGTATGCTCCACCAACTTAGCATCATTACCGTATTCCAGCTTGCCCTGCCCTTCATACAACACCGTGTAATAGCCTTGTGGGATAGTCCCCGCTGGCAATTTACTAACAAAGCGAGTTCCGACTTGTCCATCGGGCGCTATACGCATCGGCCAACCGTAGCGGTCATACTGCACATTACCCTTGGTTAAGGGACTCGCCTCGCGAAACGGCAAGGACATCTTAAATAAATCGATGAAAGGTACACTGGAATCATCCTCCATAATTTCATTGGTATTGGTTCCTAAAGCCGAATAGCTATTGAAGAAGGCAGTTGCTGAATGGCTTGTTGTCATCCCTACTAACAACAAGCATGGCGCAAGCCAGCGCCCACCACGTGTGTGGCTTATAGTTATCATCGTTTGCTAAACCCCTGTTTGTCATTTTAAGGCCAGCACTTGCCCCCGCACGCGCTAGCTCCCCAATAATAATGTTTCTTAGAACAGCTATAAGTTATTTTTGTTCCGCTGCGTTGGTTATGTCTATGAAAGTTTGTACGATGCGGTGAATCCATTCACAATTTTCGTTATTATTCCACCCTTTTGCTGACAAGCGACTGAATCGGATCTTAATGCCATGCAGAAACTGATTATCGAGGGGGGCGTAGCGCTGGAAGGGGATGTAGAAATCTCTGGCGCTAAGAATGCAGTTCTCCCTTTGCTGGCTGCCACCTTATTGGCAGACTCACCCATGACTATTCGCAATGTTCCGCGTCTGAAAGATGTCACCACCCTAGCGGCCGTGATCGCGGGCATGGGTGTCAAGGTGGACTTTGACGAACACAATAATATTCATACCGATACCAGCACCATCCATACTTTTTGCGCGCCTTACGATCTGGTTCGTACCATGCGTGCTTCCATCCTGGTATTGGGGCCAATGGTTGCGCGTTATGGTGAAGCGGAAGTGTCCTTACCCGGTGGTTGCGCCATTGGTACCCGTCCGGTCAATATCCACCTCACTGGTCTGGAAGCCATGGGCGCGACCATTGTGGTGGAAGAAGGTTATATCCGTGCCAAAGCCAAGCGCCTGCAAGGTGCACGCATCATGATGGATATCGTCACCGTTACAGGTACCGAAAACCTGCTAATGGCGGCCGTATTGGCCCAAGGCACGACTATTCTGGAAAATGCTGCCCGCGAACCTGAAGTGGTCGATTTGGCCAATTGTCTGATTGCCATGGGTGCCAATATTAAAGGGGCAGGCACTGACCGTATTGTGATCGAAGGGGTTGAAAGCCTTAAAGGCATTGATTACACCGTATTGCCAGATCGTATTGAAACCGGTACGTTTTTGGCAGCCGCTGCTATCACTGGCGGACGAGTTAAAACCCTTAAGGCAGCTCCGGACACGTTGGATGCAGTTTTACACAAATTCACCGAAGCAGGTGCCTTGGTGAATCGGGGGGATGACTGGATTGAAGTCGATATGCGCGATCGCATCTTAAAGGCGGTGGATATTCGCACTGATCCTTATCCGGCGTTCCCAACCGATATGCAGGCACAATTTATGGCTATGAACGCCTGTTCGCGTGGCATTGGCGTGATTGTCGAGACTATTTTTGAAAATCGCATGATGCATGTAGCGGAATTAATGCGTTTAGGTGCCAATATTCGTCTGGAAGGCAATACTGCTATTGTTGCGGGTATGCCTAATCTGAAAGGGGCACCCGTTATGGCTACCGACTTGCGCGCTTCGGCATCATTGATTCTGGCAGGTTTGGCTGCACAAGGTAAAACCACGGTGGATCGTATTTATCATACTGATCGTGGCTACGAGCGAATTGAACAAAAACTTTCCCGATTGGGTGCGCGTATCCAGCGGGTAGGCTAGGCATGAAAAACACACTGACTATTGCACTTTCTAAAGGACGTATTTTCAAGGATACGGTTCCACTGCTGCGGGCTGCTGGCATTGAACCGCTCGAAGACCCGGAAACCAGCCGCAAGCTGATTCTCGATACTAATCGGGAAGATGTTAAGCTGGTGATTATCCGTGCTACCGATGTACCCACTTATGTACAGTATGGCGCGGCCGATATGGGAGTGGCGGGCAAAGATGTGCTGATGGAGCACGGCGGGCAGGACTTATACGAACTGGTTGATCTGAAAATTGCGCGTTGCAAACTAATGGTTGCCGGTTTTGCTGATCGTCCCTTGCCGGAAACCGGGCTGAAAGTTGCCACTAAGTTTGTTAATTGCACCCGTCACTATTTTGCCCAGCAGGGGCGTCAGGTAGATGTCATCAAGTTGTATGGCTCGATGGAACTGGCACCGCTAGTGGGCTTAGCCGATTGCATCGTGGATGTGGTCGATACAGGCAATACCCTGCGCGCTAACGGGCTAGCGCCGCTGGAACATATGGCGGATATAACGTCTCGTCTGATTGTCAATAAAGCTTCCATGAAACTGAAACATGCGCCCATCCGCGAACTTATTGCCCATATTCAGAGCGCGGTTGAGCAGAGGAACCCACAATGAAATACCAGACCGACGACTTACGCATTATCGGTATGCACGAACTGACTCCACCTGTGGAGTTACACCGCGAATATCCCCTGACTGAACAGGCGACGGAAACCGTCTATAACGCACGTCAGGATTCGCATCGCATTTTGCACGGTGAAGATGATCGTTTATTGGTTGTTACCGGCCCTTGCTCTATCCATGATGTCGATGCCGCCATGGAATATGCGCAACGCTTATTGCCACTAAAACAAGCACTGAAAGACCAGCTGCACATTATCATGCGTGTGTACTTTGAAAAGCCGCGTACCACGATTGGCTGGAAAGGCCTAATCAATGACCCGGATTTGGATAATAGCTTCCATATCAACAAGGGTCTGGCCACTGCCCGTAAACTGTTGCTGGATTTGAATAATCAAGGTATGCCTACCGCAACTGAATACCTGGATTTAATCAGCCCGCAATACATTGCTGACCTGATTAGCTGGGCAGCGATTGGTGCACGTACCACAGAAAGCCAAGGCCATCGTGAACTGTCTTCTGGTATTTCTTGCCCCATCGGCTTTAAAAACGGTACTTACGGCAATCTGAATATTGCAGTGGATGCTATTGGGGCTGCTAGCCGTCCGCATCACTTCTTATCCGTGACTAAAGAAGGCCATACCGCCATTTTTGCCACTAAAGGCAATGAAGATTGCCACGTGATCCTGCGCGGTGGCCGTGAGCCAAACTATGATGCGGCTAGTGTTGCCGCTGCGGTAGAAGCTTTGCAAAAAGCTAAACTGCCACCGTATCTGATGATTGATTTCAGCCACGCTAATAGCCACAAAGATTATCGTCGTCAGCCAGAAGTTGCTTCCAATGTGTCCGACCAGATTGCCAGCGGTAATAAGGCTATTATGGGTGTGATGATTGAAAGCCACTTAGTGGAAGGCAATCAGAAAGCCGACGGTAAAAAGCGTGAAGAACTGGTTTACGGTCAGAGTATCACCGACGCTTGCATTAACTGGGATACGACCGAAGTTATGTTGCAACAATTGGCGGATGCCGTAGAGAAGCGGCGTCAAAGAGGTTAGGCCATGCTCAATATTAAAGAATTAACCAGCAGCGACAGCGATTTCTGGCCACAACTGCAAGAGTTGCTGGCCTGGGAAAGCGTGTCAGATGATGCGGTTTTCAACACGGTTAATGGTATTCTCAAGGATGTGCGTAGCCGTGGCGATGCCGCAGTGGTGGAATACACCAATCGCTTTGACCGTATGCAAGTCGCTAGCATGGCAGAGCTGGAGATTCCAATAGAACGTCTGCAACAGGCTCTCAACAATATCTCCCCCGCCCAACGAGCTGCGTTGGAAGAAGCTGCCAAACGTATTCAGGCTTATGCTGAACGCCAGAAAATGGATTCCTGGAGCTATACCGAAGCCGATGGCACATTGTTAGGGCAACAGGTGACTGCCCTAGATCGGGTTGGTTTGTATGTACCAGGCGGTAAAGCAGCCTACCCTTCGTCCGTGCTGATGAATGCGGTGCCTGCCAAAGTAGCCGGTGTGCCCGAACTGATTATGGTTGTTCCCACCCCAGCCGGTGAAGTCAATGAACTGGTCTTGGCGGCGGCGGCTATTTCCAATGTTGACCGCGTGTTTGCTATCGGTGGTGCCCAAGCAGTAGCCGCTTTGGCTTATGGTACGCAAACAGTGCCACAAGTCGATAAAATCGTTGGCCCTGGCAATATCTATGTGGCGACCGCTAAACGCATGGTCTACGGCACAGTCGGCATTGATATGATTGCAGGGCCTTCCGAAATCCTCGTGGTCTGCGATGGCAAAACCAATCCAGACTGGATTGCCATGGATTTGTTCTCACAAGCCGAACACGATGAAGATGCGCAATCCATTTTGGTATGCCCAGATGCGGATTTCATTCAACAGGTCAAAGCCAGTATTAACCGCTTAGTGGAAGAAATGCCACGCAAGGCAATCATTGCGACCTCCTTGCAGGCCCGTGGCGCACTGATTCTGACCCAAGATATGGACGAGGCTATTAAGGTAGCTAACTATATTGCCCCTGAGCACTTGGAATTGTCAGTGGAAAATCCGCGCGCAATGGCTAAGCAGATTCGTCATGCGGGGGCTATTTTCATGGGCCGTTATACCGCTGAAGCACTTGGAGATTATTGTGCAGGGCCAAACCACGTACTGCCGACGTCCCGTACCGCGCGTTTCTCCAGCCCATTAGGTGTGTATGACTTCCAGAAACGCTCTTCACTGATCGATTGTTCGGCGGAAGGTGCTTCTGAATTGGGTCAAATTGCTTCTATTCTCGCTCGCGGTGAAGGCTTAATTGCCCATGCGCGTTCTGCAGAATATCGTATTAAGTCTTAACGTATTTCTCGATTCGTGATGACCTAAGCCCTGCTTAAATGCAGGGCTTTTTTGTTTCTTTAGGCAGCTTTATTTTGCGCACAATCGGCAGGCTTAACCACTTGACGAATTTGCTGCTCACAGGCTACTGCAAGGGCCTTACGATTCAGGCCATCCGGCTGTATGACAGGTAAGAAATGAATTTCCACCTGAAGATGCGGTTCTTCCAGCAAATGATGCAGGTTTGCCATCAGCGGTTGTTCATCCACATACGGTACGAGTGGATTAGTCAAACCATCTTGCCCCGGATAACGTAAAGCGACTGGTTGAACCGGTATATGCCCGTCAAAAGCGGCCGCAAACAAGCGGGCATGAAAGGTGCGAACATCATTACCAGTGCTGGTCGTACCTTCCGGAAATAGCAATACCGAACGCCCCCCCTGCAAGGCTTGCAGGATTTCAGCCGAGGCTTGTCCAGCCGCCCCCGCGTGACCGCGACTGATAAAGAGCGTACCGGATTTTTCCGCTAGCCAGCCAATTACTGGCCAATGCCGTACTTCATGCTTGGATAAAAACCGTGGTGTTGCATAAGCCCCTAGCATAGGAATATCCAACCAAGAAATATGGTTAGCCACCAGTAAAGTGCCTTGAGCAGCAGGTTGACCCATTACCTTAACCTGAGCCCCTATAATCCGCCCAGTCTTACCTAGCCACCACGAGTATAAACGCTGATAGAACGGGGTATTGAAGGATTGACGCAATATTCCAGCTACCCAAGCTGTTAATAAGATACCGATGATGATATGCAAGCTTAAGCGTATCAGACGCCATACACGCCGCCATTGCCGCATTTTGTTCTCCTTGTTATCAACTGCTGCCAAAGGTATTGGATTAGAACAGGCAAGAAAAGCCCGCAACCAAAATATTTCAGGTTTGTCACACGCTTGTCATATTAGGCCCTTAAAGTACGCAAGCATTCAATCCTGTCGTGGATTGAGCATTGATCTAACTCTAAGCTGATTTTTTGGAGATCATTATATGAAGAAACTTGCCCTGTCGATTGCTGCGGGTCTGGCACTTTCTGCAACGGCTGCATATGCCCGTGACAATATCGAGATCGTGGGTTCTTCCACAGTATACCCTTTCGCCACCACGGTAGCAGAGCAATTTGCCAAGAAAACCGGTAATGCCGCCCCTAAAGTTGAAGCCACAGGCACCGGTGGTGGTATCAAGCTGTTTTGTTCTGGCGCAGGTATTGATACTCCCGATATTGCTAATGCCTCACGTCGCCTGAAAAAAAGCGAATTTGATACCTGTAGTAAAAACGGTGTCAAAAAAATCACTGAAGTCCAGATTGGCTTTGATGGCATTGCCATTGCCAATGCTAAAAGTGCCCCTGAATATGACCTGACCCTGAAAGACCTATTCCTAGCTTTGGCCAAGAAAATACCGGATGGCAAAGGTAAAATGATCGATAACCCGCATAAAACCTGGAAAGACGTTAACTCTGCTTTGCCAGATAAGAAAATTGAAGTCCTCGGCCCACCGCCCACCTCTGGTACACGTGACGCCTTTGCCGAAATGGTCATGGAAGGTGGCTGTAAAGGCATTGCAGAATTGGATGCCATCAAAAAAGAAGCCGATCAACTGAAAGAGGCTGGCAAGAAAACCGAAGCCGAAACCAAAGAAAAAGAGCATAAAGCTGCTTGCCAAACTATTCGTGAAGATGGTGCTTATGTCGAAGCAGGCGAAAACGATAACTTAATCGTGCAAAAACTGGAAGCCAGTCCTGATACCTTAGGTATCTTTGGTTACAGCTTCTTAGAACAAAACAGCGACAAAGTGAAAGGTTCTAAAGTCAATGGCTCTGCCCCCGACTTCGACTCTATTGCTAACGGTAAATACCCGGTTTCACGCCCCTTGTTTATCTATGTTAAAGGTGAGCACGTTGATCAAGTGAAAGGTATTAAAGAACTCATTAAAGAATTCACCAATGAAGAAGCTTGGGGCGATGAAGGTTATCTGGCTGATAAAGGCCTGATTCCTATGCCAGAAGCCAAACGTAAGGAAGTT
>CAZCJE010000024.1:0-38105 GCA_964498805.1 uncultured Thiothrix sp.
TTGCCGCTTGACCAAAACACGCCATTAGCGCCAAGCAGTGTGCGTCACGTCCAAGCCATGCTCGCCGCCAAACAACAGCGCTTACGCTATCTACAAGCGGAAATTCGCGGCTTAGATGCCCTGTACCAAAAGGCGGGAATGCCCATGGATGAAGCCAGCGCGGCAAGGCGTGCCGATTACGTAGCCGAATACCAGCAGCTCATGACAGCGTAGCAGCGTTGGTGAGTGCTCAGATTAAGGTAACATTTAGCGGCTAGATAGCGGCATTCTTGCTGGAACACAATGTGCATGTGTTTGTGTCCATTTATTATGCTTGCCCAACGGATTAAGCGAGTACCAGCTGCATGAAAAAACCTATTATGAGCGCCACTATCCACCTGTTGGACTGGATCGAATACGCTGTTTTATTGGTGATTACGTTTGCCACCGTGATTGCTGTGGGTACAGAACTCTACATGATGTATCTGGAAGCTAAGGTCAGCATTTCCGATCTGCTATTGCTGTTTATCTATTTGGAAGTGATCAGCATGGTGACGGTGTACTTGAATTCCGGGCAAGTGCCGGTGCGGATGCCGTTGTATATTGCCATGGTGGCGTTGGCGCGTTACCTGATTCTGGATATGAAGAATATGGATAGGTGGACAATGGTAGCGATTTCAGGGGCTATTTTATTGATTGCGTTAGCGGTATTGGTGGTGCGCTTTGGGCATGTGAAATACCCGTATGACTCTGTGAAAAAGCTTACCCATGAACCTTGAGCAAGCACGGGCTAGCCGCTGATAAGGCTAACCCGCTATCGGCTTTACTTAGCCAGTAACACTTTGAGGAATTGCGGTAAAGCCGCACTGCCTTGGTGAATGCCAGCGTTGTAATACTGGGTGGGGAATGCTAAGGCTTGCGCGTCGGCCTGACGGGTAAACTCGATCTGACCGCTTTTCGCCGCGATGGTGCAACTCCACCAGCCGGTCGGGTAGCAAACTTGCTGGAACTGATGTAACTGGATAGCGCTGAAACCGGCCTTGCGCATGGTGTCATGCATAGGCTTAATGATTTTGTGCGCATGTACCAGCGGGGATTCGCTTTGCTGTACCAACAAACCGTTGTCGCCCAAAGCATTCCAGCAACTGCGGAAGAACTCTTCACTGTACAGCACTGCACCGGGGCCAACCGGGTCAGTACTATCGACAATCAATACATCCAATGAACCCGGCGCGGCATTTTGAATCCAGACAATACCGTCTTCAAACGCCAAGGTAGCGCGTGGGTCGTTATTGGATTCGCATAATTCCGGGAAATATTGCTCACTGACGCGCGTAACACGCTCATCAATATCAATTTGAATAACGGATTCGACTTCAGGGTGTTTCAAGACTTCACGCAAGGTGCCGCAATCCCCACCACCAATAATGCAAACCCGTTTAGGCGCAGGATGACTAAACAGCACCGGGTGCGCCATCATTTCGTGATACACAAAGTTATCGCGGGTTGTGACCATGGTACAACCATCCAGCGTCATCAGCTTGCCGAAGGTTTTGGTATCGTAAATAGCTAGCGTTTGAAAGGGGGTCTGTTCTTCGTGAAGCTTGCCTGCTTCAGTCAATTCCAGCCCAAAAATCGTGCCGGAATCGGATAGTTCCGTAAACCAATTCTCACTGCTCATGCTACAGCCTTAATCATTTTAAAGCTGCTATGATGCCACAGGCCGTTTAACGGGTGAATGTATGTTCCATTATCAATGCAATACCGGGGTACCACCGTAGACACTTAAACCTTCAGCCCAAAAGAAACTGTTGCCTTCTTCCGGTCGGTTGATCAAAACCATTAGTACCACCCATTTGAGGCGATCTAAATTAAAGTCCTCATCCTGCAATTCCATGACCCGGTCTAAAATCTGCTCGCGTGCTTCAACCGTAATAACGCCCGCCTGTTCAAGGAATACCAGATAACCTTGGCATTCGCTATCCAACCAACGTTGCTCCTCAGGCGCAAACAAACGCGTCGCCGCAGGATTACACGGCCCCGCAACACTGGCAGCTTCATCACCGAGGCTTTCCAGCCAGTCAAAAGCACGTGTAATTTCACTATTTAGAAAACCAGCATCCTGTAAATAACCGTGCATGGAAGCACGATCCTCGGGCAGGTTATCGCCCATTTCAGGATAGTTATCAAAAAGATAGAAAAGGACATCCAGTGTATTTTCTTTCATCAGTTCCCATTTCCTGGGCGTAACCGCATGTATTGACCACCGCCACAAGCCGTTACAAAGCCCTGTAGTTCCAGCATAAGCAGAATGGATGAAACTTGTTCTGTGGTCAAGCCTGTGTTCAGGATAATCTGGTCAATCGGTAGTGCTTCATAGCCTAGCGCTTCGAGCACTTGTGCGTACTCAGGATCAAGATTTTCAAGCAGTTGCCACTCGTCGGCGCTATTGTACGATAGTTGCTGGGGAGTTGATGAAGTACTTTTATCCAACTGTAACCACGCATTCAATTGCGGGGCAATTTCTTCGAGAATATCGGCAGCGGTTTCGACTAATTTCGCGCCTTGGCGGATCAAATGATGACAGCCTCGCGCGAGCGGATTATGGATGGAACCGGGAATAGCAAACACTTCACGCCCTTGTTCCATTGCATGCCGCGCCGTCACTAAGGTGCCGCTTTGCAAAGTGGCTTCTACCACCAGTACCCCAAAGGACATGGCGCTAATAATGCGGTTACGACGGGGGAAATGTTGCGGTAATGCAGCGGTGCCAATGGGAAATTCCGACAGAATCGCGCCTTGTTGGGCAATGCGTTCGGCCAGCTTGCGATTGCGTTGCGGGTAAATAATATCCAGCCCATTACCCACGACCGCTAAGGTATGCCCGCCTGCCTCCAACGCGCCTTCATGCCCATAAGCATCAATGCCGACCGCTAAACCACTGGTAATGCTCAAGCCATTATTAGCTAGATGGGCAGCAAACGCGCGCGCGTTTTCCTTGCCGCCTTGCGTAGGATTACGGCTACCGACAATGGCAATCTGCGGGTCATTCAGCAAATCGGCATTACCGAGTACAAACAAGACGGAAGGTGCGGTACGGATGGTTTTCAATAAGGTGGGATAACGCGGGTCTTCGGGAATCAACACATGGTGCTGCTCAGACGCATTTAGCCATTGCCAGTCCTCTTTGGCCGCATCGGCGGGTAAAGCCCGGTAAGCGGCTATACCTTCGCGCTTCAATCCGGCTTCGAGTAGGGCATTATCGCCTACGGTTAAGGCTGCAGCAGCGCCCCCGAAGTGCTTTACCAAGCAGCTCATGCTACTAGGGCCAATGCCTTTCGCACGCCAAAAATGCAGACGCGCCCGCAGTTCCTCTTCAGACACTTGGCCTTGCATAGGTATTACTTTCCTGGCTTACGCCTGCAATTACGGATTAGCAATTTTATCGTGGTTCTTGATTTCGCGGGAAGCATCCAAAATCAAACCGTAACTAACATTGGCGGTAACCTTATAAATCACCAGATTAGCCACTTTTTCGGTCGGTAATTGGCGTTCTTGTGGCAATTCACTGCCCAATTGAGCGCGCATTTTCATGACAGGGTCATTGACCACCCGCCCGGCGGTGTAAATGCCCAAAGTATGGCCGACTTCAATGCCCTGATTGCTGCCTTGATTAAGGGTCGCAATCATGTAATTGCCACTAATAGCCTCCGCATCAAACAAGGCGACAATATCAGCATCAATCGGGAAGGTAGGCGGATGAATCGGCGCATTCAAAGTGGCGGTTTCATCCACTGGCAATAACAGGCGGTCGCCGGGGCGGATTTCACGCTTGGCCTGTAAGACGGTGGCTTTAGCAGGGTTGCCTAAGGCTTCAATGCGGCTGTTACCGCCGTAAGTCACTTCATAGCCCAACAATGCGCCAGTGCGTGGGTCATGCAGCGCCTTGTTAGGGTGGAAAATGGCACAGCGCGTACCTACCGCCGCGTTTTGCAGATTTTGCACATAGAAAAGATCGCCTTGGGTAATCAGCTCCTGATCGTCACGCCCGGCAATCACATAAGGGGCACTTTTGATGGTGGCCTCATCTAGTACCCGTGGCCAGGTCATGAAAGGAATCAGCGTACTAATCGGTTCGCCTTGCCCGCGCTGATCAACCCGAATACGCGGTATCCATTTATCCCCGTTGCTGACGGGGCTGGTGACTTTTACATAATCCAAAACTAAGACATCACCGGGGTAAATCTGGTGCGGATTCGCAATACCTTGGTTTTTATCCCATACTTCTGGCCAATACCAAGGCGTATTCAGGAATTTGTTGGCAATTCCCCATAAGGTATCGCCTTTTTGTACGGTATAAGTGCGCGGTGCATTTGGGTTTACCGCAATATCCGCATAAGACTGGCTTGATTGCGCGTCTGTTTGCCCATAGTAATTAGCATAAGAACTAGAAGGACCTGTCTGCGGAGTAGACTCTGCACTGTGGCTATTTAAAGCGGTACAACTGATACCAATTAGCAAGGTTTTGCAGAAAAGAACTGAGGAATTCCGCATGATGGTATCCTTGTCATTATTATGTGTTGGATGTTTGGGTTGTTGCGATATAGTAAACTATCGCTATGGGAGCTCCCAAAACTTTTAGATTTTCGGTATTTACAATGGCACTATTAAATATTTTACATCACCCTGATCCGCGTCTGCGCAAGAAGGCTGCTCCGGTCAGCGCGGTGACCGCAGAAATCCGCCAAATTGTGGATGATATGTTGGAAACCATGTATGCCAATATCGGTATCGGCCTGGCAGCTACCCAAGTGAATATTCACCAACAAATTATCGTCATTGATTTATCTGAAGCGCATGACCAGCCGTTAGTGTTGATTAATCCACAGATTATTCGCAAAGAAGGCAGTCATGAGCATGAAGAAGGTTGCTTATCCGTGCCTGATTATTACGACAAGGTCACGCGCGCGGAAAAAATCCGCGTAAGAGCCCTCGACCGCAATGGCGAAACTTTTGAACAAGAGGCTGATGGTTTATTGGCGGTTTGTATTCAACATGAACTGGATCATCTGCAAGGCAAGCTGTTTGTAGATTACCTTTCTTCCCTCAAACAACAGCGGATACGCAAAAAAATGGAAAAGTGGGAGAAAGAAAAAGCCAAAGCACCCGCCAAATCTAGCACTCAGGCAGTGGCGGTATGACCCAAGCATTGAGGATTGTATACGCGGGTACGCCGGATTTTGCCGTGCCTGCGCTTAAGGCTTTGCTCGAATCACAGCATGAAGTGGTGGCGGTGTATTGCCAACCTGACCGCCCGGCCGGACGTGGGCGTAAACTGGTCTTCGGCCCGGTTAAACAGGTTGCCGTTGACGCGGGTATTCCAGTCGAACAACCCGTTTCCCTCAAATCCGCTGAAGAACACCACAAACTGCGTGCCTATGCGCCGGATGTAATGGTCGTGGCCGCGTATGGGTTAATTCTGCCGCAAGTGGTATTGGATATTCCGCGCTATGGTTGCCTGAATATTCACGGTTCGCTCTTACCACGCTGGCGCGGTGCCGCGCCGATTCAACGCGCTATTCAAACCGGCGATGCGCAAACAGGTGTGACCATTATGCAAATGGCGGCGGGTTTAGATACCGGCGATATGCTGTATAAAGTTACCTGCCCGATTACGACTAATGACGGCGGCCAAAGCATTCATGATCGTCTCGCCGCTGATGGCGCGACCGCTTTGCTGCATACCTTGGATTTACTGGTAGCAGGCCAGTTACAGCCTGAAGTGCAGGATGATGCGCTGGCTAATTACGCGCATAAATTGACTAAAGCTGAAGCTGAAATCGATTGGACTCGGTCAGCGGTAGACATTGACCGCCTGATTCGGGCGTTTGATGCCTGGCCAACCGCTTATACGCTTTATCACGGCCAACCCGTGCGCTTATTTGCTTGCCAAGTGATTCATCCTACTAGCCAGCCCACGGCGCAACCGGGTTCAGTAGTGGCGGAAAGCAAAGAGGGCATTGATATTGCCACCGGTGATGGCGTCATACGTATTCTCAGTTTGCAAATGCCCGGCGGCAAACGTCTGTCGGCGGCTGAATTCCTCAATGGCCGCTCCTTATTGGGAGAACAACTTTGAGTGCGCGTGCACTAGCTGCACAGGTGTTGCAACAGGTGATTTATGATGGGGAATCCCTGACTGAAGCCTTGCAAGCCCCTGCTATCGCTGCGTTGTCTCCCTCGGATAAGGCTTTTTTACGAGATATTTGTTTTGGCAGTTTGCGCTGGCATGAGCGCCTCAGTGCTATTTTGACGGTCTTGGTGAGCAAGCCGCTTAAAGCCGCTGATAAGGATGTGGAATGCCTATTGCGTGCCGGTTTGTATCAACTGGTGTATCAGCGCACCCCTGAACACGCCGCTGTGAATGAAACCGTGAAAGCGGTGAAAAAATTACGTAAGCAATGGGCTGAAAAACTGGTCAATGGGGTATTGCGTACCTTTTTACGCGAACGTGAAGCGGTCTTGGCTAAAGCGGATCAACAGGATACCGCGCAATGGTGTTTGCCCGCCTGGTTACTCAAGCAGGTGCGCAAAGCTTGGCCGCAACAGTGGCAAAACGTGGTTAAGGCTAGCAATACGCATGCGCCTATGACCTTGCGGGTTAATCAGCGCCAGCATGCTACCGAGGCTTACCGCCAACAATTGCAAGCGCTTGGGTTAGAAGCTGAAACCGTCGCCGCGGTGCCATCGGCGCTTAATCTGCAACAAGCGGTTGGTGTAGAACAATTGCCCGGTTTTGCCCAAGGTGCGGTATCGGTACAGGATGCCGCCGCGCAATTAGCGGCAGTATTGCTGGATTGCCAAGCCGGGATGCGGGTATTGGATGCGTGTGCCGCACCCGGTGGTAAAACCGGTCATTTGCTGGAACAGACAGCAGATTTGCAAGTCGTGGCACTGGATAGTAGTGCTGCTCGTTTGCAACGGGTGAAAGACAATTTGCAACGGCTGCAAGTCAGTGCGCAAATCGTTGCCGCCGATGCCGGTGATGCGGCTAGCTGGTGGGATGGGCAAGCATTTGATCGCATTTTGCTGGATGCACCTTGTTCAGCAACCGGCGTTATTCGTCGTCATCCGGATATTAAGGTCTTGCGCCGTGCCAGTGATATTGGTGCGCTTCAACAGGAACAAGCCCGCCTGTTACGCCACCTATGGCCATTGCTAAAACCGGGCGGCAAGCTTTTATACGCTACCTGTTCCATACTTCCAGAGGAAAACAGTCAGCAAATCGCCGCATTTGTGGCTGAAGAACCCACAGCCATACACCAACCTCTTTCGACTGACAGGGGCCATACGTTGGCTTATGGGCGGCAAATCCTGCCAGGCGAGGCTGGCATGGATGGGTTTTATTATGCCTTGCTGGTTAAAGCCCTGTAGGAAGTCAACTGTGAAACGAGCAACTTTGTGCAATGGTTATGACTGGTTAATCAGTCTGGTGCTAGCGCTGTTTTTAGTCGCTTCGCCAGCGTTTGCCAGCGCCGATATTAGCTTTCGCGAATTTTCTATGCATCAGGACAGTGGGAGTGGCCAAATCCTCGCTAATGTGGCGCTGGATTACCAACTCACCCCTTATTTGCGTAATGGTTTGCTCAATGGCATGACGTTGCAGCATGAAATTCGCTTTAGTCTGGAATGGCATAATGCTTGGTGGTGGAATGATAATAAACCGCTGGCCTCGGTTAAAACCGAGCTCAGTTATCATTCGCTAAGCCGCCATTATCAATTGGTACGACTGGATACCAATGAACATTGGAATTTTCCTACCTTGCCCTCGGCTTTGAATAAAATGGGTACCCTGACGGATTATGCATTGCCGCCATTGCCTGCCAATGCGTTTAACAATGATGCTTCTATTTTTGTCACAGCCTCGCTACGCCCGGAGTCACTGGAATTGCCGCTGAAGGTGCAGGCGCTGTTTTCTGATCGTTATTCGCTGGAAAGCGAAGGAGTCATGTGGCCAATACCTTGAAAAAACGTTTCAAGCAATGGCTACCGGTAGCGCTGTTATTCAGCTTGCTGGTGTTATCTCTGACTTTGCTCAACACCGCTACCCTTAGCCCAGAAATGGCAGAACGCTATGGCGAATGGCAACTGTATCTCAATGCCGCTGCCTTATTGACCTTAAGTATTATTATTCTGTTTCATGTTATTCGGGTGTTTTACCAATGGCGTACCCAGCAAGCCGGTTCCCGTTTCACCATTCGTTTGATGACCGGCTTTTTGGTGTTAACCCTGCTACCTGCGCTGATTGTGTCGCTGTTTTCCATGAATTTTATTGGCAAGCGCATTGATCGCTGGTTTGATTCGTCAGGCCCGCTGGAAAAGGGTTTAGGTGATGCCGAAGAACTGGCGCAAATGTATTTGTCGGTCATGAATCGTCAGCATTTGGTGGAATTGCATCGTCTCGGTGCCATTCTCAAACGCCCCCTAACCCGTGCGGATATGGTTGAACAGCTGGATCAGTTTCGCTATGAAATGGGGGCGCAAGAAGTACTGCTGCTGAATAGCAACCAGCGTCTGGAAGCCATGAGTGTGGCTGATACCGGGACTATTATCCCGCATTTTCCCGCCGGTGAATTATTCCGTGCCATGAGTTTGCCGGGGCGCGATGAATACGATCATGTCGAACCGTTAGGCGATAACCGTCTGTTTTCGCGCGTCGCTTTGAAGTTACGTTATGGTGCTGAACAGGAATTGGGCATTCTTACCGCTTTATTTCCGGTCTCGGATAAAGAATGGAAATTAACCGAAAGCGTGCACGATGCTATTCGCCAATTCAAAAGCCTTAATTACCAACGCGAATTGCTCACGGATGCTTTTCGCCTGACTCTGCTATTGGTCATGGTGGTCACGGTATTGTTTGCGCTTTCCGCTGCCTTTATGTTCTCGCGCCGTTTAACCATGCCGGTACGTACCTTAGTCGAAGGCACTTTAGCCGTAGCGGCGGGCGATCTGGATAAAAAGCTACCGGTATCGAATCGCGATGATTTTAGTCTGCTCGCGCGTTCTTTTAATACCATGACTCAGCGCTTGTCGGAGGCGCGTCAAGAACGTGAACAAGCGCGGCGGCAATTGCAGCAGGAACACGATTACCTGCATGTGGTACTGGAGCATTTATCCTCAGGCGTCATGACCCTTGATGGTGGCGGTATTATCCGCCGTATGAATACTGCCGCTGGGGATATGCTGCAATTATCTTCGGTAGAATGCGTCGGCTATGACTTTAATAAAGTTTGTGCCCAAACCCCGCATTTGCAGCCTTTCAAAGCCGCGATTGAACGTCATGTCAATGCTGAACGCCCGCAACTGGATTGGCAGGAAGAAATTACCCTGCATACTCAGGACGGCCGTTTATTATTAGTGTGTCGTGGCGCTTCCTTACCTAAGGATGGTTCCAACCAGCAAGGCTATGTGCTGGTATTTGATGATGTTACCGATCTGATTCAGGCGGAACACGATGCGGCATGGGGTGAAGTAGCGCGACGTTTAGCGCATGAAATCAAAAATCCGCTCACGCCGATTCAACTGTCTGCCGAACGCCTTAACCGCAAGCTTGACGCTGAATTAAGCCCGGAATCCTCCGCTTTCCTTAAGCGCATGACCCACACCATTATTCAGCAGGTGGATAACCTTAAGAATATGGTGAATGCGTTTAGCCAATACGCCCGCGCGCCTAATCTGAACTTGCAGCAGACTGACCTTAATGCGCTGGTACAGGAAGTGACTGAGCTGTATCGGATGAATGAAGGGCAGGTGCAAATTCGCCTGCAATTGGATGAACACTTGCCAACATTGCGTTTGGATGTGCATCGTATGCGCCAGTTATTGGTTAACCTGATTAAAAATGCGCTAGAAGCACTGGAAGACAAACGTAGTGGCGGTATTATTACCCTCAGTACCCAGTTACAGCCGCATGCCAGCCAAGCCCAAGCCATTCTCAATGTACAGGATAATGGCCCCGGCATTCCGCTAGACCTATTGCCACGCTTATTTGAGCCTTATGTCACCAGTAAACACAAGGGCACCGGGCTGGGTTTGGCGATTGTGAAAAAAATTGTGGAAGAACATTCCGGCCATCTCAGTGCGCGCAATCTTGAGCCAGAAGGCGCTATGATTAGTATCAGATTCCCGCTGGATGTGCACAAACCAAAGGAGCAGGGACAATGACAGCACAATACATTATGGTAGTGGATGATGAACCGGATATTCGTCAACTCGTCAGTGAAATTCTTGAGGATGAAGGCTACCGCGTTGTCACCGCCGAAAATGCCGAACGCGCCCGCGAATTGCACCGTAGCCGCAAGCCGGATTTAATCCTCTTGGATATCTGGATGCCGGGTCAGGACGGTATTTCCCTGCTACGCGAATGGCGTGAGAATGGCATATTGGTGTGTCCAGTGATTATGATGTCGGGTCACGGTACCATTGAAACGGCGGTGGAAGCGACCAAACTCGGTGCCTACGATTTCATTGAAAAGCCACTATCTTTGGCCAAAATGCTGTTAACCGTCAGTAATGCATTGCGGGCAAGCCAGCTTGAGCAAGAAAATCGTGGCCTGCGCAAGCAAGTGGTGGGTATTCAAGACCCGATTGGCAGCAGCCAAACCATGCAACGCCTGCGTGAACAGGCCAAACGCATTGCCCAACACGATGCCTGTTTATTGCTGTATGGCGAACCCGGTGTCGGCAAAGAATCTTTCGCCCGTTATATCCATTCCCGTAGTAGCCGCCGGGACCGTCCGTTTGTGCGTTCTGCATTATCTTCTGTGAATAGCAGCGCCATGCCCCTGAGTAATCGCCTGTTTGGGTTGGAAGAAAACGGCAAGATTCATTACGGTTTGTTAGATGAAGCCAATGGCGGCGTGCTGTATTTGGCGGAGATTTATGAACTGGATACTGACAGCCAAATTCGCCTGTTACACACCCTCAAGGAACGCCGTTTTACCCGTACCGGTGGACGGGACTGGGTAGACCTCGATATTCGCTTGATGGTGTCGTCTTCGCATGATTTGCAGGATGATGTTGCTGGTGGCAAGTTCAATGAAGAACTCTATTACCTGCTGAATGTGGTACCGCTGGTATTACCGCCGTTGCGTGACCATCCTGAAGATGTACCCGAACTTTTAAATCATTATGTGGATTTGCTGACCGCGCAGGATGGCTTGCCGTATCGGCATTTTTCTTTGGCTGCGCAAAATTTTCTGCGTAATCACACTTGGCCGGGGAATATTCGCGAATTGCGCAATCTGGTGCAGCGTTTGCTGATTTTGGGTACTGAAACCGAAATTTCATTGGATGAAACCGAAGAAGCCATTGGCACCCGCATTCCGGTGTTTACGCATGAAGTTGGGCAAATTCCTGAAAGCTTGTTTGACTTACCCCTGCGTCAAGCCCGCGAGCAATTTGAACACGATTACCTGATTTACCAGCTGAAACAGGCGGATGGCAATGTCAGCAAGCTGGCGGATCAGGTCAAAATGGAACGGACTCACCTGTACCGCAAGATGCGTTCTCTCAACGTCGACCCCAAAAAATACGGACGTTAAGTTACCAACTGTATGAAAATACTGATCCTCGGTGCAGGACAAGTGGGGCGTTCAGTCGCCGAATCACTTACCCATGAAGACAATGATGTCACCATTATTGATACTAATGCCGCCGCCTTGCGTGATTTGCGCGAGCATCTTGATGTGCGGGTAGAAGTCGGGCAGGCTTCCTATCCGCGCGTGCTTGAACGTGCCGGTATTGATGATGCGGATATGCTGATTGCGGTCACCAATAGTGATGAAATCAATATGATGGCCTGTCAGGTTGCGCATACGCTGTATCATACCCCGACTAAAATAGCGCGTATCCGTTCCTCGCATTACCTTGACCACCCTGAATTGTTCAATGCTAATGCAGTGCCGATTGATGTGTTGATTAGCCCAGAGCAATTGGTCACTGAACATATCTTCCGCCTTATCTCCCATCCCGGCGCGTTGCAGGTATTGAATTTCGCCGAGGGCAAAATCCAGATGGTAGGGGTCAAAGCCTTACAAGGCGGCCCGCTGATTGGTCATCAACTGCGCGAAATGCGCGAACACATGCCCGGTCTTAAGGCTCGGGTGGCTGCGATGTTTCGCCGTGGCAAGCCACTCATGCCCAAAGACAATACAGTGGTAGAAGTGGATGATGAGCTGTTCTTTATTGCCAGCCCCAAACATATCCGCATTATTATTAGTGAGTTACGCAAGCTTGATAAGCCGTATAAGCGTATTATTATTGCAGGCGGCGGCAATATTGGTAATCGGTTAGCGCGTTTGCTGGAAGAATCGCGCTATCAGGTTAAAGTCATTGAGAAAAACTACGAACGCGCGTCCAAACTCGCCGAACGCTTGGATAAAACCATTGTGTTAGAAGGCGACGTGGCTGACGAAAGCCTGCTGCTGGAGGAAAATGTCGAAAATACCGACGTTTTCATTGCTGTTACCAATGATGATGAAGCCAATATTCTCTCTTCCATGCTGGCTAAACGTCTGGGCGCTAAACGGGTGATGAGCCTGATCAATCGCCCTAGTTATGTCGATTTGGTGGAAAGCAGTATTGATCTAGCTATTTCCCCCCAACAAATCACTCTCGGCGCATTACTGACTCATATCCGCCGTGGCGATATTGTCGCGGTACATGCATTACGGCGTGGTTCAGCAGAAGCGATTGAAATTATTGTGCACGGGGATAGCAAAACCTCGCGCATCGTAGGTCGACGCCTAGCAGAAATCAACTTACCCCCCGGTACCACCATTTGCGCGCTCGTCCGCCGTGAGGAAGTCTTAATGGCTGGTGAGAATCTCCTGATTCAAGCTGATGACCATGTCATCGTTTTCGTCACCGACAAGCGCTATGTACCTGCAGTTGAAAAGCTGTTTCAGGTCGGCATCCAGTACTTCTGATTTATGCAATTAAGCGTTACCTTGCGGATTTTAGGCATCTTTTTAATGATGTTTAGCCTCACCATGCTACCCCCTATGGTGGTAGGCTGGGGTATGGGAGACCCGGATATCAGCCCGTTTTATTGGAGCTTTCTGATTATTTTTTTATCGGGATGGCTGGCTTGGTTACCTGTACGACGCATTAGAGCGTCATTACGAACCCGCGATGGTTTCCTAATCGTGACCTTATTCTGGGTGGTATTAGGTATCTTCGGTGGCTTACCTTTTATGCTATCCGACGCGGTACATGCTAGTGCAGCCGATGCGGTATTTGAATCTGTCTCCGGTTTAACTACCACAGGCGCTACCGTTTTCGTCGGGCTAGATAGTTTTCCACGCTCCATTTTATTTTTTCGCACGCAACTGCATTGGCTAGGTGGTATGGGCATTATCGTCTTGGCAGTGGCTATTTTGCCTATGTTAGGTGTCGGCGGTATGCAGATTTACAAGGCTGAAGCACCCGGCCCGGTTAAGGATTCCAAGCTAACCCCGCGCATTAATGAAACCGCTAAACTGCTTTGGTATGTCTATCTGGTGATTACCATTATTTGTGCAGTGGCCTACAAACTGGCGGGTATGGATTGGTTTGACGCGATTGGACACTCGTTTTCTATCCTCGGTACGGGTGGCTTTTCCAACCACGACTCCAGTTTGGCCTATTTCAACAGTGCTGCCATTAATTTCATTAGCGTGTTTTTTATGTATGTAGCCGCTGCCAATTTCAGCCTGCATTTCATTGCTTGGCGCGCTAAAAGCCTACAGGTTTACTGGGAAGATTCAGAATTCCGCTTTTATACGCTTGTGATGGGGCTAGCGATTATTGTCAGTACCCTAATCCTGACCTGGAAAGGCACTTATCCCGGTTGGTATGAATCCTTCCAGTACGCGGCTGTGCATGTTTCTTCAGTCATGACTAGTACCGGCGTTTTTTTAGGGGATCATTCCACTTGGCCGCTGTTTTTGCCCTTAACGGTTACCATGCTAAGCATTATTGGTGGCTGTGCGGGTTCTACTGGCGGGGGTATGAAAGTTATTCGCTTCCTATTACTGCTTAAACAAGGTATCCGCGAAGTCAATTTGCTGGTGCATCCGCGTGCGCATATTCCCATCAAGATTAACGGGCAAATGGTGGATGAGAATATCGTCAAAGGGATTTGGGGATTTTTCTTTATTTACGTATCGCTTTACATGATGTTCATGATTGGCTTGATGGCTGATGGCGAAGACCAAGTGACTGCCTTTTCAGCGGTTGCCGCCACTATCAATAACATGGGGTTAGGTTTGGGCAAAGTGGCTGCTAACTTCGCCCAGTTGAGTGATTTTGGCAAATGGTGGCTAAGCTTATGCATGATCATGGGGCGCTTGGAACTGTTTACCATGCTAGTGCTATTAACCCCGGCTTTCTGGAAACGTTAGCTAAGCGCCGCTTTCACAACTCTGCCAATAGCTGCTCGGTCATACGCGCAGCCTGACGTTCATAGCCACTGCCGAACAGGTTAAAGTGGTTAAGAATGTGATAAAGGTTATACAGGGTTTTGCGCGTGTGATAGCCGTCATCCAATGGCCAGACTTCATGATAAGAGGCATAAAAAGCCACGCCAAAGCCGCCAAATAACTCGGTCATGGCCAAATCAACCTCGCGATCACCGTAATACACCGCCGGGTCATAAATGATGGGTGTGCCCTGTAACGAGTACCCCAGATTGCCATTCCACAAATCGCCATGCAGTAACGATGGTACCGGTTGATACCCGGCAAAGAAAGCCGCTGTTTGCTGCAATAATGTCATACCGCGCTCATAAGCTTTGGTGCTATAGCCATTCTGACGGGCAAGCTGTAACTGAAAGCCTAAGCGTTCCTGTTGCCAAAAGCGTATCCAACTTGTCTGTTGGCGATTCGATTGCGGGGTGGAGCCAATGGTATTATCACGGTACCAACCATACAAAGGCGCGCTATGTTGATGCATAGCAGCCAGTTGTATCCCGGTTTGGGTGGGATTGCAGGGCCCTTGCAAATCTAAATATTCCAAAAGCAGGTAACTCAGTGGCTCATGTATCCCATAGCCTAAACAGGCAGGGGCACAAAGCGTGTTGGTCGCCCGAATCGCCTGTAATCCTGCCGCTTCCGCTATAAACATAGCCAGCAGTTCAGCACTATTGAGTTTAATAAACCACTGTTTTCCTCCTTTAACAGTAGCGACAAAAGTTTTATTGATACAGCCACCACTGACTTGTTTCAGTTGAACAAGCTCGGTAGCGTCGCCTAAATGCTGGCGGAGTACCCTGGTAATTAAGGTATCCATCTGTAGGGGGTAACCGTCCGTCATCTTGCCTCCTAGCTCTCAAGGCGGGTCAGTTATACTTCGTTTGGCAGGGATGCGTTTGTTTGGCAGGGATGCCTGTTATTTTTCTGAATCCAACCATAAGACAATTTCAGCAGAAAGCCTCGTGAATATGTATAAACAAAAAGGCATGACGCTCGTAGAACTAGTAATTACCCTTGCTATTGTCGCGCTTTTAATCTCCGCTGCGGTGCCTTCGGTACGCGAAATGCTGATTGGCAACCGGCTTACCGCTGTCAATAATCAGCTGGTCTCTGCCTTTAATTACACCCGTGGTGAGGCGGTCAAACGCGCTTATGACGTTACCATGTGTGTACGTAATAGCACCGGTCAGGATTGCTCCTCCTTTGGCACGTTTACCGCTGGGTGGATTGTATTCGTGGATTGCAATAATGATGGTGTGGTCACCACTACCAATGTCTGTGATTATAATGGCGATGGTACGCCTGAAGCAGCCGAACAAGTGCTAGCGGATATAACAGCGGATATGAGCGGTATTACCATTGCCAGCAATAGCACGTCTCCAGCTAAGGTTAATTATAAAGCCAATGGTAATGTCTCGGCGGCGGGTAGCTGGGTTTTGAAATACGACTCGCAAGCGCGTTACCTGATCACGCTAGCAGCCATAACCGGGCGCGTTAGCTCATGCAAGGTTAATACCACCACCTGTATAGCCCCAATATGATCACGGTTTTGTAGCGAAAATCCCATTGCGAGCCCATGACATATGGCTGACAATTGGTTTAATTATTCCAAGGAGCAGCTATGTCAAACGCACGTATCGCATTACAAGCGCATTATCAGGCTATCCAATCTCTGCATTTGCGTGACCTATTTGCGCAAGACCCGCAACGTTTTGAGCGTTTCTCCCTGCAAGTAGGCGATTTACTGCTGGATTATTCTAAAAATCGCATTACCACCGAAACCGTTTCTCTGTTGATGCAACTCGCTCGCGAAGCAAATGTGGAAGGCTGGCGCGAGCGGATGTTTTCAGGGCTGAAAATCAATAACACCGAACACCGCGCCGTGTTACACACAGCTTTGCGCAACCGCGCTAATACGCCGGTGCGTGTTGATGGCGATGATGTTATGCCGGGTGTGAATGATGTATTAGACAAAATGGCGGCATTTGCAGAGAAAGTCCGTAGCGGCAGTTGGCTAGGTTATACCGGCAAATCCATTACCGATATTGTCAATATTGGCATTGGCGGTTCGGACTTAGGCCCCCAAATGGTCTGTCAGGCGTTGAGTGCTTATCGTCATCCGCGTTTGCGCATGCATTTTATGTCGAATATTGATGGCGCGCATGTGGTGGAAATTCTGCGAGACCTCAATCCTGAAACCACGCTGTTTATTGTGGCTTCCAAAACCTTCACCACGCAGGAAACCATGACCAATGCCAATTATGTGCGGCAATGGTTTTTGCAACGTGTACAAGACCCGGCGCATATTGCCAAGCATTTTGTGGCGGTTTCTACCAATACCCAAGGCGTGAGTGCATTTGGTATTGATACCGCGAATATGTTTGAGTTCTGGGATTGGGTGGGTGGCCGTTATTCGCTGTGGTCAGCGATTGGTTTGCCGATTGTCTTGTCGGTGGGTATGGATAATTTCATTGCCCTCTTAAGCGGTGCGTTTGAAATGGATCTGCATTTCCGCCAAGCCCCACTCGAATCGAATATGCCGGTGATCTTGGCACTGCTGGGTATCTGGTACAATAACTATTTTGGTGCAGAATCACAGGTTATTTTGCCTTACGACCATTATCTGCGCAGTCTGCCAATGTATTTGCAGCAAGCCGATATGGAAAGCAATGGCAAATCGGTGGATCGCGACGGTAATCCGGTTACGCAATCCACCGGGCCGATTATTTGGGGTTCTACCGGTATTAATGGCCAACATGCGTTCTACCAATTGCTGCATCAAGGCACCAAACTGATTCCAGCTGATTTTATTATTACTCGTCAAGCCCCGACGGAATTGCGTGAACATCACGATATCTTGATGTCGAATTTCCTCGCTCAGACGGAAGCGCTTATGTGGGGTCGTACGCTGGAAGAAACCAAAGCCAGTGGGGCAACAGAACCCTTAAATCCCAAAGTGTTTGCCGGTAATCATCCGAGCAATGCCATGATGCTAGATGAACTGACCCCGCAATCACTCGGCATGCTGATTGCATTATATGAACACAAAATCTTTGTACAGGGGATCATTTGGAATATTAATTCCTATGATCAATGGGGTGTTGAGCTGGGTAAACAATTAGCCAAACGTATTTTACCGGAGCTGCATGCAGCCGACACGGTACAAACACATGACGCTTCAACCAATGGCTTGATTAATCGTTACCGTTTTTAAGCGGCTTAAAACCCGGAAGAACATCTCTTGACCTGACACAACATAACGGTGTCGGCAAGCTGTTATTATCGAATTATAACAACTCTCAAGACATGCTAGATAACCTGAAAGCAATAAGGAATGAGCAGGGCATGGAAATAATTGCAGGTGATATTGGTGGTACTAAAAGCTGGTTAGCATGGGTTTCCACCGCAGGATTAAGCATTACACAAGTCAGGTTTGAGCATGTTTATGCCAGCGCTGACTTTGCCAGTGCCGAAGATTTGTTGAAACGTTTTATGGCTGATGCCCACGCACCGACTCCGGATGCGGTGTGTTTAGCTTTACCGGGTCCGGTGAGCCATAACAAACCCATTCGCCTGACTAATCTGGACTGGACTTTGCACAAAGCCAGTCTACAGGCCCAGATTAATACGCCTTACCTTTTATTTATTAATGACTTCCAAGCAGCCGCTGAAGGTGTGGCCTCGCTAACCCCAGCAGAATACATCGAGCTGAATCCACAACCACAAATGGAAGATGGGGTGCGGGTCATTACCGGCCCCGGTACTGGCTTAGGGTTAGCCTGGATGCAGCCCGATAGCAAAGGTCGTTACCATACCTTTGCTACCGAAGGCGGCCATACCGATTTTGCCCCGGCAAATGCCCAGCAGGAACGCTTGCTGACCTTCATGCGCGAGCGTTTTAGCCATGTCTCGTGGGAACGGGTGCTATCTGGGCCAGGTGTTAATAGCCTCTATCAATTCTGTTTGCAGGATATGACCGGCGAAATCCCTGAACACCTGCGTAATACCAATGGTGCAGTCGTTAATACTCAAGCACAGGCCGGTGACCCGATTGCCAGTGCTACCATGCAATTATTTGCCGATATCTACGCCAACTGGGTAGGTAATATTGCCCTGTTATATCAACCACGTGGCGGTTTGTATCTCGGTGGTGGTGTCTCAGCCCTGATCAAACCGTGGCTGCAAGCGGAACGGTTTTTGCAAGGCTGCTTTGACAAAGGGCGTATGGCGGGCTTAGTCCAGCAGATGCCGATTTATCTCATCACCAATACGCGCCTAGGATTGCAAGGAGCCTTAATGGCAGCCATTAATCACCACACGGATTAACAGGAGAAGCAGGCAATGCCTTTGAACAAGCAGCAACAAGCCAAGCTTTATCGTTATTATACTGAGCCGAAAATGGTCACGGAGCTGACCCGCAAAACCGTGGCTCTGGTGTTAGCAGGTGGCGAAGGTTCGCGCCTGAAAGATCTCACTGCCTGGCGCGCCAAACCGGCGGTGCCATTTGGCGGCAAATACCGCATTATTGATTTCGCCTTATCCAATTGCGTGAACTCGGGCATTCGGCGCATTGGTGTTTTAACCCAATACAAAGCGCATTCCATGATTCGCCATTTGCAACGGGCGTGGGGTTTTATGCGGGCTGAAATCGGTGAATTTGTAGAAATTCTGCCAGCACAACAACGTACCGCAAAAAAGGAATGGTATCAGGGCACCGCAGATGCGCTCTTTCAGAATATGGATATTGTGCAACGCCATGACCCGGAATATGTCCTGGTATTAGGCGGCGACCATATCTACACCATGGATTATTCCAAAATGCTCCTGCAGCATGTGGAATCCGGGGCGGATTTTACCGTCGGTTGTATCGAAGTGCCGGTGGAAGAAGCCAAGGGTTTTGGGGTGATGTCGATTGATGATTCTATGCGCATTACCAAATTCGCGGAAAAGCCTGAACATCCGGAAGAAATTCCCGGCAAGCCCGGCATGGCGCTGGCTTCCATGGGTATTTACATTTTTTCCCGCGATTTTCTCTATTACGTGTTACATGAAGACGCCAGTAAGGCGCATTCTTCGCGCGATTTTGGCAAAGATATTATTCCCTCCAATATTCACCGTGCCAAAGCTATGGCGTATCCCTTCCGTAAGGACACTGGCGAACCGGGTTATTGGCGCGATGTTGGTACTGTGCATTCGTATTGGCAAGCCAATATGGAGCTGTGCTCGGTTGAGCCGGAACTGAATCTGTATGATCGCGACTGGCCGGTCTGGACTTATCAGCCACAATATCCACCGGCTAAGTTTGTGTTTGATGACGATGGTTGTCGGGGAGAAGCGATTGATTCGCTGATTTCAGCCGGTTGTATTCTTTCTGGCGCAACCGTGAAGCGTTCTCTGGTATTTTTTGCCTCCACTATGGAAAAACAAACTTTGGTGCAGGATAGTGTCATCCTTCCCAAAGTCAGTATTGGTAGCAATTGCCGGATTAGCCGCGCCATTATTGATAAGGGAACCGTTATTCCCAACAACATGGTGATTGGTGAAGATCTGGAGCTAGATCGTACCCGTTTTCATGTTACCGATGAGGGCATTGTGCTGATTACGGCGGAAATGTTGGGACAGAAATTAAGGACAGGCGACAAGGATTTTATATGGCGGATGGGCGTTTAAATATAGTTCTTTGCTGGCACATGCACCAACCCTGGTATCGGGATGGAGTGGATGGTGCTTACCGATTACCGTGGGTTTACCTGCATGGCCTGAAAGATTACAGCGATATGGCGGCCCATCTGGAACGGCATCCACGCATGAAGGTGGTGGTTAATTTCGCCCCGGTTTTGCTGGAACAGCTGGATGATTACGCCCAACAATTAACCGCGTTCCTACAAAACGCAACCTCTATGCATGACCCGCTGCTCAATCTATTAGCGGGAGTATCCCCGATTCCGGCTGATAAAGCCGCGCGGGCAGAGTTAATTGCGGATTGCCAGCGTTGTCATGCCCCGACCATGATTCATCCCCATGCACCGTTTCAGCGCCTGCTGAAAATGATTGGGGCTACCGATGAAATGGGGATTGGCACCAAACGCTTTAGCTGTTCTTTGCTGCATTTAAGCGACCAGTATTTCTTGGATTTGCTAACTTGGTACCATTTAGCGTGGATGGGTTGGTCCTTGCAAGACGAACCTGTGGTTCAACGCCTGCTGAAACAGGGCACGGAATACACGCTTGAGGACCGTCTGGAATTATTGGCGATTATGCGCGATTGTCTGGCTGGCATTATTCCGCGTTACCGCGCGTTAGCTGCTAGTGGGCAAATTGAACTGTCCATGACGCCTTATATGCATCCCATCATTCCGCTATTGAATGATTTCAATAATATGCGCTGCTCTTTGCCAAATGCGCCAGCGCCGCAATCACCTGGCTACCCGGATGGTGAGGCGCGCTCACGCTGGCATATTGAGCGTGGTATTGAGCTGTTTGAACACTACTTTGGTCTTAAACCACAAGGGGTCTGGCTATCCGAAGGTGGCTTAAGTACTGACGCGGTGCAATTGCTGGATGAACAAGGCATTAGCTGGACAGCGTCTGGGGAAGGGGTCTGGCGCAACAGTTGCAATTTGTCTGGTTATCGCGGGGATGATGAACACAGCAAACGTAGTCTGTTCATGCCCTATCAACAGCCCGACAGCAATGTGCGTCTGTTCTTCCGCGATGATGGCCTTTCCGATTTGATTGGCTTTAAATACAGCGATTGGCATGCGCGGGATGCGGTGGCTGATTTTATCCAACACTTGGAAAACATTGGCGTATTCCTCAACCACAATGCGCCACAGCAAATCGTGCCGATTATTTTGGATGGTGAAAACGCTTGGGAATACTACCCTAAAAACGGTATGTACTTCCTCGATGCCTTGTATACCGCGCTGGAACATTCTGACCAATTGCGCATTACCACCTTTGCCGATGCTAGTGAGCATTTACCTGGCCGCCTCTTGCCTAAGTTGTGCGCGGGTAGTTGGGTATTTGGCTCGTTCTCAACCTGGATTGGTTCGGCAGACAAAAATCTCGGTTGGGATTATTTAGTCGATGTGAAAAAAGCCTATGACCAAGTCATTAAGGCAGGCACGCTTACCCCCGAACAACAGGAAATCGCTAGCCGACAGTTAGGGGTCTGCGAAGGTTCTGACTGGTTTTGGTGGTTTGGCGATTATAACCCATCTGATAGTGTGCGTGACTTTGAACGTCTGTACCGGCGGCAATTACGCAAATTATATGAAATGCTGGCGGTAACTCCTCCGGCTTATCTGGATAAACCGATTTCACAAGGGGGTGGTAGCGCCGAAAACGCTGGCACCATGCGCAGGAATACAGCATGAGTGTATTACATCAGCTCGGACGTGCAGCCGGTATTTTGCTGCACCCTACCTCTTTGCCTTCTGCTCAAATCGATCAGGATGCTTACCGCTGGATAGATTTGCTGGCAGCAGCTGGCGTCAAGGTCTGGCAAATGTTGCCATTAGGGGTGCCCTTGGTGGGCTTATCCCCTTATCAATGCGCTTCTGCCTTTGCCATTAATCCGGCCTTATTCCCGGTTAGTGTCTCAACTGGCCATGACAATGTAGAAACACAACGCTTTGCCCAATGGTATAGCCAACAACAACATTGGGTGGATGACTATGCGCTATTCATGGTCATCAAGCAGCAAGTGAATGCACAGGAATGGGCGCAATGGCCTACCGAATTGCGCCAACGCGATCCACAGGCGCTGGAACAAATCCGCATTCAGTACGCTGGCCAATTAAGCAACATTATTGAGCAGCAATACCATTTCCATCAGCAATGGCAAGCACTGCGTGAGTATGCGCGTCAACGTGAGGTGTACCTATTTGGGGATATGCCTATTTTCGTTGCTTACGATAGTGCCGATGTGTGGGCGCACCCGCAACGTTTTCTGCTTGATGAACAAGGTATTCCGACCTTGGTGACGGGTGTGCCACCCGATTATTTTTCGGCCACCGGCCAACGCTGGGGGAATCCGCACTACCACTGGGACTATATGCGCGAAGAACATTTCCTGTGGTGGAAACAACGCTTGGCGTATCACTTTGAATTCTTTGATTTAGTACGGATTGATCATTTCCGGGGGTTGGCAGCGAGTTGGATGATTCCAGCTGAACATGAAACCGCTATGGATGGGTATTGGCAAGCAGTACCCGGTGATGAGATGTTGGCCAGTATTCAGCAAACCATGGGCGAATTGCCATTGGTAGCCGAAGATCTAGGCAGTATTACCCCCGATGTGATTGCCTTGCGCGATAAATACGACCTGCCCGGCATGAGTGTCTTGCAGTTTGGCTTTGATCACTTTGATGATAATCCACATAAACCGCAGAATGTGCGTGAGAATACGGTTTATTACACCGGTACCCACGATAACGATACTTTGTTAGGCTGGTTTACTAGTCTGGATGAAGGTATGCGCGCCCATGTCATGCATGTATTGGAGATTGATAATCCCGCGCAAATCACCACTGCCATGCTGGATACTGTTTTAGGTAGCCGTGCTTTGCTAGCAGTAATCCCTTTGCAGGATTTACTGGGTTTGGGGACCGAAGCGCGCATGAACATACCCGGTTTAGCCAATGGTAACTGGACATGGCGCTTTGACTGGGCTCAGATATCCGACACAATGGCATCAGAATTGCATCATCGACTGCAGGAACACCAGCGTAATGAACGAGAATTTGCAACGACTACAACAAGGGACTCATCACGATCCGTTTAATTGGCTGGGATGGCACCCGCTAGCTGACGGTCAATGGATAATGCGCGTTTTTATGCCTGCCGCCGAAGCAATTGAGCTAGGCGAGTTCGGGCCAATGTCGCGTATTGATGGCTCAGACTGCTTTGAACTGACCTTGTCTTGCGCGGAAATCCCGCAAGCGCATCCGCCTTTGCGTTGGCAGGACAAACAATCCGGTCACTGGCATCAGGGCATGAGCCCTTATACCTTTGCACCCCAGTTAGGTGATATGGACTTGCACCTTTTACTGGAAGGTCGTCACCATCATGCGTGGACCTTTCTCGGTGCGCACCTGAAAAGTGTGGATGGTATTCAAGGTTGCCTATTCTCGGTTTGGGCACCGAATGTACAGCGCGTCAGTGTAATTGGCGATTTCAATGCGTGGGATGGCCGGGTTTACCCAATGCGTAACCGTGGTAGTTCGGGCGTATGGGAATTATTCATTCCTGGCTTAACCGCCGGGACGCCTTACAAATTTGAAATTTGTAACCGCTTTAACGCGCTGGTCACTAAAACTGACCCGTATGCGCAGCAAATGTTTATGCGCCCGGAAACCACCTCCTGTATTGCCGATAATAGCGCGTATGCTTGGCAAGACGGTGATTGGGTAACCCAACGCGAAAGCTGGGATTGGCAACACCAGCCTATTAGCATTTATGAATTGCATGCCGGGTCATGGCGCAAGCATGCGGATGGCCGCTTTTATAACTGGCATGAATTAGCCGAAAGCCTGATTCCGTATGTTAAGAATCTAAACTACACGCATATTGAATTGCTGCCGGTAGCCGAACATCCGCTAGATGAATCCTGGGGTTATCAAGTATCGGGCTATTATGCCCCGACAGCGCGCTATGGTTCCCCGGATGATCTGCGCCAATTTATTGATGCCTGTCATCAGGCTGGAATTGGGGTATTGCTCGATTGGGTACCGGCGCATTTTCCAAAAGATGATTTTGCCCTTGCGCGTTTTACCGGCGAACCCTTGTATGAACATGCTGACCCGCGCCGTGGCGAACATCAGGATTGGGGGACGCTGATTTTTGACTTCGGGCGCAATGAAGTTAAAAACTTCCTAATTTCCAATGCCCTGTATTGGGTAGAAGAATTCCATTTTGATGGTTTGCGGGTGGATGCGGTAGCGTCAATGCTGTATCTGGATTATTCGCGTAAACCCGGTGAATGGTTACCCAATCAACACGGTGGGCGGGAAAATCTGGAAGCGATTACCTTCCTGCGCGAAATGAATACCATTGTGCATGGCTATTATCCGGGCGTATTAACCATTGCTGAGGAATCGACCAGTTGGCCAGCGGTATCGCGTCCGGTGGAATTCGGTGGCCTTGGCTTTAATATGAAATGGAACATGGGTTGGATGCATGACAACCTGACTTACATTGCACAAAATCCAGTTCATCGTAAATACCATCATAACCTGCTGACATTTACGCAGGTTTATAGCTACACCGAAAACTTTGTCTTACCCCTGTCACATGACGAGGTCGTGCATCTTAAGCGCAGTATGCTGGATAAAATGCCGGGTGATTATTGGCAAGCATTTGCCAGTTTGCGCCTGTTCTATGCCTGGCAATACGCGCATCCGGGCAAAAAGCTGCTGTTTATGGGCGGTGAATTTGGCCAGTGGGCAGAATGGAATGTCAAACGCGAACTGGAATGGGGGTTGTGCAGCTTCCCGGCTCACGACAGCATTCGCCATGTATTGCGTGACCTAAATCGTTTGTACCGCGATTTGCCTGCCTTGCACTACTACGACTTTGATGGCCGTGGCTTCCAGTGGATTGATTGCCATGATTCGGATCAGTCGGTTTTGAGCCTGTTGCGCCAAGGCCAAAAGCCCGAAGATAAGTTGATTGTATTATTAAACTTTACACCTGTACCTCGTTACCAGTACCGTATCGGCGTTCCCGCTGCGACGTGTTACCGCGAAGTGTTGAATACCGACTCGGAATACTACGGTGGCAGTAACTGCGGCAATGCGGGTGTCATTCCGGTGCAAGCTCATCCTTGGATGGGTTTTGAGCAATCGGTCGAAGTAACCCTGCCGCCTCTTGCGGCTTTGTACCTGCAAGCCTGCTGATGAAAGTATTGTTTGTTGCCAGTGAAGCCTATCCTTTGGTTAAAACCGGTGGATTGGGCGATGTAGCTTATAGCCTGCCTCTTGCCCTGCATAAGCAGGGAGCCGATATCCGTCTGGTACTTCCGGGTTATCGGGACTTGCTGCGCAAGCTAGATTCCAGCCGTATTTTAGGTTGGCTGGAATTGACCGGTGCGGGTCGTACCCATACCGTGCGTATTTTGGAAACCCGCTACGCGGATTATCCTTTACCCATCTGGATTGTGGATTGCCCAGCACTGTTTGACCGCCCTGGGAATCCGTATGTACAGGCCAATGGCTACGACTGGATGGATAATGCCGAACGCTTTACGGTGTTCGCACGCGCGATTGCTGAACTAGCACGGGATGCGCTGGATTTGCAATGGCTACCGGATGTGGTACATGCCAATGATTGGCAAACAGGCTTAGTACCGGCGTTTTTGGATATGCTGCCGCACCGTCCGCAACGCGTGTTTACCATTCATAATCTGGCCTATGGCGGTCATTTTTCTCACGATGACTTTAACCGCCTGCAACTGCCGGGTTATTGGTGGTCCGCCGAAGGTGTGGAATTCCACGGCAGCTTTTCCATGCTCAAGGCCGGTATTGTTTATTCCGATGCAGTGACTACCGTTAGCCCTACCTATGCCCAAGAGATCTGTACCCCGGCGTTTGGCTACGGTTTGGAAGGCTTGCTGCAATCACGCCGTTATAAGTTGCACGGCATTCTCAATGGTATTGACAGTACCATGTGGAATCCGCAGACCGACCCTTATCTGGCCAAGTCTTACCAAAAACGCACCGTTAAGGCGGGTAAACAGGCTAATAAACAAGCATTATTGCAACAGATGGGGGCTAAACACCCTGCTGAGCATCTCGATTACCCCTTGTTAGGTATGGTCAGCCGTTTGGTTGAACAAAAAGGCGTGGATATGGTGATCAATTCCATTCCTGCACTGGTGGAAAAGACCAATGCGCGCTTTGCCCTCATTGGTGCTGGTCATGCTTATTTTGAACAACGTCTGCAACAACTGGCTGCCCATTACCCCGAACGGGTGTTTGTCTATATTGGCTATGACGAAGCTTTGGCACATTTGCTGGAAGCTGGGTCTGACATTTTTATGATGCCGTCACGCTTTGAACCGTGTGGCCTTAATCAGATGTACAGCCTGCGTTACGGTACACCGCCTTTGGTCTTTAATACGGGCGGTTTGGCCGATACGGTTGTCGATGCCAATGAAGAAAATGTGAAAAAGCGTACGGCCAATGGATTTGTCTTTTATGAGCCGACGACTAGTGCTTTTAGCGGAACGGTCTACCGGGCACTGGGCTATTTTGCGCAGCCTAATAAGTGGCGTGCCTTACAAACCAATGGCATGAGCCAGTCATTTGACTGGGAACACAGCGCTGCCCATTACATGGCCCTTTACCAGCGGTAGGTTTAATCACCGGATTATGAGGAGCGATACCAGCATGATACCCACCCCTTTTCCACAAGGCCTTTACAGACCTGTTCCTCTCGAGCCGTTACCTAATGATGCTGAATCATTGGGCAATGATTTGCAGCGTTACCTGTCTTACCATCTGGGGCGTTTTCAAGATTCCCCGTCGGTGTATTTATACCAAGCGTTGGCTTATACGCTGCGTGACCGTTTAATGGTGGATTGGCGCGCGACCTGGGGCGATTACCTGCAACCGGGTAAACGTCGTGCCTATTACATGTCGCTGGAATTCCTGATTGGGCGTTCTTTGGGTAATAACCTGCTCAATATGGATACCACCGACAGTACTAAACAGGCTTTGCTGAACTATGCCACTTCACTGGAAGAAGTCACCTCGCAGGAACCGGATGCCGGTTTAGGTAATGGTGGTTTGGGCCGCTTGGCCGCTTGCTTTATGGATAGCTGTGCTAGCTTGCGCTTACCGGTAGTGGGTTATGGTATCCGTTACGAATACGGCATGTTCCGTCAACGCGTGGAAAACGGTTATCAGGTTGAAGACCCGGATCATTGGTTAAGGGATGGTCATCCGTGGGAAGTCGAACGCGCTGAATACACCCTGCGTGTGCAATTTGGTGGCCATACCGAACATTACACCGATGCCACCGGCAGACGGCGGGTACGCTGGATTAGTACCGATGACGTTTTAGCGATTCCTTATGATGTACCCATCTCCGGCTACAAAAACCATACTGTGAATACCCTGCGTTTGTGGAAAGCCACCGCAACTGATGAATTCAACCTCGCTGAATTCAATGCGGGCAGTTATACCGAAGCGGTCGAAGCGAAAAACCACGCTGAACACATTTCCATGGTGTTATACCCCAATGACAGCAGTGAAAATGGCAAGGAATTGCGCCTGCGTCAGCAATACTTCCTCGCTTCTGCCAGTATCAAAGATGCGGTACGTATGTGGGAGCGGCAAAATCCAGAAGTGGATTACAGCAAATTTGCCGCTGAAAACGTATTCCAGATGAATGATACGCATCCAACCGTCGCCGTTGCCTGTTTAATGCGCGTATTGTTGGATGAAAAGGGCATGGAATGGAATGATGCCTGGGCAATTACGCGCAATTGTATGGCTTATACCAACCATACCTTGCTGCCTGAAGCGCTTGAACGCTGGCCAGTACACTTATTTGAACGCCTATTGCCGCGTATTCTGGAAATTATTTACGAAATCAATGCGCGTTTCTTGCGTGAAGTGGCGATGAAATGGCCGGGTGATACTGACCGTCAACGGCGTATGTCGATTATTGAAGAAGGCCCGGTTAAACAGGTGCGTATGGCGTATCTGGCCATTGTCGGTAGCTTTTCGGTCAATGGGGTGGCGGCACTGCATTCTAAATTGCTCGTAGAAGGTTTGTTCCGCGATTTCTATGAACTGTGGCCGGAAAAATTCAATAACAAGACCAATGGCGTGACGCCTCGGCGTTGGGTCGCGCATGCCAATCCCGGCATGACGGCCTTAATCAGTGAATACATTGGTGCCAATTGGATTGCCGATTTGAGCCAGTTAGCCAAGCTCAAGCCATTGGCTGAAGCCGAACACACGGCTTTCCATGAACAATGGCGTGCGGTGAAACAGGCGAATAAAAAGCGTTTGGCAGAATTGGTTAAGCTCGAATGCGGGGTGGATTTTGACCCAAGCGCGCTGTTTGATGTGCAAGTAAAGCGTATCCACGAATACAAGCGGCAATTGCTGAATATTCTGCATGTGATTCACCTGTATCGGCGTATCAAACTGGGCAAGGTAGAAAACTGGGCGAATCGCTGTGTCCTCATCGGTGGTAAAGCGGCTCCTGGTTATGCCATGGCTAAACGCATTATCAAGCTGATCAATAGTGTGGCTGAAATCGTTAATACCGACCCAGAAGTGAATGGCCGTTTGAAAGTTGCTTTCATTCCCAACTATCGGGTTTCCAGTATGGAAATCATTGCCCCGGCAGCCGATTTGTCTGAACAAATTTCCACCGCAGGCAAAGAAGCATCCGGTACTGGCAATATGAAGTTCATGATGAATGGTGCTTTGACGATTGGTACTTATGACGGGGCTAATATTGAAATCCTCGAAGCGGTGGGCGAAGAAAACTTCTTCTTGTTTGGTTTGTATGCCAATCAGGTGGATGAATTGCGCAGTAATTACCGTCCCTGGTCTTATGTGGAACAGGATGAAGATTTGCAAGGGGTACTGGACTGGATTCGTAGTGGCCACTTTAACCAATATGAACCCGGCATCTTTGACATGATTTTGGATGCGCTATTAAGCCCGCATGACCCGTGGATGACACTGGCTGATTTCCGTAGCTATGTGAACGCGCAGGAAAAAGTCGCTTTGGCCTGGCAAGACCCGGCTCATTGGACACGCATGAGTATCCTCAATACGGCTAGCAGCGGTTTCTTCTCGACTGACCGTACCATGCAGGAATACAACCGCGATATTTGGAAACTTAACCAAAGCGCTTAACTTATATAAGCATTTAATTTAGAAAATTATTTGCTAATAGGCTTTTCTGATATTCAGAAAAGCCTATTTTTTTGCCAAAATTCAAACAATTTCTAGGCTGTTAATCTTTAATGGTATTATTTATCAGCTATTTAAGATAGATATGATTCTTTTGCATGGCTGCTGATTTGATTAATTTTTTATCTTAATAAATAAACTTGCTGGCGTTTACCCTAATTTTTCTAATTTTTTCTTTGCCTAATAAACAAACTTGAGTATTTTATATCTAAAAAACAGCAAGATCGGTCGCGAGCATTCCCCATTCAGACCGTTCTGACGATTATTCATGGGTCCATTAAAGAGGCTAAAGTGATGGTAAATCAACTATGCAGAAGTGTGTCCTTGGCAAGTGTCCTAATATTAACCGCTGTCCCTAATTTAAGTCAGGCAGCCGTTTATGATGATTTCAATGTCAAATTGTGGATACCAGCCAAGGCAGGAACTGGCCCTAGTACTCAACAAGTTAATGATCGACTGGAAATTTCTCTTCCAGCCAATTCGCTCAATGACCCCACCAAAGGCAGTTTCGGTGCAGGCTATGTCAGCAGTTGCCGCCTCACAGGCGATTTTGACATTCAGGTGGAGTTTTCGCTGTTGGATTTCCCCGCTAATAATGGCGTGAGATTGGCTTTGGGATTAGGGTATTCTTTCCTTGAAACCGATGGCTTACCGGGACATGTTGGGATTGCCAGCTTTGGTAACAGTGATATTAGTACCGGCAAGGGCTATTACACCGATACTGAAGGCGGTATCCGTATCCTACCGACTACGGCTACCAGCGGCATTCTTAAGCTAACCCGTTATGGCACTTTATTAACCGGTTATTACTACAACTCGAGCACGCAGGATTGGGTCATGATTGGTACCTCTCCGACTTCCATGCAAGATGCCAGCTTCTACCTGGCGGCTTGGAGTCATGATGCCTATTTTGCCAATCAACCTGTGCGGGTAGCCTTTGATAATGTGGCTATTAGTGAAGGCACTTGCTACGATCCGTATGCAATGCGCTCCCGCCTCTAAAGCCACTAGCCTAACACTCGAAGGTGTGCGTATAGCCTTCGAGTGCGGCAAGATACATTAGCTACGGCGCAATGCTTTAGGCAAGACAAACGAGACATTTTCACTAATACCCGAATCCTGTACTCGTACATTAGCCCCTTGTTGCTGCAAATGTTCAATCACCCCTTTGACTAAGACTTCTGGTGCAGACGCCCCCGCAGTTACTCCTACCTGCTGCTTGCCTTCTAACCAGATGGCCTGAATATCTTCGGCACCATCAATGAGGTAAGCCGGAGTGCTGCGTTTTTCGGCAATTTCGCGCAGACGGTTGGAATTGGAACTGTTTGGCGAACCCACCACCAGAATCAGATCACATTCATCCGCTAATTGTTTGAGCGCATCCTGACGGTTTTGGGTGGCATAGCAAATATCATCCTTTTTCGGGCCAATAATGGCTGGGAAACGTTGGCGCAGCGCATCAATCACAATTGATGCATCATCCACCGATAGCGTGGTTTGGGTAACAAAGGCAAGTTTTTCCGGGTTATGCACCTGTAATTCGGCCACTTCTTGGGGTGAATCCACTCGATAAACTGCCCCGCCAAACGAGGTGTCGTATTGCCCCATGGTACCTTCAACCTCGGGGTGATTTTTATGCCCAATCAGGATGGTTTCACGCCCTTCACGGCTATAACGGGTGACTTCAATATGCACCTTGGTGACAAGCGGGCAAGTGGCGTCGAACACATTGAGGCCACGGCGTTGAGCTTCTTCTTGTACCGCGCGGGATACGCCATGCGCACTGAAAATCACCGTTGCACCATCCGGTACTTCATCCAGCTCTTGGACAAAAACCGCGCCTTTTTCCCGCAAGTTATTCACCACAAAGCGGTTATGCACGACTTCATGCCTGACATACACGGGTGCGCCGAGGACTTCTAAAGCGCGGTCAACAATTTCAATGGCACGATCCACACCGGCACAAAAGCCGCGTGGGTTGGCGAGAATGGCTTGCATGATGGGTTCCGTTATCATGATGGTTACGAAAAAAGGCAAGCGTACAGGCACTACTGATTGCAGTCCAATACTGCCAGTAGAGACGGTTAATGCCCCTTTGAGCAGCTTATCCTTGAGAATCAAGACAGGGGGATAAGCTGGTCGGCACGAATGTAACAGGATTGCTGCGGTTGCTGACGCGGATGTACATGTACCCAGTACTGTTGCCCTTGACGTATCAAGTGTTCATGCACCGATACCAGTTCTACCTGTTCATCACGCTTTAATACCAGCAAACTCGCGCTTTCCGCTTTAGGTTCACGTTGACAGGCAATGGCATTAGTCGCAGCGTGAGTCGCGTACACCGTAGCAATTACCCGTGTTGGTGGCAGCGGTGAGGGTGATGTTGATAGAGCATCCCCTTTACATCCCCCTAGCAAAGCAGCGGCCAGAAAAAATCCACAGTAATACATATATCTCCCGGATTAATCCCTATTCCGGCTGGAACGGCTTGAATTAAAGCATAGGCTATTGAAACGGTTAACCAATCCCGCTTTAATGGTGCGTTTTTCAGGATTTAACGGGAGCAGACATGAAAGTTCTGGTAGTCGGTGGTGGCGGACGCGAACACGCGTTGGCATGGAAGATTGCCCAATCCGGGCGCGTGAATGAAGTGCTGGTAGCACCGGGCAATGCCGGTACAGCGCTGGAACCGAAAATGCGTAACCTGCCTATTGCTGCTGAAGAGGTGGATGCATTGGCAGCTTATGCCCAAGAACAGGGTATTGAGCTGACGGTAGTCGGCCCTGAAGCGCCTTTATCTCGCGGAATTGTGGATAAATTCCGTGCGGCGGGTCTGAAATGCTTTGGCCCTACTCAACAAGCGGCGCAACTGGAATCTTCCAAAGCCTTTGCCAAGGATTTTCTGGCGCGTCATCAGATTTCTACCGCTGCTTACGCTAACTTTACCGAGATTGAACCGGCGATTGCGTATATCCGTCAGCAAGGTGCGCCGATTGTGGTTAAAGCCGATGGTTTGGCTGCTGGTAAAGGCGTCATTTTGGCGCAAACCGAAGACGAAGCCATTGCGGCGGTTAAGGATATGCTGTCGGGCAATGCGTTTGGTTCTGCCGGTAGCCGTGTGGTGATTGAAGAGTTTCTCATCGGCGAAGAAGCCAGCTTCATTGTCATGGTCGATGGCGAACACGTTCTGGCAATGGCCAGTTCGCAAGATCACAAAGCGCGGGATGATGGCGACAAAGGCCCGAATACCGGCGGTATGGGCGCTTATTCCCCGGCTCCGGTAGTCACGCCCGCTATGCATGAGCGCATTATGCAGGAGGTGATTTACCCTACGGTGCGCGGTATGGCAGCGGATGGCATTCCTTACACCGGCTTTTTGTATGCTGGGGTAATGATTACCGCCGACGGTACGCCGAAAGTGCTGGAATTTAACTGTCGCTTTGGTGACCCGGAAACGCAGCCGATTATGGTACGCCTGCAATCCGATTTTGTGGATCTGCTCGAAGCCGCTTTGGAAGAACGTTTAGATACCGTCAGCGCGCAGTGGGATACACGCGCCTCTTTAGGCGTGGTATTAGCAGCGGGTGGCTATCCGGATGCGTATAACAAAGGTGATGTGATTAGCGGCTTGGATACCGCTGCACAGCTTGAAGGCAAGGTATTCCACGCCGGTACTGCCGAAAAAGACGGTCAAGTCGTTACCAACGGTGGGCGCGTATTATGTGCAGTCGGTTTAGGCAATAGTGTGACCGAAGCGCAAGCGAATGCCTATCAGCTGGTCAAAGCCATTGACTGGAATAAGGTTTATTACCGCAATGACATTGGCCATCGCGCTATTGCTCGTGAGCAAGCCTAACGCTTAACCTTTAAGCCCTGATTGCAGTTCATAATGGGCTGCAATCTCACTTCTAATTTCATTTATTCGTCGTCGTCGCCTGCAACGACATCCACGACTGCACCGCCAACCTTGAAGGGAACTTTAGCCACCTCAATCGCTGCCCCAGTTGCAGCCCCAACAGTCGCACCGGCTACACTACTAGCGACTTGTACGGCACAACCTTGTAAGCCGAGCAAAACGGCTAGCAGAATAAAACTAAGACGCATAGGTTAATCCCTTGTTGATCGGTTATTGTGCTTGGGATGGTAGCACTCTCCCCCGCAAAGGGAGGAGAGCGATAAGCCTTAATGGAATTAGGCTTCTTCTTTCTTGGAGGCGCGTTTGCGTTCATGCTCGAGCAAATGACGCTTACGGACGCGGATATTCTGCGGGGTGATTTCGACTAATTCATCGTCATCAATGAATTCCAGCGCTTGTTCTAGGGTCATGCGAATAGGTGGGGTCAAAATCAGGTTTTCATCTGAACCGGCCGCACGCATATTGGTCAGCTGCTTGGCTTTGAGCGGATTCACTACCAAGTCATTGTCACGGCTGTGAATACCAATCACCATGCCTTCATACACTTCATCACCGTGGCCAATGAACATGCGGCCGCGTTCTTGCAGGTTAAAGATGGCATAAGCTAAGGCTTTACCGGTGGCATTGGCAATCATAACGCCATTGATACGTTGACCAATGGAACCTACCTTATACGGGCCATAGTGTTCAAAGGTATGGTAAATCAAGCCAGTACCAGAAGTCATGGTCATGAAATCACTTTGGAAGCCAATCAGGCCGCGAGATGGCACGAGGTATTGCAAACGCACACGGCCTTTGCCATCCGGTACCATGTCTTTCAGTTCGCCACGACGTAAACCGAGCGCTTCCATCACCTTGCCTTGATGCAGCTCTTCCACGTCAATGGTTACGCTTTCATACGGTTCCATTTTCTCGCCGTCGATTTCGCGGATAATAACTTGCGGACGGGAAACCGCCAGTTCATAGCCTTCACGGCGCATATTTTCCAGCAAAATGCCCAAGTGCAATTCACCACGACCGGAAACCTTGAATTTTTCCGCCTCGTCTGTGCCTTCGACGCGCAATGCTACGTTATGCAGCAATTCCTGTTCTAAACGCTCTTTTAAACGGCGTGAAGAGGTACCGGTTTTAACTTCCTTACCTGAAAACGGTGAATCATTCACCTGGAAAATCATGGTAATGGTCGGTTCGTCTACTTTCAGCGCTGGCAATGCCGCAACATTATTGGGGTCACACAGCGTATCGGAGATATACAGCTCTTCCATACCGGAGAACGCAATAATGTCACCGGCTTGCGCTTCTGGGACTTCAATGCGCTCAAGACCGTGGAAACCAAGGATTTTTAAGATACGGCCATTGCGGATATTGCCATTAATATCAATAGCCTTGATTGGCGTATTGGTTTTAACCCGACCTTGCTTAATACGGCCAATACCGATAATCCCCATGTATGGGTTGTAATCGAGCTGGCTGACCTGCAACTGGAATGGCGCGTCGACGTCCACATCCGGAGCTGGTACGTGGTCAATAATGGTTTCAAACAAAGCTGTCATGTCACCGCTATCAACGGTTTCATCCATACCGGCAAAACCATTCAGCGCAGAAGCATACACGACCGGGAAGTCCAGCTGTTCGTCGCTTGCACCGAGGTTATCAAACAGTTCAAAAACCTGATCCATCACCCAATGCGGACGCGCACCGGGACGATCAATTTTGTTAACGACCAGAATTGGACGTAAACCGTGGGCAAAGGCTTTTTGGGTCACGAAACGGGTTTGTGGCATCGGGCCATCAACCGCATCCACTAACAACAATACCGAATCCACCATGGATAACACACGTTCTACTTCTCCACCGAAGTCCGCGTGTCCAGGGGTGTCAACGATATTGATGCGGTATTCAATACCATCCTTAGGGTTAGTCCAGCGAATGGCAGTATTTTTGGCAAGAATGGTAATGCCGCGCTCTTTCTCCAGCGCGTTGGAGTCCATCATGCGTTCGGAGACTTCGGCACGTTCACCCAAAGTGCCGGATTGTTGTAGTAATTTGTCGACCAGCGTGGTTTTGCCATGGTCAACGTGGGCAATGATGGCGATATTTCGCAGATTCTGGATCACAACGGAGTACTCAATGAAAACGTTAAGGCGCGGATTATACGCTTAACCTACCAACTTTCTAAGAAAATTGCGTTATTTATCAAGATTGGTATTTGACAGCATTTATTTACTTTGCATTCTTTAAAACGCTACTACGGGAAAACCCTTGTAGCACAATGGTTAACAGTCACCATTGTGCTACAGCACTTAAACTGGAAGTTGTTAATAATGTCTTTATACCGCCACTGTGGCAGAACGGCTTGTTGGCATTATGCCCCTTGGGTACGACAGACTTTCTAGGCAGCCTGTAAGGGCTTATTTAGGGTTGAAAGAGCGTCGGCCCTTGCTTAAAGGAATAGGATTTATGCACCGGTTGATATTACTTCCGCTCTTATTGGCAACCAGTTTGCCCAAACCGAATGTTACATTGGATGCCTCCTGTACTCCCTTGATTCAATCCAGCGAAGCCAAGATTGCCCAACCGGCCTGGCATTCTGTTACCCAGACCACGGGCATGAGCCTCGAAGCCATGAAAGTGGATGGCAAGTTTTATATCCAAATGGATGGCAAATGGATGGCTGCGCCGATGGATTTGGATAAAGCGGAAAAGATTGCCATCAGCCAACTACAAAATGGCGATATTAAGGTCAGTCACTGCAAGGAAGAAGGCACAGAAACCCTGGATGGCATAGAAATGCAGATTTTTAGCTACACCAGTGAAATTCCTGCCTCTGGCTTACCCGCTACTACCGCCAAACTGTATATCGGTAAGACCGATAACCTGCCCTACAAAATTACCGATGGCAACGCACAGGCGACTACTGTTACCTACCGTTACAAGGATATTAGCGCCCCGACTTTGTGAGGTTTTAAGTGTACCGGTACGCTCAACAGCAGGCGTAAAATTGCGAAATAGCCTGTCATGCCCGGGCGTTAACTCCTACAATCGCGCTTTTATTGTGCTTGAGTGAAGAAACGGTATGGAACTACCCATTAATAGTCATTACCGCATGTTAGGTGGTGAAGCAGGTGTGCTACAGCTGGTTAACCGCTTTTATGATTTGATGGATGAATTGCCGGAAGCGTGGGAATTACGCCAGATTCATGGCCCGGATTTGCAGCGTGCCCGCGATAGACTGTTTAAATTCTTATCCGGTTGGTTGGGTGGCCCACCTTTGTATGAAAATGAATTCGGTCATCCACGCTTACGCATGCGCCATTTGCCATTTCCGGTGGATATTCAAATGCGCGATCAATGGTTAATGTGCATGAATATGGCATTAGACGAACAGGTGAGTGATGACTTGCTAAAAATGCAGCTGAAACACTCGTTTGCGGGTGTGGCTGATCATATGCGCAATCGGGCGGGTTAAACCGGCCCGATGGCTTAATCTGGCGATTTAAACAGCGGTTACAGGCGGTAAGTGTGCCTTTTCGGCTTCAATCCAGGCTTCTACCTGTTTATTAATGGCATCAGCGCCCAAACCGGTGGTAGGCATAGGCTGACCAATGCTAACGGTAATAGTACCGGGCTTTTTAATCCAAGCATGGCGTGGCCAGCTTTCCCCGGCATTATGCGCCACTGGCACGACTGGAAACCCAGCGTGGGATGCCAAAATAGCCCCGCCAATTTTGTAAGCGACTTTCTGACCCGGCTCAACGCGCGTGCCTTCCGGGAAGACAATAATGCCAATGCCTTCCTGTAACAGTGCCTTGCCTTGGGTAGCAATTTGCTTAACGGCTGCGCGCCCAGCCGCCCGGTTAATGGCAATCGGTTTTAATAAACGCAAACCCCAACCAAAAAACGGTACATTCAGCAATTCACGTTTCAAAACCCACGACATCTGTTGGGGAAAAATCACCGGCAAAGCCATAGTTTCCCAAGTGGATTGATGATTAGCCATAACAATGAAAGCGCCATCAGTGGGGATATTTTCACGCCCCCGCACCTGATATTTCACGCCACAAATAAAGGCCAGCCACCAGACATTAAAACGGTTCCAGAGGATGACAAACGGATAACGCTGCTTGACTGGAAACAACCATAACAATTGCACCAACAAGCCTGCCAATAAGGTAGTAATGGCAAAGCCGACCCAGAAAATTGCTGCGCGCGTTCCCAGCCAAAATTTATTCAGAGCATCCATTAATGAGCGTGTCCCAACAGTGAATCAACATAAAGGGCGAGATTATCAAACACTTCAATATGGCTAGGCAATCGTCCATCAGCGAGGGTACGTTCCCCCTTACCGGTACGCACCTGGACATAACCAGCCCCCGCTGCCGCCGCCGCTTGCCAATCGCGTAAAGAATCCCCTACCACCACCGCCTCGCTCAAATCAGCAGCAAAATGCGCGGCAATTTCGGTTAGTAAACCCGGTTTCGGTTTGCGGCAGTCACATTGGTCAGCATTAATGTGCGGGCAATAGGCGATGTAAGCAATCTGACCGCCTTGCGCGGCTACTAGCGCTTGCATATGCGTATGCATGGCATTAAGGGTATCAAGGCTGAAATACCCGCGTGCCAATCCTGACTGATTAGTCGCAACCGCTACCGTAAAACCGGCTTTGCTGAGGCGCGCAATAGCTTCAATACTGCCGGGGATAGGCAGCCATTCGGCAAGCGATTTAACATAGGCGTCAGAATCTTCATTAATGAC
>CAZCJE010000025.1:0-26053 GCA_964498805.1 uncultured Thiothrix sp.
ATAACAACAGGATTAGTAACGCATAAATAAGCGTGGCTCCACGCTGCTGGCGTTTTGCCCTCATGAGATTCGATTCCTCAAGGCAATGATTTGAGTGAAACTGCGTTGCAGTCTGCCCCCATTCACAGATTTATCGGTGGAGATGCTATTATCAAATGAATCCAGTATAAAATTTAGGCTAACAGCATCCACATCAGACCAATCATTATTTGCTGTTACAGTAGCGGCATTACTCCAGGCATCAATATCGCGCACGTGATATTGAATCTGTAAATCGGTTACACCCGCGACCATTTCTTCAACCACAATTTTGTTGCCATTATCCAAACGCAGGCGATAGAGCGAATGCCAACCCGCATCAGCCCGGCCATTGTTACCGATATACCAAATAGCACTAAAGAAAGGCGCAATGACGGCATTTGGCGGGTAATTATAAAAATTGGGAGTAGTGCAATCAGTGGGATAGCCAAGGCCAATGGTGCAGTTACCCGGCGATGCCGTTGATACTCCATAGGTAACTGCCGTGGTACTGTTGCTGTAGACTTGAAAGAGCGTGGCCTGATTGGCATCACATGCTATTGCGAAATCACCCACCACAAAATTCAGCGCACCTGCACTTAAGGAAAATTGAGCGGCTGCTGCATCATGCATGGCTACAGAACGCCCTAATCCCGACATACCCTGTACTAAAATGGCACTCGTACCCGCCACCCGTTGACTTATAGCCGTTCCTGTCAATACAGGTGCTGCTGCTGTATTGCCATCAAACCCCTGCAAACCCACCCATTCAAGCAAAGGGTCGCTAGCGGTACGTTTAAGGACATTGGCTAGTTTGTTACTGCCACAACTGGTAAAACCTGCTTGACGTAAATCCCGCGACAACAATTCAAAAGTGGTGCGCGCACTCTCTTGAATTTGGGTCAAGCCTTCATTACTGCGGTAAGTCTGCCGGCTCGCCTGAAAAACACTGCTAATACCGGCCATAATGACCAAGCCCAACAACATGGAAATCAAGAGTTCAACCAGCGTCATACCACGTTGATTCATAGATGCAACCCAATTTGTATTTGTTGTAGGGAAGTATTGGCTGCTTCAGAAGCATTTGAACCAAGCGAAACGGTTGAAACCCCATCGCCTGAATTTGATGCAAAATTGCCTACTGCCCGACGCTCCTGCCATTGCACCACAATGGAACAATCTTCTTCCTGACAATCCACCGAACCGGTTGCCTGCTCACCGAGTAAGTCACTTAAGCTTTGCCGCCATCTCGCTAATGAACTTTGCACAAAGTCCTGTCCAGTAGGAGTGGCATCTTCCAGCTGCAGGTTAAACGTACCGGCGACTGCCTGCTGTTTGGCAATACGCAAAGTATCCCCAATGCTATGCGCTTGAATAACAGCCAAACTACGATCAAGTGCGCTTTCATTGTTGCCTAGAGCGCGTAATTGCAATGCCGCAACACCTAAAAAACCCACAGAAAGCACTAACACCGATACTAGGATCTCAATTAAGCCCGCCCCTAATTGTAATTGTCGGTAAGAGGTTTGATTCATTAGCAATTCCCTGTGATATTTTTAACATTGGTTCTACTACCCGCCCCCATAACGACACAACGCGTACTGGTAGCGGTCTGGATTTGCAAGAATTGGCCATTTACCAAGTTAGCACCGTTACGGGCCAAGCCGTCAGGACTAAAGGTGATAGTGTCGTTGGTAAAATTGGAGGTAAGAATCATGCCAGCCCTGTTTGAGAGAGTACCGCGGCGAATCACACTGGTACCGGAGAGAATCAGCCAGTTTTTCCAGCTCCCCGTGCTGGTGACACAGGTTGAATCACTGAGATTATTAGCTCGGCAAAACAAAATAGTGCGATTACGCCCGATAGCCTCTGAACGCGCATAGTTCAACAACGAAACTATTTCGTTAGCCTGTGTGGTTAGGGCATTACTACTGTATAAATTGATAATACTAGGTGTAGCTAGGGTCAATAACACACTGGCTACTGCCAAGGTAATCAGTAGCTCCATGAGTGTCATGCCACGGGAAGACGATGGCCTATTAAAAGCCAAGAAATGTAAAAGGCTTGGCATTATCATTATTTTTTATTTTTTACTATAAATTTTGTTATAAAATATATTGTATAGCATTGGTATTTACCAATACAACGTCTAGTGCTTGTAAACAACTACCAGTTAAGGAAAACGTTGAACTGAAGAACAAAAAATCCTCAAATCTTGATTATTTTTCGTTCGTTTTCAAGCAAAACTCACCTATTAACAGCTAAACCTCTTTTATTTTGGACGTTCTAGCTGTTTCTCCACCTCCCTAACTAACTGCTCTGCTTCAGTCAGTAAAGATAAATAAAATCTGCACCAGAAATAATGTTTTTAAGTCGTGAAAAAGCCTTCCAACCGGGAATTAATGCAATCAACCGTCAAGTCACCCAGTTGGAAGGAGTCTTGCTTAGCAAACAAATCTGTGTAGATTATTTTTTCGAGAAAAAAGACGAATTGCCCTGTCTTTCACTTATAGTAACAAAGTCATGTCTTTTGATCAATTTTTATACAAAACTATTTTTATCATTGTGACAACATGTCTTTACATCATCTGCTAGACAGTAACATTACAAAAGAATGTAGAATCTTTAGACAAGCTATACAGTTCAGGTAGATATCTAAGCCTGCATTTGATGGCTTAATTTTTGTCATATACAGCAGAACCATGCTATTAAACTATTACCCATTGGATCCAATCTAGCACTATCTAAAGCAGGCATTAGGTAACTTATATACTCAAACTATAGCAAATTATTTGCGCCTATAATTCAAGCACCTATGGCAGGAGTGACTATAAAAGAGTACATTTTAATGAGCCGTTAGCTGTAAGGAAAAACGCCATGTTAGTCAGATTTACTAGCCCCCAAAGTGCCAGTGTTTCCATGTTTGAAAAAGATGCTACTCAGCTTATCAAGATGATGGGACACAGCGGCACTATTCCCAGTGCCATTCGTGCTGAGGATATTCCGACAGCCTTGCAACAGCTTGATACCGCCTTACACAAAGAAGCGGAACAACAACCAGCACCGAAACAAGATGATGATGAGGAAGAAAACAACACCAAGATAAGCACGAATGTACGTGCTTATCCATTGATTCAATTATTAAAAGATGCTCATGCTAAGGATAAAGCAGTGATGTGGGAATACGATCACGCCATCATGTGAGTGGCTATATACGAGCCCTTTTTTTGCAGACGTTCTACAAATAACGTTTCAAAGTCACTGACAACCGAATTTTTAACCGATGCCCTCGCTAATAGGGCATCTTTCCATTGGTTGATGCGCGTACTCATAGGCACATCAATCTTGAAACGCTGTTTAAGCACATCAAGACGCATAAAAAGCGGTGCGTACACACAATCCACTAAGGACAATTCCTTACCCGCAAAAAATGGGGGTTCAGAGGCCACAATGCTATCTAGCCGTTGGATACCTGCCTTCAAAGCATTCAGCGGTTCTTGATAGCCTGCCTCATCCTTAGCCATAGTCAATTGGTACATACGGCCATTCAAGTCCGAGTTAAATTCTACCCAAGCCCGATGCACCGCTTTCTCCAGCGGGTCTTGTGGATGCAAACGAGGCGGGTAGACTTCATCCAGATATTCCAGAATGACTGCCGATTCAAAAACTGGCTTCTCATCCACTAATAACACCGGTACCTTACCCAAAGGCGACACAGCCTTAAACCAATCAGGCAGATTATCTAAATCAATATGTGTGAGGGTGTAATCCACGCCTTTTTCATTGAGCGCGATGACAGAGCGTTGGACAAAAGGACAAGTTTTGAAACTAATGAGTTCCAGTTTGCGTGGAGCAGACATTGTCGCCTCCTTAGACCATGTTGTGATTACTTAACTACCGGCAGTTCTGTCACTTTGACAGTACCATACTGGCTAGTAAACGTCATGGACTCAACACCCCCCTGCTGTTGAGAAACTCCGTAAATTTGGTGATCTTTAGTGTCGTAAACCGTTACCTGCCCATTGGACAAAATAGCCAAACGCTGTTTAGCCGGGAAAATGGCATATTTGGAATCGTTTTGAGCGCCTGAGGAAGATGGGCTACCCAGTTCAACTGGCCACCACTGACCAAAAGAGCTAGAAGACATAAAAGAAGCGGAAGTGTAGCCATCACCTTGTGTTTGCCATTGACCGCTAGGTGCGAAAGTATCCATTGATGAGGATTCAAACAATCCTTGCTCTTGCAACAAGTTAGACAAATCATGGGCCATGTTATCCACTTTGGCTTTCAAATTGTTATTAAACATGTCGCCAATCATGGTCATACCCCCGCGCATCCATTGACCATAACCACCTAATTCAGGATGGCTGAACTGCGCCATAGTCCCATTACCGTTTTTTACAGCTTGTAAGAGGGTAGTAACGGCTGCTTCGCTCACGCCGTATTGATTGGCAATTTGTTGAACTTTTTGTTTGCCAAGTGTTGTTAATTTTTCCATAAGGCCTATTCCTCGGTAATAAATTTCGTATAAGTTACTGCATTGCAGAAACAATGTAATTACGCGAGGCGGATTATACAGAATAAAGGGGGGGAGCGAAAAAGCCCTACAAAAGAAAGCCCACTTTAGGTGGGCTAAAGGGGGTAATCGAAAATTCGGTGGTGGCCGGGGGCGGAATCGAACCACCGACACGAGGATTTTCAATCCTCTGCTCTACCAACTGAGCTACCCGGCCGCTGAGGGCGCTATTACAACGTTTTAGCCAGTTGTTGTCAAGCTTTTATGTAGATATTTTGTGAATTTTTCACGTCCTGCAGGTTTGACGGAAAACGATTACAATTAAGTTTTCATTCAAAACAAAGTGATAATAACAACCATGCTGGATTCCTACGGTCTGGTTCTGTTTTTGCTATGGCTGGTGGCAGGCATCAGTATTGTGCTATTTGCACGCTGGTTACACCGCTTTTTAGCGACTTCTGAATTATCGACAGATTTACAAGTGCTGCTCTTGGTCGCTATTGTCGGGGTAGTGCTATTAGGCATATTAAATTTTTTATGGAAATTGGGTGCTAGTCAGGCTATATCCCCCCCTACCTCAGTCACCGAGGCCACCACTAAACCTACCTTGGATAGTTTTGAGCAAAAAAATTATCCCGATTTATATGCCTTACGCCAACAACTCCTGCAACAACTAACGTTGCTGGATAATTTTTTCCAGCGTATCCCAGCCGAAGCTGAGCAAATGCCAACGCAAAAGCGTTTTCTGCAAAAAATTGTTGATATACGTTGGGCACAACGCCAGCAATTACGCAAAGCCTATTATGAAGTTGATCGTAGTCGTCGAGAGTTCTGGTTACATTATCAAACTGTCGGCAATAATTATGTTCTGGAAAAGTACCATGAAGAGGTTAAGCGCCTGACTCGTCTTATCAAAGAAGCATTAGGCGACAGTCACAAAGCTCGTCAACAGGAAACCGATACCCTGCATGATTACATTCTCGACATGGGCGAGCTACTGAATAATCCTACACCGCCTAAACAAAAGCGCTCCAAAATAACCAACAAAGCTGTACCCGTTTTTCAGCCTTATGCGCCTCAAAATGCTCAGCAAGTCATCGACGGACTCAAGCAGCTGCAAGCACAAGGGATTATAGATAATATCCTGAAACTGCAGACAGATGAGCAGGTGATGCGCGGTAAAATTGCCGATATGCTGGCTTATCGACGAGCTAATCAGGATCTCGCTCAGGAAGTGCATGATCTGGTTATATTATGGAATGAAACCTTGATTGCCAATCAGTACGCTCAATACCGTTTATTGGCCCCGGCAGAAACCATTGAAATGCTTATCCGCTTAAAACTAGCGTTTGATCAACGCGATATCGATTGGTTATACACTCAATTGCAACGCCAAGCTCCTGAGATTGTTCAACAAGCATTTGCAGAACGCCAGATTGTTGAATATAGCTATAACCCTGCCACCGAACATCAGTATCGCAAACGGACTCCTGACCCTTAATCACGGCTTGTTGTGGGAGGGGTGGGCAAGGCTTGCCCCTCAGTGCCTATATAAAATGTCCAACCTTGTTCATGTTCCTCAGGTAAGGCTAATACTTCAGTACCCTCGACAAATACTTGCTGTTGCTGCAACACCATGACCACATCCTGCTTATCCGTAGGCTGCCCCTTTAACTCCAATTTGCACAAGGTAGACGTGCATTGGCTAGTTTTAACGGCCACCTCAGCAGCGATATTGGCCTGGGTAAGCGCCTTATCCACTTTCTGTTGTAACTGATTACTTTTCGCTTCATCTACTGCATTTTGTTGCAATATAGCGTTCAACTGATTGACAGAGTTTTCCAAGGCTAGTTGCGCTTGCAATTGCTGTTGTTCTAGCCCGACTTCTGTATCAAATGGCATGGGGCTAGGTTCAGGGGTACTCATAGTCACCATCTGTTGCCCATTATCGCTAGAAGTAGGCGGTGAAGGCATGGTGGCTGGCCTAGTCGAATTCACAGAGGGTACACTGGGTTGGGAAGCGGATTCGGCAGGTTTATCACTAACCAAAGATGCTACGCGGGTTGGAGCAACACCGGAACTTTTCTCCGTGCTGAGTGTAGTGGTAGATGAGTTTACAGGATTTGGAGCGGGATAATGGGTGATAACATTATCCCGACTGGTTGTAAACCACCAGCCCATTAATCCCCCCAAACCGAGTAAACCGGTCAATAGTAGCGTTTTATTTAACCCTTGACGCATAATGACTACCTGTTAGGAGTAGATAATAATAGCTGGCTATGCTGGTTTTAGGGATTTAAGCATCCCACCAACTACTACCACGAACAATAGTATTTTGACCGATATAGCAAGTAATGCTGTAAGGATCATAAACAGTTGGTGTACCTAGAAAAGTAGTAGAGGCGGATAAGGCAATAGTTCGATTACTTGTACCTGTGGTACTGCCTGCACGGAAGGTTCTAGCACCTGTAAAATATTGAGCACGATTAATATAACAGGTGGTAGTGCGATTACTAGGATGATAAACAAATACATAAACTGTACTGCGTACATTTAAGGTGCGTTGAATCGGACACACCACCCAACCATTACCAGTGGTACTCTTAATAAAACCAGTATGGTTATAGGTATAATAACCACTGGTCTCCGAACCATAATAAGAATCACAAGCTGCCCCGGGATTCGTTTGCCAAGCAGCAACTGCTAATTTTTCTGTGGTAAAACCCACAATAGCTAACAATGCTAATGGTGCAATGATTTTGAGTTTCATGACAACTCTCCATGCCCCTAATAGGCTGATAACGTTCCACCAGAAAAACAGTATAACCCCATGAATTATTGTTCACAGTTATACCTAATTAAATGCTTTAGATTGAGTAGGACACGCAATCACAAAACATTTGCTGTTATTAATACAAAGGCAGACCTCTACTTTGAATACGACATTTACCATAGATACATGACATAATAAGGAAATATCTTTCTATATTTATCTGCCAATACCCAAACGTAATGCCATGCGGGCTGCTTCAGTACGATTTTTGACTTTCAGAGCTTTCAAAACCGCACTAACATGTAATCGGATAGTACCTTCTGAGCAAGATAATTGTTTGGCAATCAACTTATTAGGCAAGCCACTGGTTAAAAGCTGACATACCTGTAACTGACGCGGTGTTAAAGGAATATCGTTTTTTTCCCTAGTTTCCAAGGGTGAATAAGGCTTAGGTTTTGATAATTCATGGCCTATTAATAGAGCTGGTGACATATAAGATTCACCTTTTAATAGTAAGCTCAAAGCATTCTTAAGCTCATGACTATTAACCGACTTAGTGATATAACCATTCACACCATAAGTCATAGCATCCATAATCCCTGTGGTATGTTCTATATCAGCTAGAATGACTAAAGGTGTTAAAGGTGTTTTGATTTTAATCTGACAAACACCGGCAAAATGTTCTTGTGAACCAGCCAAGGCAAAATCTAGCAAAATTAATTCAAACCTCTGATAAGCACCTAATACTGCTATGGCTTCTGCTATTGAATGAGCTTCAAAAATACTTACCTGAGGATAAGACGCCGTAATATGAATACCCAAGATTTCCGCAAACAAAGGGTGGCTATCGACAATCAGGACACGCATCCTATGCCCTCCCCCGTGTATTTTCCGCTTTTATATGCTTAATAGTGTAGAACAAATATCCAGATTTAAGCACGGCATTTCTATTATAGACTCATGAATAACCCTAGGTAAAAGCTTTCAAAGCTGTTAGAGGTTATTTTTATTTAAAATAAGTAGATTTAAACGATCCATTATAAATGATGATAACTTTATAAGGCTAACAATTAAAAGCCAATGCTATTTAACTAATGTCAATTAAAAATCAAGTTCAAAATTTACGGCTTTAAGAAATTCCTTTTCGCGCTCTAAGTCCGCTAATAATAAGGGGCGTTTACCCGCAAGATCGTTTTCAACAAATTTAAGTTCTAAGCGGTTTTTAGCTAACTTGATACGTTCAATACGTGGAGCATATTCATTATGTGAACGATGTAATAACACCGACAAGCGCAAAATCACACTCAAATACAAAGCGGCCTGACGATGACGGGTATCCAGGACTTCAAATAACTTGGGTACAAGTTTCTGCCGATGGGTACGCACTAACACACTTAACCAGCGTTGCTCTTCGGTGGAAAAACCGGGCATATCGGCATTTTCTAGCAAATAACCACCGTGTTTGTGATAACTGGTATGAGCAATCGCCAAACCCACTTCATGCAATTGGGCGGACCAAATCAACACAGCATCGTGATAATCCGTTAGCTTCCACTCATCACGACAACGATTAAACAACTTATGCGCGGTTTTACGCACAGCCTCGGCTTGCCACTGATTAATCTGAAAACGCTGTTGCAAGGACAGAACAGTTTTATCCCGTGTATCCACATGCTGATAGCGATCTAGCCGGTCATAGATTAAACCTTCACGCAAAGCACCATCCGACACGGCCATGCGGCGGATTTTCAAGGCTTCAAACGTGGCAATCAGAATCGACAAACCGCCCGCAAATACCGGCTTGCGTTCTTCGCTTAGCCCGGGCAGTTTGACTTTATCAATATGACCTGCGTCTGTGAGCATAGCCCGCAACTTTTGCATGTCATCCAAGGTAATGCCATAAGGCGCTAACCCCACCTGTTGGATTACTTTTTTGACGGCACGAATGGTACCTGACGCACCTGTGGCCGATTCCCAACCAATCTCACGGTAACTCGCTTTGATAGGCATCAGTTCCAGATGGGCAGCGGTTAAAGCCTTTTCCCAACAGGATTTACTTAAATTACCATCAGCAAAAAAACGCTGGGTGCTACTGACACAACCCATGCGCAAGCTTTCTAGATGCAAAGCCTCAAAACCTTGACCAATAATTAGTTCAGTGCTGCCACCGCCAATATCCATGACAAAACGTTTGCCACGTTGGTCTTGTGCCAATGAATGCGCCACCCCTAAATAGATCAGGCGCGCCTCTTCACGACCGCTAATAATCGCAATCGGATGACCCAAAGCAGCTTCAGCTAGTTGCAGAAATTCACCGGCATTATTGGCTTGTCGTAAGGTATTAGTCCCTACGGCTGCAACATCATCGGAGGCAAATTCCCGCAACCGCTCGCCAAAGCGTTGCAAGCAAGAAAGCGCCCGCTGTTGCGCTTCCTTGCTCACATTCCCTTTACTATCTAGCCCTGCCCCTAAGCGCACTGACTCCCGCAATCTATCGAGAATAACGATATGCCCTTGCGAATCGACTTGTACCACAATCATGTGAAAGCTATTCGATCCCAAATCAATGGCCGCAAGTCTGCGTGCCTTGTGCTCAGGCATAAAACCTCCTTAGGGGGAAAGGTAGGACAGTTAAATTTACTCTAGAACCATGATGGCATCGACTTCGACTTGCGCCCCGCGTGGTAAAGAAGCCACGCCAATGGCTGCCCGGGCAGGATAAGGCTCGCTAAAGAATTCGGACATTACCTGATTAACGATCGGGAAATTCACTAAATCAGTCAAGAATACGTGCACTTTAACGCAATCATTCAAAGACCCGCCCGCCGCTGTTGCCACCGCTTGCAGGTTATTAAACACTTGGCGTACCTGTGCCGTAATGTCACCCTCCACCATTTGCATAGTTTCCGGTACTAGCGGGATTTGCCCAGACAGGTAAACGGTATTACCTGCCCGGACAGCCTGGGAATAAGTACCAATCGCTTGGGGCGCATCAGCGGTGGAAATGATTGTCTTGGCCATGAGAATCCTTTTTAATCAGCCTACTTACATTCAATACATTGGGGGTATGTTTTAACTGACGCATCACTTCTTGTAAATGCTCAATGTCAGTAACTTGAATGATTAGCGTATCCTGCTTCACCTGACCTTCACCTGTAATTGTCAAATCGACAATATTCACATCCATGTCATCAAGACACTTAGTGATGTGGTGTAACATACCTTTGACATCGCGCACATCGATGGTAAGCCCGGCAGAGAATTTCTGCCCTTGCATATCCTGTGCCCAAGCAACCGCAAACACCTCATCAGCGGTTTCCAAACGTGCGACGTGTGGACAATCGGCGCGATGAATTTCCAACCCCTGACGACGATGCTGATGGGCAAGAATATTTTCACGCGGTAATGGCAAACAACAAGGAGCAAATTTGACGGCCAAACCAGAAGTACCCTTGATCAACATAGGCGTATCGCTTTTGCCATCAAGGCTTTGCATATTACCTAACAAGCGCTCAGATAACAGACGGGAACATTCATCGCCACGGCCTATGGCCATGTATAACTGTTCCATATCTTTGTATGCCAAGGTATGCAAGGTATTTTGCAAACGCGCAGGGTCAATTTTTGCCAAACTGGCGCTACGACTACGTAAAGCGGTTTCCAGCCGTTCACGTCCTAAGGCTAATTGTTCATCGGCAGTTTGCTGGCGTAACCAGCTGCGAATACTGGATTTAGCCCGAGCAGTGACGACAAAATTTAACCATGAAGGCTGGGGTGTCGCCGTTTTGTCTGTGATGATTTCAATCATAGCCATATGCGCCGGTATGCGGGTGCGCAAAGGCCGTTCAACCCCATCAATTTTTGCCCCTCTACAATGGTGGCCAACTTCAGTATGCACCGCGTAGGCAAAATCCACCAAGGTAGCACCGCGTGGGAATTCCTTCACATCCCCAGCAGGTGTATAGGCGTAAATATCAGTCTGGAATAGGTCGGCTTGCATATCCTCATAAAATTCATTGGGATTTTCAGCCTGATAATCGAGTTCCTTAACTTGCGCCATCCAGCGCCCTAGTACCGCCTGCGTATACTCCGCCTTACGCGCAGCCCGCATGTCTGGGTAACGCCATTGCGCGGCAATGCCATATTGGGCTACCTGGAACATATCGCGGGTTTGAATCTGGAAGCGAACAGTTTGCTGATTAGGCGTAATGACGATAGTCTGCAGGGCTTGAAAACCGTAGCCACCTTTGGGGGTAGCAATGAAATCGTTGAATTGGCCCATGCGTGGCCGATACAACTCATGCAGGATACCTAACGCCTGATAGCATTCATTGCGGTTGCGTACCAGCACACGAATTTCCAGCAAATCACATTGTTGGCGGAAAGTCGTGCCTTCGCGCTTGCACATCTCATACACCCGGAACAGATTTTTATCCCACGGGAATACCGACGTACCGGGCAAAGCTTCCGACAGCGCATCGGTCACGCTTTGCAAAATCTGGCTGTGCTTTTCCTCATTCTGCTCCAGATGCTTATCCAGCGATTTTTGCAGGATTTTGCTGCGCCAGCTGTAAAGATTCTGGAAAGACAACAATTGCAATTGCCGACGAATGTCATTCATGCCCATGCGCCGCGCCAATGGCACATAAATAGCGAACGTTTCCAAGGCAATACGGCGCTTGGCTTCCGGCTTCATATTTTCCAGGGTGCGCATATTGTGCAGGCGGTCTGCCAACTTAATCAGCACCACGCGGAAATCCTGCGTCATGGCGTGCATCATTTTGCGGAAACTGGCAATGGTGACCGCTTGCTTGGTCGGCAAGGCTTCGTCCTTTTCCAGTTTGGTCACCCCATCGACCATTTCACCAACCGATTCCCCAAATTGGGCGGCCAGATCCGCTTTTTGATAAGGTGTATCTTCCAGCACATCATGCAAAAGCGCTGCACACAAGGTATCAGCATCCAGATGCAAATCGGCTAGAATATGGGCAACTTCTAGCGGATGTGTAATATAAGGAGTACGTCCATCCTTACGATAAACGCCATCATGCGCTTTAGCTGCCAATAAAAAGGCATTGTAAACCTTGCGCACGCCAGCCTCTTCCATATACCGCTCAATGATGCGGGTCAGGTCGGTTGCCAGAAAACGATAGTTCGGTGGCAGGGGCTTTGCATCTAAAGAAGTATCAGGAAGACCAGCAGCGGGTTCTGATTTTTTTAGGGGGAGGGGCTGAGGGTTAAACCCGGTATCATGCTGGGTAAGACCCTGCTCATATAGGCTGAACTCTTGAATGCGATTATCCAGAGCTGGCCCGAGATATAAATTGTCGTCTGACATAAAACCTCCGCATTGAGCGTATCTGGGATACACCATCACAGGTTGACGCCTGAAATGGCGACGTCGCAGATATCTACTGTTGGAAGCCCATTAATCCTGAAGTGAAATCACAACCGGCTTCTTGCTTAACAAACCCGCTGCAATTTCCCGTAATGCTACTACTGTTGGTTTATCACCCTCTTCCGGAACCAAAGGCTGAGCTCCGTGGGAAATATCACGCGCGCGTTTAGCGGCCTTCAAAACCAGTTCAAAATTGTTATCGACATGTTCTAGACAGTCTTCAACCGTAATACGTGCCATTGTGTTGCGCTCTTGCTACTTAATTAAAGAAATCACAATAAGCTGGATTAAACCTCAGGTCAACCCTAGGACTTATCATCTTAAAAAAACCTTCCGTCTAAGTTACTTAACCCCAAGGTTTGTAGGCTGCTGCTTCTAAGTAAAGTTCCACCCATACGACATGTGGTATTAAACCCACAATACTAGCCTAGCTCAACCTGCCGTATAACCGCTACCAAATTCAATCCAAAGGAGAAAGACACCGGATTAAAATGGGGATTAACCACTAAAAACCAAACAGTTAAAGCATAATTACACGGGGTACAAATGGATACCTATAACCAGACGAATGACTATTCCTTGCTGACATTAGCCATGGGTGACTTGGTACAGCCAGCTCCATTGGTTAGCCGCACCACCAGTATTCAACAAACGGCTTACCAGATTACGCAGACAGGCAGCCATACAGCGTTGATTGTGGAAGAGTCGCAGTTATGCGGTATTGTCACCGATCAGAACTTTCGTGCGCGTGTCATTGCAGTAGGTCATGACCCCCAGCAAGCCATTGACACTATCATGACTGCTCATCCGATCACCCTTCCACCTAACGCCCCTGCTTTAGAAGCCATGTTACTGATGGCTAATCATAATATTCGTCACATCCCTGTTGTTGATCCATATACCCGGCAGATTTTAGGGGTAGTGACGGCGACTGATTTATTACGCAATCAAACCCATCATGCGGTTTACCTGATTGGGGATATTTATCGCGCTAACGAGGTAACGACCTTACAACGCTTAAGCGCCCATATACCGCAAGCGTTAGTGGATATGGTGCGGCAAAATATGACGGCTTATCACATTGCCCATACCATTAGCTCGATTGGGCAAGCGATTACCCGACGTTTATTGCAATTAGCCGAACAACAATACGGTGACGCCCCCATTCCTTATGCATTTGTCGTCGCCGGTTCCTTAGCCCGTCAAGAACAAACCGCCCATTCGGATCAGGATAACGGCATGATCTTGTCGGATAGCTATGACGAGGCTAAACACGGGCAATATTTTTTGGATATTGCCACTTTTGTCAGCGATGGCCTGAATGCCTGTGGTTATGAGTACTGCCCCGGCAATATCATGGCAACTAATTCGCAATGGCGACAACCGTTAGCAGTCTGGCGTGGTTATTTTCGCGAATGGATTGAAGTACCCGAGCCACAAGCTTTGTTGTATGCCACGATCTTTTTTGATTTACGCTGTATTTATGGCGATGAAAGTTTATTCACCAGCCTGCAAAGCGATATTTTGCATAAAACCCAACATCATGCCTTGTTTCAGACCCTATTAGCCGCCAATGCCCTTACTTTTAGCCCACCCTTAGGCTTTTTCAAAACGTTTCAAGCCGAAAAACGCGCGGATGGTCGTAAAGCCTTAAATATGAAAAAACGTGGCGTCGTACCCGTGATTGATCTAGCACGGGTATACGCTTTGGCATTAGGGTTACCCGAATTGAATACGCGCGAACGCCTACAGGCGATTGGTAAGGTCGATACTCACCTCAATCAGCATCGCCTAACCGATTTAATCGAGGCATTTGCACAGATAGGTAGCATTCGCCTGCAACAGCAGGCTAAACAGATTGCAGCCGGTCAACGCGCGGATAATTATGTCGTACCCGAACAGCTATCTTCATTAGAACAGCGTTATTTAAAAGCTGCTTTTGAAGTCGTCGCTGATGTTCAGGCTATTATGTTGCAGCAGTACCAAGCGGATAAGCTCCGCTAGTCGAGTTTGCAGGAGAGAGGAGACAACATCATGTTGAAAGGAACTACATCCGCCCGTCTGGTCGGACTGTTTTTTATTGGCTGGGCTTTATTGCACTTTCCATTGCTCATGTTATGGGATAAGCCCATCACACTGTTGGGCATTCCATTATTACCTGCAGGCATCTTTCTGCTGTGGAGTAGCTTAATTGCTGTACTGGCATGGTTAATGGAAAAACACGAACACTAGGGGGTCAGCATGTTGTCGGGTACAGTGGTTATTAGTGTCTCGTTTATTTATCTGTTGCTCTTATTTGGGATTGCTTGGTTTGGGGATAAACGCGCAGCAGAAGGCCGCTCAGTGATTGCCAATCCGTGGATGTATGCATTGTCATTAGGCGTGTATTGCACCGCTTGGACTTATTTCGGCAGCGTTGGACGTGCTGCTAATAGCGGTATTTGGTTTTTGCCTGTCTATCTTGGCCCTATGTTTGTGATGATTGTGGCCTGGCTCGTGATTCGTAAAATGATCCGCATTGCCAAAACCTATCGCATTACCTCGATTGCAGACTTTATTGCCAGTCGTTACGGTAAAAGCCCCTTACTGGCCGGATTGGTCACGCTGATTGCGGTCGTGGGCATTGTGCCTTATATCGCCTTGCAACTTAAGGCTGTCGCTACTGGCTATACCGTACTAACCACCCCTTTGGGGGAAATCCAACCAGCTAATGCCAGCTGGTGGTCAGATAGCACCTTATATATTGCGCTGGCTATGGCCGGTTTCACCATTATTTTTGGGACACGCCATTTAGATAGCACCGAACGTCACGAAGGCATGGTAGCGGCGATTGCGTTTGAATCGATTGTGAAATTGCTGGCTTTCATAGTGGTGGGATTATTTGTCACCTATGGTTTGTTTGACGGTGCGGGCGATATTTTTGCCCGTATCCAAGCCGACCCCAACCTACAATCCTTATTAACCTTTAACCAAACGGGCAACCAATACGGTTATGCCCAGTGGTTTGCGCTCAATTTATTGTCCTTGTTGTCCGTTATGTTACTACCACGCCAATTCCAAATTATGGTGGTAGAAAATGTGGATGAGTACCATCTCAAACGCGCTGCCTGGGTTTTCCCGCTGTACTTATTGTTGATTAACCTATTTGTACTACCGATTGCTTTGGGTGGACTGCTGCTATTTGGTAAAGGCCAAGTTAACCCAGATCATTTTGTCCTCTCTTTACCGCTGGCAAATGAACATCCGCTCTTGGCTTTACTGGTATTCGTCGGCGGTTTATCGGCAGCCACTGGCATGGTAATTGTGGAAACCATCGCCATTTCTACCATGGTCTGCAATGATCTGGTGATGCCACTGTTATTGCGCACCGGTTATTTCAATGGCCGTAATGATTTGACTGGACTGTTATTGAATATCCGTCGTCTGGCCATTTTGGGCATTCTGCTCTTGGGCTATGTGTATTTTCATCTCGCCGGTGAAGCATATGCTTTAGTCAGTATTGGCCTAATTAGCTTTGCTGCTGTCGCGCAATTTGCCCCGGCTATGCTCGGCGGCATGTTCTGGAAAGGCGGGACTAAGCGCGGCGTCTTGGTCGGTTTGTTACTCGGTTTTGCCTTATGGATTTATACCCTCATGTTACCCTCACTGGCCAAATCCGGCTGGGTTTCAAGCGGTTTTCTCAATTATGGGCCTTGGGGTATTGAATGGCTGAAGCCGGAACAACTGTTTGGCATGACGGGGCTGGATTCCCTAACTCATTCGCTGTTTTGGAGTTTGTTTGCCAATATCAGTGCCTATTTACTGATATCGGCTTGGAGTCGCCCAACCGCTACCGAGGCCACTCAAGCGTTGTTATTTGTGGATGTATTTGATCACAGTAATGCCGTGCATCCGGTATTTTGGCAAGGCCGTGCTAGCATGGCAGATTTATTTGAGCTAACCGAACGCTTTTTAGGCACAGAAAAAACCCGCCGCCTATTTACCGATTATGCCAATCGCGCGGGTATCCAGCAGATTACGCAGATTCCTGCCGATGCAAGACTAGTACAGTTTGTGGAAACGCAATTGGCTGGGGCCATTGGTAGCGCCTCTGCCCGCGTTATGGTCGCATCCGTGGTCGAAGAGGAAGAACTGGAAGTGGATGACGTCATGCACATTCTGGAGGAAGCCTCGCAATTGCGCGCTTATTCACAAGCATTGGAAGAAAAATCCCTCTCACTGGAAAAGGCGACTACCGAATTACGCGGGGCGAATGAGCAACTGAAAAGCCTTGATAAGCTCAAGGATGATTTTATGTCCTCAGTGACCCATGAATTGCGCACACCGCTAACCTCCATCCGCGCACTCTCGGAAATGATGCTGGATGATAATGAAATGGATCTTATACAACGCCAGCAATTTTTGGGCATTGTTGTGACTGAAACCGAACGCTTAGGTCGCTTGGTCAATCAGGTGCTGGATATGGCTAAGATAGAAGCAGGGCACGCTGAATGGCACAATACGGATGTCGATATGCGCGCCATTGTCTCGCAGGCAGTTAATAGTATTGCAGCGACTTATCGTGAACATGGTGTCAGTTTAAGTGTACGCGGTAGTGATACAGTTAAGCCAATTCGCGCTGATGCTGACCGTTTGATGCAAGTCATGCTCAACCTGCTATCGAATGCCGTAAAATTTGTACCAGCAGAGCAGGGGCGCGTCGAAGTCCGTATCAGTGATTCCCGCGAAGGAGTCAAAATTGAAGTTCAGGATAATGGCCCTGGCATTGCGCTGGAGGAACAAGCGCAAGTGTTTGAGAAATTTCGTCAAGCCGGGGACAGCGTCACCCGTCCGCAAGGGACAGGCCTAGGTCTACCCATTAGTCGGCAGATTGTGGAACATTTTGGAGGAAAAATGTGGCTACAGTCAAAGCCGGGAGAAGGTGCATGCTTTGGTTTTTTCTTGCCAAGGTTTGAGGCACCATAGTAAGTAAAATGATTACTGGAGAGAGGAGAACCAATCAATGAGCGTAAAAATACTCATTGCTGACGATGAGCCGAATATTCTTTTGTCCCTCGAATACCTGATGAAGCGGGAAGGCTTTCAGGTACTCGTGGCCCACAACGGTCAGGAAGCTCTGGATATAATTGAACGCGAACAGCCGGTTTTGGCCTTATTGGATGTCATGATGCCCAAGAAAACCGGTTTGGAAGTGTGTCACCTTATCCGTTCCGGCGACACTAACAAGGATATGCCCATTCTGCTGTTAACCGCTAAGGGACGTGATACCGATATTGCCAAAGGTTTAGCCCTAGGTGCCAATGCCTATATAGTCAAACCCTTTTCCACCAAGGAATTGGTCCAGAAAGTTAAGAGCATAATAGGAACGTCAGCATGAGAAGGATTGACTGGCGTATTGTCATCGGGGTCGGCATTGTTGGCCTCGTGTGTCTGGTGTGGTTAGGTATCACAGGTGCTTTAATCTGGGCTGCCCTAAATCCCTCTGAACGCGACGCGGTGATTACCGCTGTAGGCCCACGCGCAGCGGTACTACTGCTGATGTGGGGAGGCTCGCTGATTGTAGTCGGCATTGTCTTGCGTCAATTGGTCGCTTATTTCATGACCGCACCGGCGCGTTTGCTGGAACAGGCACAGGTGTTGTTGGGCACGGATGTTAATCGCCGACTGGAACCAACTGGCAGTTTGGAAAATCGCGGTCTGACTGACCTGATTAATCAATTAGTCGAACAACGTGAAGCCTTGCGCAAGGAGATGGATATTCGTGTCCATGAAGCCAGCCGCAATACCGAATTGGAAAAAAGCCGTTTAGCCGCGCTAATGTCTGAACTGACGCAAAGCGTAGTGGTGTGCAATCTGGATGGGCGTATTCTGCTGTATAACAACCGCGCACGTATGCAATTCCGTACCTTGTCCAAAGCACCGGGCGTGACCGGCGGCACAGAACTGATTGGTTTAGGGCGCTCTATCTACGGTGTGTTTGATCGCAAACTGGTCACACATGCCTTGGAAAATATTCAGCAACGTTTACACCGGGGTGCTTCTGCTCCTTTAGCGCAATTTGTGACGAATACCCAATCCGGGCAATTGTTGCGTGTGCAAATGGCACCGGTGCGGGCGGCGCAAATCATTGCCCCTAACCAAGCAAATGATGCCAAACCCACCAGCCAATTAAGCGGTTTTGTCTTGATGCTGGATAACATTACCCGCGATTTTGAAGATGATTCGGAAAAAGACCGGGTACTGTATACCTTGACCGAAGGCAGCCGGGCCGCCTTAGCCAATGCGCAAGCGGCGGTAGAAGTGCTGGAATATCCGGATATTGAACCGCCTATGCGCGATAAATTCTTAAGCATTATCCGTGAAGAAATCATGGGGCTAGGTAAACGTATTGACGAATTGCAAACCTCATCTGCCCACAGCTTACGTTCACGCTGGCCACTAGAAGATATGCTCGGTGAAGACTTGCTTGAAGCCGCCATGCGTCGGATTGAAGCTACCCTGCCTTTGAAAGTGACCCTGGATACGGTGGATACCTCCTTATGGCTGAAAGTGGAAAGCTTCTCGCTATTACAAGCGTTGGTGCATTTAGCGGGGCGTGTCTTTGAAGAGTGCAAGGTACAGGAAGTGCAATTACGCTTGCAGGCGGTGGGGCAGCGGGCACAACTGGATTTGTTGTGGTATCCGACTTTAACGGAAACCAAAGCAGCCATGGGCTGGGAAATGGAACAAATCCGTATTGGCACCGAAACCATGTCGCTAACCGTACAGGATGTGCTCGCACGTCATAGCGGGGATTCATGGTTTGAACGCGAAGCGGTTGAAGGTGGACGCGCCTTTTTCCGCTTCTTATTGCCACTAGCCGCCCCTCAGGAAGAATTGACTGCGCAAACCTTCTTACGGAATGAAAGCCGCCCGGAATATTACGATTTCGACCTATTCAAGATTTCCGAACAAACCCGTTCACTGGATGATCGCTTGCTAAGCGAGTTGTCCTATACCGTGTTTGATACCGAAACAACCGGTTTGAATCCAGCCGGTGGCGATGAAATTATCCAGATCGGTGCGGTGCGGATTGTGAATGGCAAATTGTTGCAGCAGGAAAGTTTCGACCAACTCGTCGACCCCAAACGCCTGATTCCGGCTCACACCATTCCTATTCATGGGATTAAGCAAGATATGGTGAAAGGTCAGCCGACGATTGAACAGGTATTACCAGCTTTCCATACCTTTGCACAGGACACGGTGCTAGTGGCACACAATGCCGCTTTTGATATGCGTTGCTTGCAGGTTAAAGAAGCCGCAACCGGCGTGGTGTTTGATCATCCCGTGCTAGATACCTTACTGCTCTCCGCTGTATTGCATCCGAATCAGGAATCGCACCGCCTCGAAGCCATTGCGGAACGCTTTAATGTCACTGTCATTGGCCGGCATACCGCCATGGGTGATGCCATTGTTACCGCAGATGTGTTTATCAAGCTGATTCCATTGTTGGCAGAAAAAGGCATTAAAACCTTGCGCCAAGCCCGCGAAGAAGCGCAAAAAACTTATTATGCGCGTTTAAAATACTAACGGTTAGGCCAATCCCTGCCCTATTTAGGGTGGGGATTTTAACCATAGCGTTTATCCACGCGTGGCTTAATTAACATGGGCGCATACAGCCATACAAATAAACCAAATGCCAGCATCCACAAACATTGCGCTATGACAATCCACCACCAATGCCATTGCGGTAACGCCCATACCGCCAGTATGCGCACACAGGCACCCGCAAACAAAATGGCAAAGATTTTCCCCACCAAGGCCGGTGGTTCAAACACATTACGCCCGGTATGACCCAGAATAACCCGTGCCATCATACCCAAGGTCATCATACCTATACCGCCATAAGCAAACGCATGTACTGCTAACCATGGCGAAAGCCCCGTGCTCCAACTGAGAAACTTCAATCCAAAACCCAATACCAGCCACGCATAAGCCACATATAACACCCACAATAATGGCTTTTGCCAAATCGCCGCATGATACCAACCATACAAACGCCAGCCATGTAAGGGGATTTGTACCAACGCCAAAGCAGCCGCCATACCCGCTAATGCCTGATTGCCTTGGGTCATAGCAATCAAATCGGTAATCGCAAATAGCAAAAATAACACCAGACTGGAACGGTCTACCCAACGGGTATTGTTAGCCTTGAAAGAGACACCCACACCGCGTTCAATGAAAAACGGAATCACCCGCCGCCCCATAGTAAAGATTAAGGCAATCATCAGATACAAACCGGCATATAACCCCAATTGAATACCTGCTGGCCAATAACCCAAGAGCCCTAGATAAAACACCGCATTAGCTAGCGTCATTAAAGCTACCTTGGCAATAATCCCGGCCTGTTGCCATTGCCGGGCGCGTAGTACCGGGATAGCCACCGCTGCCAGTAATGCCAGCATAAATAGCAAATCCACACTGGCCACGGCTTGCAGGGATAACCCTTGCATAAATGGCAATAAGCGCGCCGCCAGCCAAATAGCCGTGAGCAATAACAACGGCGCTTGATGCAGGGTTTGCTGTCTGGTCCAGTTTTTGATAGCGGTTAACAGAAAACCCGCCACCACCGCGAGCGTGTAGCCAAAGATCATTTCATGCGCATGCCAAGTCATAGCAGGGTAGGCTGCATTCAGACCTTGCCACTTAAAACTGTAAATAGCCGTCCATAACAATATACCTATGACGGCAAAAGCACCGGCAGACAGAAAAAACGGCCTGAACCCCAAATGGGTCAAGGCATAGTTGCCTGTAAAAGGTTTTTCAATATTCAAGGCTAGCTCGGGTGAGAAGAATTAAGGCAAAAAGCGGCAGGGAGAGAGAGCTCCCTGCCCAACAGTCACACTCAGTGTTTGATAACAGTAGACTTTTAGGGGACATTTGGAAAATATGGACATATTCTTTGTGGCTTAAGTGTTTAAAACCGTTAGAAAAAGTCTAAAAATTATTCAGTTGCGTGCTACTTTCTACTAAAACTGCCCTAACCGCTCTTTCTAGTCCTACTCAAGCAATCGTGTTTACCAAAATAAGTCGTATGGTCACCAATGGAAATTCTCACCGTCAGTTATGCCCGTCCTGCAAACTGAAGTAGCAAAAAATGGCTTAATCATTAATCTTCTTTGACCTTATTCACCCAAAGTATGAGGGGCAGGAAGGTCACTCATAATGGAAGGTACAAATTTGCCCCACAGGTTTGATTCTGTGTTATAAACAGCAGTTTTTCCTACAACTACACTAACTTAATGAGCATTGTCATCAGCCGCACCTTGGAATTTTTACTCTTGCCGCCGGGCAATTTGGTGCCATTTTTGCTGCTTGCTATAGCCTTATACAAATGGCGCGGCTGGATGCTTGCGGTTCTATTGTTGGGGGTGGTACAAGCGATTTTTTTCAGTTTGCCTGTGGTGGCTGACAAGTTACTGAGTAGTTTGGAAAAGCAATATCCCCCGAAAGCTGAACTATGGCTCAAGCTTCCGCAACCTCAAGCCATTGTGGTATTGGGTGCGGAACAAAATCCCCAAGCAGTGGAATACGGTGGTAGCATCAGCGGCAGTACGGAAATGGAACGCCTCAATTATGCAGCATTTTTATATCAGCAAACTGGCTTGCCTATCCTGCTTTCTGGCGGCACTACAGCCGGGCCTGATGGTAAGAGTGAAGCCCGTTACATGCAGGAAGTCTTGAAGCGGATGTTTAATATTCCTGTTAAATGGCTAGAAGATCGTAGTCATACCACCTGGGAAAATGCCCAATACACCGATGAAATTCTCGCTCAGGCAGGTATCCAGTCTGCTTGGGTCATTACTCAATCTTGGCATATGCCACGCGCTATGCAGGCTTTTGCCAACCGACAAATCACGTATATACCTGCGCCGACTACCTTTGGATCCAGTAATTTCTGGCAACACCAGTGGATGTGGTGGATACCCCAGTCAACCGCCCTTAACCGCAGTCAGATCGCCTTGCATGAGTGGTTTGGTATAATGTGGTACTTGTTGCGCTAAAAACGGGGAAAATTTCCTTCCAACCAGCTAAACTTGGGCGTTGATTGACGCCCGTATGCATATCACAAGGGAGAGAAGATGGCTTTTGGCAAACTGACTATCGACTGGCGCAGCACCATTGCCGCCGTATGGCGTTCAAACCGGCACTTTCTGAAACCCATTACCAGTGTTGATTTGGTCAATCCTGATACTTTGCTGGGAATTGATGATCAAAAAGAGGCTATTTTCCGCAATACGGAACATTTTCTGCGAGGCAAGCCCGCCAGCCACACCCTCTTATGGGGAGCCCGCGGAGTAGGCAAATCGTCCCTGATTAAAGCGGTACTGAGCCGCTATCATACGTATGGATTGCGTATGATCCAGCTTCCTAAGGATGATCTGCATCTGTTGGTGGATATTACCGATGAAATTGTGGATTCCCACCACCGTTTCATTATTTATTGCGATGACCTGACCTTTGAAGAAGGTCGTGGTGAATATCGCCTGTTAAAAAGCACCATGGAAGGCACACTGGAAAAACCCCCTGAAAATGTGTTGATCTATGCTACTTCCAACCGTCGTCATTTGATGCCGGAGAAAATGTCTGACAATCATGCGACTAGCTTGCTCGATGGTGAAATCCATCCCGGTGAAGCGATTGAAGACAAACTGTCTTTAGCAGACCGCTTTGGCTTGTCACTGCCTTTCCGCCCCATGAATCGCGAAACCTATCTGGAAATCGTCGATAAACTCTTTAAAGGCCGTGTACAGGATACCCAGCTGTTGCATCAGGAAGCCTTGAATTATGCAACCCAGCGTGGTGGCCATAGCGGACGGACAGCCCGGCATTTCTTCAACCATTTCACCGCTGGTCTGAAGTAAGGTCGTTAACCGGTTTGTACCTGACATAGTGCTGTAATTTTCTGGAGTGTTGAAATGCCCCTTTCCTCTCGTATCCTCTCGTTTGCAACAGTACTCGCTTTTTCAGTACCAACCTTTTCATGGGCAGAAAACCCTGACCCGTTAGCTGCCCCAGAGCCGCCCATAGCAGCAGCTGCTACACCTGTTGCAGAAACCGGGCCTGCAACCCCGGCTGCGCTTGTACCGACAGCCACTACCCCGGAACCTGCGGTCGCTCCAGCAACGCTAGAGAGCTCTTCTGTTTCGACAGCTCCTGCTACTCCTGCTAGCGTTACGCCTGCAGAAGCACCTGCTGCCCCTGCCTTGTCTCAGCAGGAGTTGGACAAGCAATTATGGGATGCCGCGCATGCGGGGGATGTCACTACGGTTAAAACCCTGCTTGCGCAAGGGGCTAATGCCAATATTGCCACTGATGCCGGAGAAACCGCCTTACATGCCGCTGTTGCTGCCGGTTCACTACCTAGTGTGGTAGCACTAGTGACCAGTGGAGCCAATGTGAATAGTGTTACCCGCAATGGCTGGAGCCCTCTGCATCATGCTGCCCGTTTTGGCCGTGCTGATGCAGCTAACTACCTCATGCAGCACGGTGCAAATCCACGAGTATCCACTCGTGACAATCCCCCTAAAACCCCAGTGCAAATGGCTCAAGACCGCGGTGATCTGCGGACAGCTCGTATCTTGGGTTATTGAACCGTTATAAAGGAGATCATCATGAAAGTAACCAGTTTGGTTGTGGCTATTGCTTTGCTAGCAGGACTGAGTGCTTGTACGCAAGAAACACAAAACAGAATTGGCCGTGAAATCAATAACTGGACCGGTGTCAATGGCGTACTGGAAGTTTATTCCGGGGAAAAAGTGGTTAGACGCTTTATCAAAATCGACAAACTGACCACGGCAACTGGTACCGTTAATGGTGGCGACCGTTCTTATCGTTTTGGCTATGGTGTATTGGATATCAACCTCAATGGTGTAGCCGACCCTGGTGAGAAAAAGGTCTATTTTGAGGTTAGTGACTATTCCACCCCTTATGTATTTTTTGAAAACCCAGCCTAATCGACTGGCTTACCAGAGCCTAACGGAGATTCGCGTATGTTAAAAAAGGGAATAACCATTGGCTTGGTCGCAACGCCGCTGTTAATCAGCGGTTGTGACGATCAACATGCCAATAACCCACCGGCCCCGAAACAACAAACTGGCATACACCAAACGGCTCAGGATGAAGCAAGTTTCACCATTACCGCCAACGCAGCTGGCCCGATCCAACTTGGCATGAATTCAGCCGATATTTTGGCTGCTTTCCCCGGTGCAACTGCCAGTACTGAACAAGATGGTGAAGGCATTACTTGGATGACCGTTACCCTCAAGGGTGAGAATCTGATGAGTGTACTGCTGGATGACAATGATCATTCAGCAGTACTGATTCGGGTGACTAGCCCTAAATTCGCGACTGAACAGGGCGTGCATGTAGGGGAAAATCTGCAAAGTGCCGGGGAAAAACTCGGTGGCCTGACTGAAATCCAGTGGACTGAGATTGAGTCCCGCGAATTTGCCACCTTTGCCAATAGCCCGCCTAGTCAGGAATTTCAAGTAGTAGGTGCGGATGGCACTGCAGGCGTTTATGCTAATAATGAAAAAATAACCAATATCGCCTCACCCTCTGCCCGTATCCATTCCATTTGGCTGACGGAAGACATTTAATCCTTACTTGCGACGTGCCCGTGGATGCGTCTTATCATAAACAGTGGCTAGATGCTGAAAATCCAGATGGGTATAAATCTGGGTTGTGCTGATATCAGCATGACCCAGCATTTCTTGTACCGCGCGTAAATCCCCAGACGACTCCAGCATATGACTGGCAAAGGAATGGCGCAATTTGTGTGGATGCACATGCTGCTGCAAGCCTTGTTGCTGTGCCCAATGATTCAGACGAAACTGAATACTGCGGGATTGCAAGCGAGTACCCCGGCGACTCACAAATAATGCAGACTCATCCAAGGCGGCAATTTCTACCCGGCGCATTAACCACTCTTGTAGGGCCTGCATAGCCAGGCGGCCTACTGGCACATAACGTTCCTTATTGCCCTTTCCCAGCACACGTACTTGTTGTTGCCGTTGATCCAAATCAGTCAAATCCAAACCCACTAATTCAGACAAACGCAAGCCTGAGGAATACAGCAACTCCATTAAAGCTCGATCACGCACCGCTAATACTTGTTCCGATTCAATGCTTAACAGGCGATCAAGCGTTTCAGCATCTAGAGTGTCAGGCAATTTACGCGCCTGTTTAGGCGATTGCAGATCAATAACCGGATTGTGTGGAATCAGATTTTCCCGCAATAGAAAACGGTAAAACCGGCGAATAGACGATAATTTGCGCTGTAAACTTTTGCCTGCTAAACCTTTAC
>CAZCJE010000025.1:26153-36535 GCA_964498805.1 uncultured Thiothrix sp.
CCTGCTAAACCTTTACGGTGTAACTGCCCTAACCATTGGCGAACATGACTGGTTTGAACGGTTTGGGGTGTAACCGTTTTGGTTAATTCCTGCTGGCCTAACCATTGCAGAAATTCTTGCAAATCATGCTCATAGCTGGCAACGGTACGCTCAGAATAACGCTTTTCGCTGAAAAGGTGGTTGTGGTAACGCTTTAATAATTCGGCTGTATTTTCACTCACGGTTTAAGAACCTGACCCAGCACTTGGCAGGGGCGGTTCCAGATAACGCGCTAAGGCCCGAGCCACTAGATCACCTAACTGATTAATAAACAGCGTGCCCATGCCAGGGTAAAAACGCGATTCGTTTTCACTACCTAAGGCTAGCACGCCAATTTCACGCGCTTCATAAAGCGGAATCAAGACTGCTGACTTAATGCCAACACCGCCCTCGCCAAACAGGAATACCTGCTGACGCGGACGCAAACGCCCACACACTGGCTGACGCTTACGGAATAGCGTCGCTAATTGCTTGATGGACTTATCATCAGGATCCATGAAATGCAGGCCATCACGCGGCTTACCATGGCCTATCAGGCGTAATACCACACTGTCAGCTTTGAAATCGCTGCGAAGGACTTCATTACAGGTAGCTACCACGGAATCTAGACTGTCACAATTAATTAGCTCTAGTGCTAGATTGTGCAGGCGGATAATCACATGTTCACTATCACGCGCAGCCTTAACCATTTCATGCTGGCGTTGTTCCAGTTCAAGATACTGACTACGCTGACGTTGCACCAGACGTTCCAACAGGGAAATCGCCTGTCCCGTATGCGGATGCGGGATAGTCAAATGATCCAGCAACTCTTCATACTGCTGGAAAAAATCTGGGTTTGCCAATAACCATGTTGCGACTTGCCCAGCATCCAGCTGGGAAGAATCGGATGGCTTTGTGTCTTGTTTACTCATAGTGTGACTGTTCCCCTGAATACCGTTTCTGCTGGGCCCGTCATCCAGACTGGCTCACCTTCACCCTGCCATTCAATTTGCAATATACCACCTGGCAAGGAGACCTCCACCTGTCGGTCCAGTAAACCCTGCACACGACCGGCTACTACTGCTGCACAAGCACCTGTCCCACAGGCCAATGTTTCACCTGCACCCCGTTCGAACACTCGCAAACGGATTTGCTCACGCGTACACACCTGCATAAAACCTACATTGACCCGCCGGGGGAAAACTGGGTGGGATTCCAATTGTGGCCCAATACGTTCAACCGGCGCGCTAGCCACATCGGGTACTTGTATAACTGCATGCGGGTTGCCCATGGAAACAGCCATGAAGCGCACCGTTTCGCCTGCTAAATCCTGAGTATAAAGGTTTTGCCTGCTATCGGAAATGAAAGGGATACGCGCTGGTTCCAACTCCGGAATACCCATATTGACGGTCACTTGGCCATTGGGCTGAATTTGTAACACAATGCGTCCGGCGGCGGTCATGACGGGGATTGTGGTTTTTTTTGTCAGACCTTGATCATACACAAACTTGGCAAAACACCGGGCACCATTACCACACTGCTCGACCTCACTACCATCCGCGTTAAAAATACGATAGCGAAAATCGGCATCAGTACCGGCATAGGCTTGCACTAACAATACCTGATCACAACCAATACCGAAATGGCGATCTGCCAAACGGCGAATTTGCGCCTCACTCAAACAAACTTGCTGGTTAATGCCGTCGAGCACAATAAAATCATTACCAATACCCTGCATCTTGCTGAACTGAAGTTCGCCTGTTGTTGCGCTCATACCCGTTCTCTATTAGCTAAAACAGCAAGTATACAAAGATATAGCGATTCAGCAATTTTGATGATAAGGTTAAGCCCTTTAGTTTTGGCTCATATTGGCTTATTAGCAAAAGCGACAAAGGAGAAAAGAAACCATGTCTGAGGTGACACAAGTGCTGGATGCACGTGGACTAAATTGCCCCTTGCCTATTCTACGCACTAAAAAAGCCCTTAATGGTTTGACTGCCGGTGAAGTATTAAAAGTCATTGCCACTGATCCCGGTTCTCTTAAAGATATGGAAGCTTTTTGCCGCCAGACTCAAAATGAAATGGTCAGTATTGCCGAATCCAATGGTGAATACACCTTTATCATTAAAAAAGCCTGACTTTAACCGATTCCAAAAAGGCACCCGCGGGTGCCTTTTTTTATTGATGAATACGCTTGTTTATGAAGCCTGATCCACGCCTTGAACGTTTGCAAACTTTATTGCAGGAACGTCGCTCTCAGCATTTATACCGCCAAACGCGCATTACCACGTCAGCCCAGCAACCGCATCGAACCCTTGATGGTAAAGCAGTACTGACTTTTTGCAGTAATGATTACCTAGGCTTAGCCAATCACCCCGCGGTCATCAAAGCCTTTCAGGAAGCGGCCAATACCTATGGTGTCGGTGCGGGGGCGGCGCATTTGGTACAAGGTCATTCCTATTTGCATCAGCAACTCGAAGAAGCCTTAGCCGCTTTTACCGGGCGTGAACGCGCTTTGCTGTTTTCCACCGGCTATATGGCTAATTTAGGCGTCGCTAACGCTTTAATGGAGCGGCAAGATACCATTTACGAAGACCGCCTAAACCATGCCTCACTGCTGGATGCTGGTTTGTTATCAGGGGCGCGCTTTGTGCGTTATGCGCATAACGATGTGCAACATTTGCAACAACGCATGGCCAGTCAGGATAAAGGTCAGGCTTTGATTCTGACGGATGGCGTTTTTAGCATGGATGGCGATGTAGCCCCCATGCGCGAGTTAGCAGCCTTGGCCGAGGCTCAACAGGCATGGTTAATGGTGGATGATGCACATGGCTTTGGTGTACTCGGCTCAACGGGTGCTGGGTTATTGGAAGCGGAAGGCCTAACCCAGACCGATGTGCCTATTCTCATGGCTACATTGGGTAAAGCCTTAGGTACAGCAGGTGCTTTTGTTGCCGGAAGCCATGACCTGATTGAATACCTGATTCAAACCGCACGTACTTGGATTTATACCACTGCCCAACCACCGGCCATTGCCGCAGCTACCTTGGCCAGTCTGGGTATTATTCAGCAAGAACCACAACGGCGCGCGCATTTACACGCACTGATTCAGCAATTTAAACAGGGTGCGCAACAATTAGGCTTAGCCTTAATGCCCTCTGACACGCCTATTCAGCCTATTTTGGTCGGTAGCAGTGAACAAGCCTTGCATTTCAGCCAGCAACTGGAAAATCACGGCATTTTGGTTACCGCTATTCGCCCGCCGACCGTGCCACCGAATACCGCGCGTTTACGGGTAACTTTATCGGCGGCACATACTCATGCCGATATTGAACGCCTATTGTTAGCTCTAGAACAGGTTAACCCAGCCATAAAGTAGCGGTTAGCAATAAACCATGCAGTACCATACTGGCAATGGTCATTTTAATAGCGGGTTCCAGCTTGTTAGGTTGCGCGGCAAATTGTTGCAGATCCAAACCCGCTTTGAAGGCCAATACCAAAGGTAACAGGCTAATAATGGACCATATGGGCAAAAATTCATTTGCCACCATTAACATTAAGCTAATCGCAGCTGCCATAACCGCGCCTAAATAAATCACGGGGGATTTATCCAAGGTCAGGCGTACTACCCAATGATGCTTACCACTAGCAGCATCCGCCTCGCGGTCAGGAAATTGGTTAATGTACAGGATATTCATCACTAGCAAAGCTGTGGGAAAGCTAACCATGACAGGATAAAAACTCAGCATACCGGTTTGCACAAACCACGTCCCTAATGGCGTCAATACCCCAAAACCCAATGCAACCGCAGGTTCACCTAAGCCGCGACTATTCAATTGCAACGGTGGTGCCGAATAGCCCCACCCGACCAATAAACCTGCCAAACCAATTACCAATAAAGCAGCCCCACTTTCCCACGCTAGGTATAACCCTAGGGCAATGGCTGCTAATAATAAGCCCACCCCAAACACAAATGTTTCTTCTAGCGCCATGACTTCATTCTGGATAAAGCGGCTTCCGCCCGTAAATGGAAAAATGCGCTGCTGATTACGTCGGTCAGTGCCATTTTCTTCATCATAGTAATCATTCAGGACATTAACACCGGAATGAACCAATGCCGTACCTATTAAGGTGAAGAATAATAGCGTCCAGCTAATGGGGTAACCGCTATAGGCTACGGCAGCTGCACCAATTAAGACTGGAATCAGACTGGCTGCTAAAAACGCCGGTCGGGTCGCCAACCAATAGCGTAACCAAGGGTTTGTTAATAAAGCAGCATTGGGTTCTTGAGGCATGCAGATTTTCTACTCATAAAAACCCGAATTATACGCATGCTGGCTCGACAAGCACGCTTTGCCCGCCTATGGGATAGGTTTGAAAAACGTCCTGTGCACAATCGAACAGGCGATTATAGGTTAGATCAGTATTTTTTGGGGCAACTAGTGACAATTTTCCTGAAACTTGTCTACAATCGCGGAGTCGTGTTTATTTCTTACACGACATATGACCAGGGCTGCAAGAGGAGCACCGTCAGGTGTGCAGGCTGGTTTCAATACGTTAAGGAGGAGAATCTGCAATGAAAAAATTGAGCTATATCCTTGGACCTGTTCTGGTTGCTTTCAGCCTGAATGCTTTTGCCGCTGATGCTATGGGTACGGAAGATGAAGCCAAAGCAATGAGCGAAAAAGCGGCTGCTGAAGTTGACAAGAATGGGGAAGCTGCCTTTGAAACCTTTAAAAAGGCCGATGGCGGTTTCCAGGATAAAGATCTGTACGTGTTCTGTATGGATCTGGAAGGCAAAATGCTTTCACACCCTAAAAAGCCGGAACTGGTTGGCCAAAACCTGCTGGATTTCGACAAATACGGGGACAAACTGTTCAAAAACATGGTGGATACTGCCAAGTCTGCTGAAGGAAAAGGTTGGGTTTCTTACAAGTGGCCCTATCCTGGTACTGAAGAGCTAAAAGACAAAAAAAGCTATGTAATTAAAAACACCAAAGGTTTCCTCTGCGGTGTAGGTGCGTACGCTCAGGCAAAATAACCGCAAGCACTTTCTGAACAGTTAGCAGAGACCATCGGGTTACTCACCTTCAATTGGTAACCCGTGGTTCTAGAATCCTAGCAAATCCTGCCAATTTTCCCACCAGACACATAGCCGCACCCCATCGCTTTCCGCTATTATTTAGCGCATGAAATACCAAGACCTACGCGATTTTATCCAGCAACTGGAATCTATGGGTGAGCTTAAGCGCATTAAGGTGTGTGTTGATCCTCATTTGGAAATGACCGAAATTGCCGACCGTGTATTGCGTGCCGGTGGCCCTGCTCTGTTATTTGAAAATCCCAAAGGCCACAAAGTACCGGTATTGGCTAATCTGTTTGGGACACCACGTCGAGTGGCGTTAGGTATGGGTGAAGAATCCACCGAAGCCTTGCGGGAAGTTGGCAAGTTACTGGCGATTCTTAAGCAGCCGGAGCCGCCTAAAGGCTTTAAGGATGCCTTCAATTCCTTACCCATTTTCAAAAAAGTGCTGGATATGGCCCCCAAAGTGGTCAGTCGTCCGGCTTGTCAGCAAGTGGTACTGCAAAAAGAGCAAATTGATCTTAGCAAATTGCCGATTCAGCATTGTTGGCCGGGTGATGCCGCAGCGTTGATTACGTGGGGCTTGGTCATTACCAAAGGCCCAGAAAAGAAACGTCAGAATCTGGGTATTTACCGCCAACAAGTGATAGGCAAGAACCGTGTGATTATGCGCTGGTTATCGCATCGCGGGGGCGCGTTGGATTTCCGGGATTGGCAAAAAACTTATCCGGGTAAACCCTTCCCTATAGCCGTCGCTTTAGGCGCTGACCCGGCGACGATTTTAGGTGCCGTTACCCCTGTACCGGATACTTTATCCGAATATGCCTTTGCTGGATTATTGCGCGGTTCCCGTACTGAATTGGCGCAAGCGTTGATGTCAGATTTGCAAGTGCCTGCTTCTGCTGAATTTGTGCTGGAAGGCTATATTTACCCGGATGATATGGCACCGGAAGGCCCGTTTGGTGATCACACTGGCTATTACAATGAGGTGGATAATTTCCCAGTCTTTACCATTGAGCGCATTACCCACCGCCAAGACCCGATTTACCACAGCACTTACACGGGTCGCCCACCGGATGAACCGGCTATTCTGGGGGTGGCTTTGAATGAAGTATTCGTGCCGATTCTACAAAAGCAATTCCCGGAAATTGTCGACTTTTACCTGCCTCCGGAGGGCTGCTCTTACCGTATGGCCATTGTCAGCATTAAAAAGCAGTATCCGGGCCATGCTAAGCGTGTAATGATGGGCGTCTGGTCCTTCCTGCGTCAGTTCATGTACACTAAATTCATTATTGTGGTGGATGAAGACGTGAATACCCGCGATTGGCAAGATGTCATCTGGGCTATGACCACCCGTATGGACCCAGCACGCGATACCACCTTAATTGAAAACACGCCAATTGATTATCTGGATTTTGCCTCACCCGTGTCTGGTTTAGGCTCGAAAATGGGTTTAGATGCCACCAATAAATGGCCGGGCGAAACAACCCGTGAATGGGGCACACCGATTACCATGGATGCTGCCGTCAAAGCGCGTGTGGATGCCATGTGGGGTGAATTAGGCTTATCCTGAAACACTGATATCACTGAGTGGCTGGGAAGCAGGTTTAAGGCTTTCCAGCTCATTCAAGCTACGCTCTTCTAATTTACCCAGAAAACCGGGCACAAAGCGTTCGCTAAAACCCGCCAATGTCGACATAAGGGCAATCACCCAAAAACCTTTATCACGTAATAACTCATTGGTGTAATCCCGCATTTTACCCTCTTGGGCAAAATCACTTACTTCTTGCTGCATTAATTTATCCAAGGATGCCAGGTCAATAAACCCAAACAAGGCTTGTGATTTCAACGCCACATATAAAATAACCGCCGCGAACATCCCGGTCATAATACGGATAATCGCATCCTTCCAATAAACTCTTTTACCAGCTGCTGGGTCAACGGTAATATCATTTAAACGCGCCAAAATGGAAAATTGCGTCCCCACTACACCAAAACCCATAGAGGTCAATAATAATAAAATGGAAATACTGTGGTGGCTTAAAAAAGACACCAAGCAAATACTCATAACAATAGCTGAAGCGACCATACTGGATTCAACCACCCAGACGCGTGCTTTTTCACGTGCGCGGCTACTCAAAAACTCGCTAGCACGGCGCATAATTTCGCGTGCTGCTTCACTCTGATTTTTACTAATCAAAGAAATAACATGGGCGAGAATTTTCACCCATGAATTATAATGTTCCTTATCCAGATAATTCACGGGTGTTAACGCCAAATGCCTTAATTCCATCATAACCTTCTGGCAATCAGCATCCGGCACGGCATTACCTAAAATCCAGCGTAGGTTTTTTTCTTCATCCAGAAATACAATATATTCAGGCTCATCATCACGGATAATGGTAATTTTATCCAGTTTAATGCCTTTGGATTTCAGTTCATGCGTTAATACAGCACGAATGCTAAGGGGCTTATCTGCCACCATAGTTACCACCGGATGGTTAGCACTGTTTTCATAGCTCATCAATATATCCCCCTAAAAGCAGTAGGCAGATACTTAGCCTGCATACCTGAGTTATCAAGCGGTAGCCGTTTGTTTTTCCATCGCTTTAACATCATCGATATAACAAATGGCGGCGTAATACTGCTGAGCATAGCCTGCAATCAAGTGGGCTTTATCCTGTCCATTGATAATATACCGGGCTTTTACCCATTCTTCTTTAGCACCTTGAAAATAATGGGCAAAACCCTTACCAGTGAAACTGCCTTTTTTCATACCGACAAATAAAATCTTGGTGGCCACATCAATATCCAAACAGTCATCCGGATTAGCCAGCAAATCAATCCCTAAGCGTTTAGACCAATCACGGTAATTATTTTTACCTGTTAATTGTACAAATCCACGGCCAAAAAACTTAGCTCCGTTCCCAGGCTCTAGATTGCCTAGTTGTTTGGCTACGTCAGGCCTTCTACCTCTAATGTCATACATTTCTGTGAAATAATCAGCATCGCCATATTCCTTGATTGGCTGCATCTTTTTGTCGGTTTCATGATGAACTGTAGCTAGTGCATAAGCTAGCCAACGATCATCACAATCGATCATATTGGCTTCCCAATAAGCTAATAAATGATTCAAGCCATCCACTTGCGTTTGTGTAAAACCCTCAGAAAATAAATGACTGCGAGTATAAGAGAAGAAAAAGCGTTTATTAATTTCCATGGTTATTTACCTTAATCATTCTCAGACAATAGCTGTCTGCCCCTTACAGGAAAGGTCGCCAATTAATAGACAGGCTTGATAATCGATTTTAGATAATGCCAAATAACATCACTGCAATGTTTTTCTTAGCCCGTTATTCATAAATATTTTGCATTTATCATATAAATATAAGAAATAAATGATTTGATAAATATGCCATAATTCATAACCATTTTTGTACAGTTAGCATTCATTAGCCATACGGCTATAACTTAGTGATAACCTTATGAGCAAATCCCTAAACGATTAGCTGCTTGCACTGCTTCAGTACGGTTACGGGCATGCAGGGCACGCAAAATAGCACTAACATGCAATTTCACCGTGCCTTCTGAGCATTGCAAACGATTAGCAATGGTTTTATTTGGCAAACCCTGCACCATTAGGCATAACACCTCAAATTGCCGATGGGTTAAACCTAATTTTTGCAACCAAGGCTCATCGATTACTAACTCTGGTAATGGAACAGTAGCCACCGTTGGCAATGTTTGCACCGCGGTCAATACCGCAGGTGAAATATAGGTTTCCCCCTGTTGCACCAATTGCAAAGCATTTTTAACATCACCAATTTCAGCGGTTTTAAGAATATAGCCGCGTGCGCCTTGTTCTAAAGCGGCTAATACTGTCGTAGGATTAGTAGAATCTGACAATATAACCACTGGTATGGCCGCATCATGCTGTTGCAAACGCTGCAAACCTATTAAGCCCTCTATATCCGGCAAGCTTGCATCCAGCATAATCAGCTCAAAATGCCCATAACGCTTGAGAATTCGCATTGCCGCTTCAAAGGAACCCACCGAAAAGATAGCCCCCGTGGGATATAACTGACTGATTAATTGCCCCAGCCCTTCCCGAAACAGTGGATAATCATCCACAATCAAAATACGCATCATTAGCCCTTGTCCTCCCTCGCCGCATTTCTGGCTACATACCGCCAGCTTGCTGCCACTAAGCGCAAACGCGGGGATACACTCTCACGATCAGGCCTAGTCTAAGGTAATAGCTTTATGACTTTTTTCTATAGCATAGCGGTTAACTTAGATAGACAAATTTTGGGGTTATTTGTTCGTTTTCACCATGCGAATTCTTATTACATCTGCACAATATCGTTCAAACCTTTCACCCAACGCTTGTTAAAAATTCTCAGAATCATTGTGCTAAGCGGATAAGAGCCATTGGCATGAGCTTTGCTTACTCCTTTATTTGCCTCGTTGCGAAAGGAAATTTTGTGAACACTCCTACATTTCCCCTAAAACTCGCGGTAGCCAGTAAGGAAGGGCGCGCGATCAGTGAACATTTTGGCCATGCTAAGCAATTCTGGATTTATGCAGTTAGCCCGGAAGCGTGTCAGTTATTGGAAAAGCGTGAAGTTGAACACTACTGTTTAGGCAATCATTCCAGCAAAACCGCGATGGGCAAGATTTTGGAAACCATTAGGGATTGTCAGGCTGTGTTTGTGGCCAAAATCGGCGATGGACCACTTGAAAAACTAGCCGCTATTGGTGTTGCCTCGGTCACAGATTATGCCTATGAAGGTATTGAAGAATCCTTGTGTGCTTATGCCACCAAACTAGCCGCTGGAGTAAACGCATGATTACCCAACGTTTAACGGACTGGCTGTATACACACCCTTTTACCCCGACTGATATCGACTGTGCTACCACCGTGATGCTGAAAATCCTCGATGGCAAATGCAAAATGCTGGAAGAAGAAAAAGTCGTCATGACCTTGTTATACGATCAGGTTAAAACCCTTTCCGGTAAGCTCTTTGGCAGCGAGTACCACGCCTTGATTGCCCAAGCTCGCCTACAAGCCGACGAAGAACTAAAAATGTACATCTACGAAAAACGTTTATTAGCCGAAACCATGTTATCACGCCCGGTCATGAAACAATTCAAGGCTATGATCCGTGACCACGGGTTATTTGCAGTGGCGGCGGTTCCGGCCAACGAGCAGGTTTAAACCGTTCCACCAGAAAATCAATCAGCTGGCGAACTTTGGGTGGCACATGCAAGCGGCTGGCGT
>CAZCJE010000026.1:0-36330 GCA_964498805.1 uncultured Thiothrix sp.
GTGGTTAACGAGCAAGAAACTAAGCAAGTTGTTTTGAACTTAATATGATCGGTATTTTCGGCGGGACGTTTGATCCCATTCATCATGGTCATTTGCGTACTGCCTTGGAAGTGGCGGAGCACTTTGATATTCAGGATATGCGCCTGATCCCCGGTAAGGTGCCGCCCCATCGCCCCCAGCCACAAGCTAATCCCGACCAACGTTTGACTATGTTGCAAGCAGCGATTGCTAGTGAACCGCGTTTACAAGTGGATGAGCGAGAGTTGCGTCGGGAAGGATTTTCTTACACCTTCACCACGTTGAGTTCTTTACGCGCTGAGGTAGGCCAGCAAGCTCCCCTGCTGTTAACCCTTGGTGTGGATGCCTTTTTGCATTTTCAGAGTTGGCATCGTTGGGAAGAAATTCTTCAGCTAGCGCATCTGGTAGTTGTACACCGACCGGGGTATAGTCTGCCGCCCGTTGGTTGGTATGAAACACGTCTGACGGTAAATAAACAGGATTTAGCCTCTAAGCCCAGTGGTAATATTTATCTGTTGGCGGTAACGCCGTTGGATATTTCTGCCACACAATTGCGTGAGCTCTTGAAACACGGGCGAAATCCCCGATATTTGTTACCAGACAGTGTTATCAACTATATTCAAAGACTTCAACTTTATTGTGGAACTTAATGGAACTTGAGAAACTTCAACAATTAGTCATCGAAAAACTGGAAGATATGAAAGCCCAAGACATCAAAATCATCGATGTGCGCGGCAAATCTTCTATCACTGATCTGATGATTATCGCTACTGGTAACTCCACCCGTCATGTTAAATCCCTTGCTCAATCGGTTGAGCTGGCTGCTAAGGAAGCTGGTGTCAAACCGTTGGGTATGGAAGGCGAGCAACAGGGCGAATGGGTGTTAGTTGACCTCAATGACATTATTCTGCACGTCATGCTGCAGAGTACACGCGATTTTTACAATCTGGAAAAGCTGTGGGAAACAGGACAGGGTATTCCCCAAGTACGTGTCGGAGCAGCTTAAGTGCGTATTCACCTGTTGGCCATAGGTACCAAAATGCCCGCTTGGGTGAATACCGGCACTGAGGAATATACCAGTCGTATGCCCGGGCAATGTCAGCTGGTGATTCGTGAAATTGCTGCCGAAAAGCGCACCAAAAATAACGATTTACAGCGGATTCGCCACACAGAAGGGGAAAAATTGCTAGCGGCTATTCCCGATGGCAGTCTGGTGGTGACATTGGATGTGCGCGGCAAGCCTTGGTCTACCGAACAGTTAGCGATTCAGTTAGATAACTGGATGATGTCCGGGCGTGATGTGGCATTACTGGTCGGGGGGCCGGAAGGCCTCTCACCCGCCTGTTTACAACGAGCTGAGCAAAGCTGGTCATTGTCACCCCTGACGTTTCCACACCCCTTGGTGCGTATTATTGTGGCTGAACAAGTATTTCGCGCCTGGAGTATCCTCACGAACCATCCTTATCATCGAGGGGACTAATGCAAAAGGCGCAAATTATCTTGGCATCGTCATCACCACGGCGACGCGAACTGCTGGATCAGATTGGGGTTCGCTACGAAGTACAAAGCGCGGATGTGGATGAAACTCCATTACCGGGGGAAACCGCTGAGGCGTTAGTACAACGTTTGGCCTGTCTAAAAGCGCAGGCGGTTTGGCAGCAACGTCAGCAAACCGTTGCTTCTGGTGTATTGCCGGTATTGGGTTCCGATACTTTAGGCTTACTGGAAGGCGAGTTATTGGTCAAGCCACGCGATTTTGCCGATGCTCAGGCCATGTTGCGACGTATGTCAGGTAAATGGCACGATATTTTGACGGCTGTGGCTTTGACAACAGCAGCGGGTACACAGGTGATTACCAGTTATAGCCGGGTCAAATTCCATTCAGTTACGGACGCTACCATTCTGGCATACTGGCAAACAGGTGAACCACAGGATAAAGCAGGTGCTTATGCCATTCAGGGTCGAGGCGCTGTTTTTGTAGAAAAGCTGGAAGGTTCTTACTCGGGTGTAATGGGTTTACCCCTGTTTGAAACAGCGCAGTTATTGGCAAATGCTGGCATAACGGTACTTTAAAGCATAGGCCGATAGCGCGTAGGCACAGTACGCCATATAACATTTCGGCCTAATATCCGGGATGGATTGGCCATAGACAATAACCATCAGGCGGATTCATGAGTGCGGAATTACTGATTAATGTCACCCCACAAGAGTCAAGGGTTGCTTTACTTGAAAATGGCATTTTGCAGGAAGTTTTGATTGAGAGAACTTCGCGCAAAGGCATTGTCGGTAACATTTACAAAGGCAAGGTTAGCCGAGTCTTGCCGGGGATGGAGGCTGCTTTTATCGATATTGGCCTGGAGAAATCGGCCTTTTTGCATGCTTCTGACCTGACTCATCCTTCTTTGGAGGAATTTCAAGACCCTCCGATGCATCGTCCTGCGGTACAAATTGGCGAATTGCTGTACGAGGGTAAAAAACTGCTTGTACAGGTCATCAAAGACCCATTAGGTACCAAAGGGGCGCGTCTGACCACACATGTCACGATTCCATCGCGCTACCTTGTATTAATGCCAGACAATAATAATCTAGGTATTTCCGGCAAGATTGAACAGGGAGCTGAACGTGAGCGTTTGCGCCAGTTAATTGAGCAATTGCGCCGCGAATTCAAGGATGACTACGGCTATATTGTGCGTACGGCAGCAGATGGTATTTCCGAAGATGAATTGCGCCGTGATATGAAGTTTTTGCGCAAGTTATGGGAAAACATTGAAAAGAGCGCCCGTGAATCCAGTGCTCCTACGTTAGTCTATTCAGATTTGCCATTGGTGTGGCGAATTTTGCGCGATATGGTTGGGGAAAAAATTAGCCGCGTCTTAATTGATTCGCGTGAAACATCCAATAAAGTCACGGAATTTTGCCAGAAATATATTCCTGATCTTGCGGATGTGATTGAACATTATCCCGGTGAGCGGCCCATTTTTGATCTGCATGGTGTAGAAGAAGAAATCCTTAAGGCGTTGCAACGTAAGGTTCCTTTAAAGTCTGGTGGTTATTTAATTATTGACCAGACTGAAGCCATGACCACTATTGATGTCAATACCGGTGGTTTTGTAGGCAACCGTAATTTGGAAGAAACTATTTTCCGCACCAATCTAGAAGCGGCTCAGGCCATCGCTCGACAACTGCGTTTGCGTAATCTTGGTGGCATTATCATCATTGATTTTATTGATATGCTGCAGAATGATCACAAGCAGCAGGTGTTGAAGTTGCTGGAAAAATCACTGGAGAAAGATTACGCTAAAACCTATGTTTGTGATGTTTCCCCCTTGGGCTTGGTGGAAATGACGCGCAAACGTACCCGTGAAAGTCTGGAACATGTCTTGTGTGAACCTTGCCCAGCTTGTGGTGGCAACGGGTTTGTCAAAACAGCTGAGACCGTTTGTTATGAAGTGTTTCGGGAGATTTTGCGGGCTGTACGCCAGTTTGATGCCAGAGAGTTATTGGTATTGGCCTCACAAGAAGTAGTCGATGTATTACTGGACGAAGAATCCGATAGTTTGGCCGAATTACAGGAATTTGTGGGCATCCCTATCCGTATGCAGGTAGAGGCTTTATACGCCCAGGAGCATTTCGACGTTGTCTTGTTGTAGCAGAAAGTCACCCGGTTTAATTATAAAACTTCTCTATTTAACCCTGACTTTCATTTTCCATTTTGCCATTTTTTGTGTTGCGCTACTGGGTTTGGCTAATTTTTGGTTGCCATTCGTGGATGATTATAAAGAGGTCATAGAAAAGGAGGTTTCCGATTTTCTAGGCAATAAAGTCACGATTGGCAAAATCAGTGTCGACCGCAATAGTGAATCCCCGCGTTGGCTGATCCATGATCTGCAATTAACCGATAAAAGCGGCGATATACCCATTCACATCCGTCAGTTAGCCCTGACGGTGGATTGGGAAGAAAGCTTGCGCACCTTGCGTTTGCAACCCGCCGATATTGATTTGCGTGGAGTGGAATTTATTTTGCGCCAGGAAAAGGATGCTTTGCCTAAAGTGCAAGGCTTAACCTTTCCATTGCCGGGGTTGAAAAATACCGCGCTGGATGTGGAGCGCCATTCCCCTATACGGGTTACGTTGAAGGATGGTTATGTGCATTGGATGGATGTACCGAATCGTCGCACGTTAACCTTGCATAATTTATCGTTCATGGGCGAATTTTTGCCGGATGAAATTACCTTACAAGCAGACGCTTCGTTCCCGCCGCAGATTGGTAAGACTTTAGCAGTGGATGCCGTTCTGAAACGGGTGACTCTGGCGGATGGCAAACACGATTGGAATGGCGATCTAGCCACGCGCACCCGCATTTTCAATTTAGCCGCTTTGCCATCACCATTATTGAATATGGCGGGCGTGGACAAAGGTTCGTTGTGGTTGGATGCGCATATCAAAGCAGAGGTCGGCAAGCCGCTGCATATCCAAGGTGAAGGCGAAATTAAGGATTTGCGTTTAAAAGGCACGGACAAGGTTCCCGCATTAGCGGGTATTAATGCCACGTTCAAGGCGGATAATGCGGGTGGTCAAGTGCAAATGCATGTGCAAGACAGCCAGTTTAATTATCCGCAATGGTTTGAAGCGCCTATGCCCATTGATCAACTCGATGCCAAGCTTAGTTGGCAAGTGCTGGCAACGGGTTGGGATTGGCAAATTTCTGACCTAGCTATGCGCAATCGTGATTTGCAGGTGCAAGGCGGAGGTAAACTGGCTATGCCTCTGGCTAAGCCACTGGCATTGGATTTGAAAATGACCTTTTCGACCCAACGGGTACTGGATAATGTGCGCCAGTATATTCCCTCAATTGTGATTGATGGCACCGAAAAATGGCTGAAAACGGCGATTGTGGCCGGTTATGTGCCTAAGGGCGAGTTCGTTTTGCAAGGCAATCCGTCTGACTTTCCCTTTAAAAACAAACCCGGCGTATTTGATATTCGTTTTGATATTGAAAAAGGTATTTTGGCGTATCTACCAGAATGGCCGGAAGCTCGGGATGTAAAAGGCGAGTTGCGTTTTCATAATCAGGGTATGAGCGGCAAAGTCAAAAGCGCGCGTATTATGCAATTAGATGTTACCGGCGGCGAGGTGGATATCCCTGATATGCTTGGGGAAACCCACTTGCTGCTGGATTTACGCACTAAAGGCGATTTGCAGGGGCACATGGATTATCTGCAAACCGCGCCTATTGGCCGTAAACTGCGTGATTTTATGCAGGTAGCCAAGTTTTCCGGTGATTCGGATTTGCGTTTGAAACTGGATGTACCACTAGATGCCCCGGTGTTTGAGAAAAAGGGCGTGTCGGTAGATGGGTTAGTCAATCTGCACCAGAATACCTTCGCCATACCTGATTATGACCAGACCTTTACCCGTTTGCAGGGGCAAGTGTATTTTGATGAAGTCGGTGTACAAACAGACAAAGCCACTGCCGATTACCGTGGTGAACCGATTACGATTAAGGCAGTTACTGATCGGCATGCACAATTAATACGCCTGAGTTTGCAGCAAACGAATAGTCCTCAAGCCTTTTTGCCGCAAGCCTTACAAGGTTTAGGCGCGTATATGAGTGGTAAAACTCCGATTACTACTCAATTGGAATTACCGGCTTTTACCTTTGGTAATGGTAAGGGGCAGTGCAAGGCGAGTTTGCAGTTGCAAGCTAGCAGTCAGTTGCAGGGCATTGATATTCGCTTACCTGCCCCCTTTGGCAAAACCGCACAGACCGCTTTACCGCTGACCGTTAAGCTAAATATTCCATTTGAAGGGGCAACGTATTGGGATGCGACTATTAACATCCCTAGCTTGTTGAATGTGCGGGCACGTTTGCCGCATAACAGTCCGCTTAAAACCGCCATTGGGGTGGCTATGGGTGAGCAGGCTAAGGTGGATTTGCCTACAGAAGGCGTGGCTATCAAAGGTCAGTTGCCAACCGTGGATATTTTGCAGTGGCGAGAGTTAGCAGCAGGCGGGACAGCTAGTGATGAGTATGGCAAAAAGGACAAATCATCGGTCGTGCCGCTGCAATTGGATTTAGGGGTGGGGGATTTGCGTCTAGGGCAACAATCTTTTGGTGCGGCACAAATCAATGCTCGCAGTAGTGATATCTTGCAAGCCAATCTACGTACGACTTACCTAAATGCAGATGCGCATTTGCCTTTAGCTAACCTCGCTAGTGGCCGGGTTAATATTGCCGCGCATTCGCTGGATTTAGAACAGCTAAGTAAGCAATTGCCACAAGCACCTAAAGGCAAAGCCCAGACTGATTTGTCACCAGTGTCTATTCCTTCTATGCGCATTACCTGTCAGCAATGTCGCAAGGGGGATATGCCACTGGATTCCCTAACGTTAGATATGAATAAAGTACGCAATGACTTGCATATTCGCGCGCTGGAAATCCGTCAGCCCTTTTTGACCGTTTTGGCTAATCAGGGTCGTTGGTATCAGGGAGCCGATGGCCATTCTTATACTGAATTGGCCTTAACAGCACACAGTGCTACACCGGGTTATCTGTGGGCAGATAAAGGCAGCGAACCGGCTTTGCGAGGGGGCGCGTTAACGGCTAATGCACGCTTACTATGGGCAGGAGCACCGTTTGCCTTCGCCTTAGAAAACATCAAAGGTGAGGGTCATGTGAGTTTGGGTAAAGGTAGCCTGACAGCGGTCGAACCCGGTATTGGTCGCTTATTAGGTTTACTGGATGTTAGTCGTCTATCAAGCCGCCTTGCGATGGACTTTCATGATATGACCGATAAAGGGGTTAGCTTTGATGCTATTAGTGGTCATTTTCAGCTTGATCAGGGTGTACTCAGTACGCAGGACACCTTAATTAAAGCTCCCATTTTGGTCGCCGGTATTCATGGCTCGGCTGATCTAAAGCAAAAAACGCTTGATCAAACCCTCACTTTAATCCCCAATCTGCGTTCTACCTTGCCAGTGATTGGGACGGCATTAGCCGGTTTGGGCGGCGGTCTAGCGGCGGTTTTGTTTAACGCAGCCACCGAAAGTGCTCCTGAAGAGGCCGTGAAAAGTTGGGGGGCATTGCGTTACCGTATTACAGGGCCATGGGATGATCCTCTGATTAATGGTTCATCAAGCTATTCGACGCCAGCTCCAGCAAATTCGCCTAAGTCAAACCTCGCCCCGGTTAAGCCTCTAGATATTCCACCGGGTTAACCCAATATTAGTTCATAAGGGAAACTCCGCTTATCCCTTGTTTTATAGTGCTCAATAGTTTACCCATATGACTTGTTTGTAGGTTAGTACCTGAAAATGTTGGTATGGCTGTTGCACTGAAGGGCTTAGGTTGATGTTTTGCCAATGTCGGCACACAATGGTAGGTTGCCTAGCATAGAGGAGGGTATACATGGCATTTATCGCTGCGCTGCAAATGGCTTCCGGGCCACAGGTTCAGGCCAATCTAATGGAAGCAGAGCGTTTGCTTAAAGAAGCCTACGAGCGAGGGGCAACTCTGGCGGTATTGCCAGAAAGTTTTGCCATTATGAGTTTGCAGCCAAGTGATCAGGTCAAAGTGGCTGAAGCTTTTGGTGAGGGACCTATCCAAGCCTTTTTGTCCCAGCAAGCCAAAAAATATGGTATGTGGATTATTGCGGGGACGATTCCCTTGCGTTCTATTGACCCAACTCGGGTTTACGCTGCCTCAATCCTGTATAATGGCCAAGGCGAGGTAGTGGCACGTTATGACAAAATTCATATGTTTGATGTAACACTAAGTGAAAATGGCGAAGTCCATACCGAAAGCCAAACCACTATGCCGGGTCATCAGCCGGTAGTGGTCGATACACCGTGTGGCAGAATTGGCATGTCGGTGTGTTATGACTTACGTTTTCCCGAATTGTATCGGCAGTTGTCAGCACAAGGTGCACAGTTATTGGTCGTTCCCGCCGCCTTTACCGATGTGACCGGTAGAGCCCATTGGGAAGTCTTATTGCGTGCACGGGCCATTGAAAATCTGTGTTATGTGGTAGCACCCGGTCAGGGTGGTTACCATGTGAATGGGCGCACCACTTACGGACACAGCATGATAATTGATTATTGGGGGCGGGTAAGAGCGGTACGAGATAAAGGACCGGGTATCGTGATGACTGATATTGATCTTGAAGGTCAGGAATCTACCCGTAAAACCTTTCCGGTTTTATCTCACCGTCGCCTCTAAAAAACACACAGTTTAAGGATTCTAATGAAACAAGCGATTGATTTTGCCCGTGAGGTGTTTTTAACACCGGCGGGTTTGGATGAAAGCCACCTCGAACAGGTTTTTAGTCAGCTGCTGACCCACGATACGACGCTTGCCGATTTGTATTTCCAGTCTGCCCGCTATGAAGCCTGGGGATTGGAAGAAGGCATCATTAAAAGTGGTAGCTATAGCATTGAGCAGGGTGTAGGGGTGCGCTCCGTCTGTGGTGAACAAACCGGTTTTGCCTATAGTGGCGAAATCAGTTTACCGGCTTTACTCGCTTCTGCCAAAGCAGCCCGTGCTATTAGCCGTGCTGGGCAATCTGGTGTTGTCAAAGCATGGAATGTCTGTACCCCGGCGCGTGCTTTGTATGGCACTGATGACCCATTAAGCTCTCTTTCCGAACAAGACAAAATTGCCTTCCTGCAACAGATTGATACGGTAGCGCGAGCCACCAGTCCGCATGTGCAACAGGTGATGGCCAATATGATTGCCGTGCATGAAATCGTCTTGATTGTGGATGAAAGCGGGCGCTTGATCGCTGATGTTCGCCCGTTAGTGCGCACTAATGTGTCGGTGATTGTTGAGCGCAATGGTCAGATTGAAAGTGCGTCTGCGGGCGGCGGTGGCCGGTTTAATCTGGATGTATTCCTCAAGGGTGATAAGGCTCGGGAATACGCGGAAGAAGCTGTACGCAAAGCCCTGATTAATCTGGAAGCTGAAGCGGCCCCGGCAGGTAATATGACGGTGGTATTGGGTAATGGCTGGCCGGGTGTGTTGTTACACGAAGCGATTGGTCACGGTTTGGAAGGTGACTTTAACCGTAAGGGTACTTCTGCCTTTGCTAATCGTATTGGTGAGCAGGTTGCTGCTAAAGGCATTACCGTAGTGGATGATGGTACCTTAGAAAAGCGCCGTGGTTCCCTGAGCGTGGATGATGAGGGTACCCAAACCCAGTGCACGACCTTAATTGAAGACGGCATTCTCAAAGGCTATATCTTTGATCGTCAGAATGCCGCGCTAATGAACACTGCATCAACAGGCAATGGACGGCGGCAATCGTATGCCCATTTGCCGATGCCGCGTATGACTAATACCTATATGTTGCCGGGTCAACATGATCCTGCCGAGATTATTGCCTCGGTCGATAAAGGTATTTATGCCGTCAACTTCTCTGGCGGCCAAGTGGATATTACCTCGGGCAAGTTTGTATTCTCCGCTTCCGAGGCTTATCAGATTGAAAATGGCAAATTAGGCAAACCCATTAAAAACGCAACCTTGATTGGCAATGGGCCTGACGTACTGACACGCGTCAGTATGGTAGGTAATGATCTGCAGCTCGATACTGGTATCGGTGTTTGCGGCAAGGATGGTCAAAGTGTCCCAGTCGGGGTAGGTCAGCCTACCTTAAGGGTCGATGGGTTAACCGTAGGTGGCACCACAACAGGTTAAAAATTTGTACCTAAGGAATTAACCAACATGATTGCATTGGAAAATCGTATAGATCTCGCCACTGAATATCAGGCGATGACTGAACATTTACTGCGGGCAGCTGAAGCGAAAGGGGCGACAGCGGCGGAAGTGGATGTAGACAAGGGTACAGGTTTGTCAGTCGAAGTGCGTATGGGCAAGGTTGACAAACTGCAACATCATAACGACCAGAACGTCAATATCACCGTCTATTTTGGACACCGTAAAGGCGTCGCCTCTACCGGCGATTTTTCCAAAAAGGCATTGGATGACACACTTGAGGCGGCATGCAGTATTGCGCGCCATACCTCCGAAGACCCCTTTAATGGCTTAGCGGATCGGGCGGATATTGCAACCGAATTCCCTAAACTGGATTTGTATCATCCGTGGGAACTGGATACCGAACAAGCCATTGAAATGGCTTTGCAAGCGGAAACGGTGGCGCGTGAACACGACCATCGTATTACCAATAGCGAAGGGGCAGGGGTAGACAGTTTTGCCGGGTTACACCTATATGCCAATACCTATGGTTTTATGGGCATTCGTCATAGTACCCGCCATTCCATGAGTTGTGCGGTAGTTGCTCAAGATGGCGATTCTATGCAGCGCGATTATTGGTATACCGTTTCGCGTGTACCTAGCTTGCTGGATTCGGCTGATACCGTCGGTGCTGAAGCAGCACAACGTGCATTACGCCGTCTGCATGCCCGTTCCCTGTCCACGCGTGAAGCACCGGTGCTGTTTGTAGCGCGTATGGCGCGTGGCCTGATTGAAGGTTTGATTGCCGCGTTAAGTGGTGGTGCCCAGTATCGTAAGGCTACCTTCCTGCTGAATTCATTAGGCCAGCAGGTTTGCCCAGATTTCTTGCAGGTTCGGGAAGACCCGCTCATTCGCCAAGCCTTAAGTAGCCGGGCTTATGATAGCGAAGGCGTTGCTTGCCGACCACGTGATATCGTTAAGGATGGCATTATCCAAGATTACTTCCTCAGTAGTTACAGCGCACGCAAATTGGGTATGAAAACCACCGGCAGCGCAGGCGGTACTAGTAATATTCTAGTTGGTGATACGGGCGTGAGCTTTGTTGATCTGATTCAGCAGATGGGTACTGGCTTAATGGTAACCGAGCTGTTTGGTCATGGCGTTAACGGTATTACTGGTGATTACTCCCGTGGAGCCGTTGGCTATTGGATTGAGGATGGTATGATTCAGCACCCGGTAGAAGAAGTGACCATTGCCGGTAACATGAAAGATATGTTGCGTGGCATTGTCGGTATTGCTGATGACGTGGATGTACGCGGTACAGTACATACCGGGTCGATTTTAATCGACAAAATGACCATTGCGGGTCAAGCCAGTTAATCCTATAGGAGTTTTATGAATCAGTTTGATAATGTGAGTGTGGTTAAAACCGCCAACGTTTACTTTGACGGCAAATGCGTAAGTCACACCGTCATCTTGGCTGATGGTACGCGTAAAAGTGTAGGGGTGATTTTGCCCTCTACCCTGACTTTTAATACAGGCGCACCTGAAATTATGGAACTGCTGCAAGGCCGCTGCCGTGTGCGTTTAGCAGGCAGCGACCAATGGCAGGAGTATGCCGGTGGGCAATCGTTTGAAGTAGCAGGCAATGCTTCATTTGATATTGAAACACTTGATACCCTGCATTACGTTTGTCACTTCGGCTGATTCAGTCACCGATATGCAAGACGGGGCGTTTTAACACGTTCCCGTCAAGCAGCACCTGGTTCCCCTGTAATTGCAACCGACCTTCTGCAAACCACTTGACTACTTGTGGGTAGATCACATGCTCTTGTATCAAGACGCGTTTGGCCAAAGAATTAGCAGTATCACTCGGTAACACCGGCACTTTGGCCTGCATAACGATAGGCCCACCATCCAATTCTGCCGTGACAAAATGCACACTAGCACCATGTTCACGAGCATTGTCAGCCAATACTCGCGCATGGGTGTGTATCCCTCGGTATAACGGTAATAGTGATGGATGAATATTCAGCATTCTACCCGCGTAATGCCGTACAAAAGCCGTTGTGAGAATACGCATGAAGCCCGCTAATACCAACAAGTCAGGACTAAAACTGTCAATACGTGCTTGCAAATTGGCATCAAACGCTTCACGCGATTCAAACGTCGTATGATCAATAATTTCGGCGGGAATATCTGCTTTAAAAGCGCGTTGCAGGCCATAAGCATCGGCGCGGTTACTAATTACCGCTACAATGTTTGCTGCAATACGACCCGCATCAATCTCATCCATTAAGGCTTGCAGATTGCTACCACTGCCTGAAATTAAAACAACGATACGAATGGGCGGAACAACACTATCAGACATACTGGACATACGGTGCATCAACATCAGAAGCAGCCATATGGCCAATTTGCCAAGCCTGAACGTTTTCCAGCCGACATGCTGTGAGAATATCTTCAGCCTGTTCAGCCGGTACGACTAACACCATGCCAATACCACAGTTAAAGGTACGTAGCATTTCTTCTTCGGATACCCCACCTTGAGTCTGTAACCAGTTGAAGACTTCAGGACGTTTCCAGCTATTAAGGTTAACTTTGGCCATCAGACGGGATGGCAATACGCGTGGTAGATTTTCGGTAATACCGCCGCCTGTGATATGGGCAATCGCGTGCAGGTTATATTGACGCAGCAATTTTAGCAGCAGCTTGACGTAAATGCGGGTAGGTTCAAGCAGGGCGCGACCTAAAGTGGTATTGCCAAACGGCGCATTCAAATCAGCACCGCTGACTTCCACAATCTTACGCACCAGTGAGTAACCATTGGAATGTGGGCCAGTGGATTCCAGACCAATCAGGACATCATTGCGATGCACACGGGAATGATCAAGGATACGGTCGCGTTCTACCACGCCTACACAAAAACCAGCTAAATCAAAATCGCCGTCATTGTACATGCCTGGCATTTCGGCAGTTTCCCCACCGGCTAAACACGCACCCGATTGCAGGCACCCTTCTGCAATCCCACTAATGACTTTTTCAGCTACATCAACTTCCAGTTTGCCAGTAGCGTAATAATCTAGGAAGAACAGAGGTTCAGCGCCGCTGACGACGATATCATTGACACACATGGCGACCAAATCAATACCGATGGTGTCATAGATGCCGGTTTCAATAGCCAGTTTCAGTTTGGTGCCAACACCGTCAGTACCCGATACCAAGACCGGCTGTTTGTAATGAGAAGGAATAGACATCAGTGCGCCAAAACCACCAATACCGCCAAGCATTTCAGGGCGTTTGGTGCGTTGGGCGATAGGTTTGATACGTTCAACCAAGGCGTTGCCAGCATCAATGTCAACACCCGCATCACGGTAAGTTAGTGAAGGTTTGTTTGCTTCCATTAGGAATCTGTCTCGCTAGGGGCAGGAAACCCGCAATGCTATCACAGCCATTAATCCGCTGACAGACACTATGAGTGGTCGATTTTCGAAAAAGTACTGGAAATCTTGTCGAGTTTTGAGTACTCTATGCGTCCTCTGGAGAGCTGGTCGAGCGGTCGAAGGCGGCGGTCTTGAAAACCGTTGAAGGGTAACCTTCCGGGGGTTCGAATCCCTCGCTCTCCGCCATCATTCACTTTCATATCGTATAGTGAATTTTTAAAAGCCCTTGTAGAAGTTATTTCACAAGGGCTTTTTACTAATTATCCCTTTTAACCTTTAATCTGGAGCTTTGGCGAATGTCTCTGAGTGCAGAAGAAAAGGCGGCCGTTGTAGCGCAATACCGCCAGTCAGAAACAGATACCGGGTCCCCGGAAGTGCAGGTTGCGCTGCTGACAGCACGTATCAAGCATCTGACGGCCCACTTTGCAAGCCACAAACACGACCATCATTCCCGTCGCGGTATGTTGGCCATGGTAAACCAGCGTCGTAAATTGCTGGATTATCTGAAAGGTAAAGATCTCGGCCGTTATCAAAAGCTGATTGAAAGCCTCGGTTTGCGCCGCTAACAGCTGGTGCTATCCGTAAAAACACCGCCTTCGTGCGGTGTTTTGTTTTAAGCCAAACAAGTCTTTATTATCACTTGTCACGCAGGAAGGTTGTTGACAAGGGTTTAACAGCATACAAACCTTTCTCAACAGCCTGCCCGTGACCACCCAAACTTTTAAAAATATCGCATCAAGGACTCTAACGTCATGGCAAAATTCACCAAGACATTCCAATACGGGCATAACACCGTCACCATAGAAACCGGAGAAATCGCGCGTCAAGCCAGTGCTGCAGTTATGATCAGCATGGATGATACTGTGCTGTTAGTAACAGTAGTCGGTAATAAAGACGCCATTCCAGGCCGTGATTTCTTCCCATTGACGGTTAACTATCAAGAAAAATTCTACGCAGCAGGTCGTATTCCGGGTGGTTTCTTCAAGCGTGAAGCTCGTCCTACTGAAGATGAGACGCTGATTGCGCGTCTGATTGACCGTCCTATTCGCCCTTTGTTCCCAGAAGGCTTCACCAACGAAGTGCAAGTGATTGCTACTTTGAAATCCCTGAATCCAGCGGTAAGCCCGGATATTCCCGCAATGCTAGGTGCTTCTGCGGCATTGAAACTCTCAGGTATACCATTTGAAGGCCCGATTGGTGCGGCTCGCGTTGGTTATCGTGATGGTACTTATCTGTTGAACCCCTCCATTGAAGAGGTCAAAACCTCTGATCTGGATTTGGTAGTAGCAGGTACTGAATCTGCTGTACTAATGGTTGAATCCGAAGCCAATGAACTGAGCGAAGAAGTTATGCTAGGGGCCGTGGTATTCGGTCATGAGCAAATGCAGGCGGCTATTCAGGCTATCAATGAACTAGCAGCAGAAGTTGGCAATGCGCCTTGGGCTTGGACACCACTGGTTGCTAATGAAACCTTAATCAGCAGTTTGGCCGCTCAGTGTGAAGCAGATTTGATTGAAGCTTTCCAGGTGGCAGATAAACAAACTCGCTATGCACGTATTGATGAAATCCTCAATGCTGCTGTCGAGAAATTGGCTGCTAAAGAGGGCGAACAAGGCCCAACAGTTGAGCAGATTAAGGTCGAATTCAAAAATCTGGAAAAGAAAGTTGTACGTGGCAGCATTTTGGATGGCAAGCCACGTATTGATGGTCGTGACCTGCAAACTGTGCGCCCTATTAGCGTACGTGTAGGTGTATTGCCACGTACCCACGGTTCAGCCTTGTTTACCCGTGGCGAAACTCAGGCTTTGGTAGTTACCACTTTGGGTACTGAGCGCGATGCGCAGATTATTGATGCCATTGCCGGTGAATATAAAGATACCTTCCTATTCCACTATAACTTCCCTCCATTCAGCGTGGGCGAGACCGGTATGGTTGGCTCCCCTAAGCGTCGTGAGATTGGTCATGGTCGTTTAGCTAAGCGTGGTGTTAAAGCCATGATTCCGGCGGTTGAGGATTTCCCATACACCATTCGTTGCGTGTCTGAAATTACGGAATCCAATGGTTCTAGTTCCATGGCCAGTGTTTGTGGTAGCTCTTTGGCATTAATGGATGCTGGAGTGCCTATTAAAGCCCCGGTAGCCGGTATTGCTATGGGTCTGATCAAGGAAGCTGAGCGTTTTGCGGTTCTATCAGACATCCTTGGTGATGAAGATCATCTTGGCGATATGGATTTCAAAGTAGCCGGTTCTGCTGATGGTATTACTGCGTTGCAAATGGATATTAAGATCAATGGCATTACTAAGGAAATCATGCAGCAAGCTTTGATTCAGGCTAAAGCAGGCCGCTTGCATATTTTAGGTGAAATGGCTAAGGGTTTATCCGCACCGCGTGATGAAATTTCCGAATATGCACCACGTTATGTCACCATGAAAATCAATCCGGAAAAAATCCGCGAAGTAATTGGTAAAGGTGGCGAAACGATTCGTGGCATTACTGAAAAAACCGGTACGAGCATTGATATCAGTGATGAAGGCTTTATTAAGATTGCCGCCGTTGATGCTAAAGCAGCGTATGAAGCGCGTAGCATGATTGAAGCCATTACTGCTGAAGTCGAATTAAATAAGGTTTACAACGGTAAAGTCGCCCGTATTATGGATTTTGGTGCATTTGTGACTATTTTGCCGGGTAAAGATGGTTTGCTGCACATTTCCCAGATCAGCAATGAGCGTGTGGAAAATGTTACCGATTACCTGAAAGTGGGTGATATTGTGCGTGTTAAAGTTATTGAAATTGATCGTCAAGGTCGCATGCGTTTAAGCATGAAAGATGCTGTAGGCCAATAACTTGATAAGTTGTAGCTAAGACAGCGCTTTAATTCAGAAGGCCCCTTTGGGGCCTTTTGTTTGCATTTTAAGTTAATTTGGATTGTTTTTCCGACAGTTAACAAATATTTTTTAAAAAGTGTCGACAATGAAATCCTCTTAAGGCTAAAGGATTTTGATTTCACGTGCTTAAACCCTGAATCTGTCGACAATATTAGCTTTATCTGTTTGACCTGCCCGATGAAAGGCGTATAATATCGACACTCTCAAATTCGAAGGCATCCTTGTAGCATAGTGTGTGTTTTTGGATGCTAAATCAGACACTTGAGCAAACAGTTCGGAGGAGAACTGCAAGCTGTCCATTTGCCTAGGTAAGGTATTCAATAAATACAAACGAGGATGTGTATAGATGAGTAGTGAGATTCTGACCCCAGTACTGCCAGAGTCTGTCGCCGACGCTACTGTCGTCGCGTGGAGCAAGAAAGTAGGAGACGCTGTCAAACAGGATGAAGTCCTGGTTGAAATTGAAACTGACAAAGTTGTTCTGGAAGTTCCAGCTCCAGTTGATGGAGTTTTAACTGAGATTCTGCAAGATGCAGGCGCTACCGTCGTTAGTAGCCAGTTACTAGGTCGTGTCACTGTAGGCGCTGCGGCAGCCGCTCCAGCTCCACAAGCTGCTGCTCCGGCTGAAGCTCCTGCTCCTGCCGCCGCCACTGCTGCTCCGCAAACTGCCCCTGCCGTTCGCAAGTTGATGGCTGAAAACGACTTGTCTAGCAGTGATGTTCAAGGTAGTGGTAATCAGGGCCGTATCCTGAAAGAAGACGTTCAAGCTGCGGTTGCTGCTAAAACTGAAAGCAAACCAGCTGCTCCAGCTCCACAAGCTGCACCTGCTCCAGCTCCTACCATGGCGGTTGCCGCTACTGGTTCTCGTATGGAACAGCGTGTACCTATGACTCGTCTGCGTGCACGTATTGCTGAACGTCTGCTGTTCGCTAAATCCTCTACTGCTATGTTGACTACTTTCAATGAAGTAGACATGAAGCCGTTGATGGATATGCGTAACGAATACAAAGACGCATTTGAGAAAAAACACAAAGCCAAACTGGGCCTGATGTCCCTGTTTGTTAAAGCTGCAGCAGTTGCTTTGCAGCGGTTCCCTGAAATCAATGCTTCCATTGATGGTAGCGACATTGTTTACCACGGCTATTGCGACATCGGTATCGCGGTTTCTTCTGACCGTGGTCTGGTTGTGCCTATCTTGCGTAATGTTGAAAACATGGGCTTGTCTGATATCGAATCCGGCATTGCTGGTTATGCGGTAAAAGCTCGTGAAGGCAAACTGGATATGGGTGACCTGTCCGGTGGTACTTTCACCATCACCAATGGCGGTGTATTCGGCTCCCTGTTGTCTACTCCTATTCTGAATCCACCACAAAGCGCTATCTTGGGTATGCACTCTATCCAGAAACGCCCTGTTGTGGTTAATGATCAAATCGTTATCCGTCCGATGATGTATGTGGCATTGTCTTATGACCATCGTATCGTTGACGGTCAAGGGGCTGTTACCTTCCTGAAAACCATCAAAGAACTGGTTGAAAATCCTGTTCGTTTGGTTCTGGATGTGTAAGGGAGCATAACAAGCATGTCTGAAAAATATGATGTCATTGTTATCGGCGGTGGCCCAGGTGGTTATGTAGCCGCTATTCGCTGCGCACAACTGGGTTTGAAAACCGCTTGTGTAGAAGAGTGGATTAACAAACAGCAAAAGCCAGCTTTAGGCGGTACCTGCTTGAATGTTGGTTGTATTCCTTCTAAAGCTTTGCTGGAAAGCTCTGAGCGCTACGAAGAAATTGCCAAACACAATGCTGATCACGGTATTACTGTTGAGAATCTGCAGATTGATGTGAGCAAAATGATTGCTCGCAAAGACAAGATTGTTATGCAGTTGACGGGCGGTATTGAACAGCTGTTTAAAGCTAACGGTATTACTTGGCTGCAAGGTCGCGGTAAATTGTTGGCTGGCAAACAGGTGGAAGTTAAAGGCCATGATGGTGCTGTTAATACTTACGCTGCTGACAATATCATTATTGCAGTAGGTTCCACCCCGATTGAACTGCCTATCGCCAAATGGCTGGATACTCGCATTGTCGATTCTGCTGGCGCTTTGGACTGGGAAACGGTACCGGCTAAACTGGGTGTTATCGGTGCAGGTGTTATCGGTCTGGAAATGGGTAGCGTATGGCGTCGTTTGGGTTCTGAAGTCGTGGTTTTGGAAGCGATGGATGACTTCTTGGCTTCTGCAGACCGTGATGTTGCTAAATCCGCCCAGATGCAGTTCAAAAAACAGGGTCTGGATATTCGCCTGAGTTCTAAAGTGGCTAAGGTCGAAGCAGGTGATAATGGCGTAACGGTTACCTATAACGACCCACAAGGCGAGCAAACGCTGGTAGTAGATCGTCTTATCGTAGCAGTAGGGCGTAAACCTAATACGGCTGGCGCATTTGCTGAAGATTCTGGTGTTAAGCTGGATGAGCGTGGCCGTGTAAGTGTTGATAGCCACCTGCAAACGGCAGTACCAGGCGTTTATGCCATTGGTGACTGTATCGTAGGCCCCATGCTGGCCCATAAAGCATCTGAAGAAGGTGTTCTGGTTGCTGAGCAAATCGTTGGTCAGAAACCACACATCAACTATGATGCGATTCCTTGGGTTATTTATACTCACCCAGAAATCGCATGGGTTGGTAAAACGGAAGCTGAATTGAAAGCGGCTGGTGTTGAATACAACACAGGTAGCTTCCCATTCGCTGCGAATGGTCGTGCTAAGGCTATGGATCAGGCAGACGGTCTGGTTAAGGTTATTGCTGATGCAAAAACTGACCGTGTACTGGGCGTGCATTTTGTTGGGCCTTTGGCATCGGAACTGGTGGGACAAGCGGTCATTGCTATGGAAACAGAGTGCTCCTCTGAAGATTTGGCACGTATGACATTTGCACACCCAACTGTATCTGAAGCCATTCACGAAGCTATGCTGGCGGTTGATGGCAGAGCATTACATGCCGTTGGCAAAAAGCGTAAATAAGCTGATTTCAAAATAATACGCTTAACGCCACGATCCGCTAGCTAGCAGATTCGTGGCGTTTTTGCGAATATACCCCGTCCGTAAGGGGTTTAATCTATGCATAGGAAGACTGAGGATGAATCTACACGAATATCAGGCCAAGGCGGTTTTTAGCCAATATGGTTTGCCAGTGCCTAATGGCAAAGTGGCAACCACAGCGGCTGAAGCTGAAGCGGCAGCCGCAGCCCTTTCCACACCTAAAGTTGTGGTGAAGGCACAAGTTCACGCTGGTGGCCGTGGTAAGGCTGGTGGCGTTAAACTGGTAAGTTCCCCGCAGGAAGCTGCTGAAGTTGCTGCTAGCCTGTTAGGTAAAAATCTGGTTACCTATCAGACTGATAAAAATGGTCAGCCAATCAATTCCGTGCTGGTTGAAGAAACCTGCAACATCGCTCGTGAATTGTATCTTGGTGCAGTCGTAGATCGTGGCAGCCGTCGTGTGGTCATTATGGCTTCTACTGAAGGCGGTATGGAAATTGAGAAAGTTGCTCACGAAACGCCTGAAAAAATCCTGAAAGCCATTGTTGATCCACTGGTTGGTGTTATGCCTTATCAGGCGCGTGATCTGGCGTTCGGTTTGGGTTTACAGGGTGGCCAAATTGCTCAGTTCACCAAATTGCTGGTAGGTTTGGGTAAACTGTTCAAGGAAAAAGATTTGTCCTTGGTTGAAGTTAACCCACTGGTTGTTACTGCTGAAGGCAACCTGTTGTGCTTGGATGGCAAAGTAAACGTTGATGGTAATGCTCTGTACCGTCAGCCTGAGCTGGTTGCTATGCGTGACAAGTCTCAAGAAGATGCGCGTGAAATCGAAGCGTCTGAATGGGATCTGAACTACGTTGCTCTGGAAGGCAACATTGGTTGTATGGTTAACGGTGCTGGCTTGGCAATGGCAACCATGGATATTATTAAACTGTCCGGTGGTCAGCCTGCTAACTTCCTCGACGTGGGCGGTGGTGCTACGGCTGAGCGTGTTGCCGCTGCATTCAAAATCATCCTGTCTGATGCAGCCGTAAAAGGCATTCTGGTTAATATCTTCGGTGGTATCGTACGTTGCGACCTGATTGCTGAAGGTATTATCAAAGCGGTTGAACAAGTGAATGTTTCTGTGCCTGTTGTTGTACGTCTGGAAGGCAACAACGCTGAGAAAGGCGCTGAACTGCTGAACAATAGCGGCCTGTCTGTGATCGCTGCCAATGACCTGGGCGATGCTGCCCGTAAAATCGTCGCTGCTGTAGGAGAAGCCGCATGAGCGTATTAATCAATAAAGATACCAAAGTCCTGTGCCAGGGTTTCACTGGTAAGCAAGGTACTTTCCACTCTGAACAAGCGATTGCTTACGGCACCAAAATGGTCGGCGGCATTTCTCCGGGTAAAGGCGGTAGCACTCATTTGGGTTTGCCAGTCTTCAATACCATGCGTGAAGCTGTGCAAGAAACTGGCGCTGATGCAACTGTTATCTACGTTCCAGCGCCTTTCTGTAAAGATTCCATCATTGAAGCGGCTGAATCCGGCGTTAAACTGATTGTGTGCATTACTGAAGGCATTCCTGTCATGGATATGCTGGATGCCAAAGTTATCGTTGATAGCCTTGGTGTGCGTTTGATTGGCCCTAACTGCCCAGGCGTTATTACCCCAGGCGAATGCAAAATTGGTATCATGCCAGGTCACATCCATAAACCAGGCAGCGTTGGTATCGTCTCCCGTTCTGGTACTTTGACTTATGAAGCGGTCAAACAGACCAACCAATGGGGCCAAAGCACTTGTATCGGTATTGGTGGTGACCCAATTCCGGGCACAAACTTCATCGATGCACTAAGAATGTTCCAAGCTGACCCACAAACAGAAGTGATTCTGATGTGTGGTGAGATTGGTGGTTCTGCTGAAGAAGAAGCAGCAGCCTTCATTAAAGATAATGTTACCAAGCCGGTAGTTTCCTACATCGCGGGCGTAACTGCACCAAAAGGTAAACGCATGGGCCATGCTGGTGCGATTATTGCAGGTGGTAAAGGTACTGCTGATGAGAAATTTGCAGCATTAGAAGCAGCTAATGTTATCACTGTCCGCTCTCCTGCAGAGTTGGGTATTGGTGTAGCGGCTGCATTCGCAAAACTCGCTTAAGGGCGAGTTTTCTCAGGGCTAAATTTCTATATTGATTACCCTTTAATGATTCTTGTTATGGAGTGCCTTCATGACCAAACAGACTGTTACCATTACTGACAATGCAACGGGCAAACAAGTCGAGCTGGATGTTTTGTCCCCGACTATTGGGACAAAAACAATTGACATCCGTAAATTGCACAAGGAATTAGGTTATTTTACCTATGATCCTGGCTTTATGGCGACTGCCAGTTGCTCTAGTAAGATTACCTATCTGGATGGCGATCAGGGTACTCTGCTTTATCGCGGCTACCCAATCGAACAGTTGGCTGAACACAGCACCTTCCTGGAAGTATGTTACTTACTGCTGAATGGTGAACTGCCAACAACGACCGAGATGGCCGATTTCGAGCAAATCATTACCCGTCACACGTTGCTGCATGATCAGGTACAGGGTTTTTATCGCGGTTTCCGCCGTGATGCGCACCCAATGGCCACTATGGTGGGCGTAGTAGGGGCATTATCTGCCTTCTACCACGACGATCTGAATATTCATGATCCGGAACAACGTAAACGTTCTGCTCATCGTTTGATTGCGAAAATGCCTACTATTGCGGCATGGAGCTATCGTTATTCTGCAGGTTTGCCGTTTGTTTACCCACGTAATGACCTGAAGTATGCAGAAGATTTCTTGCACCTGATGTTCTCTGTACCAACAGAGCCATACAAGGTTGATCCTCTGTTTGCTAAGGCATTGGAAGTTATCCTGATTCTGCACGCAGATCACGAGCAAAACGCTTCTACCTCTACTGTCCGTCTGGCTGGCTCTTCTGAAGCTAACCCGTTTGCAGCAGTTGCTGCCGGTATCGCTTCTTTGTGGGGGCCTGCGCATGGTGGTGCAAACGAAGCTGTTATCAATATGCTGCGTGAAATCGAGAAATCAGGTCAGCCGCTATCCCATTGGGTTGCGCGTGCCAAAGACAAGAACGATCGTTTCCGTTTGATGGGTTTTGGTCACCGTGTTTATAAAAACTACGACCCACGTGCGAAAATCATCCGCAAACTAGCGAATGAAATTCTGGACAAAATGCCAGCGAACAATCCTAACCAGAAATTGTTCGAAATCGCACGTGAACTGGAACAAGTTGCCCTGAATGATGATTACTTCAAAGCACGTAGTCTGTATCCGAACGTAGACTTCTACTCCGGTATCATCTTCCTGTGCATGGGCATTCCAGTCAGTATGTTCACGGTTATGTTTGCTCTAGCTCGTACCATCGGCTGGATCTCTCAGTGGAATGAAATGATGGGTGATGAAGAATCCCGTATCGGCCGTCCACGTCAGTTGTATACAGGTGAAACTGGTCGCGATTATACGCCAATTGACAAGCGCTAATTCTAACCAGCGTGTAGGTTAAAAAAGGGTAAATGCAGGATCTGCATTTACCCCTGTTGTTTTTTTGAGGAGATATACTGTTATGTTGCAAGAATATCGCAAACACGTAGAAGAACGTGCAGCCCAAGGTGTACCACCTAAGCCTCTGGATGCCGCTCAAACCGCAGCGCTGGTGGAATTGTTGAAAAACCCACCTGCAGGTGAAGAAGCTTACTTGGTCGATTTGCTGGAAAACCGTGTTCCAGCGGGCGTTGATGAAGCCGCTTATGTTAAAGCTAGTTTCCTTGCAGCTGTTACTAAAGGCGAAGTCAGCACTCCACTGGTTAGCCAAGTACGCGCTGTTGAACTGCTTGGCACCATGCTCGGTGGTTATAACGTACAACCTCTGATTGCTGCTTTGGATAATGACGCAACTTCCGAAGCTGCAGCTAAAGCCTTGTCTCACACCCTGCTGATGTTTGATGCATTCCACGACGTTGCTGAGAAAGCGAAAGCGGGCAATGCCGCTGCTCAGAAAGTGATGGAATCTTGGGCTGCTGGTGAGTGGTTCACTTCTAAACCAGAAGTGGCTCAAAAAATTACTGTTACCGTATTCAAAGTTCCTGGCGAAACCAACACTGACGACCTGTCTCCAGCGCCAGATGCATGGTCTCGTCCGGATATCCCCTTGCATGCTAATGCAATGTTGAAAATGCCACGTGACGGTATTGAACCTGAAGTGGCGGGTTCTGTAGGTCCTCTGAAACAGATTGAAGCGGTTAAAGCCAAAGGTTTCCCTGTTGCTTATGTGGGTGACGTGGTTGGTACAGGCTCTTCCCGTAAGTCTGCGACTAACTCCGTTCTGTGGTTCTTCGGCGACGATATGCCGGGTATCCCTAACAAGCGTGCCGGTGGCTACTGCTTCGGTGGCAAAATTGCTCCTATCTTCTTCAACACCATGGAAGATGCAGGCGCACTGCCGATCGAAATGGATGTTTCCCAGATGAACATGGGTGACGTCGTTGATGTTTATCCTTACGAAGGCGTTGCAAAACGTCACGGTACGGATGAAGTTATCTCCAACTTCGGTCTGAAAACCCAAGTATTGCTGGACGAAGCGCGTGCTGGCGGTCGTATCAACCTGATCATCGGTCGTGGTTTGACTAACAAAGCGCGTGAAGCACTCGGTTTGCCAGCGTCTGACCTGTTCCGTTCACCTGAGCAGCCTGCTGACACTGGCAAAGGCTACACTCTGGCGCAGAAAATGGTCGGTAAAGCTTGTGGTATGACCGGTGTACGCCCTGGCATGTACTGTGAACCAAAAATGACTACCGTAGGTTCTCAAGACACCACGGGTCCTATGACTCGTGACGAGTTGAAAGACTTGGCGTGCTTGGGCTTCTCGGCTGATCTGGTTATGCAGTCTTTCTGCCATACAGCGGCTTATCCAAAACCAGTTGACGTTAAAACTCACCACACGCTGCCTGATTTCATCATGACTCGTGGTGGTGTTTCCCTGCGTCCTGGTGACGGTGTTATCCACTCTTGGTTGAACCGTATGCTGCTGCCGGATACCGTTGGTACTGGTGGTGACTCTCATACCCGTTTCCCAATTGGTATTTCCTTCCCGGCAGGTTCTGGTCTGGTAGCTTTCGCAGCGGCCACTGGCGTTATGCCACTGGATATGCCTGAGTCTGTACTGGTACGCTTCACTGGTAAAATGCAGCCAGGTATCACTCTGCGTGACCTCGTACATGCTATTCCACACAAAGCCATCCAGATGGGTCTGCTGACTGTCGAGAAGAAAGGTAAGAAAAACGTCTTCAACGGCACTGTGCTGGAAATCGAAGGTTTGGATCACCTGACTGTTGAACAAGCATTCGAACTGTCTGACGCATCTGCTGAGCGTTCTGCTGCTGGTTGTACCGTTGCACTGTCTGAAGAGTCTGTTGCTGAATACCTGCGTTCTAACATCGTCATGCTGAAATGGATGATTTCCGAAGGCTACGGTGACAAGCGTACTATCGAGCGTCGTATTCAAGCCATGGAAGCTTGGTTGGCTAACCCAAGCCTGATGCGTGCGGATGCGGACGCTGAGTATGCGGCTGTGATCGAAATCAACATGGATGAGATCAAAGAACCTATCCTGTGTGCACCAAACGACCCAGATGACGCTCACCTGTTGTCTGAAGTGGCTGGGCGCAAAATTGATGAAGTCTTCATCGGTTCTTGCATGACCAATATCGGTCACTTCCGTGCGGCTGGTAAATTGCTGGATGCTGCTAACAAGCAGATTCCAACCCGTATGTGGATCGCACCACCAACCAAAATGGATGCTTCCCAGTTGAGTGACGAAGGTTACTACAACATCTACGGTCGCGCAGGCGCACGTATGGAAATGCCAGGCTGCTCACTGTGTATGGGTAACCAAGCCCGTATTCAGGAAGGTTCTACCGCAGTTTCCACTTCTACGCGTAACTTCCCGAACCGTTTGGGTACCAACACTGACGTATTCTTGGCTTCTGCTGAATTGGCGTCTGTAGCGGCGGTTCTGGGCAAACTGCCTACCGTGGAAGAATACATGCAGTATGCTAACAAGCTGAACAGCATGTCCGCTGATGTTTACCGCTATCTGAACTTCGACAAAATGGAGAACTATCAGAATGCGGCAGCTAAAATCGGTGATGTACCGGTAGTAGTTGGCTAAGCGTTTAAGCTTTAAGCTAAAAGAAGCCTCGCCTAGTGCGGGGCTTTTTTTTGCCAAAAATTCGGTACACTAATCCTGTGAAGCTAACAGGAAATTAAAAATGGTTTGGTTAGAACAGGCAAAAGCTTGGTTAAATCCGGATAAAAATCCGGCGTTGGCAGAAATTTTTCAACATCAAACCCAAGTATTACCGACTTTGTGGTTATTAGGTAAAACCGGTGCTGGTAAATCGTCTTTGATCCAAGCGATAACGGGCGATCCACGCATAGTTATTGGCAATGGTTTCCAGCCTTGTACACGTACTGCTCAAGCGTATGATTTTCCGCAAGATAAGCCCTTATTGCGTTTTCTGGATACGCGAGGCTTATCAGAAGCAGGTTACGATGCCAGTGAAGATATTGCCGCCTGTGAAAATCGTAGCCATGCGTTAGTGGTATTAATGAAGGTGGATGATCCAGAGCAGGGTGATGTTTTACAGGCATTACGCCAGATTCACGCTTCTGGGAGGATTCAGCATATGATCGTGGTACATACCGGCATGTTATTGCTGGAGGATAAGCCCCAACGTCAACAAGCGATTGCTTATAACCAGCAACAAGTTGAAGCGGTATGGGGCAATGCTGTGACGAGTGTGGTGGTGGATTTTATTGGTGAAGAGGGTAATCCTATTGGTTTAGAACCTCTGCGGCATGTACTTGCCGAGACTTTACCCATTATTGCGCAAATGCAGCAAGAACGCGCTTATACCGATAAAGAACATGAAAGCTTTGCGCAGGTACGTCATGAGGTATTGTGGTATGCAGGAGCAAGTGCTGCAGCCGATACTATTCCGATTGCCGGTTGGGTGGCAGTACCAGCTATACAAGGTAAAATGCTACACAGTTTAGCTAATCAATACGGTCTGACGTGGAATAAACAACTGATCTATAGCCTGATTGCAACGTTAGGAACGGGTTTCACCTTGCGTTATGCGGCACGTTTAGGCGCAACACAATTATTAGAATTGATTCCTGTGTATGGGCAAACGGTAGGCGCAGCAACCGCCGCTAGTTTTAGCTTTCTAACGACTTATGCCTTTGGGCGAGTAGCGGCTAAATACTTTTATCACCGTTGTCGCGGGGAAAATGTTAAAACAGAAGACTTACAGGCATTATATACACAAGTATTTTCTGATCCACTCATACGACGCAATCATGAATCCAAGCCCTCAACCTAGTGCTAAATGGCTGACTCTTTTACAGCGTTTATCCTCACACTTATTACCCTTTTTATTTTTACTTATTGGTATTCCGCTATTAACAATTGTGGGCTTTGGCCTACATGCTATCTATGCGCAGGGCTATGCACTACCTTTTTTTGCTTTTATTACGCTCCTTACTATTATTACAGGGCTGACATGGTGGGGCATTCATTACAGTACGCATCAGCAGCTACAAGGGATACAATCGGTTGATAGCTGGGTGCATGTTGCCAGTGACTGGAATGAACATGATAGACAATTATGGCAGCAGCTGAATGAAATCATTGAGCAGCAATTACAGAAAAATGCCGAATGGTCGGAATTACGTGCTTATGCATTCACACTGATAACCAAAGCCTCAGAACATTATCGTTTACAACGTAAACACCAAGCCTTTGCTTTCAGCATTGTAGAATTACTGACAATGTTCGAAGAAATCAGTCGCCGTTATCGGTTAGTGCTGCAAGAACATATTCCTGCGGTTGAACATATTCAGCTTTCCACTTTGCATTGGTTATATGACCATCGTGATAAATACGAAACCGGTAAAACCTTATGGAATGTTTATCGTGTCATACGGGCTTTTACGCCAACAGGTTTATTAGCAGAAGCGCGTTCCCAAGTTGTCAATCAGTTATTTGGTGATTTGTCATTGAATATACAGTTATCGTTGAAACGAGCGTTGTTACAAGAAGTTGCGGCGGTTGCGATTGATCTGTATAGCGGACGCTTTAAAGTCACCGAACAAGAGGTTGCCGCGCGGGATACGGCTAGTGAAACGCACCACTTGCTTGCGCCACCACCAGAGCCTTTGAAAGTAGGCTTGTTAGGACAGATCAGTGCTGGTAAGTCATCCATCATCAATGCGTTATTAGGTAGTATGCAAGCGGAAATAGGACAAATTCCTACGACTGCTAGCGCGCAGATTTATACTGCTAAACTGGGTAATGCCGAGGTATTGCATTTGCTGGATTTAGCGGGTTTAGAGGGTAATGCCGAACATAATAAGGTTCTGTTAGAACAATTAACGCAGTGTGATGTAGTGCTATGGGTATTAAAAGCGAATCAACCAGCAAGGGCTTTAGATTTAGCCTTCAAACAACAATGGGATACTTGGTTTGCCAAGCCGGAAAATATCAGCCGTCGGCCACCGGTTATCATTGGCGTGTTAAATCAAATCGACCGCCTTCCACCCATACAAGAGTGGCAGCCACCTTATGATTTACAGCAGCCTCATTCCCCCAAAGCTAAAACGATTAAAGAGGCTTTAGATTACAATCGTCAGTTACTCGGTTTTGAGACGATTATTCCATTAGTGGTAGGCCAAGAACGTTCCTACAATTTGAGTCAGTTACAGCAGTTATTAGATGAAAACTATACTCATGGCTTGCAAGTTCAACTCAATCGGCGGCGTTTAGAGGCTGCCGCACAGCTATCATGGCAACAACAGTTCAAACGCGCCTATCGTTTAGGACAATCACTATTTAAAATTGCTACCACCAAATGAAGTCATTGACTGAGTAGAATAAGACTTACGCCCAAAAATAATCGTGCAATAACAATAAGCCTCATAAAATGAGGCTTTTTTATTTACCTTTATATCAAAAATAGTTATGTTAAGCACATCAGATGCATCATGTGATGGACTGATAATGTTAATCTTCCTAGGTGTTAACTTAAAGTTGTAACACCACTTCAAAATGAAAAGTATCTTAGTTTTCTAAGCAGCGCATTAGGGTGTGACGAGTATTGCTGCTAATGGGCAAATTGCGGGTTGTCCATTAACTAAATGAGTGAGTTTGCGTCTAGAAATGGCGAGGTAAAGGCGTGCGTACAAAACTATTTGGTTAAAAATCATGGCTGGAAATAACGAATTTAATTTGGCAAATGGTATTGTTAATGTAATTCTTTTTAAAAGATTTTTTGACTAAATAATTTATATTTTTATCTTTTAATTGATTATTAATGTTAAATAAACTGTTTGTTATTGATTGAAGATTTTTAATCAATTTTAAGAATAAAACTTTTTAATTTTTGAGAGACTTTTCCAGCTTTGATTTGGTTAATCTGGATTGATTTGTACAATAAAATATAGGTGGAATTTTGGTAATAGCCTTTTGGCTATAGCGGGTTGTATAGGGATATACTACTCAAGTCATAGGAATTGAATAGTGTCTGAAGAGTGTCATTTTTCAAAATTTATAGTGTTTTTAGACTCATTACCTCGGTAATGATGTGAGTGTGTGGATTTGCGAGATAAAGAGTGAGTATACCCAATGAAAATTGTAGTCAGTACAACTTTAGGTTTATTATTAGCTGCTAATGTCGCTATGGCAGAAAAAATTAACTGCAACCCCCAGGGTAATCAAATGGAAATCAATCAATGTGCTGCAAATGATTTTGCGGTGGTTGATAAGAAGCTTAATGATACGTGGGAAGCCTTGTTAAATAAGTTTAAATCGGACAAAACAGCTACTGCTAGGCTTAGAGCAGCACAAAAAGCTTGGGTGGTGTTCCGAGATGCAGAAATTGAAGCAACCTTTGCCTGTAATGATCATAGTGAACGTTGCTGGGGAAGCACAGAACCTATGATGCGCAATATAGCGATGAAGGACTTGACAGCTATACGGACACAACGTTTGCAAAAGTATATTGATGAAGGTTTAGGAATTAAACTGGGTAATTAATTTTAACCTTGAAGCCCTGTCTAGCAGGGCTTTTTAACAGATTTTTAATACCAACCTTAAGCCGTGTTTAATAGCGTAGCTAATGTCCGTACTAATGCTTCAGGTTGAAAAGGTTTGGCGACGTGTGCATTCATACCTGCTGCTCGACAGTGATCTTTTTCTTCAGCCATAACATTGGCTGTCAGCGCAATAATGGGTAGGTTATTGTAACGGGGCTGGCTACGCAGGGTGCGGGTCGCTTCATAACCATCCATGACCGGCATTTGCAGATCCATCAGAATAGCGTGATAAGATTTGTCTTCACTGGCGTTATTAATCATATTGACGCCTTCTTGTCCATTATCTGCACAATCTACATCTGCACCATACTGGGTTAAAATTTCTAAAGCGATCAATTGATTAATCGGATTATCTTCCACCACCAGAATGCGGTATCCACGCAGACTATCTGTGTTAAGTATAGGGTGCTCAGTAGCTGTTTTTTCATCCTGTTGATCTAGATGTTGAGGACGTTCGAGCGTGAGGGTACAGGTAAAGCAAGACCCTTTACCCGGTTCACTGGTGACGGTGATTTCTCCTCCCATCAGACCTAGCAGACGTTTGACAATACTTAAGCCCAACCCCGTACCCCCATGCCTGCGGGTTGTGGAACCATCAGCTTGGGAAAATTCTTGGAATAGGCCATCAATCACCTCGTTGCTCATGCCAATACCGGTATCTTCGACCCGGAACTGCATGTGGCACTGGTTGCCAGTACGGCCTAATTTGTCAATACTGAGTTTGACATAGCCCTTATCGGTAAATTTAACGCCATTGGTTAGCAGGTTGGTAAGAATTTGCTCTAAACGCAAAGGATCGCCCAGAAAAGTACCATTCTTACCAATCAGGTTATCATTGCGTATATTCAAACACAGCTCTAACCCTTTGGATAAAGCTTGTTGGCGTAATAAGGTAAGCGCATTGGTAGCAACGGTTTCTAATTCAAAACTGGTAGTTTCCAGTTCCAGTTTACCCGCTTCGATTTTGGAAAAATCCAGAATGTCATTAATAATGCGTAACAATGATTGCGCCGCCGTCTGAATCTGTTGCACATAATCGTGTTGGCGGGGATTGAGGTCTGTAGTTAAAGCCAAATGCGCCATACCTATAATGGCATTCATAGGCGTGCGGATTTCATGGCTCATATTGGCCAGAAACAGGCTTTTAGCTTTGCTGGCTTCTTCAGCTTTGGCCGCCATAGCGAGTGAATGGGCGGTTGCTTGTTCCAGTTTTAAATTGGTTTCTCGCAGTGCTGCCTCAGAGCGATGACGCATAATGGCCGTACCGAGGGACGCAGCCATGGAGGTCAGAATAGCCTGATCTTCTGCGCCCCATTGGTAATCAATATGACAGTTGTCAAAACCAACGAACCCCCAAAAACGCCTTTCTACTTTAACCGGCACTACCATGAGCGAAACAATATCCTGCGGTTCGAGGATGGAGCGTTCGCCTTCCGGAAAATTAGCCACTAAACCGGATACTGCTTTACCCTTAGAGAGTAATTCAAACCACCGCGGAAATAATTCATCAAAGGACAGGTTTTGTAAGTCAGGATTATCAATCTGGATGCTAATCGTTTCCCGTACCCACTCATAGCGTTGACTCATCAGGTTTTCACCTGTTTGCGTATTAACGTGATATTCGAACAAATAGACACGGTCTTGTCCCGTTGCGCGTCCGACCGCTTCTAAGGCTTGTTGAACGGCTTCATCTATATTCTGTTCGGAAAGTAGGGCATTAACAGCGACAGCGACAGCTTGAAGGAGTGCTTCGCGTTGACGCAACAGTGCTTCTGTGTGGCTGTGCGAATTTAGGCTGGAAGGCTGAATGGGTGGAATAGTACTCATGTCAAGCTCGACTCCAGATTATTGTTAGCATATTTCATGAAGAAGTCATTGATTTTCTAATGTATATAGCATATCGCCATAATCCGACCAATAGCTATAGATTGTCGACGGAACGTTACATTTACTTAAAAATTGGGATTGTCCTTTGGTTTTAGAAAGTTAAGAGTGTTATAGCCTATTGTGTTAAAAATTAATCAAACTGTTGTTTTTGTACAAAAATTTAATAATTACAAATAATTAGAAGTTATAGACCTGAGTGGACGGCTATATCATGAGCAAACATTGTGAGAATAAGTGGCAAAAAAACAACATTCATACTAAATTCAGCTTATGTTTCTATTAGGAGAGGGGCATATGAAGCGGTATCTTCAAGCCGTGAGTTTAGGTATGGCGTTATGTTTGGCAGCAAATAGCGTTTGGGCGCAGGCTCCTGAACGCATTCGTTTTGCGCGTAATGCTACTTCAGCAGTCGTCAAGGGTGTCCTACGCGGGTTTGAAAGTGAAAAAATGTACGTATTAAGGGTATTGGAGGGTCAAACGATGACCATCAAGCAATTGGAAAATGATACCCGTCTAATTACCTTAATGGTGATAGATCCAAGCGGTGAATATGTAGGCGATTCAGATGCCTCTTGTAATCGTACTAAGCGTATAACCCCTACTATGGCGGGTGATTACAAAATTCGGGTGCTGGAATGCCGTAAAGCGGAACCATGGCGTGGTACCTTCCACCTGAAGGTCAAAGTTATCTAAATTTAAGCAGTGTGCGTTTTGTGAGTTAATCAGTGCTAAGGGTTATACTGTTGATGAATAAATAGTCTCTTGATATGTTTTGATAAGCCTAGATAAATTATAATAATGATAATGCATTACTATAGGCTTTCCTCATGCATCGTTTGTTCGGCATTGTATTGCTAGTGGCTGCTATTTTTACATCGGAGGCTTGGGCAAACCCACGTTTGGGCACTAATCTTAGTGCCTTAGTTGACTGGTCCTCCGAACGTCCTTTCATTAACCTGTTTAAGCAATCGCGTCCTTGGTTTACCCAATGTGATAATACCCGGGATGCCGATTGTGGTGGGCGTTGGGCAACCAATGAGGATGCCAAACTGAATTTGGATGCGAACGGTTGGGTAAAGTCACTACCGCCTCCTGCTAATCCCGGCTATTCCATTGCGGCAACGGTGCTGGATGTGGCCAAGACGTTTCCGGTAGGCCGTTACCTCGTGTTATACGATGGTGAGGGTACCTTGAATTACCGGTTAGGAGCGCAAAAGTTAGCGGCAGAATCCAAACCGGGCCGAGATGTAGTGGATATTAATGTTAGCCGTGGCCTGATTCATATCCAGCTCATGGATACCGACCCGAATAAAACCGGCAATTATATTCGCAATATCCGCCTAATCCGCGAAAAAGATGAAAGCTTATTGCAGCAGGGTAAGGTATTTAGCCCGGATTTTCTGGCACGTATTCAGCCGTTTGCAGCCTTGCGTTTTAAAGATTGGATGACCCCTTATTCAGGTGAATACCCGACTTGGGATAAACGTCCACTGCCTGGTCGGGCTACTTATGCTACCTATGCCGATTCCACTATTGGTTTAGGAGTGCCTGTCGAAATTGCTCTGACATTAGCTAATCAAACTAATAAAAGCCCGTGGTTCAGCGTGCCTTACAAAGCAACCGACAATGAAATGCGGGCATTTGCCGAAACGGTGCGCAATAACCTGAATCCTACTATCCCGGTTTATGTGGAATATTCCTATAACATTTGGGATAGCCCGCGTTCTGGTTGGATGCAAGCCCAAGCGGATGCGTTGTGGCCAAAAGAGCCTAATAGTTGGTATCGGCTGTTCAACTGGTATGGCAAACGCAGTGCTGAAATGTGTGACATCTGGAAAAGTGCCTTTGCCAGCCGTGCTAGCCAAGTCGTGTGTGTCATTAGCGGCATGACCGGCAATTCGGGTTTGGCACAGCAAGCATTGGATTGTCCCTTGTGGGTAAATAAACCTTGCTATGGCCATGGGGTTACTGCGCTTGGTATCGCTCCGACCTTTGGGGCTTATATCGGGTTACCAAAGTATAAATCGGAAATACAAGCATGGACAAAAAGTGCTGATGGGGGTTTAGAAAAGCTGTTTACCGAACTGGAACGCGGTGGTGTCTTGTTGGATAGCCCTGTCGGTGGAGCTTTAGGGCAAGCTATGGATTGGGTAAATAGTTACCGTACATTGGCTGCTACGCGTGGTTTGCGTTTAGTCGCTAGCCAAGGCGGGCAGGGTTTAGTACCTATTGGTATTCAACTGGATGACCCCGCCATCCCACGTTTGTTTAATCAAGCGAATCAAGACCCGCGTATGGGTAGGTTGTATATGAATTACCTGCGTCAGTGGGAAACGCTGGGTGGGGATTTAATGTTTCATTTCAATGATATTGAACCGCAAAGTAAATGGGGTAGTTGGGGTGCATTGGAAGATGCTTTACAAACACATTCCCCTAAATACGATGCTTTAGTGGATTATCTCACGGGGACCGAGTACGAAGCGGTAGTAACGCTTAATGCTTCAGCTAGCAGTATGTTAGAAAAGGGTGGGGTAGTGACGTTAACGGCTATGTTGGACAAAGCTCAAACTAAGCCTATATCGCTGACACTTAACTATGGTGGCAACGCCACATTCGGTAAAGATTATCAACCTTCTGCTACGGTTTTAACCATTCCAGCAGGCAGTACGGTAGGAACTCTACAACTGAAAGCGCTTGATGATGCTTTGATTGAATCTACCGAAAAAATTACCTTGGCAGTAGGCTCTGTCACGGGTACTGCGCGAGCGATTAGTGCGACTTTGCAAGTCAATCTTACCCAAGAAGACACGGATGCCGATGGTATGCCCGATGATTGGGAACGCTATTACGGTCTTAATCCTAGTAATGCTGCCGATGCCTCTACGGATTTCGATGGGGATGGTGTCAGCAATAAAAATGAATATTTAGCCGCTACTGAACCCAACTTTCGCGATAGTGCCAAACCGGTGTTAGGCAGCAATCTTGCGGGAGTGTCCGATTGGACATCAGAAATGCCCTTTACGGATTTATTCAAAATGTCGCGTAATTGGATTACCCAATGTAACCCTTATGGCACGGCTAAAGACCCCGGCTGTAACACCTCTTGGGATACCAATGAAGAATCTTTGCTTAATCTGGATGCTAATGGCTGGGTGAAATCACTGCCCAAACCCGAGGACAGTCCTGTTTATACCCGCGTTTCCACTTATTGGGCGATGTACCCTGAGTTTAAAGGTGGGCGTTATATTGTTTTATATGAGGGTGAAGGTACCTTAGCTTACGGTTTTAAAGCGCAGAAAATTGTGGCTGAATCACGTGCGGGGCGCGATGTTATTCAACTGAATCCTGCAGCGGATGGTACTAGTATCTTACTGACTATTATGGCTACCGACCCGAATAAAACCGGTAACTATATCCGCAATATCCGTGTGATTCCGGAAGCCTACGAAAACACTTATACCCGACAAGTATTCAACCCGGATTTTCTTAATCGTATTCGCCCTTATCAAGCCCTGCGTTTTATGGATTGGATGGCTACGAATGGCAATGAACAGGAAAAATGGGCAAATCGGCCATTGCCAACAGATGCACGTTACACCAATTTTGGCCATGCCATTGGTATGCCAGCAGAAATTATGATTCAGCTGGCGAATGAGCTGAATACCTCGCCGTGGTTTAATCTGCCACACAAAGCTGACGATGATTACATCCGCCAATTTGCCACGTTAGCACGTGATACTTTAAAGCCGCACAATAAGATTTATGTGGAACTGTCCAATGAAGTGTGGAATGGTATTTTCTCCCAAGCCAATTATGCTTTAGCCCAAGCCCGACTGACGTGGCCAGATTCCACCGCCGATGATCATACCTTACGTCTGAACTGGTATGGCAAACGCTCGGCAGAAATGTGCGATATCTGGAAACAGATCTTTGCTAATGATGCTAGCCGAGTCGTGTGTGTTATCGGTGGGCAAGCGGCTTGGAGTACACCCGCTTTGCAAGCACTCGACTGCCCCTTATGGAAAGAAGGCCCTTGCTATCAACACGGTATTAATGCCCTAGCGATTGCGCCGTATTTCGGTGGGCAGTTAGCTTCTAAAGAATTGGAAGGTTGGTTAAAAGATACTGATGGTGGCTTAGGTCGGGTATTTGAGGAACTTACTAATGGTAAAGTCCTGAGCACGAGTCCCGGTACGGGGGCGGTGCAAGCGGTTACCGGCTGGATAGATGTGCATCAACAAATAGCCCAACAGCGTGGCTTGCAATTGGTGTCTTATGAAGGTGGCCAGCACATGGCCGATATTTGGGGAACGCTTAGCACAGGTGTGATCAACTTACTGAGTCAAGCCAATCGTGACCCTCGTATGGGCAAAATTTATCGGGATTATTTAGCTGCATGGAAATCTCATGCGGGTGGCGGTTTGTTTATGCATTTTATGGATATTGCTGATGCTGGGCGTTATGGCGCATGGGGTGCATTAGAACATGTAGGCCAGACTTCATCTGCCAAATACAATGCATTACTAGGCTATTTGGCCGACAATATCCCTGATACAACCCCGGATGCGTTCAGTTTCACCGCTCAGGTGGGTGTAGGTCTCTCCGCCATGGTCGAATCCAATGCCATTACCATCAGTGGCATCAACACTCCTACGAGCATAAGCATTAGCGGTGGTGACTATAGCGTCAACGGTGGTGCGTATACTTTTGTGGCCGCAACCGTCAAAAACGGTGACAAAGTGCAGCTACGACACACTGCATCCGCTAGTTTTGCTGGCAGTGTTACCACCACGCTAACGATAGGCGGGGTTAGTAGCAGCTTTAAGAGTACAACCTTAGCTAAAGACACTACACCGGCCACTTTCAGTTTCACCTCTCAGACAGGGGTTCGCCTTGCTAGTGTGGTGGAGTCCAATGCGGTGACGGTCAGTGGTATTAACGCGCCTGCTAGTATCAGTGTTAGCACCGGCAGTAGTTATAGCGTCAATGGGGGTGCGTATACTACCGTTGCTGGTACCGTCAGTAACAGTAATACCGTGAAAGTACGCCATACGTCATCCAGCAAGCCCAGTACCAGCACGATTACTACCCTCACTATTGGCGGCGTGACCGGTCAATTTAGCAGTAAAACTGCGCTCTAAGGACGTTAGCTATTGCATCTGCCCCTATTCAGCAGCATTTGTCTAGGGGCA
>CAZCJE010000027.1:0-25402 GCA_964498805.1 uncultured Thiothrix sp.
GTAAAGGTTTTGGCTGTTGTAGTGGTTGTACCAGTTCCAGTGCCCGTTGTAGTGCCTGTCCCAGTACCTGTGGTAGTGCCGGTAGAACCGGTATTACCTGTGTTGGTGTTGGTACCTGTATTAGTCGTTGTGCTGCCAGTATTATTGGTGGTCGTGGTGGTAGTACCTGAAGTATCCGTTGTAGTAGCGGCATTATCACTACCACCGCCGCCGCCACCACAGCCTGCCAAAACAGATATTGATAAAAGAGTTGCCAGTAAGAGCGTTGTTTTAAACTGCCCGCCGTTTAATTTTTGCCCATTTTTCTCTAAGCTTATTGGGGTAATGTTGCTTACCATAGCCATTATCCTGTTAGTTTATAGTCATTAAATAATGATTTACCCTGAAAAGGTTAAGTTATATATAGCACAGGACTAATAAAAAAATGGAAGCGAGAGGGGTAGACGTATAATTTTTTATGATCTGCGGACATAACAATTTCAAATTATTGAAATTTGCGCTTTTTTTAAACTATCGAAAGACTAAACAATTTTATTTCATTAAAACATTTTTAAATTTTTCAGTGGCATAAGTTTCAAATCCTGTATCTGTCCGCCAAATGAAATAAGCACTCAAACCATATTTATCAGCAAAATTTCTACCTGCGGTTTCCCCTAGGGCCATTAATAAGGTGGCATAACCATCCGCTAAGGTAGTGTTATCGGCTAAAACAGACACAGAAGCCAGGTTATGCTGAACAGGATAGCCATTAGCAGGATCAATAGTGTGCGAGTAACGACGACCTTTTTCCGTAAAGAAATTTCGGTAATCACCCGAGGTAGCTAAACCAGCATTTTGCAAATTAATTCCCTGCTGTACAGCCCGCCCCAGGTCAATAGGTTTCTCAATTGCAATGCGCCAAGCATCGCCGCGTGGGCTTAAGCCGCGAGTACGAATCTCGCCAGCGACTTCAGCCATATAATCTTGAATACCCAGTGATTCGAGATATTGCCCCGCTTGGTCTACTGCAAATCCATCTGCAACGGAGGCCAGTTCCACCACAATATCCGGTTGGGTTTTGCGCAACGCAGGCGGGTCTTGTCTGACCTGGAGCTTCTGATAACCGACTTTGGCTCGTGCAGTGTCAATATCCGCTTGAGTAGGGACCTTATCCTGAGCATTGCTTAAAGCATTAAAACCCCATAACTTAATTAAAGGGCCAATGGTTACATCATAAACCCCATGACTTTGCTGACTCAGACTTAAGGTAGTGGCTACCAGTTTGGCTAGTTCGGGCGAGACAGAAAACCAATCAGTCGTTTGAGATTGGTTAAAGCGTGAGATTTCCGAGTTTGGATCCCAACTGCCAATACGCTGATTGGCAGTCGCTATGACTTTTTCGATACCTACTTGTAGGGCTTCTTCTGTTATGTTGTCTGGTAGTGTCTGTAAGCTAACATGCCAACTAGCCGTACCGACCATACCTTCAAGCCTAATGCCTTGATGATGAGTTTGCTGATAACGCCAAAAGCTTACCATCAAAATTACCAATACCAGTGCTAGAACTGGCAAGACAATAGTCCGTCTGGACACCATAACAGGATTTGCCTTACATAGGTTTAGTCTCAGTAGTTCCTACCGTCACAACAGGAGCATCAGCCGGTGTGGCGGCAGTTGCGGTTGGGGCAGGTGCGCTACCATTACCATTGGTGCCAGCTAAAGCGACAGCCTCTACCGGCTTGGTAAAACGGTCATTCATATACTGGACAAAACGGCTGCTCATGTCACGAATTCCATTCAAACGACGGCGGGTACGTTCACCCCACCCCATAGGCCGAGTACGCCAGATACTGCGCCAGAACTGGGTATTTTTCAGGAACGCAGCCGACAGATTGCCGTAAGGTTCTTGAGTACTAAGCTTTTTGGCGATCCGGTTGGCTACAATAGTACGCATCATGAAATGCAAACCAATGCCTAAACCACCGACTACCACAATCAGAATCAAGGTGAGTAGAGGGCTACCTTGGACTGAGTTGAGCCACGGTGGATTAAAGAGCAAACCTTGCCAGTAACCGAGTTCTATCGTCAATGTCAGCAGCGCGATAATTAAACCGCCCATAATGAGCACATCCGAGAGCAATACCTGACGTTGCCAGCGCTGTAAGGCTGTGCGTAACTGCGGAACAGCCTGCTGTTCAATCTGATTAACCCGCGATTCCATCGTCGCAACCACCCGATAAGCACGCTCGGTATTAACCCCTTCAATTCGGCTAGAAATGCGCTGAAAATCGGCATTACGCTTGGCGACATAACGCGCCCACACGGTTTGATCTTCCACTGGAACAGCAATATTTTCATTAAAGAGAATATGGAAGCTACCAGCCGCGAGACCCTGTTGTACCAGGGCTTTCTGCCATGCTGCGACAATTTCTTCCAGATTATCCTCACGCGCAGAGGTATCCACCTGATTGAGCACAAACAAAAACTTATTAGTATCGTTACGCCGCAAAGCCCCTTTTACCAAATGCTCCAGCGTATCGCGCATAGCACCGGGTTCGGGATGGCGTGCATCAAAAAATACCAACACTAAGTCGGATAGTTCAATGATATGGTCGGTAATCCGCAAAGTGGCTTTACGCTGTTCATCCGCGTCGAATCCGGGCGAATCAATAATGATTTTGCCACGCAATTTCTCACTCGGAGCTACTTTCATTTGCAGGTAGGAGTCAATCTTCGCCCCCTCACCTTGGGCAACAGTCTCGATATCCTTGCTAATTTGATAAAACGGGAAACGTGGGTCACCATCAAGGGCAACACCCGGCAGAGTACGCAATTGCCCATCCGGACTAAAGGTAATCACAGTAAAACGATCATCAACCGCCTGATTGCCGGTCCGCTGTAGGTTCAAATCCAGATAACTATTGATAAAGCTGGATTTACCGGCAGAAAAGGTGCCAAGAATCGCGACCATTGGCCACCAAGAAATCTGTGTAGCATACGATTCGCCCACTTCCAGCAAACCGAGGCGTTGTGCCACATCATCAAGCTCACGATATTGGTTGACCACTTCAACCAGAACCGGGCTTTCACGTTTGAGGTGTTCTTGCAGACGTTTTAAACGTTGCTCTTTGCGTTGGGCGGGTGTCATGGGCTTCCTCTTTGCGTAGAACTGGGTATAACAGAGTTGTTGGTAGCGTCGGTGTTATTGTGGTTGTCCCCAACCAAAGGCCCATTACCAATATCAGGTGAGGGCGTTATGGCCGGAGTCGCTGTTGACTCGAGCACGGGTGTAGTCGACTCGCTCGCATTAGGTAACAGCATACCGGGCGAACCTGCAGGCCCAGTATCGACAGGGTAACTACCCCACACTGGCTGCTGAACAGGCGTGCCATATGACCAAGTATAATAAGGTGTAGTCGGAGGTGGTACCACATAGGGCGTGATATTATCGCCCTTGAAAGGGTTAAAAGTATTGAACATTTTCATAGGGCCTGAAATGTTCTTGTTGATATGCCACATATCGCGCTGCATATTATAGGTTGATACCGCCATATTCTGGGTAGAGGCATTCATTTGTTGAATGTTGGCGGTCATAGCGCGAGTATTATCATTCATCTGATCAATACTGCCACTCATTAAGCGTGTACTATCCGTCATTTGGCCGACACTTCCGGTCATAAAACGGGTATTTTCCTGCATCCCTTGCAAATTGTTACTCATTTGCTGGGTAGTGGTCACCAAACTGTTCATTTGCTGATTCATGGTAGCCATAGTACCCGCAATGCTATTCATGTTTTTGTTCACGCCCGATTGCATGATAGCGATGGTTTCAGTAAGCCGGTGCACATCGGTGGTTAGGGCTTGTACTAGATAAAACCCGTAAGCAGCCAGAATAATAAAAGCAACCATGGCTGGGTAAACAATTAACTGCAAGGTACGGGTAACTGAGGTTTGCTTATCTTCAAAGGCCTGTAATTCAGTTTCGACTTCGCGCAATTCCTCGACTACTTGCACGGTATCGGCGACTTGATCCTCTTTACCCATAAACCTTGGCTCCTTGATAGCTCCCGGGCAAGTCCCTGTTCATGGGTAAACCTTAGCAATCGTCGCAGAACGCGTCATTGCCACGATGCCTTGTATGTCAGGAGTCGACATGCTAACGATAGTGTATTCAGCGGGTTAAAATAAAGGCAGGTAACAGTGGGTGATTACGCCTGTTCCTGCCCTATTCTCATGTGAACAAGAATTACTTATTTACATCAGCATCAATGCTTTTAGCCAACGCTGGATCTACCATGTAGATATACAGCTTCATATTAAAAGCTTCGGTTGTGCGACCTGCTGCTACCAGTTTAGGGGCAATTTCAGCAAACAAATTGGCAGCTTGCTGAGCATCACCATGTTTCCAGTAAACATTAGCCAGCTCACCTTTGTACTGCAGAGAATCAGGTGCTTTCTGGACCAACGTTTTATAGAACTCGATGGAAGATTTCAGATCATCATTCCAATAAGCTTCACGTGCAGCCAACAGAACATCGTCCGGTGCAGTCGTTGGCGCTGGTGGAGGAGCCATTTTGTCCTGTACAACCTGAACATTGCCAGCCATACCAGTTTGAGCAGATGCTGGCTGAGTCGCTACCGGTACAGCCGGTTGTTGCTCAGCAACGACAGTTTGTCCGCTCATACCAGACATACCAGCCATGCCTGACATACCATGCATAGCTACTTCAGGAGCATGCTCAGGTTTGCCTTTAGCATGTTCAGCAGCAGGTGCATGCTTGGCTTTAGCTTCCTGACCGTGCTCAGGCGCTTTACCACCTACAATCCAGCTCAGCAGAATAGCGATAAACGCCAGTGTCCACATCAGCAGGATAGGACTTCTCAATAATAAACGTACAATATGCATTTACATCTCCTTAATTATCAAACCCCAAATTCATTGCAGGATGATTTCCTCACCCTGTGGCAGGCAAGCGGACAAGAGCCCTACCCCACTCATCGATCTGTGAAGCTGCTTTTAATATCGACATTTCCTCCCGAGCCTTGCCTACCTCTGACTAAAGCTGCTATCCCCACACCGGATGGAGATGAGTCGCACAGACTAGCTTTAGCCACCTCTTGAATTTTTTTACGCACATGCACAGCCTCCATACAAAGCTAGGGATCAGCTTTGCTAGCAAGTGCCCGTAATGGATAGCTTGTCCCATGAACCTCATAACTCACCGCTACAAGCCCATACCTGTAACCTGAGCAATCTCGAGGTTTGTTTGCGGATCGTGATCATACACGACCCTATGCTGGTTGTGATGAGTTGTATCCTCTTACCCAAGATTAAATCTTTCGGATCCTGTACCAATACACTCTACCAGCTGCCTGCTTCAGTACACTTAGGCTGAACTCATGGCATTCTTTAATAAGACAGTCCACCTTGGTTGGACTGTCTTCTGTCATACCAGGTTAGGGCTGTGACGGAGCCGGAGCAGTCGCAGGTGCAGCTGGATCAACAGTGGTTCCAGTAGCTGCAGCAGGCTCAGGTTGTGTAGCTGCAGGTGCAGCCTGCACAGGTTTGGGAACTGCTACATACTGATAACGGACTTCGGTTTGCCCTAACTCACTAGGTGTTGGGATGGCATAAATATAATAGTCACCCTGACCTTGCGGCATTGGCGGTGGTGCAGGTGGCATAGGTGGTTGAACAGCTGGGGTGGCTAACACCTCTTGCTGCGATGGAGTCACAGGCATTCCTGTAACCGCTGGTGTTGTAGAAGTCGCTTGTTCTGTAGAAGCGGGTGGAGTTGCCAACACTTCTTGTTGTGATGGGGTTGCAGGCATTGCTTCAGCAGCTGGTGCTGGCGTTGCTGGCTCAGTAGTCGCTACTGGTGTAGCAGGAATGGCTTCAGCAGCTGCGGTTGGTTTTGTTTCAGTCACTGGAGTCGCTGTTGCCGCTGGAGCTGCAGGCTCAGTGGTTGCTGCTGGTGCGGCAGTTACATTAGCAATGGCTTCAGCTGAAGGGATAGCCTGAGCGGTAGGAGCAGCAGGCGTAGCGGCAGCCGTTGCTGTTTTAGCGGCTTGTGCTTTAGCTTGTGGACTGGCCTCTGCCATACCCGGACGTACAGTAGAAGGTTCTTTACCTTCACTAACAAACGGTCCTGGTGGCGGTAGGGGCATCTCCCGAAATGCAGCCCATGCATTACTACCTAATAAAATTATTGCAACACTCAGTGCCAATTGCTTTTTGTTAAAAACTGTCATAGCTAATTTTCCTTCCAGATTAATTATCCGTCTTACATTCCATCCCGTCAGCCCTGTTTAGGCCTGGTGTTATCTTGTTCACTAACAACAGTTGTAGAAGTGGTTTGATCATGCTTATTGTCCACCCCCGGTGCACCTTGAACTACACCTGCTTCCTCAGCGTTCTCAGTACTCCCCGTTGCCTCCTCCTCAGGAGCAGCGATAGTCGAAGCAGTCAAATGGGTCGGCTCATTTAGCCGTTTTTCCCCAAAACTTTCCATACCTTCCAGCGATGTTTCATGCCCAGCTACCGTAGATGATGTGGAGGTAGCTGGCCCTGTTATACCCGCTACAGAAGCATCACCGCATAATGGTGTCGGCAATTCCGTAGTCGTGTAAGCGGGTGTAGGTATGGGTTGACGGACTGGCTTTGGCGTTTGTTGAGCCTCAAGATGGGCACGCCTGAATTTACGCCATACTTTTTGTCCGGCTAAAAACCAGCCTACTATACCCTCCCCTATCGCTTGGAGCAAAGAAAAGCTATAGAGGATGCTATAAGTGAGGACAGCCTTGGCGTAATACCCAACTCCCTTGCCACGGGCTCTTGAAGCCGCTTGTGTAACAGTCGAAGTACCCCGCTCATCAGGTTCATTTCCTTGCCAAGGTAGCACATGACTATGCAAGGACTTGCCAGCACTAATACATCCCAACGGAATCACTAGCAAAGTCAATAAAGTAGCCACTGCACCGCCAAAAATTAAGGAAACAGCCATACCCTGAAAAATAGGATCCGACAGAATCACCATTGAACCACCAAACAGGGCTAAGGCAGTAATGACTATGGGGCGAGTACGTGCTTCGCAGGCATGAATCACCGCTTCTAGTACAGGTTCACCATTAGCGACGGCTTCACGTGAAAAATCCACCAATAAAATGGAATTGCGCACAATAATACCGGCCAAGGCAATGAAACCAATCATGGATGTAGCGGTAAATTCGGCATCCATGAGCCAGTGCCCCGGTACAATGCCAATCAGGGTTAAAGGAATCGGGGCCATAATAATGGCGGGTAAGATAAAGTTGCCAAATTGCGCCACAATCAGCATGTAGATAAGCACTAAAGCCGCGCCAAAGGCAATGCCCATATCACGGAAGGTTTCCCATGTAACTGTCCATTCGCCACCCCATTCAAATGCCGATTTGCCTTCAACATTATGCGGAGTCTTAAACCAATAAGCTTCCTCATGCAGCAAAGTGCCATCCGGACTTTTATAACCCGCGCCATTATTAGCATTAGCAAGGAATTGCTCGACCTGACTTTGACCGTATACCGGGGCGGCTAGTCGCCCAACCGTTTCAGCGGTGACAAATTCTACCGGGCGCAAATCTTTGTGATAAATCGGCTTATCTTGCACCGCAAATTCAAACCGACCGAGTTCACGCAAAGGTACAAACTGACCGATTTGATTAGCAATCGGTAACTGCGAAAGGCGGTAAATTTGCGAACGCGCACTTAAAGGCACTTGCATGACAATGCGGGTAGGGTCAATCAGAGCATTTTTCTTGATTTCCCCTAGGACATAGCCGCCCATGGCCATTTCTAGTGTATGAATAATCTGCTCGGTGGTAATACCATTGCGTTGTGCCTTATCCGCATCCACATTGAAGCGTAGCACCTCATGATCCGCCTCCAGCCTATTATCCACATCACCTAGGTTAGGAGCTTGTTCAAATGCATGGGTTAAATCTTTAGCCACTTGCTGGCGAGTCGCTTGATCCGGGCCATACACTTCGGCTACTACAGATTGCAATACCGGCGGGCCGGGCGGCATTTCCACCACCTGTATACGCGCTTGGGTATCTGTAAGTAAAGGCTGAAGCAATTCACGTGCCGCAACTGCAATTTGGTGACTGGTACGCGCACGTTCATGCTTAGGCAGCAATTGCACCTGAATATCCGCCTGCCATGGCTGTTGGCGCAAATAATAATGCCTAACCAAGCCATTGAAATTGAAGGGTGATGCTGTACCGGTATAGGTTTGCAAAGCCGTTACTTCTGGTAAGGTTTGCAAACGAGTTGCCAGTTGATGTACCAGATTCGCGGTAACAGGTAATGCTGTACCCTCTGGCATATTCACCACCACATTGAATTCGGGCTTATTATCCAGTGGCAGCATTTTAACGCGCACGGCCTTAAAGGGATAAAACAGCACCATAGCCGCAAAGAAGACAACAATAATGCCTAACAGGAAAGCATAACCTTTCACCTTATTCGTCACTAGCGGCACAATCAGGCGACGGAAACCTCTTTCCATGCGCGCTGCTTGCTTGTGCTCACGTTGGGCCGCAACTTGCAGGCTGTGCAAACTCGGTTTTAAGCGCTGCGTTAACCAAGGGGTAAACACAAACGCTGCAAACAGTGACAACAACATGGCAACCGAACCTAATACTGGAATAGGTCGCATGTAAGGCCCCATCATACCGCTAACAAATCCCATCGGCAGCAAGGCTGCAATCACAGTAAAAGTGGCCAAAATGGTGGGATTACCGACTTCACGTACCGCATCAATCGCTGTCGGTACATCACGATCTTCAATTAGCAGCCAGCGGCGGTAAATATTTTCCACCACCACAATGGCATCATCGACCAAAATGCCAATGGAAAAAATCAGCGCAAACAGACTAACCCGGTCTATGGTCATGCCCAGTAGCCACGCTGAAAATACCGTCGTCGTAATCACTGCTGGAATCACAGTCAGTACCACCAGCGAGGCACGCCAGCCGAGGAAGAACCAAACCAATAGCGTCACAATGCCAGTGGCGACAAACAGTTTAAAAATCAGCTCATCGACTTTGTCTTTAGCGGTTTCCCCATAGTTACGGGTTACTGCTACATGCACATTGTCGGGAATAATGCGCCCTTTTAGATAGTTAAGCTTCTGTAAGACCGCATTGGCAACATCTACCCCATTGGTACCGTATTTTTTGGCAATAGCTAAAGTTACCGCTGGCGCGTTATCAGCCTTTTCGGTAGCGGGCAAAGCTAGGCCCGTGTAATACCCCACAGAACGGGTCGCTTCCCCCGGTTCTTCTTTAACCGCAGCCACATCGCGTACATACACAGGACGGCCACCGACCACCGCGACCAGCAAATTATTCACATCATCCGCTGACTTAATGAAAGAACCGCTATAAACCCGAAATGTTTTCTGGTTAGGTTCTACCGTGCCAGTAGTACGCTCAGCATTAGCCATGCGCACAGTATTAGCGACCTGATCCAGTGAAATGCCAAAGGTGGCTAAACGCTCCGGCAGAATTTCAATTAGAAGTTCTTCATGCCTGCCATCAACAATAAAACTTTGGCTGGTATTACTGACTTCACGCAAGCTTTGCAGTACATCCAGTGCCACCAAACGCAAACTGGCATCATCCACCTGATTTGACCACAAGGTCAGCGTTACCAACGGCACATCATCCGCCCCTTTAGGCTTCACCAAGGGCGGCATAGCACCTAATGGAATACGATCTTTGTTGGATTCGAGTTTGTCATACAACTTGACCAAAGAAGGTTCGAGTTCCTGACCCACCTTAAACTGCACCGTAACCATCGCCTGTTCGCGCGCGGAATGTGAATAGACATGATCCACACCGGTCATTTCCGACATAATGGTTTCTAGGGGACGTGCAATCAGGCTTTCCACTTCTTGGGCGGAAGCACCCGGATAGCGCACAAAAATATCCACCATGGGAACAGAAATTTGTGGGTCTTCCTGACGCGGTGTGACCCACATCCCCAGTACACCAACGGCAAAAAACGCCAACAATAACAATAGGGATAAAGGCGAGGTAATAAAAGTGCGTGCCATACCACCGGCAATACCGGGTTTATGAGAAATAGCAGCGTCAGGAGCAGTGTGATCCGTCATGGTTGTATCATCTTGCGGCGAGCCTGAGTGTTGCATGTTGTCTTAATCACTTTGCTACGCTTGGCATCCAACCCGATGATACACCCGCAGGTGGCTGATCGATGATGCGTTCATCAATATGCAAGCCGGAGACTATTTCCACCTTGCCACCTGGTTGTTCACTACCCAATCTCACCATACGCAATTCGGATTTATTATCTGCTGTAACTACCAATAGGCTGGGCAGACTTCGTCCGCTTAGCAACGCTGTTTTGGGAATGACCGGAACAGATTGTGCCTCTCCTTTGGTTTTCTCTGGCAGGTAAATCTCTGCATACATACCCGGTGCCGCCACAATATCCATCGGTAAATCTAATTTAACCGTAACGGTATGGCGTTCAGGATCCGCAATCGGGTAAATCTGGGTCACTTTAGCCATGGTATTGATATTGCCATCAATCTTGACCGGCACGACCATATTTTGAGCCAAATTACCAACCAAACTGGAAGGTACATCAGCCTGTAAACGCTTGTAATGGATATAACCAAATTTTAATAACGCTTGCCCTGGCTGTACTGTGTCACCCATTTCTGCGATTTTGGCTAAAATAATGCCGTCAAATGGCGCAATGGCACGGGTATTGTTCAAAGCCGCATCCACTTCCTGTACTTGCGCCATTAACTGTTGCCAACTGCCATACGCTTGCGCAACTGCAGTGGAACTATTCATCAAATCAGAATAACGCCCCATATCTGAGTCATAATTACCCATAAAGGCATTGGCAAACGGGCGTACGGCAAACATGTCAAACATCGCTGGCAAACCAAAACCGGGCAAACTGCCAATATCACGACTGCGCGGGGAAATCAGTTCACGGGTGTATTGAGCTTGTGCATTCTGAATAGCGGCTTGCGCATTAGTTAATTGCGCCATTAATGCCTGACGACGCGCCAATAGTTGACTATCATCTACTTGAGTCAGCACATCACCGGCTTTAAAGGTACTGCCAACTTCACCATTAATTAGCTTGACGACACCGGGCGTTTGTGCGGCTAACGTGACTTCTTTATAAGGAATCACCGTGCTACCCAAAACGGATTGGGATGGGGATGTAGCCGCTTCAACGCGCACGATTTCAGCAGCCTGTAATGCAGGCCGCAGACAAACCGTCAGCAACACCAGTAAAACCAGCGTACTTGTCCTCATACCCATTGCATTTCCTTATTTCGAAGCAGCAATCACGATGAAACAGGCAAGAAAAAAGATCACAGCGGTTAATTGCTGCGTTTATTGATACCTTCTCCTCTGTCTCCAGGCCGGAACTATAGCGTTTACGTTTGGCAAATTCCAGTTGATTCAGGGGTATATAAGGATGTGATTATCTATATAGCAGGAAAATATGCCGAATTATTCCAAATTGTTCGTGTTCTAACGTTATTTGAATAGCGATGGGTAACTTGTCAGCTTCGGGTAATTCCTCTTTAAATGACTCCCCTTGAGTAGCCTGAAAACTGAATTTCACCTGCTTCACCCCATTCAAAAGGGGTATAGAAACCGGTTCTGCAGTCTCAACATGATCCACCAAATTCCAAGTTTCTCGCTGCAATACTTTATCTTTCAAACGATAACGTACCCGCTGTAAAGTGCTGCGCATTTGCCCTTCTTTACGCAACTCCCACGCCACATCAGGATTACCGCCACGGGTAAATTCGAGCAATTCACCGAGACCATTATTTTCCGGCAATACTAAGGCGGGAATCTGATTGCCAAAGGCATTAGACTGCTTACGGGGGGATAGTTGATAAAAATCGCGCTCCAACAGAATCATAGCGCGTTGTAATTGCTGAAAAGCGGCTTGCGGTTGTTGCATGCGCCGGTTGGAATCCATTAATAGATTGACTGACTGATAGGCCATCGTCACCAGTAAGGCAAAAATAGCCAGTGAAATCATCAGTTCTACTAAAGTAAAGCCGCGTGCCTGCTTCATGGCGGAGTGCTCGTCTGACGTTTGGCATCAGGATTAGCCACATAGGCAGTCTCGACCGCAGCAGGTAATTGTTCTTGCCCCGCACGAAATACCGACACTTTAATTTTGCGCAGATTGGGATCAGGAGTGGTGCTGATTTCCTGTTGCCATTCCCAATTACCACCGCCCATTTCTTCCTTGCCGTCGCGTTTGCCAGTAGCAGGAAAACCTTTGCTGGTCAAAACAGTGGCAATCTGATTAAACGCCACCCAGCGTGCAAGGGTACTATCTTTCATACGGCTATAAGCAGCCACATCGCCACTGCTGGTTTCGACACTGACAGTAATCACTAATGCCAGCAATAACAGGGCAAACATGATTTCAATGAGATTAAAACCTTGTTGATGACGCACGTCAGTTTTCTTTGTTAGCCGCATCGACTAGGCGGCCACTGGTATCAAATTGCACACTGCTTTTGCGGCTTTTGCCATCCAGCAATTGCCATTCAAAGCCCATCATTTCCCCAGTAGGCAAAATGAAAACTTGCGGTTGCAAAGCCTTTTCAGCCGGTAAACGCACAGCTTGTCCCTGTAAAAATAACACCTGTTCAAAGTTATCAGGAATAGCATGTACGCCTAATAAATCGTCTTGTTTGAGGGGTTGCCACTGCTGATTTTCTGCATTCTGGACAAAAAACCCATAGCCATGTTCATAAAACCCTAAAGCCAATGGCTGAGAACGCACTAACGTTTCATCCTGTGCCAACTGCACACGCTCACGCAGACGATCAACTTCAGTAGTCATAGGATCTGATACCGACAAGGTAAGCATGGAGCCTGCAAATGAATATAACAGGCCCACCACCAGAATAACGATCAGCATTTCCAGCAGGGAAAATCCACCCTGCCGTTTGTGCTTATTGTTGTAACAGCCAGCTACCGATATCATCGGCGGTGCCTTCACGCTTATCTGGCCCAATGCTATAGACATCAAACTCGCTATTATTATGGGTGCCAGGGTTTAGATAACGGTAGTCATTGCCCCAAGGGTCTTTAGGCAAAGCAGTCATGTATTGACGCCAGCGTGGCGCATTGCCGGGATTCGTCACCAATGCATTCAAACCTTGACCCGATGACGGTAATGTCCCATTTTCAGACCGAAACATTTCCAGTTTAACTTTCAGATCCCCAACTTCTTTTTTGGCTTTCAGATTCTGAGCATCCCCCATGACATTCAGGTTACTGAATACCAAACCCAGCAAAATCCCGATAATGACAATAACAATCATTAGTTCGGTTAAGGAAAAGCCCACTTCCCGCTTTCGTGCCCGCGGAAGTTTATTAACAGTCATTGAAGTTATCCTCTTATGCATTCTACAAGCTTGTAGCCTTGAATTCTGGCATACTGTTTAGCATGTTGCACATTCATGATCATTACAAATCTGTAACTGCTTATTTGCATTCCGCCAGTCTTTATAGAACCGCTCTCATCATCGCGATCTTGATGGTAGTCTTGCAATACTTTCAGGATGAACTGATGTATCAGCGCGATGCTATTGCAAAGGGGCAATGGTGGCGGTTGTGGACGGGCAATTTCGTTCACACCAATCATTGGCATTTAGTATTAAATCTGGCAGGTTATGGGCTGGTTATGCAGTTTGCCAAACCTTGGCTTAACTCCAAACACTTACTATTCAGTATTAGCTGGCTGGCAACTTGTGTGGGCTTAGGTCTATGGTGGTTTAGCCCAACCATAGCGTGGTATATGGGTTTTTCGGGCATTTTATATGGACTATTTCTGCTGGTAGGTTTCTATAGTCTACTGCATAAAGATTGGATACTAGCCATACTGATTCTAGGCGGCGTTTGCGGTAAAACCTGGTGGGACAGTCTTCATGCTGAAAACTCACTTTCCTCTGAGCTTATTAATGCACCCGTCGTTTACGCGGCGCATCTGTATGGAATGATAGGTGCTCTTTGTTTGGTTTTTGTATGGTTCAGACATTTGCGTTCTCCACCCTTATGATTACGCGCTTACGAACTTGGTTGGCAAGACAACTTAATCCCCAGTGTGAATTTTGTGGCTTACCGCGTTTGCTTACCCAACCGTTGTGTGCTGGCTGCTATGAGGATTTACCTTGGTTAGCGGTTCAATACAATCAACCTACGCTTTATTGTCAACAAACCATTAGTGCTTTCGCCTACCAAAGCCCGATTAGTAATCTATTGCTAGCAATCAAATTTGGTCGTGATCTAGGCAAGCTATCCACGCTTAGTACCTTAACTGCCGAAGCCATTTTGCAACAAATTGATCGGGTTCCAGAGGCTATTTTACCCATCCCCTTGCACCGACAACGTTTAAGAAAACGTGGTTTTAATCAAGCATTGGAACTTGCTCGACCTTTAGCCCAGCGCCTACACATTCCTTTATTAACGGATGCGGTGATACGACAAAAAGCTACCCACGCGCAAACCGAACTTAATTTCGAGCAGCGCCAGCAAAACTTGCAACAAGCTTTTCAGTTAAACAAGCCCTTACCTTATCAACACATTATTATTTTCGACGATGTCATTACCACCGGCGCTACGACGGCCTCATTGGCATCCTTATTGCAGCAACACGGCGTTAAACGGGTGGATAGTTGGTCTTGCGCGCGCGCCATCTCGCATGCCCCTCATCCAGTGAATAGTTCAGGCGTCTTACAAAAGCAGATAAAATTAAAAACATGAACAGTGTCAATGAATCGACTACCATTAACAACCATATTAACCCTTTGCCAGCAACCCGGAAGAACCCACGCATGATCCGCAGTATGACGGCCTTTTCCCATCGGGAATTGACCACTGAACACGCCACCCTCAATTGGGAAGCCCGTACCGTAAACCACCGTTACCTCGACATTAGCTTACGACTCCCGGAAGAATTCCGCAGTCTGGAAAGCAACTTCCGGGAAATCATTCAACAAGCTCTTAAACGCGGCAAAGTAGAAGCCACTTTGCGCTTTAACCCGACCGCCGGGAATACCAGTGAAATTCGCATCAATGAACCGCTCGCGCGCGCACTGATTATTGCCTGTCGACAACTTGAAGCTATTACTGCTAATCCTGAACCACTCAAAGCGGTTGATATTCTACGTTGGCCGGGTGTTACCCAAGATGTTCCACCGGATATGGATATATTGGCTGCTCATGCCAAGGCACTACTCCAGAACACGTTGGATGATCTGCTGGAAACACGCGAACGGGAAGGCAAACGTTTAGCAGACTTTATCTATCAACGTTGTGATCAGATTGCCGAGATTATTGTGCGCATTCGCAAACATCGACCTGGAATTATTGCTGCTCAACGCGAAAAAATCCTGAACCGCATTGAAGAATTAAAAATTTCACCTGACTATAACCGGATTGAACAAGAGCTGGTGATTCTTGCTCAACGTTTGGATGTGGACGAAGAACTTGACCGGCTAATGGCACATTTGGATGAAATTAATGAAGTACTGGAACGGGATGAGCCGATTGGCCGCCGTCTGGATTTCCTTATGCAAGAGCTCAACCGCGAAGCCAATACCTTATCCTCCAAATCCAATGATGCGGAAACCACCCAAGCAGCTGTGGATCTTAAAGTTATGATTGAGCAAATGCGTGAGCAGGTGCAAAACCTCGAGTAAGTCAAGAAATTTTTCAGCGGGTGTTCTTGAATTTTTTCCACCCAACTCCATATACGTAACATCTTAATAAACATTGCTATTATGGAGAATGCACCATGAACATTACACGCTATGAACCTTGGTCGTTGCTCAATCAATTGCAACGTGAAATGGATAGCATTATGCGTCGTGAAGGGGATACCACCAGCCCTGTGAGTGACTGGACACCCGCTGTCGATATCCGTGAAATCGACGACGCTTATCTTTTACATGCCGATGTACCCGGAGTTAAACCAGAAGATATTGAAATCCATATGGAGAACAATGTATTGACTCTGACCGGTAAACGCGAATTCGACAAAACCGAAGATCAAAACGGTTACAAACGGGTTGAACGGGTACGAGGTAAATTCTACCGCCGGTTTAGCTTGCCAGATACCGCTGATGGTGACAAAGTTAGCGCCAAAACAGCCAACGGTGTTCTGGAAATTACCATTCCTAAACAAGCTAAGGTATTACCTCGTAAAATTGAGATCAAAGTTGAGTCTTGATGAGGTAAAATTACCTATAATCGACGAAAACGCCGCATCCGCGGCGTTTTTTGTCGTAGACTCTCGGTAGAGGTTTCACATGGAATACAAAGACTATTACAAAATTCTGGGTGTTGAACGCAAAGCGGATCAGGAAAGTATTAAGAAAGCTTTCCGGCGTATGGCTGCCAAATACCACCCTGACCGCAATAAAGATAAAGGGGCTGAAGAACGTTTTAAAGAAATCAATGAAGCTTATGAAGTACTTGGTGATGCGGACAAACGCGCTCGTTATGATCAGTTAGGCTCTAATTGGCACGCTGGTGATAATTTTAAACCACCACCAGGCTGGAGTGGTAAAGCTTCTCCACAGTTTGATGCTTCCTTCTTTGAACATATTGCCCGCCGAGGTTTTGATCAAACCTCTGGCTCTTCGGGGTTCAGTGACTTTTTTGAAAGTTTATTTGGCGGTGCTAAACGTCAAAATACTCAAAATACGCAAACTACCCGCACACCTCAAACCGCCACCATCCAGTTAAATCTGGAAGATATTTACCATGGCGCACAGAAAACCATTCGTTTACCAACTGGGGAAAACATACAGATTCAAATCCCCACTGGTATGACGGAAGGTAAAAAAATCAGATTAGCTGGACGTGGGCCACAAGGTTCTGATATCTATATCAAAATCAAACTGCGTGAACATCCGTTATACCGACTGGAAGATAAGGACATTTATATGGAAGTGCCTATTACTCCTTGGGAAGCGGCTCTTGGAGAGACTATATCTATTCCGACGCTAGGGGGTAAAGTCAGTTTGAAAGTACCAGCAGGCTCACAATCCGGTAAGAAAATGCGCTTAAAAGGGCGTGGGCTACCCGGAACAGAACCTGGTGATTTATATGTAGTTTTAAGTGTCAGTACTCCACCTGCTGATACTAAAGAACAAAAAGAGTATTATGCGCAGATGAAATCGCTGTTTGCTTGGAACCCCCGACAGCATCTTGCCTAAAAAGGAACCTTTATCTAAGTATAAGGTTCTGAACTATTATATTGATGTTACTCTATCTAGTGAGACTGGCCATGCCTTTTAAGATGCGTAATCTCATTTTGCTTGTAGCCTGTGCCCTACCGGGTTTCATGGTTGACACCGTTTACGCTGCACTTCCTACCGAGGTCAATGGTCAGCCCTTGCCTTCTTTATCATCAATGCTGGAAAAAGTGACACCTGCGGTCATTAATATCAGTACAGAAGGTCGGCAAGCTACCAATGATCCTTTATTAAACGACCCCTTTTTCAAACGCTTTTTTGGCGATAATCCTGATAAAGAACGTGCTATCAGCGGCACTGGCTCGGGAGTAATCATTCATGCACAGCGTGGTCATATTCTAACCAATTATCACGTTATTGAAGGCGCTGATAAAATTGTGGTGACCCTAACCGATGGCCGCAAATTTCAGGCAAAAGTGGTAGGCGTTGACCCTAGAGCAGATCTAGCCGTCTTACAGATTCCGGCCGAACATTTAGTAGCTATGCGCTTTGGTGATTCGGATCGCTTACGGGTAGGGGATTTTGTCGTTGCTATTGGCAACCCCTATGGTATAGGTCAAACCGTAACCTCTGGTATTATCAGTGCCTTACACCGCAATCCCGGTATAAGTGAATATGAAAACTTCATTCAGACCGATGCTCCCATCAATCTAGGTAATTCTGGTGGGCCTTTGGTCAACTTACGCGGTGAATTGATTGGCATTAATACGGCAATTTTAGGGGATCAAAGCGGCGGTAATCTGGGTATTGGCTTTGCTGTACCGATCAACACAGCAGCCGGTATCATTACGCAAATTGTCCAATATGGCAAAGTAGAACGTGGTCAGCTAGGTATTGAAGTCAAAAATATTGATAATGAAACAGCACGTACTTTGGGGGTAGAACCTAATTCAGGCGCTATGATTCAACGGGTATTGGGTGATTCTGCTGCTGAAAAAGCAGGTATTCAAACAGGTGACATTGTAGTAGCCATTAATGGAATTAATGTTGGTAGCGCCGTCGATGTCAAAAATATGGTGGGCAATTTACGAATTGGTGAAAAAGTACAAATTACGCTTATCCGCGCTGGTAAAGTGCGCAACATCACGATGATTGTCGACAATTCATCAACAAGCGGTAATGGCACAAAACCAGCCATCAGTACGGCTAGCTCTTCCGGCAAACCTTTTTGGGAAAAAGGACTTCAATGAAGGGCTGAAAGTTTGTTGGCTAATATTGACAAGCGTAAACTAGTTGCTATATGTTTATGAATATCAATGAAAGAATATGTAAAAATCAAGCACAGAAATTACGAAAGCAAGCTTGAAAACAGATTCAAACTTTTTTAATTATCATGTAGAATTGTAAGTAAGATTTTTCGGTTTCCGCGAAGCTATCAGGAAACACACTTTTAAAGCGCTTAAGCCCGGCGCTTGTGTTTTCTGTTTGCGGACACAGGTTTGGTGTCCCCAATCCAAACCTGTTAATTAGCCCCGGCTTTTTAGACCCCCTGTTTGGCCGGGGTTCCTTTTCTAAGGAACATCATAACTCTCACAAAATTAACTAATCCTTAACGGAAAATGAGTTTTACTTATTGTCGTTTTTGTCCACGCGATTCAACCATCTCTCCAGTAATTGCCAGCATTGCTCAAGACCTTGTTTTTGGGCGGCCGAAAACGTTTGCACTGTCACATTATCAATTAAATTCATCTCTTTACGTACCTGTAACATCACATTACTAGCCGCACCTCGAGTCAGTTTGTCTGCTTTATTCAGCAAAATATGCACAGGTAGCTGACGACTGTATGCCCATTGCAACAAAGTCTGATCATGGCTAGTTAAAGGGTGACGAATATCCATCACTACTATTAAACCGCGCAGAGTCTGGCGGGATAGTAGGTAGGATTCAATGAACTTTTGCCACTCCAACTTCATAGCCTCCGGGACCTTGGCATAGCCATAGCCGGGCAAATCCACTAAAGCATTGTTGTCAGGTAAGCGGAAAAAATTTATCAATTGCGTACGGCCTGGCGTTTTACTGGTACGAGCCAAGGCTTTTTGCGAGCAAAGCGCATTGATTACACTGGATTTTCCTGCATTAGAGCGACCTGCAAACGCTACCTCAAGACCACTTTCTTCAGGTAAAGTTTTACGGCTACTAGCGCTTTGCTGGAAAATTGCTTGCTGAAAGTAATAGTTCATAATGTTAGAATTCTCTTATCTTTTTTGCGGACACCCGCGGAATATGTTATAAAATTCAGTCGTTTTTTCGCTACACTGCTTTAGCTATAAGCTAATAGCGGATTTAATGACTGTGGAGCGTGTGGATATGGTATGCCTGCGTCAGGCCGGTGCAGCTTAAAGAGCACGTGGCATGATTGCAAGTTGATTGCTTCAGCCGCAACAAGACGGTAAAGCATAGCATCGTATGACGGTTGAACTGGGTAATAACCGGCAGATGTTGTTAACAATTGCAGATTTTGTAGATATCTTTAGGAGCACTTCGAGATGAAAAAAGTACTCATGTTTGTACTTACTGGCTTGGCGATTAGCATTACGGCTTCTGCATGGGCAGAAGGCAATGCTGAAACAGGCAAAACCAAATCCGCTACTTGTGCTGCGTGCCATGGGGCTGATGGCAACAGCGTTAATCCTGAATGGCCAAAATTGGCCGGTCAACACCCAGACTATATTATCAAACAGCTGAGCAACTTCAAGGAAGGCGCTCGTGTTAACGCTTCTATGGCTCCTATGGCAAAGCCATTAAGTGAACAGGATATGGCCGACTTAGCTGCTTACTTCTCCAGCCAGCCTAAAAAACTGGGTGAAGCAGATCAGACTAAAGTTGCTTTAGGCTCCCAAGTATACAAAGGTGGCAATAATGCAACTGGCGTTGCTGCTTGTGCGGCTTGCCACGGTCCTACCGGCGCAGGCAATCCTGCTGCTAACTTCCCTGCCCTGTTTGGTCAGCATGCGACTTACATCAAAAATCAGCTGTACGCATTCCGCAAAGGTGAGCGTGCTAATGACGCTGGTAAAATGATGCGTGGCGTTGCTGGCAAAATGAGTGATGCTGAAATCGAAGCGGTTGCGGAATACATTGCTGGTCTGAAATAAATTACCATTCTGTAATGCTTCAGAACAAAACAAGGGGTGGCGTGTGTCACCCTTTGTTGTTTTAATGGCGTCTCCTGATATTCATGGTCTTCGCAGTATGAGAACTAACCCTACTGCCAGCGCACGTGTGGTCAATTTCCTTGGTTCCATGAACCTTGCCATCAGCCTGCTGGTAGTTCTGGCTATTGCCTCCATTATTGGTACTGTCCTTAAACAGAACCAACCCTATACCGATTATCAAATCAAATTTGGCACTTTTTGGTTTGATCTGTTCCAATCATTAGGGTTGTATGACGTTTATTCTGCCACCTGGTTTTTGTTAATTCTGGCGTTTTTGATTATCTCCACAACAACCTGTGTTGGCCGCAATACGCCAGGTATCCTGCGAGAAATTCGTCATTTCCGTGAGAATATCCAGGAAAAATCCATACGCGCCATGAAACACCAGTTTACGCTTAACAGTGAACTGGATCAGAACCAAAGTTTATCGCTAGCGCAAAAAATTCTCGCCGCGCAAGGCTTTAAAACTCGCCAAAAACTGGCTGATGATCATGTAGTCGTTGCGGGTATGAAGGGCCGTGCCAATCATTGGGGCTATTGGTTAACGCATGTTGGCATGATTGTGATTCTTTTGGGTGGTTTGCTCGATAGTCGTCTACCCCTGATGATTGCAGAATGGCAGGGGAAGTTGGCTCCGGAAACCCGGAATATTCCCTCTTCGGAAGTTCCGGCCATCAGCCAGTTACCAGCAAGCAATTCATCTTATCGAGGTTCTGTGGATATACCTGAAGGTAGTCGTGCCAATATTATTTTCTTGCCAGTTCGGGATGGCTACTTGGTGCAACACCTGCCTTTTCAGGTTGAGGTGAAGGATTTCCGTGTGGAACATTATTCCACTGGGATGCCAAAATCTTTTGAAAGCGATTTGGTTATTCATGACAAGGATTTGTCTAAGCCACTGGAAACCACGATTTCGGTTAACCATCCTCTGGTTTATAAAGGGGTTTCCATCTACCAAGCCAACTTTGGTGATGGCGGTTCCGAGGTGAATTTGCGCTTGCATCCATTTAGCCCGACTTATGCACCTCAGGATCTAAAGGGTAATATTTTTCAGACCTACAATCTGACCAGTTCCAGCCAAAAATATAAACTGGAGCTCACTGACTTCCGCCTTTTCAATATCAATGATATGGAAGATGCCAGCGGTAAAGTCAAAAAGAAAAACGTTGGCCCGAGTGTGACTTTCAAACTGCGGGATGCAACTGGTCAGGCCAAGGAATATCAGAATTATATGTACCCGATTGATATTAAGGGGCAAAACTATTTCATCAGTGGCGTGCGTTCTATGCCAGGTGAGCCTTTCCGCTATTTACATATCCCTGTCGATAGCAAAGGTAGCCTTGATCGTTTCAACCGGTTCCTTGCAGCCTTGCAAACACCAGACATGGTCAAACAGGTAGCCCTCGAAACGACTCGTGATGCTATGCAGCAAACCAAGGTGCAGGATACGGCGATGGAATCTCAAGTCATTGAATCCATGGCACAGTTAACCAACTTGTTTGCTACCCAAGGTACTAATGGCATTACTGCGGAAATCGAAAAACGTTTTCCTAAGGAAAAACGTGATGCAGCATCGGCGGCTTTCATGAAAGTCCTGAGTGCTTCTTTACGCGCTATGTATATAGAGGCCTTGAAGCCTGAAGGCTTGAAAGGGGAACTCACCGACAAGGATTGGGCATTCTTTGATGATAGTTTGTTAGTCATTGATAAATTGGCGGATTATGGTTCGCCTTGGTTTATCCAACTCAGCAATTTCAAACAGATTGAAGCCTCTGGCTTACAGATGACCCGCTCACCCGGTCAGGATGTGGTCTATTTGGGCAGTGTTATGCTGACAATTGGGGTTTTTCTGCTATTTTACGTGTCCCACCGTAGAATATGGGTATGGATTAAACCGCAGGCTAATGGGCAAGCAGATTTGCTGGTAACCGGTAGTAGTAATCGCAATCAACCCGAATTTGAGCGTTATTTTAATCGCTTGCAACAATTATTTGGGCAAGCCGTGGTACAAGAGGTGAAACATGTCAGTTCCACAGGAAACCCTTAACTCGCTGATTGAACAACCCAGCCTATTCAAGCGTCTAAATCAAGGCGATTGGATTTGGGCGGGCCTAGTACTGGTCGCTACATTGTTTACCTTTGGTAAATACTGGGCGAACATGGATGGTTATGAAATCATTATTTTACTACTGACAGCACCGGGCTTGATTGCCTTAGGCTGGTTCTGGAAACCGATTCAGCGTTTTGTGTTGACCGCTGCGGTTTTTAGTCTATTAGGGATTTGGCTATATGGCGATTCTTATGCCAATGGTGAAACCGTATTTGGCTTGAAATACTTATTCTCCAGCCAATCGGCTGTCATGTGGATGAGTGCTCTATTTGTCATGGCAACGGTTGCCTACTTTGGCGGTTTGCTTACCAATAGCCAATTTGTGCTGAAAACCGGTACAGCACTGACTTGGAGTGCCATTGTTATGGGCATGACTGGGTTGATGGTACGTTGGTTTGAGTCCTATCTGATTGATCCAGAGTTTGGCCACATTCCTGTTAGTAACTTGTATGAAGTCTTCATTCTATTTTGCCTGATTACAGGCTTACTCTATTTGTATTATGAAAACCACTACAAAAACCGCTCCTTAGGTGGATTCGTCCTATTAGTCATTAGTGCAGCAGTCGCCTTTTTACTGTGGTATAGCTTTGATCGCGGTGCGAGCAAAATTCTGCCATTAGTACCTGCCCTAAAAAGCTATTGGATGAAGATACACGTACCTGCCAACTTCATTGGTTACGGTTCTTTTGCTTTAGCAGCAATGGTGAGTGTGGCCTATCTCATCAAGCATAAGGCTATGCAATATAATCCCAAGGGTTTTGTTGCTAACCGCTTACCACCACTGGAAATGTTGGACGATATTACTTATAAAGCCATTGCCTTAGGTTTTGCCTTTTTTACTATCGCCACCATTTTAGGTGCTATGTGGGCTGCCGAAGCCTGGGGTGGTTACTGGTCATGGGACCCTAAAGAAACATGGGCATTAATTGTATGGTTAAACTATGCTGCTTGGTTACATTTACGCTTTTCCAAAGGCTGGCGTGGACCCCCTATGGCTTGGTGGGCAGTGGTAGGATTATTCGTCACCTTGTTTGCATTCCTCGGGGTTAACATGTTCTTGTCAGGTTTGCATTCCTATGGTGAACTTTAATTTGCCAAACAGGTCTCACAAAACGATTTCGTCGTGCATAAGTTAATGATAAACACCAGATACAGGGAGAGACCCATTACCATGAAAAAAAGCTTAAGCCGTCTATTCGGCCTTTTACTGGTTACTTTTGTAGCTCTGGCTGGGTGTATCCCAGATTCTAGTCAGGCTGAAAGCTTTAAAGAAGGCGAACATTACAAGGTAATTAATCCGGCTATTCCCACCAATGTGCCTACTGGTAAGGTGGAAGTAGATGAGCTGTTCTGGTATGGCTGTCCTCATTGTTATGCACTGGAACCGACTATTGAGAAATTCCTGCAAAACAAGCCTGCAAATGTCGTTTTTAATCGAGTTCCGGCTACGATAAGCCCTCGCTGGGCTTATCATGCCAAGCTCTATTATGTCGGCTTGCTGTTGGATCCTAATGGCGATAAGAAATTGCATACCAAAGTCTTTGAAGCCATACAGAAACAGCGCCGCCGTATTGAAAGCGACGATGCCTTAACCCGTTTCTTTGTGGAACAAGGCTTTAGTGCAGATCAAGTACGCAATGCCTTACAATCTATGGAAATGCGTGCCATGTTAGCTCGTGCAGATGAAGTCGGTTTCAAGTCTGGTGCTGATTCTGTGCCTGCTATCATTGTCAATGGTAAATACCTGACCAGTCCGAGTATGGTTGGTAGTGAAGAGAAAATGTTGCAAGTGATTAACTATTTGGCTAACAAATAGGGGACTAAGTCTGCTATGCGTACACTGAGTTTGCTGGATAAAATTCTCGTTGAGATAGACCAATCCATGCGAGTCGTTCATGCTACGGCTCCAACCACGGAACGGCCCAATCCCGCTGAAGGCGTACACGAAACTGCTCCGTTGACAGACGAAGAGCGGGTTTTGATTGGCAGGCTTATGCGCATTAATCACACGGGTGAAGTGTCTGCTCAGGGTTTATACCGTGGGCAGGCTTTAACCGCTAATCGCCCGGATATCAAAGTACAGATGGATCGTGCCGCTATGGAAGAAAATGATCATCTGAACTGGACAGAACAACGCTTGCACACATTAGGCACTCATAAGAGTGTGCTTAATCCATTTTTCTATTGGGGTTCATTCGCCATTGGTGCTTTAGCAGGCAAGATTGGGGACAAATGGAGCCTTGGGTTCGTCAAGGAAACGGAAGATCAGGTTATTAAGCATTTGGAAGAGCATATTAACCGGTTGCCTGCCCATGCCTTATCTGACATGGCTATCTTGCAAAAAATGAAGGAAGATGAAGCCCATCATGGCTCAGGGGCTATGGCGGCTGGGGGAGCGAAATTACCGCTACCCGTGCGCAAAGTGCTGATGCCGTTGATGTCCAAAGTTATGACCAAAAGTACCTATTACTTTTAGGTACTAATCTATACACCACTCCAGCATAACGTAATGTAACTGTCTAGCAAGCGCTTCGCATAAGGTTCCGGACAGTTCGAGTGGGCTTTGCTCAATACCTAGGTCTTTGCACTGCGTGACTTGCAAGCCTGCATAGCCACAGGGATTGATGCGCTGAAATGGCTCAAGATCCATATCCACATTTAGACTTAGACCGTGGTAGGTGCAGCCACGGGTAATGCGTAAGCCCAAAGCGGCAACTTTTTTGCCCTGTACATACACGCCAGGTGCTTCCCGGTCACCCTGCCCTGCAATACCAAAGCTAGCTAATACATCAATAATAGCCTGTTCAATACTGACGACTAATTCACG
>CAZCJE010000027.1:25502-35580 GCA_964498805.1 uncultured Thiothrix sp.
TGCCAGGTTGACACATAGTCAACCTCGCCCAGTACTTTAATACGCAAGGTATTCACAGGTGCAGCAATCACAGGGCCCACAATACCAACTCACACGCTTTCAGTTCTTGATAGACTGCATCAATCTGCTCTTTGCTAGTAGCCCGCAAATTCAAGGTTAAGCTTTGATACTTGCCAGAAGAACTGTGCCGATATTGCACACGTTCTTCAGCAACAAAGCTATTGTCATGACGACTGACAATGGCGCAAATCTCACCATGAAAACCATCTGTCGCATGGCCTACCACTTTGATGGGAAAATCACAGGGAAATTCCAGTATCAACTCTTCACGTTGCCCGAACCGCTCTGTGACAGGTTTGTTCATCATGCTTTAGTCCGTAAAAAATTTCTGTACAGCATCAACAATCTTACTCCACCAACCACCTTCTTCCACATCTTCCAATGCTAACAAAGGTGCGGTTTTGATCACTTTATCCAGATCTTGATCCTTAATGATGATCTTGCCTAAAGTGTCTCCACGTTTAATGGGGGCGTCTACACCTTTATCAAGTTGCATACCGCCTTTGAGTTGATCATAGCGGCCACGCGCGATACTGACATAAAAATCTTCAGTAATACCGGCAGGTACTTCAGACTGTGAACCTTTCCAGACCCGCACACTGGAAAGAACAGAACCGGCATCATACAGCTTATGGGTTTCAAAATTGCGGAAGCCATATTCCAACAGTTTCTGGCTGGTTTCAGCACGCTCGTTTTCACCTTTGGTACCTAAGACCACAGAAATCAAACGCATAGTATCCCGCTTAGCAGAAGCCACCAAACAGAAACCAGCAGATTCGGTATGACCGGTTTTCATACCATCCACGGTTGGGTCGCGCCACAATAGCTTGTTACGATTTTGCTGCTTGATATTGTTATAACTGAACTCTTTTTCTGAATAGAGTTTGTAGCGTTCGGGAAATTGGGTAATCAAAGCCTTCGCCAATTTGACAATATCCCGCGCGGTGGTGTAGTGATTTTGTGCAGGCCAACCAGTCGCATTCATATAATGGGTATCTTTCATGCCTAATTTAGCAGCTGTATCATTCATGCGTTGGACAAACGCTTCTTCGCTGCCCGCCACATGTTCAACCAAAGCCATAGCAGCATCATTACCCGACTGGATAATCATCCCGCGCAATAATTTCTCTAGCTGAATCTTTTTACCCAGCTCGATAAACATGCGCGAGCCTTCCATTTTCCAGGCTTTTTCGCTAACCAGCACTTCATCCTCGAGCTTAATAGTTCCTTTATCCAGCTCCTGATACATAATGTAAGCGGTCATTAGCTTGGTAATACTTGCAGGCTCCACTTTCATACCTGGGTTAAGCCCTGCTAGTTCATCACCGCTTTGGAAATCCATTAACAAATAACTTTTTGCATCGATATCGGGTGCCCCTGCCGCCAACGCAATCCGCTCCACAGGCATGGCTGGGTCATTATACGGTGCAGTTGAAACACCCTGCGGAAACTCTTCTTCACCTGCAGCAAAACTAGCTGTGCTCCACAGCACTAACGCCAATAACAGGGTTTTCAGCATCCTTGTAGACATGAATGATCCTTTCAGAACAATGAATGGCTATAAAATCCAGCGGTATAGTAGTCAACGGCGAAATTAGCGGGCAACCACCCGGAAATTGGCTAAACCGTTACTCTCCAGCGTATCTTTAACGTTATCAATCTGGTCTTGCGTGTACAAAGGCCCGATTCTAACTTGGTGTACCATTTTGCCGTTTTCTTGCGCTGTGGCCATTTCGGTTTTACCCAAACCAACGGACGTCAAGCGAACAAACATATCCAAAGCAGCGGTTTGGTCGGGCCAAGTACCAGCAATCACATAGTAAAGCTTGGATTTATCCACTTCAGCAGTTGCTTTGGCTTGTCCACTAACTTTAGGCACCACTATAGGCTGTGGCAAGGAAGATTGCGCTTGCTTGAACTGATCAGGCGACACGGCTTCCACTTTTACAGGAGCGCCAGTACGACTTTTAATGCCCAACGCATTAGCCGCTGCAAACGATAGTTGAATCAAATCACCGGTATCAAAAGGCCCACGGTCATTAATCCGCACAATAATGTTTTTGCCGGTCTGCTGGTTAGTGACGCGCACAAAACTAGGCAATGGCAAGGTACGGTGTGCAGCTGAATAAGCGTACATATCGAACACTTCACAGCCTGCCGTTTCGGTACCTTGATATTCGGCACCATACCAAGAGGCGGTTCCTTGCTCGGAATAGCCTACCGCTGAGTTAAGAACCTGATACTGTTTGCCTTCAATGGTATAAGAGGAATCATTACCGCAACCTCCCGGATGATTACTATCCACTGAAGACCCATTTGTTGTCGCTGATACAGAAGGGTTGGCTTCGTTTTTTACATTACCGTCACAACCGGCAAGCCCCATTGCAAAACCAAGCAATAACAACCCTGACTTTTGCCAATTTATTATCATCATGATGCAGCTTTTATTATGACTGAACAGATATTACCGAGCCTATTCAAGCGGCTGGCAGCGCTATAATAGCGTTGACTAACCAAACTTATGCTGACCCAAGCGAGCCCCGAGTCTAGCATAACTACCCCTAGAAACCTATGTAAGGTGGGATATGCAGATTAACCATTATTAGGTATAAAAAGAACAGTTTTTAGCCATCATCATGATAAATACGTCTACGCCGTTTCAAACCCATGATAATGCCAAAACCCATCATCAGTGTGACCACAGAGGTCCCACCATAACTGATCAATGGTAACGGTACACCTACCACTGGCAATAACCCGCTAACCATGCCCGCATTAACAAATAGATAGAAAAAGAAGGTCATACTTAGACTACCCGCTAACAAGCGAGCAAAGGTATCTTCGCCTTTAGTGGCAATATACAAACCGCGCCAGATGATGAAGACATACAATGCCATCATAATCAGGTTACCCATCAGACCAAATTCTTCACCAAATACAGCAAAGATGAAGTCTGTATGCCGTTCTGGCAAGAAATCCAGATGCGACTGGTCACCATTCATCCAGCCTTTGCCAAACACACCACCTGAACCAATGGCAATTTTGGACTGATAAATGTGATAGCCAGTGCCTAACAAATCGGATTCAGGGTTAAACAGGGTATCGATACGCTTACGCTGATAATCATGCATGCCGAAAGAATAAAGCAAAGGAGCCGCAATCGCTACAACCACGGCCGCGCCACCAATTAGCCACCAAGACAGTCCGGCTAGATAGATCACGAAAAAGCCAGAGGTTGCAATCAAAATAGCCGTACCCAAATCTGGTTGTTTCATAATCAACAGCATCGGGATTAATACCAAAATCAGGGCAATCAGCACGTCACTAAAACGCGGTGGCAAAGGTTTTTCGGAAAAGAAGTACGCTACCATCATGGGAACGGCTAGCTTCATAATCTCTGCAGGCTGGATATCCACGCCTACATGTAACCAACGGGTTGCACCTTTTTTGGTTACACCGACGGCTAATACCAACACCAGCAAGACCACGCCTATGCTATAAAGCCAGACAGCCCATTGGCGCAGCGTCTTACTCTGGATTTGTGAAAATAGCACCAGAAGTCCCAAGCCAATAGAAAAGTGTACAGCTTGACGAATCACTTGCTCTTCATTCGCATCACTAGCACTGTAAAGTGTCACTAACCCTAGAAAAATTAAAAGGGATAAGGCGGCCAATAACACCGCATCCACACGGTACAAGGCGCGCTGTAACCATGAAGGTAAAAGACTATTAATCATTGGGCTTTTTTGCCTCGTTTTTTACCACCAACCTTTTTACCAGTCGTTTTAGTTTTAGCTGGCGCGGCGGGTTTATTAGCGTCTTGGGCTGTTTCTTCCTCAGTTTTGTCGGCATCCGGTTTTTTCAGTAAATAAGCATCCATTAATTCCCGCGCAATAGGGGCTGCCGTATGACCACCACTGCCCATCGCGTTTTCGACAATAACCGAAACCGCAATTTTAGGATTATCAACCGGGGCAAAACCGACAAATAAAGCATGGTCGCGCAAGCGTTTAGCCAATCGGCCCGCATGATAACTACCTCCTGCTAGACCAAAAACCTGCGCCGTACCGGTTTTACCTGCTATCCGATAAGCCGCACCTGCACCGGCTGCCCGCGCCGTACCACCGGGTCGCAACACGTTTTCCATACCTTGAGTAACTAGATTCCAATAACGTGCATCTGTTTCCACTGGGGCAAAGGGTTCTGGTTTAAGAATTTTTTCCTCAGCATTTTTACTATTGCTAACACCGTGCAAAACATGCGGTTTCAGACGAATGCCTTTATTGGCGATAATAGACACAGCATGGGCTAATTGCATAGGTGTGGCTAACCAATAACCTTGACCGATACCAATATTAACGGTATCTCCAGGGAACCAGCTGCGTTTATAACGTTTTTCCTTCCACTCCTGAGTAGGCATTAAGCCTGAGGATTCGGACGGCAAATCAATACCGGTTTTTTCGCCAAAACCAAACTGACGTAGGTGGGTGGAAAAACGATCTATGCCCATGTGATAGGCCAGATCATAAAAATAGGTATCACAAGATTGGGCAATCGCGTATTTCAGATCAACCGAACCATGACCACGCTTGTTCCAGCAACGAAATACGTGTTTTTGCCCAGAAAGACGGAAGAAACCAGGGTCATAAACCCGTTTACCTGGACTAATGACTTTAGCCATTAAACCGGCTACCCCTACCATGGGCTTGATGGTAGAACCCGGTGGATAGGTACCTTGCAAGGCACGATTATACAAAGGCCGGTCAGGATCGAGATTCAAGGAGTTATAATCCTTACTGGAAATCCCGTTGATAAATAGATTAGGGTCAAAGGTTGGAACGCTGGCTAACGCTAATATTTCGCCGTTACTGGGGTCTAAAGCTACAATAGCCCCCCGTTCACCTTTTAGTAATTCTTCTGCTTTAGTTTGTAGCTTGATATCAAGCCCTAAGTACAGATCCTGCCCGCTGACAGGTGCTTTCTCGCTGACAACTTCTTGCTGTTTGCCATGCGCATCCACTTCGACTAAATGATAGCCTGCGGTACCGTGCAAGCGACCTTCATGTGCCGCCTCAACCCCTGTCTTACCAATATGGGTCGTGCCGGTATACTCATCCTTATTGAGCTTTTCCATATCGCGGTCATCAATACGCCCTACATAACCAATCACATGACTGGCCACTTTACCCAATGGATAATAGCGCTCCATGCGCACTTCCATATTGACACCGGGAAAGCGTGGACGATTGACCGCAAACACGGCCACTTCTTCTTCATTTAGATTTTCTTTCAAGGGTACTGGCTGGTATTTGAAGCGCCGTACCTGTGTCTTGAATAGGCGAATTTCTTTTTCGGATAGCGTAATAAGTTTGCCTAAACGTTCTAGCAAACCATCGACATCAGCGAGAGTAGATTTACCATCGCCATTTTCATCCGGAAGGCTATCCCGTACCACTTCTAGTACGTACTGAGTATGACTTTCGGCCAATACTACCCCATTGCGGTCATAAATCTGACCCCGATTAGGTGGTATAGGCAAGCGTTTTTGATAATGCTGGCGAGAAAGTTCCGCATATTTAGTATATTGCGGAACTTGTAGCTGATATACCCGAGCCAGGATACCTAACAAGGCAATCAAGATTAATATGCCAGCAATGATGACCCGCACGTTGAACATTTGCTGCTCATCGCGCTCCAATTTAATAGGACGTTCACTCATGCGATGTCAATGCTAACTAGCACATTCCCCCTGACGTAGCCCTGAAACGGATTATTATAACAAATTATGAGAATGGAATCTCTTCTGGAGTTTCATTGTAACGTTCAACGCTCTCAAGGATGATTTGTTTGGCTTTTTCAGCGCCTTCCCATCCTTCTACTTTCACCCATTTGCCGGATTCGAGTTCTTTGTAACGTTCAAAGAAGTGTTTGATCTGTTGAATCAACAACTCGGGCAATTGTTCATAAGAATCAATATGACGATAACCAGAGGACAGTTTGTAATCAGGTACTGCCAGAATTTTCGCATCTACCCCTGACTCATCTGACATCAGCAATACACCGACAGGGCGAACGGGAATGACGCAACCGTGCATCAATGGCGTAGGGCTGACCACTAATACGTCAGTTGGGTCACCGTCATCTGCCAATGTGTGTGGAATAAATCCATAGTTGGCTGGATAAAACATTGGCGCAGACAGGAAACGGTCAACAAAAAGTGCACCACTTTCTTTATCCAGTTCATATTTGACTGGCGTAGAAAGTGCTGGAATTTCAATGATGACGTTAACGCTGTTTGGGACATCCTTCCCCGCGGGGACTTTATCAATAATCATTGTTTGCTCTACCGTTGGACAGAAATCAGGGTATTATATCGCCTGTTTTTGATTCTAACACTAACTTGTCGACAATATTACGGAAACAGGCATGTCAAATTCATTACGTGACCAATTGCTCAAGGCCGGATTAATTACGCAAAAACAGGTGGAAGAGGCAAATCAACCTAAACCTAAAGCCCCTCGCCCCCAGCCACCCAAAAATGCCAAACCCGCTCCGCGCCAGGATAAAAGTCCCTCTGTAGCACCGCAGCCGCCTAAAGCGCCTGCCGCTAACCCTAAAGAAAACAATGATCTGGCAAAATTCTATAAAGCTCGTGATCAACTTGAGCGCAATGAGCGCGAAGAAGAAGAACGTCGTCAACGGGAAATAGCGTTACGTCGCAAACAAACCCGTGAACAGGTACGTGCCTTGATCACCAATAATTTGCAAAATGTTGAAGATGCTGAAATTCGCTATAATTTTGTAGTGGGTGACAATATTAAATACTTATATGTCACCGAACAACAGCAACAAGCACTAGCGGACGGTCAATTAGCCATCACTTTTATGGAAGGCAAACGCTGTCTGATACCAATAGCGGTTGCCCAAGAAATACTGGCTTTAGACGCCAGCAAAATTGTGATTATTAATCAGCCTGAGGATCGTACCAGCCCTTAAAGGGCTGGACATACCCCATTGAGCAATGCCCTTTGCGGCGTTATACCCGTAACCACAGCTGTTGCAGGTACGATGGGGGCACTAGTCAAACAGTTATTACCCACACGGAGATCCTGCAAGGCGGTTAGACTTGGTAAGGCAATCGTCGTTAAACGATTATTGGTTAGCCATAAATTAGCCAGTTGCGTCAAAGGTGATAATAAAGCCGTATCGGTTAGATCATTATCATCTAGCAATAACACCGACAAGCGTGTTAGGCCAGTCAGTGCCTGCAATTGTGTCAATTGATTCTGGCGCAAATCCAGGTATTGCAAGGATGTCAATGCAGGCAACCAACTGATATCGGCATCATCCAACTGGGCATTTTCCAGAATCAGCATAATCAGGTTGGTCATTAGGCCAATATTGCGGTAGTCCGTGAGCGGATTATTACCCATCTTCAATCGAATTAGGTTGGGGAAGTTTTGCGGTGTCAGCGCATCAAGCTTACTAATCTGGTTACCTTGTACAGACAAAGTTTGTAGTTTAGTGAAACCCGCTAATAAACTCAGATCGCTGATCTGATTATTTTCCAAGAAAACTTCCGTGACATTGGGGATATTACTCACTAGTTCACTAACATCGCTATTCGTCAAACTCGCCCCATTCAGTTCAATGCGTTTTAGCTGTGGCAAGTCATTCAAATCCTGCCAATTGACAGCAGACAGGTTGATATTGCTACAACTTAGAGTGGCTAGGGTTTGTAAGGTAATCTCATCCGGTGAACTACCGCCAAAACAGTTTTGCAATACGGGATCCGTAATTTGTGGCGGCGGGTCAGCAACCACTAATTGCACGGTCGCCACCGCCGATTGCAGGCCTTTGCTATCCTTAACCACAAAGGTAAAGCTACCCGCACTGCCACTATAATTAGTGACAGGGGTAAAGATTAGGGTGTTACCCGTGAGAGTGCCAACCGTTTTATTCAGGCTACCATTGCTAACCGCGACACTTTGCAGCGTATAAGTCAATGTATCCCCATCCGGGTCAATAGCATCGAGGGTAATGGTCGTCGGCATATTGCGATAAACCAGCGCCGTTTTGCTGTAAGCTACCGGCATATTATTCACCCCAGCCACCGCACAACGCGTCGCTGCAAACTGCCAATCTTCGCCAAACGAATGAATACGACTGGGTAAACTCACGCTGCCTAGACAGTTATCCTCCAATAGCAGATCAAAACTGCTCGCTAGATTTGCCAGTGCACTCACATCCAACAGGCGGTTATTATGCAGCCTCAATTCTTTTTGTAAGGCATTCAGGCCAATCAAACTACTGACACTACTGACCAGATTGGCTTCTAAATCCAGTGCTTGCAATTGCGTCAAACCAGCTAACGCGCTAACCGTGGTAATGGCATTGTAATCGAGGCCCAGTCTGGTCAGGGATTTCAGATTAGTTAAGGCATTGATAACACTAATTTGATTAAAGCCTAGCTCCAGCACTTGCAAACCCGTCAGATTAGCCAAGGCACTAATATCGGTCAGCAAATTGCCGCGCAAATACAGATTTTGCAAGCTCATCAGCCCAGATAAGGCAGTAATGGTATTAAGATTATTGCCATCCAATACTAATGCCTGCAATTTAATCAAACTCGCCAACGCAGTCACATCGGTAAGCTTGTTGTAGCCTAAGCCTAGATGAGTCAGATTAGGCCAACCACTGAGCAAGCTAATATCGGTTAGTTGGTTATCATCCAGATATAACTTGGTCAGGGTGGTTTTACTCGCTAACGGTGCGATGGAAGTAATCTGATTACCATCCAGATATAACTCTGTAAGCTTATTCAAACCACTGAGAGCACTAATCGAACCGACATTATTGAAACCCAGGTTTAGATACCCCAGCTGCGTCATACCCGTTAGGGCAGTAATGTCACTAATCTCATTAAAAGACAAATCCAGACGGGTTAAGCCGGTTAGCCCCGCCAAACCTGTAACGGATGTCAATTTGGTATTTACCAAAGACAAGCTTTTCAAGGCTGGCAAATTGGCTAATTGCGCCAGATTAGCGGTTGATAAATCGCGGCCTTCACAGCTAAAGCTTTGCAAGGTTGCTAAGGCTGTTGCCGTTGGCACTGCCCCTTCAAAACACGCTAGCAGATTCGGGTCAGTAAAGATAACGTTAGTATCCTTGACGGTAATGGTGACAGTGGCTGCGCTGGAGGTGAGGCTTGCATCCTTGACGGTAAAGGCAAATGCATCGCTAGTAACACCTGCTTTAGGTGTATAAGTCACCTTACCATTGCTAATCGCACTCAAGGTTGCTTTCACAACTGGACTACTAGCAAGCGCATAAGTCAGGGTATCGCCATCCACATCAGTACCGGTTAAGGTAATCGTGGTCGGCCCACTGCTTGGCACTGTAATCGTTTGTGCCGTGGCTACAGGGGCGTCATTGACCGCTGTTACGGTTAAATTCACGGTAGCGGCTGCTGATACTGCGGCTCCGTCACTCGCGGTAAAGGTAAAGCTATCGGTACCATTAAAGTTAGCATTAGGTTGGTAAGTCACGACATTGCCGCTGATCGTTGCCGTTCCCTTAGCAGGTTGTGAGGCTAATGCATAAGTCAGCGTGGTATTATCTGGGTCAGTTGCCGCTAGGGTAATGGTTTTGCTGCTATCTTCAGCCAGACTAACACTTTGCGCGGTTGCAGTCGGCGGAATATTCACGGCTTTAACCGTCAAACTAACGGTGGCGGCTGGTGAGGTTAATAGCCCATCCTTAACCGTAAACGTAAAGGAATCGCTCCCCATGTAATTAGTGGTTGGCGTGTAAGTCACCACATTGCCCGTCAAAACCACGCTCCCTTTGAGAGGACGCGTTCCTAGGGCATAAGTCAGCGGACTACCTTCCGGATCCGTACCACCAATAGTAATGGTGACAGGCTTGTTTTTTTCGGTACTGACCGTTTGCGCACTCGCGGTTGGCGCATCATTCACCGCCGTAATGGTTAAACTGACCGTGGCCGGTGTTGAGGTTG
>CAZCJE010000028.1:0-12276 GCA_964498805.1 uncultured Thiothrix sp.
TGAAGTCCATGGTGGATTCGCCTTCGTGTACTTCACCGATCTTATGGATTTTGCCGGTGAGCTTGAGGATACGCTCTGTCGTTGTCGTCTTGCCCGCGTCTACGTGGGCGAAAATGCCGATGTTTCGGTAAAGTGTTAAGTCAGTCATTTGTCCAAATCTCAAAGAAAACGCAGGTAGTTGCGATAAGGGGGCGATTGTAAAACATCTTGATGCATGGAGTAAGGGGAATTTCAAGTCCCAACCTGCACGTTTACGGTTTATTTCCGCTTGTTTTCGGCAATATTATTGTAGTTATGCCGTTCGTCGGGCTAACCATACACCGGTCATAGCCAATACCATCCCCAGTAATTGTTGTGTCGTAAGGCGTTCATCAAACAATAACCATGCCATTAGTGTGGTCACTGCAGGGGTTAGATAAAACAAGCTGGTAATACTAACAGCACCAGCATGCCGAATCAGCATATGCAGCAAACTAATGGCTCCAATCGATAACACAATCACCAGCCAACCCAAGGCAAACAGGAATTCACCTGTCCAGACAATACGCCACTCACCCACTATGGGGACAAACAGTGCGGTTATCAATAAAGAAGGTACAAACTGCACCACCGAACCGGTACGCAAATCAAAATGAGCACAAAAACGCTTTTGATACAGGGTTCCGAAGGTAATACCAAACAGCGCCAATAACGCCGGTAGCAAGGCATACCCGGTGAGGTTATGGTTAACCCCAGCAATGGCTTTTTCCCCCAGTACCAACCCTACGCCCATCAAACCGAGTAAAATGCCGCTCCATTGCCATTTATTCACGCTTTCGCCCAGCAATACCCCTGCAAGTAATGCCGTTAATAGCGGTTGCAAACCCACAATAAGGCTGGTCAGACCCGCCGGTAAGCCTCGGCTAATCGCCACGAATACCCCACCGAGATACAATGCTTGTAATAACACACCAGCAATCGCCAGATGCATCAGTTTGCCCGGGTCACGCTCCCACTGAGCCTTGCCCGCCCAAGCCAACAAGCTCAACGCAGTAATCACCAGCACATAGCGCGCTACTAAAAATGCCAAAGGGTCGGCATACGGCAAGCCATATTTTGCCCCTATAAACCCCGTACTCCACAACACCACAAACAGGGCTGGAAATACCTTGAACCAAGACGGTGATATATTCAAAACCACCCTCCTTTTATATAGAGACTGTTTTCAGGTAGCCGCACGGGTCATACTCAAACGTGGCAGGAACTTACGCAAACTAACAGCCGCCAATAACACTACCGCTAACCCCTCCAACCAGTGGGGTAGCATTTCATGAGTGGTCTGCAAATAGGCATTAATATCGATATAGTGAGAGTCCACTAACAAATCCAGTAGCCAACCGGCTGCCGTAGCCGTGACAATAATACCAGTCAGATATAACAACAGACTGCGATCACCCATTTCCTTGCGCACAATGCCTAAGGTTGACACATTTGTCGCCGGGCCGGTTAACAGAAATACCAAAGTAGCACCCGGTGATACACCAGCCAGCAATAATCCGGTAGCGACAGGAGTTGAAGCCGTTGCACAGGTATAAGACGGAATTCCCACCAAAATCATCATCAAAATAGCGCCAAAACCTTGTCCCCATTGGGTTAAAAAATCCGCTGGCACAAAGGTTTTCACCATCGCTGCAAACAACAAACCGCCTACCAGCCACAGCACAATATCATCCAACATTTGTGTAAACGCGTAAGCAATCCCATCCCAGGCTTTTTGCCACAGGGTTTGGTTAGGTTGGGGATTACTAGTACCACGGCAAGAGGAAGTGGTCGGGGTAGATGAGCTGCAACAGGAACTGACGCTTGGCGTAGAACTGCAACAGGAAGCGGTAGCCACCGTGGATTTACTGCTTGAACAGCAACTGTCAATCGTTTGGGTAGTGGGTAGAGGGATACTACCTAAAACCGGCAAACTTATTCCCTTAGCCGATGCCATAGGCATTGCAGTGTGAGGTTTATCCGGGTCAAACCAAGCGACCAGACCACCGGCCACAAATGCAGACATCAAGGCGGATAAAGGCCGCACTATTGCCATTACTGGCCCCATCAAACTATAGGTCACGGTAATGGAATCCACCCCCGTTTCTGGCGTAGACACTAAAAAAGCGATTGTGGCTGGTTTGGAAGCCCCGGCTTGGCGCAAACCTAATGCCGCTGGAATTACCCCGCAGGAACACAATGGTAAGGGCGCACCAAGCAAGGCTGCTTTGGCAATGGCACCAAATCCGGAACCACTTAAGTGTTTGTATAAAAAGGCAGTCGGCAGAAAGGTTTTCATTAAACCACCCAATATCAAACCTAATCCCAACCATGGCGCTGCCTCTAGCAGCAAATCCATAAAGTTTTGAACCAATGACCCCATAAATACTTTCCAACATCCTTGAATGACTAATGATGTTAATGTGACTTATTGATTAAGAGTTAATAACCCATTCAGTATGGATTGTTTATATTATGAACAAAACGATAAAAAGCGATGGGTTGGAGCATGTTAAATACCATTGAGTATAAAATAATTTTAGCAATGATTCTTGGGTCACTTATGAATCTGATCTGGAGTTATATTCCCTCTATTGCTGTTAAATCAGCAGCTAAACCCGCTATTGTTCATTACTATAAACCTACCCTACCACCGCGACATCTACCACCTCCTGTTAAAGTGGCAGAATGGCTTGATCCTTAAGTGTAGAGCGGCTTCACAACAGCCAATCAGCAGGAATATCTGCTACAAAAGGTTTAACCGTTATTTCACGAACCGATTCGCCAGGGCGGGCGACTTTACAAATAACGGTATCAGCCGCTTTACCTTTGCTATAACGCGCGGATAGTTGTGCGGCTAATTCCAAATCATCGTCGGTAATATTATCGCCGTCCAATAAAGTTAAAGGGCCGGAATAACTTGCTGTCTTTATCCAAGCAAATTGGTTTTTATAACCTTCAAGGAAGTTTGTTTCACCTTCTTCTCGTGACATGATCATTTTAAAATGTGGCCGTGGGCGTAAATGGCGGCCGATTTTCAATAACATGATGTCATCAAGTTCATAATTGCGCTCAGGTCGATGCGCCCATAAATCTTTAAGCTTATCGGTATAATGCGCATCGGTAAGAAAACAACAACCACCGGCGGGTTGGGCATATTCTTCAATACCCCATTGCGCGGCTAAAGCCAATTGCGGTTTACGGCTGCGGCCATTGAAACCATATAACTTTTCACGGTTAATCCAACCTTCACGCTCTGGCTTACTCGCTGGCAAATGACGAGCACACAACGGTCTGAGTAATAAATCTTCTGCGCCAGATTCTCGTGCCACAATCGGCATGGTCGCAGAACGCTGCGACATAGGGCGCTGACCAATCACTTCGCCGGTAATAATAAAATCAAAACCTTTTTGCGTAATCCATTCATGGGCTTTTTTGACCATGAAAATTTTGCAATCCAGACACGGATTCATATTTGCGCCATAACCGTGCTTAGGGTTCAGCACCACATCCTTGTATTCGTCGACAATATCAACAATGTGTAATTTAATGCCAAGCTGTTCGGCTACCCATAAAGCATTATTGCGCTTTACCTTGTTCTGCGCCTGTTTGCGAATGGCGTGAGTATGCCCTTCCACACAAAAACCGGTATAAAAATTAATGCCTTCCACATGGATACCTTGCTCCATCACGGCTTTGGTCGCCAGCATAGAATCCAAACCACCGGAAATCAGGGAAACGGCGCGATATTGTCGAGTCATGATAATTAATAATGTCAAAATGCTTTAAAGAGAAAAGCATTATACGTTATTCCCCCTAGCGACTCACATAACCAGAAAACCTTGATTTTGTGCCGTGCATTCACAGCATATGCTGAATGCCTCCCGTGCATGCAGTATAATCGGCAACTTTCTGACATAACTCTAAGCAAGCAATGGCTAACTACGACCTATCCACCTTTCAGGGATTAATCCAAACACTGCAGGATTATTGGGCGCAGCATGGCTGTGTCATCATGCAGCCGTATGACATGGAAATGGGGGCGGGCACTTTCCACCCAGCGACTTTCCTGCGCGCAATTGGCCCTGAGCCGTGGCGTGCGGCCTATGTACAACCGTCGCGTCGGCCTACCGATGGGCGCTATGGTGAAAACCCCAACCGTCTGCAACACTATTACCAGTTTCAGGTATTGCTGAAGCCCTCGCCGGATAATATCCAAGAGTTGTACCTCGGCTCCCTCCAATTGCTGGGCTTTGACCCGCTAGTCCACGATATCCGCTTTGTTGAAGATAACTGGGAATCGCCAACCCTTGGCGCTTGGGGCTTGGGTTGGGAAGTGTGGCTCAATGGTATGGAAGTCACCCAGTTTACCTACTTCCAACAAGTCGGTGGTTTGGATTGTCGCCCGGTCAGTGGTGAAATCACTTACGGCTTGGAACGTCTGGCTATGTATATGCAAGGCGTGGAAAGCGTTTATGACCTAGTTTGGACTAAAGGCCCGCAAGGGGTGGTGACCTATGGCGATGTTTATCATCAAAATGAGGTTGAGCAATCCACCTATAACTTTGAACATGCCAATATCGAAGCCCTGTTCCACCAGTTTGATGTGTGTGAACGCGAAAGCCAGCGCATGATTGAAGTCGGTTTGCCTTTACCTGCGTATGAACAAATGTTGAAAGCATCCCATACCTTTAACCTGCTTGATGCCCGTCGCGCCATTTCGGTTACTGAACGCCAACGTTTTATCCTGCGGGTACGTACCCTCGCACGCGCGGTTGCCGAAGCCTATTACAATGCACGCGAAGCCCTAGGCTTCCCTATGCTGCAAGCTGAAGACAAAGGGGCATGATCATGATCGACTTACTTGTAGAAATTGGCACTGAAGAATTGCCACCTAAAGCCCTGCCTACTTTGTCTGCCGCCTTTACTGACGGTATTGCCAAAGGCCTGCAGGAAGCCGGTTTAACGCCGACAGAAATTATTCCGTATGCCGCCCCGCGTCGTCTGGCGGTTTGGGTCAAAGGGGTAGCCACGCAACAAGCAGATCAAATCATTGAACGGCGTGGCCCTGCCATCAAAGGCGCATTTGATGCCAACGGCAACCCCACCAAAGCGGCAACAGCATTTGCGGCTTCGTGCGGGGTAGAAGTGGCGGATTTAGGCAAACAGGAAACAGATAAAGGCGCTTGGTTGGTATTCCGCCAGCAGCAAAAAGGGCAGGCAACCACCAACCTGTTCCCAGCGATTGTAGAAAAATCCCTCGCTGCCCTACCGATTCCAAAGCGTATGCGCTGGGGTAGCGGTACTGCTGAATTTGTGCGTCCGGTGCATTGGGTTGTCATGTTAGCTAATGACAGCGTGATTGATGCTGAAATTCTTGGCATTAAAACCGGGCGTGAATCACGGGGTCATCGCTTCCACGCCCCTGCGCCTATTAGCATCCAAACCCCAGACACTTATGCCGTGCAACTAGGCGAAGCATCGGTCATTGCCCGCTTTGAGGCGCGCCGTGACTTGATTAAAACCAAAGTTGAACAACTAGCGGCAACGCTGGGCGGCAATGCTGTTATGCCAGAAGGCTTGCTGGCTGAAGTCACCGCGTTGGTAGAATGGCCAGTACCTGTGGCAGGTCGCTTTGAGGAACGTTTCTTAGAGGTTCCACAGGAAGCGCTGATTTCCACCATGCAGGATAACCAGAAGTATTTCGCGCTGGTGGATGCCAATGGCAAGCTGATGTCCAGCTTTATTACCGTTGCCAATATTGAAAGCCGCGATGTCAGCCAGATTTCTTCCGGCAATGAGCGCGTGATTCGCCCGCGCTTTAGTGATGCGGAATTTTTCTGGACACAGGACAAAAAGCAATCGCTGGCTAGCCGCCGTGATGCCCTGAAAACCATGGTGTTCCAGCAAAAACTTGGCACCTTGTATGACAAGTCGGCGCGGGTCGCCAAACTGGCAGCGTATATCGCTGACAAACTTGGGGCTGACGCCACCCTTGCCACGCGGGCAGCTGAATTAGGTAAATGCGACCTTGTCACCAATATGGTATTCGAGTTCACCGAATTGCAGGGCATTATGGGTCGCTATTATGCCACCCACGATGGTGAAGCGGCGGAGGTTGCCACCGCTTTAGATGAGCAATACATGCCACGTTTTGCCGGGGATGATTTGCCACAAACTCGTACCGGACAAATTTTGGCGTTGGCCGAACGTCTGGATACCTTGACCGGTATTTTTGGCATTGGGCAAAAACCGACAGGTGCCAAAGACCCGTTTGGCTTGCGTCGGGCGGCTTTAGGTGCGTTGCGTTTGCTGATTGAAAAACAGTTGCCGCTGGATTTGGCTGACCTGCTGGATAAAGCTGCTGATGGCTTGACCGCACAACTGGGTTCCAAACCGGCCACTACAGAAACCTTGGATTATATCCTGGAGCGCCTGCGTGGTTATTATCAGGATCAAGGCATTAATGTGGCAATTGTGGAAGCGGTTGCAGCCCTTAAACCAAGCCAGCCGCTGGATTTCGATCGTCGTGTCAAAGCGGTGGCTGCATTCCGCCAGTTAACCGCAGCGGAAAGCCTCGCCGCTGCCAACAAGCGTATTAGCAATATCCTCAAGAAAGTCGAAGGTGCATTACCACAAACGGTGGATGCGGGCTTGCTGCAATTGGATGCAGAAAAAGCACTAGCAGCAGCGGTTCAAGCGCAACAAGACAAAGTATTGCCATTGTTTGCAGCGGGTGAATACGAAGCGGCTTTGTTGTCGTTGGCGGCCTTGCGTGAACCTGTTGACAAGTTCTTTGATGATGTCATGGTCATGGCCGATGATATTGCCCTGAAAAACAACCGGCTGGCTTTGCTCAACCGGTTGCGCGGGCTATTCTTGCAAGTTGCGGATTTATCTGTGCTTTAAACTGCAAATTCTGCCGTCGGGGTGCGCTGTGCATCCAGACGGTAGGGAGCGGGGTCAACGATAGGTTCCCGGCCTAATAGGATATCCGTCAGCAAGCGGGCGGATGCCAATCCCATCACCACGCCATTGCGATAATGCCCTGCGTTCACATACAAGCCTTGAATATCCGGATGTTCACCAATATATGGCGTGCCATTCGGTGAACCGGGGCGCAAACCACACCAGTGATTCAGCAGCGGCAAATTACGCAATTCCGGCATTATTTCAAACGCAGCCTGTCGCAAGGTTTCCTTAACCTCCTCGGTGGTATGCTTGTCAAAGCCACACATTTCCACCGTGGAACCGCACAAAATACGCCCATCCGCACGCGGAATCAGGTAGCGTCCCTCATGCAGCACAATGCGTTTAAGCAGATGACGGGGGCCACGGAACAAAATCATTTGCCCCAAAACTGGCTGGATATTCACCTGAATCGACTGCATTTCTGGGAATAAGCCTGTCCAGGCACCGGCTGCTATGATGACTTTACGCGCTTTAAAGATTTCCTCGCCCATACGCACGCCAGTCACACGACCATCACTGGTTTCCAAGCCTGTAACAGGAGAATGCTCAGCGATAGTAATAGGCTTTAGGCGCAGACTCGTACGCAAGGATTGAGCCATACGCGGATTGCGTATCTGCCCTAATTCCGGGAAGAACAAACCACGCTCGAAGCGTTCCGCGACTTGCGGTTCACATTCCTGCAAAGCGGCAGGTGAAGTCAAATGGCGTAACTCATAATCCCATGTGTCAGCCCAGCTTTGGGCCGCATCCCATTCATTATCATCAGTAAACAATAAGCCAGAACGGATGTATTGGGGGTCAATGCCGGTTTCTGCGTCTAATTGCGCACACAAGGCGGGATAATGCTGCTGACTGTAACGGGAAAGCTCCGAGACAGGCGCACTATAGCGCCAAGGATACAAGGGAGAGAGTATGCCACCACCAGCCCATGTGGATTCACTGCCGAGTTCGCCCTGGTCAACCAGCATTACATCCAGCCCAGCCTCATGCAGGAAACGAGTGGTTAACATACCAATCACGCCGCCACCGACAATGATTACATCTTTCATCACAAATTCCATTGGGTTAAGTATCGGCAGCAGAAGCTCTCAACCTTTACCATTAATCTGCCACTGCCTGCCAAAGGCCACAACAATGCAATGATTCCCCGTGAATGCAGCCTAATGCTGACGGGGTTTGCTTTATTGAACGTATTAAAACCGACCAATCTGTTCGGGTGTAACGGGTAGAAATCCCGCTGATCCAACACATCACGTATAAACTTTAGCGCCTAACCTGCAAGACCTCTACTGATGGCGTATCATAACCCGCCATTCAGACAACAGATACAACCGTATAGGTTTGCATGGGTTGTATCTGCTGACTTAACGAGCTGAATTTAACGACGGCCCGGTTTATGCGGTACTGGCACTGCTGCCGCAGGTGCTTCGGAGCCTTGCGGCGCAGCTTGTTCTTCGCCGGTAGGCGGCATCTGTTCTTCAGCTGGCGCTTCAGGGGCAGGCTCTTTAGCCGCTTTGTCAGCGGCTTTTTTATCAGCTGCCTTGCCAGTTTGCTGCTCAGCTACTTTATCTGCTGCTTTACCAGCGGCCTTTTTTTCCTGTCCAGCAGGGGCTGCATAATACTGGTAGTTATCACTTTTACCCAATTCTGCGGCGGACTGATCCGTTTCATCCGGCACCGAAGCAGCTTCAGATAATTTCTCGTTACTAACTGCCGTTTGTTTGGCAGTAACTGTCATGTAATTACTCAGCGACTGAATATCACGGTCTGTCAGATTACCCGCTGCTTGTTTTAATTTCAGGGTACTCAACAGATAGTTGTAGCGTGACTGAGAGTAATCCCGACGCGCGCTGAATACATTGCGCAAGGTATTCAGTACGTCTACTGCTGTACGAGTACCGACTTCAAAACCAGCCTGAGTAGCCTCTGCTGCTGTTTCCGCTGATACTAAGGCACGCTGATTGGCTTTGACCTGACTAATAGTGGATTCAACCGTCAGATAAGCATTGCGTGCCTCCTGCTCGGTTTGACGAGCCTGCAAGTCGTATTCCTGTTGGGCCTGACGCAGGGAATGTTGCGCTTCCCGAATTCTGGAGGCAATAGAACCGCCGGTGTAAAGCGGCATACTGACTTGTACACCCGCACTCGCCCCGAGTACTTGTGGATCTAATACCGGGTCACCCTCTGAGGCACTGCCGGTTTGACGCGCAAACAGATCAACCACAGGTTTTTTGGCCGCGCGTTGAATATCAACATTCTTCTGGGCAGTGGCAATGGCGTACTTGCTGGCTGTCAATTGCTTGTTGCTAGCTTGTGCGGTTCTAACCCATTGATCAATATTAGACGGGTTGGGTAAAGCTAACGGTGTATTACCCGCTGGGCCATTCAGGGTTTGATAGGAGTTCCCGGTCAATACCCGTAATTTTTCCCGCGCTAAATCTAAGGCATTTACATTGCTGATTTCTTGCGCTTCAGCCAAATCATAACGAGATTCTGCTTCTTTAACGTCAGTAATCGCAGAACGTCCGGCATCAAAATAGGCACGCGTTTGTTCGAGCTGACGACCAATCGCTTCTTTTTCGGTACGTGCGAGTTGCAGATTGTCCTGTGCTAGCAAAAAGTCAAAATACGCTTGGGCTACCCGCAAAATCAGAGCTTCACGACCTGCTTCCAGCCCAGCACTGGCCTGAGCAATGACCGAATCTGTTTGAGCGACTTGCGCATCAAGGCTCTTGTTGTACAGGGACTTTCCCAAATTCACCGAGTAATTCAGGTTAGTCACATTGACAGTATCGGAGGTGTCATTAATGCCCGCATCATACAGGGTATCCTGTATGGTATGGCTGGCAGACCCTGTGACCGTGACTTGCGGCTTAAGGGCTGCCAATGCCTGTGGCTTCTTTTCCAAAATGGATAAGTAGTTGCTTTCTAAGGCTTTGAGTTGAGCATCATAGCCTTTAGCCTGTTGATATACTTGCAGCAAGTTTTCTGCATGCGCCTGTTGGACAACCACTGTTAACGAGGCGGCAATAAATAATGCCAGGGTCTGTTGTTTCATAAACGGTTCCAAAATTTATGCTTGCATGTAAGGACATGCTGATTTGAACACATCGTCCTATCTTGTATTCAGTACAGGGGCATATCGCGGTCAATTTCTCTAGCCCACCGGTCAATACCACCTGTCAGATTGATTACTTGAAAGCCATTTCGTTCCAGATAAGTGCAGGCATGAGCGCTACGGATGCCATGATGACAGACCACCAGCCATTCCTTGGAGGGATCCAGCTTGTCTATCTCCTGCACCAATGTGCCTAACGGTATCAGGATCGAGCCCTCTAAATGGGCTATATCGTATTCCCACGGCTCACGCACATCCAGTATTTGCAAGTGATCACCCGCAACCTGCCTATATTCCGCCAGTTCAGTTGGCGTCCAGTGACGCATAAATTCAGAATACAAATGTGGAATCAGACCGGTCTTCTGCCCCTACTAAAGGTTTCAGACAGGTTTCAAACATGGAGGTGCGAACAAACTCACCATCCGGCTGACGCGTTACCAGCATGGCATGCATGGCCGAACCTTTACCTACTACCATGAACAAACGTCCACCGGGAGTCAGCAACTCTTCAAAACGTGAGTCATACACTGACACAGAACCTGTTACCGCAATCACGTCATAGGTCTGGTTAGGGTTCCAGTCACGCAATACATCACCGGTATGCAAGGTATAATTTTTAAGGCCACCAGCTTGCAAACGCTCTTCAGCCTGACGGGTGAATGCTTCATGAATGTCAACACTATCCACATGCTTGCCCATACGGCTCAGACACGCGGTTAAAAAACCACTGCCAGTACCGATTTCCAAACAGTTATCGTCGGCAGTAATAGTTAAGGATTGTAGCAGGCGACCTTCAACCCGGGGGAACATCATGTTCTCACCGAATTCCAGCGGAATTTCCACATCTGCAAATGCCAACTCTTTAAACTCAGCGGGCACAAAATCTTCGCGTGGAATACTGCCAATCGCTTCCAAAACGCTATCGTTCAGAACGTACCAAGGGCGTATCTGTTGGGCAATCATATTAAAACGGGCATGTTCAAGATTCATGCAAGGCACCTCAAGCCAAACTAATTGCGATAAGAGTACGGATTAAGACTTAAGCCCGCAAGTTATTCAAGTCCTGTTTAATTTGATTCTCGCTCATGCTTGCGCATGACTTGGTATCCTGCCCTTGTTAGCGCTAAGAAAAGCCTTTATACAATGGCCTTTATCCCACTTAGGGTTTGTACTCAGATTAGCAATACTGGGTATTTTTATTCAGCATGCCGCTTTCATGGCCCCTAATCCTGGCGTTTAAACCAACAAAATGGCTTACCTTGGCTGTTTCATTCTTAATCAAATGAGCAAAACCAAGTCGTGAGCGCTGATAATAGCGAGAAAATCGCGTTTTTTCTTTGCGTCCTATCAATGTCAGATTGGGTTTTATTCAACAAATCAGGCAGTTGCTCTCACCGTTGCAGTGCATACGTCCAACAACATGCGCGTATTCTGTGCGCAATAAAGCTATTTATTTGTCAAATGGTTGATTTAGCTTAACTAAAAACCTCCGGCACAAAATCTGCTTATTCCTGTCAAGCAACTTTTTTTCATATAAATCTCAAGGAGGACGTTATGGTTATAGTTAACAACCCCACCGCACTGGCATACCTTTGCTTATATTTGAACACTCTTAGGCAAGGAGGGCAGTGTCTATGAAACTGGTTTCAGCTGTCATTAAACCTTTCAAGCTTGAAGATGTTCGTAATGCCTTGGCTGAACTAGGTATTCAGGGCATTACCGTCACCGAAGTACGTGGGGTTGGCCGCCAAAAAGGCCAGACCGAAATGTATCGTGGCGCGGAATATGCAGTGCCGTTTATCCCCAAGTTAAAACTGGACATTGCCATTCATGATGAACTGCTTGAAGGCGTTATGGCGGCTATCGAGAAATCAGCCGGTACGGGCAGGATTGGGGATGGCAAAATTTTCGTCTTTGACTTACCACAAGCGGTGCGCATACGCACCCGGGAATCAGGACACGACGCTATCTAAATAAAGGATGGGTATGAAACTGTTTCGCTCGCTAGTAACGATTCTGACTTTGTTCATTCTAAACGGCGCTATGCCTGTATGGGCAGCAGACCCAATGCCGGATAAAGGCGATACTGCGTGGATGATTGTTGCTACCTTACTGGTGGTGATGATGGCTGCACCCGGCTTAGGCTTGTTTTATGGCGGTATGGTAAG
>CAZCJE010000028.1:12376-25018 GCA_964498805.1 uncultured Thiothrix sp.
GCTATTACCCCGGCTTTGATTATTGGTGCTTTTGCCGAACGTATGAAATTTTCGGCAGTATTGCTGTTCATGGTGCTGTGGTTTACCTTTTCCTATATCCCTATTGCGCATATGGTGTGGTTTTGGTCCGGCCCGGATGCCTATACCAATGCGCAAGCTGCCGCGACTGCGACTGCGACTGCCAAGGCGGGCTTTTTATTCCAGCAAGGTGCGCTGGATTTTGCCGGGGGTACGGTAGTGCATATCAATGCTGGTATTGCTGCTTTGGTAGGCGCTTTCATGGTGGGTAAACGCGTCGGCTATGGGCGCGAATATTTAGCACCGCATAACGTACCCATGACTATGCTCGGCGGGTGTTTGCTGTGGGTTGGCTGGTTTGGCTTTAATGTTGGGTCTAATCTGGAAGCAACCGGGACGGCTACTTTGGCGTTTATCAATACTTTGCTGGCTACTTGTGCTGCAACTTTATCCTGGAGTCTGGTGGAGGCAGTCTACCGGGGTAAACCATCCATGCTTGGGGCTATTTCAGGGGCCATTTCCGGCTTAGTAGTGATTACCCCTGCGTGCGGTTTTGTCGGGCCGATGGGCAGCATTATGATGGGCTTATTGGCGGGCATGATCTGTTTCTGGGGTGTCAGTAGCCTAAAACGCCGTTTGGGGATGGACGATACCCTCGATGTGTTTGGTGTACACGGTGTCGGTGGAGTGCTCGGTGCCTTACTGACAGGCGTATTTGCCTCCCCTGATCTTGGCGGTACAGGCGTGTATGATTATGTGACCAATACCGTCAGCGAATACAATATGCTTTCCCAGTTGTTATCCCAATTGTGGGGCGTCGTCGTCGCGCTGGTCTGGTCTGGTGTAGTGTCGTTGCTGGCATTTAAGCTCATCGACAAACTGATAGGCTTGCGTGTCAGTGAGGATGATGAACGACAAGGGCTGGATATTACTGCTCACGGCGAAACAGCCTATAATTATTGATAGTGCCGATAGCGGCTAACAACAGGGGCGCTTTGCCCCTGTTTTGCTGCGTACCCCTACAATAGCTGTTTCCAGGCATACAACCGGGTCGATTGCCACCCCAAATGCTGATAAAACCCCAGCGCCGGGGCATTATCCGCATCTGCTAATAGCTGCAAACGTTGTGCCCCCTGTTGGCGTGCCCAATCAGCCGCAGCTGCCAATAACTGTTTACCCAAACCTTGACCGCGATAGCTAGGCGCAATCACCATATCTTCAATCCAAGCGGATGGCGCACCTACAGCGGTTGAAATCACCAATTGCGCACTGACCATACCAATGACACCAGCACTTTCATCGCAAGCTAGCAAAATTTGTCCACGCTCCGGATGCTTTAAAAGCAGTTCCAGCCCACGCTGTTGGGCGGTTGGGTCAGGGGTAAAATCCTGTTCAATCGCAAACAAGATGCCTAACAAATCGACTAATGCCGGAATATCGGTCATAGAGGCCGATTGAATGGTTATAGCCATGGGTTTAAGCCTCCCCTACTTGTGGATACATAATAATGCTCAAAAAACGGATCGGACACTGAATCAGTTTTTCCGGGCCATGCTGAATATCGGCTTCAAAGGTCAAAGCATCGCCCGGCGCGAGGGTATAAGTATTTTGCCCGTGCCGATATTCCATGCTGCCTTCCAGCATATAGATGAATTCTGTACCGGGGTGTTCAAAGACCGGGAAGGTTTCTGATTCGTGATCAATAGTAATGAGGAAAGGCTCAAAGGTCTTTTTTGGCCCCTGGTCATACGCCAACAAATGATAGGTATGACCGCGCTTAGTTCCGCGTCGCACCACCTCCATGCCTTCCCCACTTTTGACCAGTTGGGCATTACCGGCGCGCAAATCATAGCTTTTGAATAAGGTCGCTAGCGACACGCCTAAGGCTTGGGCTAAACGCGCTAAGTTTTCGAGGCTGGTAGCGGTTTGCGCATTTTCAATTTTTGACAGCATCCCACGGCTAATCCCCGCCAGATTAGCCACATCGGCAATGGTTAACCCATGTTGCTGGCGAAGATCCCGGATGGTATTGCCTAGATACCGTTCCAGACTATCGGGATTATTAGTGTCACTCATGCTACCGTCCTTTTCTTTCTGCACACTTGAAAATAGTAACCTAGCAATGTTTCCTGTTATGAAAAAAAGTTGACTTCAGTTATATTTTTTCGCAATATAAGGAATCATTGTTTCTTAATATGAAACTTTATGGGAGATTATCCATGTTGTCAGCCCGGCGCTATACCTTAAAGCTGTCCTGTCCTGATCAAGTAGGCATTGTTGCTGCCGTTAGTAATTTTATTGCCTCACACAATGGCTGGATCACAGAAGCTAATCAGCACGCCGATGCTATTGCCGAACACTTTTTCATGCGCACGGAAATCGTCGCTGACTCTTTACCGTTTGGCATCGACACCTTTCGCGCATTATTCAAACCGATCGCTGATCGCTTCGGTATGAGCTGGCAAGTCACCGATAGCGCCCGCAAAAAACGCGTGGTACTCATGGTGTCCAAGCAAGAACATTGCCTGTATGACCTGATTTCCCGCTGGCATGCCAAGGAATTGAATATTGAAATCCCTTGTGTCATTTCTAATCACGAAACCTTCCGTGGTTTGGTCGAATGGCATGGCATCCCTTTCCACCATATTCCGGTTACCCCAGAAAATAAGGCGGAAGCTTATCAGCAAGTTATGGAATTGTTTGAAGCGGCTGAAGGCGATGTCATGGTGCTGGCACGTTATATGCAGATTCTCTCACCGCAAATGTGTGAGAAATATCCCAACCAAATCCTCAATATCCACCACAGCTTCCTGCCAAGCTTTGTGGGGGCCAAACCTTACCATCAAGCCTATCAGCGTGGCGTCAAGCTGATTGGGGCTACCTGTCACTACGTCACTTCTGAACTCGATCAGGGCCCTATTATTGAACAGGATCTGATTCGTATCGACCACTCCGATGAACCGGAGGATTTAGTGCGTTACGGCAAGGATATTGAAAAGGCAGTACTAGCACGCGGTCTGCGTTATCACCTGGAAGACCGGGTACTGGTGCACGGTAATAAAACCGTGGTCTTTAGATAAGGAGTTACTTATGCCCTGGCGTTTGTTGCGCTTTGCCCTGAATAAAAAGCACCCCGAACCGCGCATGTTTACCGCCCATCAACAGCTTAAGCCTGCGTATGATGTGGTAATTATTGGTGGGGGCGGTCATGGGCTGGCATCCGCTTATTATTTGAGTCGCGATCATGGCATTACCAATGTGGCAGTGCTGGAAAAAGGCTATATCGGCGGTGGCAACACCGGGCGTAATACCACCATTATTCGCTCCAATTACCTGACTCCTGAGGGAGTCAGGTTCTACGATGAATCCGTGCATTTATGGCAGGATTTATCCGAAGATTTTGACCTCAATTTGTTTTACGCCAATCGCGGCCACTTTACCCTCGCCCATACCGATGCGGCTATGCGCACTATGCGCTGGCGGGCGGAAGTGAATAAACACTACGGGGTGGATTCAGAAGTCGTCGGGCCAGAATTTGTTAAACGCGCCGCGCCTATGATTGACCTGTCTTGTGGTGGACACGCGCCCATTTTAGGGGCGCTGTATCACGCCCCTGGTTCAGTCGCGCGCCATGATGCAGTAGCGTGGGGTTATGGCCGTGGGGCTGATCAACGCGGGGTGGAAATTCATCAGCAAACCGAAGTCATTGGCATTGTGGTCGAAGGCGGCAAAGTCAAAGGCGTACAAACCAATCGCGGTTACATTGCTACCAATAAAGTCTTGTGCGCTGTGGCTGGTTTTACTCCACGCATTCTGAAAATGGTGGATATCCAAACACCACTTTATATTCATCCGCTACAAGCCATGGTCAGCGAACCGCTTAAACCGTGGTTAGACCCCATTCTAGTCTCCGGCAGTTTGCATATTTACATCAGTCAATCCGCACGCGGCGAACTGGTCATGGGTGCTTCACTCGACCCGTATGAAGTGCAATCAACCCGTTCAACCCTGGATTTTGTTGAAGGCTTATCCGCGCATATGCTCGATATGTTCCCGTTCTTGTCGCATGTCAAAGTGATGCGTCAATGGGCCGGTATGGCCGATATGACCCCCGATTTTGCACCAATTATGGGCAAAACCCCGCTGGAAGGTTTTTATCTGGACGCCGGTTGGGGTACGTGGGGCTTTAAAGCCACGCCGGTTTGCGGCAAGACCATGGCTTATACCGTCGCTAATGATGAACCGCATCCGCTGATTACCGGTTTTGCGCTGGATCGTTTCCGCCAATATGCCCTTACGGGTGAAAAAGGCGCTGCTTCGGTTGGTCACTAAGGAGAGAACACCTTATGAAAATCCTTACTTGTCCCATCAATGGCCCGCGTCCGGTAGCAGAATTTTATTACTGGGGTGAAGTACGCGCGATGCCAGACCCCACGACGTGCACGGATGATGAATGGGCCGCTTATGTATTCAACCGCAATGGTGCCCCTGGTATTAAACAGGAATGGTGGTGCCATACCGCTAGCAATACCTGGTTCATTGTTGAACGCGATACCGAAAAAGACAAAGTGTTGCGAACCTATCTGTACGGGGAGACAGTATGATGCGCTTGCCACCGCTTGTAGGCGAATGGATTGATCGTTCGCAGCCCGTACGCTTTAGCTTTGAAGGCAAAACAGTTGAAGGTTTTGCCGGTGATGTGGTCAGTAGTGCTTTATGGGCTAATGGCCAACACCTATTAGGGCGCAGCTTCAAATATCACCGCCCGCGCGGTATTTTGTCGCTGGCCAATCACGATACCAATGCCATCCTGCAATGGCAGGACCGTCCTAATCAACGCGCGGATGTTTTGCCGATTGCCGCGGGTATGGAATTAACGGCTGTGAATACCTTTGGCAGTCTCGCCGCAGATAAAGCCAGTATTCTCGGTAGCCTGTCACGCTTTTTGCCAGTGGGGTTTTACTACAAAGCGTTTTATAACAAGCAACTGTTCCCCATGTGGGAACGCCTGTTCCGCTACCTAACCGGCTTAGGCAAAGTGGATTTTGCCACCCCACATATTCGTACCCCAAAGCGTTATGATTTTTGTGATGTCCTAATTATTGGTGCAGGCCCTTCAGGCTTATCCGCAGCCTTAAGTGCGGCTTCCCAAGGCGCGGAAGTGGTTATCGTGGATGAAAATGCGCGTCTAGGGGGTAGCGGCAGTTATGCCGGTTTAAGCGACACCCAACAACGTGATGCTTTGTACCAACTACGCGCTCAAGTCGAAGCCGAAGCGCGTATTCGAGTCTTTACCAATACCTATGCAGCCGGTTATTACACCGACCATTGGATACCGCTGGTTGAACCTGAACGCATGACTAAAATGCGCGCTAAAGCCGTGGTGGTCGCTAGTGGCGCTTATGAACAACCGGCAGTGTTTCGCTATAACGATTTGCCCGGCATTATGCTGGCTTCTGCTGCGCAACGGCTGTTGTATCGCTATGCAGTCAAGCCTATGCACAATGCGGTGATCTTAGTGGCCAATAGCGATGGTTATCAAGCCGCGCTGGATTTACAAGCACAAGGCGTACAGATTGCTGCTATGGTGGATTTACGCCCAACCCTTGGGCAAAGTGCAGCCGAAAATACCATTGCCGCTCGCGGTACCCGCCTGTTCCAGCATTATGCGATTGTCGAAGCATTAGCCGATAAAAAATGCCAAAGCGTCGGTGGTGTAGTGATTGCACCCTTGAATGATCAGGGCAAACCCATTCTGCAACAGACTCAAACCCTTGCCTGTGATGGCGTGTTAATGAGTGTGGGTTGGGCACCGGCTGCCAATTTGCTGTATCAAGCCGGTACCCGCATGCGTTATGCCGATGAACTTGAACAGTTTGTGCCCGCTAGTTTGCCAGAAGGCGTCTTTGCCTGTGGTCGGGTAAATGGGGTGCATACCCTGATGTCACGCCTGCTCGATGGCCAACGTGCCGGGAGTGCTGCCGCTGCGCATAGTGGTTTTGGCAGCGAATTACTCATTACCGTACCAGCTGAAGCCGCTTGCCCTACGCATCCTTGGCCAATTGTTTCGCATCCTAAAGGTAAAAATTTCGTCGATTTTGATGAAGATTTACAGCTACAGGATTTTGAAAATGCGGTACAGGAAGGCTTTGACAATATTGAATTGCTCAAACGTTTTTCCACCGTTGGTATGGGGCCGAGCCAAGGCAAGCATTCCAATATGAATGCGCTGCGTATTCTGGCCAAACTGACCGGCAAAACCCCGCAACAGGTTGGCACCACCACCGCACGCCCGTTTTTCCACCCTGTGCCTATGTCTGTACTCGGTGGACGCGGCTTTACCCCCGAACGCCGTACCCCGTTACATAGCCGTCATGCGGCTTTAGGCGCGAAATGGATGCCTGCCGGGGTATGGCAACGCCCGGAATATTACCAACAAGCCGATTTAAACCGCCTTGAATGCATTCATGCCGAAGTCGCTGCTGTGCGTAAGGGTGTGGGCCTGATTGATGTCGGTACGTTAGGTAAATTGGAAGTCATAGGCCCGGATGCAGCGGAATTCCTCGAACGTGTGTATATCTCGCGCTATACCAATCTCAAGGTCGGCATGACCCGTTATGCCGTTATGTGCGATGAATCCGGCGTGGTGATTGATGATGGCGTGGTCGCACGGCTTGCGGATGATCATTTCTATTTCACCACCACCACTTCCGGGGCAGCGACGATTTACCGCGAACTGTCGCGCCTGAATACCCTGTGGAAGCTAAATTGCGGCATTGTTAATCATACCGGCAGCTTTGCCGCCGTGAATCTGGCAGGCCCTAAATCGCGCGCTGTATTAGGCAAGCTGACCCAGCTGGATTTATCCCCAGCGGCATTCCCCTATTTAGCGATTCGTGAAGCTGAAGTAGCAGGTATTCCTGCTCGCCTCATGCGCGTAGGGTTTGTCGGTGAATGGGGTTATGAAATTCATGTCCCGGCTTATTACGGTGCGGCTTTGTGGGATGCCTTAATGACAGCCGGTCAAAGTGCTGATATTCGCCCGTTTGGGGTAGAAGCGCAGCGTCTGCTACGGCTGGAAAAAGGCCACATTATCATTGGTCAGGATACCGATGGTCTGACTACTGCCCGCGAAGTGGGGCTGGATTGGGCCTTGAAAATGGATAAAGCCTTTTTCATTGGCCAACGCAGCCAAAAGATCATCGACCAAAAACCGCTAAAACAGCAACTGGTGGGTTTTGTCCTGCGGGATAGTGCCAATGCTCAAGTGCCACAGGAATGCCATTTGGTCATTGATAAGGGCGAGATTGCCGGACGCGTCACCAGTATTGCCTATAGCCCTACCCTACAACAGCACATTGGACTGGCGTTTTTACGCCCTGATCTGGCTGTGGAAGGCAAGATTTTCTCCATTCGCCTGAGTAACCGCCGTCTAGTACAGGCTACGGTTGTTCCTACCCCATTCTATGACCCTGCCAATCAGCGCCAGAAGGAGATCGCATGAACGCACCTTTGCCGCTAAGTCCGCTTGCCGATGCACACATCACGTTGCCAGATGACGCCTTGGCTCAGGAATACAGTAATCAATTAGCCCTTGCCGATGTTTCGCTGTTACCTCGTTGCGGGGTCAAAGGCCCTCAAGCAGCCACTTGGCTAGCCAATGCTGGGATTGCCATTCCTGCCGCTGCCAATAACTGGTTTGCGCTACCGAGTGATGGCTTGATTGCGCGGCTTGGAGTTAGCGAATTCCTGCTCGAAGGCGAATTTGTTACCAACCAATTACGGGCTTTGCATCGCACCGATGGGGTTTACCCCGTCATCCGTCAGGATGCTGCCTTCATCCTCAGCGGCCCGCGTGTCCACGAATTGCTGGTGCAAGTGTGCAATGTTGACCTGCGCAATCTGGCCAACAGTTTAAACGTGGTTCTCACCTCCATGGCCGGTGTCAGCGTGACCTTATTGGCCCAACAACGCCCAAGCGGTAATTACTACCGGCTGTGGTGTGATGGCACCTATGGTCTGTATGTGTGGGAAACCTTGCTGGCGATTACGCAAGAACTCGGTGGTGGCGCGGTGGCAGCCGAACAATTGCCATAACTAACCCTTTTGCCAACTTTTCCCTTTCGGAGTTGCCCTATGACCCCCGCTGAAGCAAGCAAATTCCTAACGGACAATGGCGTGAAATACGTCCTTGCCCAATTTGTTGATATCCACGGTACCGCTAAGGCCAAAGCCGTCCCGGCTGATCACTTCAACGACATTATTACCAGTGGCGCGGGGTTTGCCGGATTTGCCATCTGGGGTATGGGCATTGATCCACACGGCCCGGATTTTATGGCAATTGGCGATTTATCCACCTTGTCATTAATCCCCTGGCAACCCGGTTATGCGCGTATTGTCTGTGATGGACATGTGCATAAAAAACCGTGGGCAACGGATACGCGGGTGGTACTAAAAAACCAAATCGCCCGCTTGAATGAAAAAGGTCTGACCTTCTACACCGGCTTGGAACCGGAATTTTCCTTGCTGAAAAAGAATGCCGCTGGTGAGATTGTACCGTGCGATGACAGCGATAGTTTGGCTAAGCCTTGCTATGACTACAAAGGTTTATCCCGCGTGCGCCCTTTCATGGAAAAGCTCACCGAAAGCATGAAAGCGGTCGATATTGATGTCTATCAGATTGACCATGAAGACGCTAATGGTCAGTTTGAAATCAACTATACCTATGCCGATTGCTTAACCTCTTGCGATCATTATGTATTTTTCAAAATGGCAGCGGCGGAAATTGCCCATGATATGGGTTTGATCTGTTCCTTCATGCCTAAGCCGTTTGCCAATCGCCCGGGCAATGGCATGCATATGCATATGTCGCTCGGCGATGGCCAAACCAACTTGTTTGAAGATAAAAGCGACCCACGCGGTATGAATTTATCGCCTCTGGCTTATCAATTCCTCGCCGGTATCTTCAAACACGCCCCCGCCTTAGCCGCCTTATGCGCCCCTACGGTCAATTCCTATAAACGTCTGGTGGTAGGCCGCTCGCTAACAGGTGCCACTTGGGCACCGGCTTATATCAGTTATGGTGACAATAACCGTTCCTCGATGGTACGCATTCCCGGCGGACGTTTGGAACTGCGCTTACCGGATGGTTCTTGTAACCCCTATCTGGCCACAGCGGCGGTGATTGCGGCAGGTTTGGATGGTATTGAACAAGGCTTGGAGCCGGGCGAACCGCATAACGTCAATCTGTATGACTATTCTGCCGATGAACTGAAAGCGCAAGGCATTGGCATTTTGCCGCAAAACCTGCACGAAGCCTTGCTGGCTTTGGAACAGGATACGGTATTGCGCACGGCATTAGGGCCGGTAGTGGATGAATTCCTCAAGCTTAAGCACATGGAATGGGTGGAATACATGCGCCATGTATCCGACTGGGAACTCAAAAGCTATCTCGAATTTTTCTGATTTTTTACCCGGCTCCTTGCGGAGTCGGCGTTGCAACAGGAGACAACCATGTGTGGAATTGTAGGTCTGCTCGTCAAAAACCCGGCCTTGCGTGAATGCCTTGGCGAGTTAATGGTGCCCATGCTAATTGGCATGACGGAACGCGGCCCCGATTCGGCAGGGCTGGCCGTTTTTACCGAACCGCTAGCCGAGAACGAACGCAAAATTAGTATCTATTCTGGCTTAACCAGTGAAGGCGCGGCTTTTAACTGGCAAGCCTTAGGTGCGGCTTTGGAAGGCCAGTTTGGGGCTACTGTGAGTGTGAGCAGCAAAGGCAATCATGCGATTTTAAGCACGAGTCTTGAGCCTGAAGCGCTTAAAATCTGGATTAAACAGCAATACCCCAAGCTGCATATTTTATCTACCGGTCGCAGCATTGATCTGTACAAAGACATTGGCACGCCTGCGCAAGTGGCCGAGCGTTATGCTTTTAGCCAACTCAAAGGTACGCATTTGGTGGGGCATACACGTATGGCTACTGAATCGGCAGTAACCCCGGATCGCGCCCACCCTTTCACCGCCGGGCAGGATTTTTGTCTGGTCCACAATGGTTCCTTGTCCAATCCCTACAATATCCGCCGTATGCTCGAACCGCGCGGAATTAGCTTTGAAACCGACAATGATACCGAAGCTGCGTGCCGTTTCCTCGAATGGCGTCTGCGTGAGGGCGATGATCTGGAAAGTGCCCTGCAAAAAGGCTTTGAAGAACTGGATGGTTTTTATACCTTCTTGATGGGCACGCCGGATAAATTAGCCCTGATCCGTGACCCGTTTGCCTGTAAACCGGCAGTAGTGGCGGAAACCGATGATTATGTCGCGATTGCCTCCGAATTCCGCTCTTTGGCCCATTTGCCGAATGTAAAACATGCCACCGTGTTTGAGCCTGCTCCTGAGGAAATGTACGTATGGACCATTTAACCTTTGACCTTGCTACCACGCCCCTTAGCAAGCTGAATCAGTTTTTGCACCACGACGCCAAAAACGGCCAAGTGACCCAAGTCAGCGTGCTAAATCCAGATGGCGCTCACAATATTGCTGTCGGGCTGGATTGCCCGGTACAAGTGGAGATTCATGGCCACGCCGGTTATTACGCCGGGGGTATGAATAAAGCCGCCACCATTACCATTCATGGCAGTGCCGGTACTGGGGTAGCGGAAAACATGATGAGCGGCAAAGTGCATGTTAAAGGCTTTGCTTCCAATGGGGCAGGGGCTTCAGCCCATGGCGGCTTATTGGTGATTGATGGCGATGCCGGTTTGCGTTGCGGTATTTCCCTCAAAGGCGGCGATATTGTGGTCGGTGGTTCGGTTGGCAGCTTTTCCGCCTTTATGGCACAGGCCGGACGCATGGTCATTTGTGGCAATGCCGGGGATGCCTTAGGAGACTCATTGTATGAAGCGGTGTTGTATGTACGCGGTACTATTAAATCGCTCGGTTCTGATGCGTCTATCGAACCATTAGGCGAAGTGGATATTGCCACGCTAAACGAATTACTGGCCGCTGCTGGCTTGAATTACGCCCCGCATGAATTTAAGCGTATCGCCTCCAAACGCGAGTTGTACCACTGGAATGCCGACGCCAATCAGGAATACTAAGGAGTTCATCATGGATCAGCCTAAAGCTACCCCTAAGCACCTTTCCCGTGAAGAATCCTACGGGTATGACACTAAAACACTGGATTACATCCGCAATGCCGCCGCACACGGTTTGTATGAAATCCGTGGCCTTGGTGCCAAACGTAAACTGCCGAATTTTGACGATCTGGTGTTTTTAGGTGCGTCTTTGTCGCGTTATCCACTGGAAGGGTATCGGGAAAAATGCGTCACTAAAACCGTACTTGGCACCCGTTTTGCCAAAAAACCTATTGAGCTGGATATTCCCATTACCATTGCTGGCATGAGCTTTGGTTCCTTGTCTGCCAATGTCAAAGAAGCTTTAGGCCGTGCGGCTTCAGAAATGGGTACTTCCACCACCACTGGCGATGGCGGTATGACCCAAGAAGAACGCCAATCGTCCAAAACCTTGGTGTATCAATGCCTACCGTCACGTTATGGCTTTAATCCGGATGATGTACGTAAGGCTGATGCGATTGAAGTGGTGATTGGTCAAGGTGCTAAACCCGGCGGTGGTGGTATGTTACTGGGGCAAAAAGTCAGTGCGCGGGTCGCCGGTATGCGTACCTTACCCGAAGGCATTGACCAGCGTTCTGCTTGCCGTCATCCCGATTGGACTGGCCCGGATGATTTGGCGATCAAGATTCAGGAATTGCGTGAGATCACCGACTGGGAAAAACCGATTTACGTTAAAGTCGGCGCAACTCGTACCTTTAATGATGTGAAGTTGGCAGTGCATTCCGGTGCGGATGTGGTGGTAGTCGATGGTATGCAAGGCGGTACTGCGGCAACCCAAACCTGCTTTATTGAACATGTCGGTATTCCGACTTTAGCCGCAGTCCGTCAGGCAGTGGATGCGTTGGAAGACCTTGATATGAAAGGCAAGGTACAACTGATTGTCTCCGGTGGTATTCGTTCTGGCCCGGATGTCGCTAAAGCACTGGCTATGGGTGCAGATGCAGTCGCCATTGGTCAAGGGGTATTGATTGCGCTAGGTTGCAATAGCGACTCTTACATCCAAAACGGTGTGCATATGCCTGCTGAAGCCGATTATGCCGCCATTGGTACAGCACCCGGCTTTTGTCACCATTGCCATACCGGCAAATGCCCGGTCGGTATTACCACCCAGGACGCTATTCTGGAGCAACGCCTACAACCGGAAGTAGGGGCTAAACGCCTGCGTAATTACCTCAAAACCCTGAATATGGAATTGACCACCATTGCGCGGGCTTGTGGTAAACAAAATGTGCATCATTTGGAGAAGGAAGACTTGGTCGCGCTGACCATTGAAGCCGCTGCTATGGCACATTTACCGTTAGCCGGAACTAACTGGATACCAGGTTTAGGTAATTTCTAAATTTAGTGTTAAGCCCTAATAAAAAAGGCAGCTAATTAGCTGCCTTTTGCTTTTAAATACTGGGCTATTAATTAGTCACGATCTGGCCACGTGCCATCTACACAAATAATGTAGTTGATACCTACATACGGAGGCATATTGTTAACAGCA
>CAZCJE010000028.1:25118-35415 GCA_964498805.1 uncultured Thiothrix sp.
ATCTACACAAATAATGTAGTTGATACCTACATACGGAGGCATATTGTTAACAGCATTACCTTGTGGAGCGACGGTAGTGGCTACTTGAGTAGTGGTTTCTGCCTTGGTAGGGTCTGTTGCTTTTTGCACTGGTACATTAAAGACTTGATTAATCACACTACCACCGGTTTGCCCGGCTGTAACTCTAGGCATATTAGGGTCACTAAGATTTGGTTGTAGTGGGAAACGCCCGCGCAAATCAGGCAATTTGAAAGTTCTTTTACCATCACCACCATAGGTAGTACCTATAAGAGCAAAAATTGCCTGATACTGTTGAATGGGTAATTCCTGCCCCTCACAAAACATCCAACCACGCGGTGCGTAATTGCCAGCAAACATGAGAATAGTTCCCCAAAATGCTTCCATGAAGTTTCTCCTGACAGAGCTAATAAGTTAAAACGGATTGATACAAGCCCAATATAGAAAGGTATGTTTTGGTTTAAGCAAGCTGAACACACCTGTTTATGTTAACAGCTAATTTTTATAAGAATAATAAAATACAATGATAATTGTAAATCCTATAACTAGGGTAAACCCCAAAAACCATTTCTCACCACACTATTCACCACAAATCTTTCAGATGCTTGTTTTTATTAAAAACAATTCATACATTTTAAATGCGCATTTCATATTATTTCTATAATGAAAGTAAAGTTAAGATTAACGGTAATGTTTAAAACACTTTATGTATCTTATGATGAGAATCAAAATGAAATCAGCTATATAAACTTATATTTTTTATTAAAATAGATTTCTTATTTAGTCAGCTATTAAAGTAAATTTATTGAAAATATAAAATAAAAAACTGTGAAATACCCTATTCTTGGGATTGAAATCTCCTCATTAGTCTCAACAATCATTTGGCAAGAAATAAGCTTACTTATTACATTTTCAGCAAGGAGATCACAACCATTTTTATATTTAAAAACAGTCAATTATCACTATTAGTAAATCCACTCAGTTACCAACCTTGCTAGGTTTTAGTTAAACATTATTTACCATAAATACATAGGAATAGACCGATTATATTAAAAATAATGAATTTGATCGGTTTTGTGAACTTCATCACAGCAGCTAGTCTAAAAAATTAAGTATAAATAACCGAAACGACTATTTACTATAACGGAGCAATCATAATGAGCACCCAGAATTCTCATTCTCGTCGTATTGTCCCTGGCGTTTTACCTTATCCTCACGCTAATCCGGTTTGTGCACGCCATGGCACTTGTGTTACCGAAGCGGGTCAACGCAAGGTATTCGCCCGCAATACTTATGTCACCCCCGATTCACAAGAAAAAGTTCTGCAATATTACAGCCAGCAATTTGGCCAGCCGCAGCAACACGGTGACACCATTAGCTGGCATCAGGAAACCCATACAGACCATCAACATGTATCCATGCACTTAACGCTGGAAACCACCTGCGAAGAACATATCCCTCATTTGGCACGACGCACCTTAATTCAATCTTATTGCTCGGTCATTTCCGGTAAGCAGGCTAACTGGTAACCAATCTTGCAATTATCTGAAGATTGACACCAGTTAAAACCCCAAGATCGTCTTTTAGATACGCAAACTTGCATAATGCCAGCAACCATACAGGTTTTACCGTGCTGGAGACGAATATCATGGACGATATTACCCTTAATTCATGGGAAAAAGATTGGGATGCCTGGGTCAAAAAATATATTGCCCCCGGCACACGTTCTGGGGAAATTGATCTGGTCGTGGAGCAATTAGGGCCAGAAATTTACCATTTCCCACTGTTTACACAGACTTTTTGCCAAGAACTAATTGCCTTAGCCGAACAAAAGGCCGAATGGACAACTTCACGTCATGACTTTTATCCGACCACTGACGTGTTGTTAACAACCTTGGGGATTAACACCCTCTACCACAAAATTCTTAGGCAATTTTGTCACCCGGTCGCTCGTCGACGGTGGCGTTTAGAAGGCAAGCGTTGGGAAGAAAGCATTTACGAAGAAAGCTTTATGGCGCGTTATCGGGCGGAAGATCAACAATTATTGTCGATTCATCAAGATTTCGCCGATTACACCTTTACCGTAGGTTTAAATACCAACTTTGAAGGTGGTGGTACGTGGTTCCCGCGCCAACAAGTACTGGCCAATCCGAAAAATGGCTATTGCACGTTGTTTCCGGGCATCACCCATCCACACGGTGGGCGGCCAACCACGCAAGGGACCCGTTATATTATTGTCTCGTTCTGTCGCCGACCGAATTTGTATTTGATGTGAGATTAAAGTGCACTTAGGCGATCAAGAGCACGATAACTAAGTGCTTCGGTTAAATGCGCAGTACGGATGTCATCGCTAGCGGCCAAATCCGCAATAGTGCGTGCCACTTTGAGAATGCGGTGATAAGCACGTGCGGATAATTTAAAGCGTTCCATCGCACTATTCAGTAAACGCTGATCTTTATCCGTCAGTGCGCAATAGTGATCCACTTCCCGACCGCTGAGGGTGTTATTGATCTTGCCTTGACGTTGTTGTTGACGTTCGCGCGCTGCTTGTACCCGGCTACGCACTTCCAGACTGGATTCACCGACTTTGAGATTTTGCAAGTCTTCATGCTTAACACGCGGCACTTCAATCTGTAGGTCAATGCGATCCAGAAAAGGGGCGGAAATACGGCTACGATGCTTACGCTGCTGTTCAGAGGTGCATTCGCAATGTTCCCGCATATCACAAGCGCGTCCTTGTGGGCACGGATTCATAGCCGCCACTAACTGAAATTGTGCCGGGTAAGTCGCCTGCCGAGCGGCACGCGATAAGGTAATCTTGCCGGTTTCCAATGGTTCACGCAGGACATCCAGCACACTGCGGTCAAATTCGGTCAGTTCATCCAGAAACAATATCCCGTGATGAGCGAGGGATATTTCCCCCGGTTTGACTTGCGAACCGCCCCCCACCAAGGCAATGCCGGACGAAGTATGATGCGGTTCACGTACCGGACGCTGCCCCCAACGACTAGCATCAAAGCCTTGATGACTAATCGAAGCAATCGCCGCCGATTCCAACGCTTCGGTCTCATTCAAAGGCGGCAAAATAGTTGCCAACCGATTAGCCAACATCGTTTTACCCGTGCCTGGCGGGCCAATCATGATTAAATTATGCCCCCCAGACGCGGCGATTTCTAACGCCCGCCTTGCTAAAAACTGCCCTTTAACATCGCTGAGATCAAAAGGATAAATCGATTGCGTGCTTTGCAATGTTGGTTCACAACGCACCAAAGCAGCACTGCCATGCAAATGTTCTACCACACTTTCCAATGAACTTGCCGCATACACCTTTAAGCCACGAATTAGGCTAGCTTCCGCAGCATTTTCCTGTGGCACAATCAGCGCCCGTCCGGCTTGTAAGGCAGCATAGGCCGTTGGCAACACTCCGCGCACTGGGCGTAATTGCCCACCAAGGGATAATTCACCAATAAATTCATACGCCTGTAAAGCTTGCAGCGGCACTTGCTCACTCGCCGCTAAAGTACCCAGCGCAATCGGCAGGTCAAAGCGCCCGCCATCCTTAGGAATATCGGCTGGTGCCAAATTAACGGTAATTCGCCGCAAGGGAAAAGCATAACCAGAATTGCTAATCGCTGCCCGTACCCGGTCACGACTTTCCTTGACCGCCGTTTCGGGTAATCCCACGATAGAAAAACCCGGCAAACCATTAGCCAGATGCACTTCCACACTCACTAACGGCGCTTCCAGACCATTGCTGGTACGGCTATAAACAATGGCAAGACTCATGACAATCAGGTTCTTTTTAGTATTTTAAATAAGCCTGATTCTGCGATTGGCTCGCCACCTGCTCAAGCAAATGGCGATAAAAGGCGAGAAGCTTTTTTAGCACCTTTGCAAAGATGCTTGATTAGCTTGGTGGAAAATTAATCCTGCACAATGGTATTGCGCAATACCCCCACCGCTTGCACCTCACATTCGACCACATCACCGGGGACTAAAAATTCTGGTGGTTGGCGCACAAAACCGACCCCACTCGGCGTACCGGTTGCAATCACATCACCGGCTTCCAAGGTCATGGCTTTTGATAACCATTCGATAATGCTGGCAATATTAAAAATCATGTGCTGGGTATTGGATTGCTGTTTAGTCACCCCATTGACCCGGCAACTAATCTCCAAAGCTTGTGGGTCAGCAATTTCATCAGCGGTAACAATAAAAGGCCCCATTGGGCAGCCGCCATCAATGCTTTTACCGAGAAAATATTGCTTGTGATTCAACTGGATATCGCGCGCACTAATGTCATTGATCACGGTATAGCCAAAGATATGCTCATACGCATTGGTGCTACTAATTTTACGCCCGCCTTTGCCGAGTACCACACCGAGTTCTGCTTCCCAATCCAGTTTGGCACAAGTCTCGGCATCAAATGGAATACTGGCATTATGCCCAATCACACTAGTAGGCGATTTGGTAAACACAATCGGGTAGTCAGGGGCTTTCGCACTACGCCCGACTTGGCTAGCGGTTTCTTCGGCATGTTCCAGATAATTCAGGCCTAAACACATCACGTTTTTGCGCGGGCGTGGAATGGGGGCAAGCAATTCCACCGCTTCATAAGCGAATTCGGCTTTACGATCTTGTGCTATCAGTAGTTTTTCTAAAATAGGTTTAAAGTGGTCATATTGCTCAATCAAAGTCAGCATATCGCGCCATGCCGGATAGGCCGCAAGTGTCTGCCAATCCGCACTGGTCTGTTCCGACATAAAAGCCGGTAATAACAAATGTGTGCCAGTATCCACACACACATAACACTGACCTTCTACCCGACATGTTCCAAGTTTCATCACATCCCCGCATGTTTTTAGCGAAATAATCCAGTAAAGAAGCAAAATGTTAACAACCAATAGTACAATAACGCCATTATTTTAAAGACGGTTTTATATATCCATGGACATTGCCATTTTATTTGGCTTGATTTTATTAAATGGTTTTTTTGCTATGTCGGAAATTGCCTTGGTGGCTGCCCGCAAAGCACGCTTGCAAAATCTCGCTCAGCAAGGCGACAAGGCGGCTGAAACAGCCTTGCGTTTGGGGGAAGACCCTACTTTTTTCCTGTCTGCGGTGCAGATTGGTATTACCTCAATTGGGGTATTAAACGGTATTGTCGGCGAAGCTGCCTTAAGCCCACCGTTTAGTCAGTGGCTGCAAAGTCTGGGGGTAGCAGAACAACTTGCCAATCCATTAGCCACCGTTCTGATGGTGGTTAGCATTACCTATTTCTCGATTGTGTTGGGCGAACTCGTACCAAAGCGTATGGGCCAAATCAGCCCAGAAATGATTGCCTGCTTTGTTGCCCGCCCTATGTATTGGCTGGCTGTTGCTACCAAACCGTTTGTAAAACTGCTGTCTGGTTCCACGCGCTTGTTGCTGCATTTATTGGGAATCAAGGAAGATGCAGGCAGTACCGTTACCGAAGAAGATATTCACATGCTGCTGACTGAAGGCTCTGATGCCGGGGTCATTGAACAGCAAGAACACCAGATGGTGCGCAATGTATTCCGTTTAGATGACCGCCAGATTGCCTCGCTAATGGTGCCACGCAATGACGTGGTGTTTCTGGATATTGATAAGTCGCTGGAAGATAACCTCAGCAATATTGAAAGCCATCGCTATGCACGCTTCCCGGTGGTACGTGGCAATTGGGAAGAAGTGTTGGGTATTGTCAGTACCAGTCAATTGCTGAATCAAATGTTACGCGGTGAACAACCGAATTTAACTGAAGCCCTCAAGCCGCCCGTGTTTGTACCCGAATCCCTCACTGGTATGGAATTGCTGGAAAACTTCAAGGATTCCGGTGGGCAAATGGTGTTTGTCATTGATGAATATGGCGAAATTCAGGGCATTGTTACCCTGCACGATATGATGGAAGCCATTACCGGCGAATTCAAACCGCAACATGTGGATGATGCATGGGCAGTACAACGCGATGACGGTAGCTGGCTGCTAGATGGCCTGATTCCCATCCCTGAACTCAAGGACAAATTGGGCTTTCGCGCCGTCCCGGAAGAAGACAAAGGCCGCTATCACACCATCAGTGGTATGTTAATGCTGCAATTGGGACGTTTACCGCAAACGGCTGATCATTGTGAATGGGAAGGCTGGAGGTTGGAAGTGGTTGATATGGATGGCACACGTATCGACAAAGTTCTAGCTAGCCCCGTCATCCCACTGGATATTCCGCAAGAAGCGGAAGAACAGCCTTAAGCAAGTTCACGCTTGAACAAGCATGGCAGGAACACTCTCTTGCCATGCCTTGCCTAAAACCGCCTAGAAACTCCAACTCATCAGATAGCGTTGGCTAACCCAACCTTTAACCCCCTGATAATCAATCGGGCACCAATCGGCTTTACATTCGCCTGTGCCTTGAATACCGGTTTCTTGCGGTGGAATGCTACCAACCACGGAAGCGGCCATGCTCGGTGCACGGCGGATATTTAAATAATCGCTATAGTTTTGGGTCGCATAATAACGCTGGCCAGCGGATTCGGTCAGATAGCGGCAAGCTGCCCAACCCACAACCTGTTGATATTGCACCTTACACCAGCCATTACGCCGCTCGACTTTATTGCGCACCTTAATGGCATTGAAGGGAATACGCGCTACTATGCGCCCGGAACTGGATGCCATATTCCGCAAGGCTAGAAAATCCGTACCGGATACCCGTGTCACTGCATAAAAATCCGGTCCATCGGCGGTGGCATTGGCATTTGCACCTGCTAAGGTGACACCTAGCCCCAAAGCTAGCGCCCAAACGTGTATGGATTTCGACATAACGATTCTCCTGTAGCAGTAAGGAAGGGGTATGCAATTTTGACCTTGTTCACCACAAAAGTTTCCGTCCCTGCTTAGTTCCTCAGGTCTGACCCTTAGTGGCCGTCTGTCCACTACCCTACTGACAACACAGAGGTTTTCGTTAAAATTATCCTTTCATTAACCCAAATCTAAAAAATATATGCGTATTGGTTTGCTGTTTTGCCTTCTGCTCGCCAGCGTGTTGTTAATACCAGCACAGGCAGAAGTTTATCGCTGGGTTGATGCTGAAGGTAAGGTGGTTTATGGCGATAATCCACCCAAACAAAGTGGTGCCAAACCGGTGGATTTACCCATGCTGACCATTGCGGATTCACCTACACCTGCTGCCCCATCACCGAATCAGGCTGAACAACCACCTGTAGCCGAGAAGGCCGCTTATACTGAATTCAAGATTGTTGCCCCGACTGCCAATGAAGAGGTGCGCGCCAATGACGGTACCGTTATGATCTCGCTGTCTATCCAACCGCAATTACAAGCCGGTGACAGTGTGGCGCTTTATTTGGATAGTAAACAGGTAGCTGCCGGTGCTTTAACCAATTTTAGCCTCAAGGAAGTAGACCGTGGCGACCACACCGTGTTTGCAGTACTCAGTGATGCGACAGGCAATATTATTCAAAATACCGAAACCGTAAAGTTTACTGTGCTGCGGGTTTCCATCTTGCAAAAACCGTAGACCCGGCTTTAAATCAAGGAAAGCACATGACTAAACCACCGCTTGTTCCTGTCAATCTTTGCTTGGAAGCAGATTTACACGCTTGGTTACAGGCTAAAGCACAGCAACTTAATCAAAGTATTGAGCAGTTAGTGAACGACATATTACGTGCTGACCAACAAGGACAAGATACTGTCAAAAATATTGAATCAGCTACTGTACCTAACACCGCTAAAACACCAGTTATTACCGACGAAGATTTGCTCGCTTGGCAGAAGGAATGCAATATTGCTTGCTTGTGACTGTTATAACTAACTCACTGAAAACGCTTGGTTTTAGGCATAACCAATAACCAAGCGGCAACCGCTCCGGCAATGCCTCCAAACAGGTGGCCATCCCACGATACACCGCGTTGCCACGGCCATAGACCGGCTAGCAACGATGTACCATACATAAACACTACCAACAGGCTGATCATCAGAGGCAGCATACGCCGCTCCCGTAAGCCTGAGACAATCAAAAATACTGCCAACCCAAACACCAACCCACTCGCGCCGATATGCAAAGCGTGCCCTCGCCCGAATAACCACAATAACAACCCACCCAAAACCGCCACAATTACTACCACCGCACGCGAATCCGCCCGCGAACCGGCCAATAGCAGCAGTAACACCACTAATGGCAGCGAGTTATTCAGCAAATGCGTCAAATCCGCGTGCAAAAACGGCATCGTTACAATGCCAATTAATCCGCTTATTTCACGCGGAACCAGCCCATACTGTTCCAGTGGCAAAACCCGATCCAGCAGGAATACCCCCCAAATGGCCAATACAAATAGCAATACCGCCGGTAATTCCTGACGAATCTGATGAACATGATTGGGCATGGGCTTGAACTCCAAATAGGCTATGCACTGATGGTAGCATGTTGCTAGCCCTGACAAGGCGCATGCCTGAAGATTAATCTAATGCTTACTAATAACTTCAACTTAGATGTGAACAACCTATTTGTTAGAGCTTGGTTTAATCAATTTCATTATTAAGCAAAAATCTCTTATGGCTTATCGATAAGTTATAAGCATTCACAGTCATTAAAAATGGAACCAATGCTTTTATCTATTTTTCTAAATTATAGAAAGTTAGGCACTCATAGAGGAAAAACCGTATGAACGCGCGCTCCTTTCCATTAATACGTTATGTATTGGTATTAGGTATCGGTTTAAGTAGTGCAGGTTTCATGCAAGCAGCTTTTGCATTGCCCGCTAAAGAAGTACTCACCACTTATTACAGCGATGCAACCAAACGCTATGAAGTCGGTAGCCGTGAATTATTATGTAATGGACAAATAGTCAAAGAAGGCATAGCAACTCGCTATTTCAGGCATACTGTTGGGCAAACCTGTAATAGTGGTGGCTTACCTAATCCTACTGTGCCCTGCGAATTCAGAGCCGATGATTTAGCGTGTCGCAATTTACCGACTCCACGCAATTATTAAAAGTCATAACCTAAAAAACAAAAGAGATGCTATGAATCCTACTCAAAGTAGAGGCTTTTTATTGAATTAGTGACAGCCCTTAATGGCTAATGGGTTAGCCATAATACCTAGGGACTGCTGTTTTCATCAGGCTCATCTATAGTAAGACTACCTGCAAGGACCAGGGCAGTGATTTCCTGACCACCTATTTTCAAGCTGCATGACTAACAATAAGCATGATAGGTGACAACAGGTTATCTCTGCCTCTGATAAAGCAATATGGATGATTGAGGTATGTATGCAAAAATATAAAAGCTTAGTTGCAAGCATGAGTTTGCTATTAGGAGTTGCGTTTAGTGTGTCCGCCTATGCGTATGATAATGATCATGACAAACACGATGATTCTTACCATGGAGACTATAATAAAGGTGACCGCGATCATAAAGATAAATACGATCCCACTATTTTCTCAGCATCCGGTAAAACCGGCGCTACTGATTCCCTTAATTCTTTCATTAACGCCATTGGGGCAGACAAATTAAGTCGGATTGGTTGGGATGGTGTCCGCTTAGATGGTACAGATGTTAATCCTAATACACGCATTATTGATTTTGGCAAAACCGTAGAAATTCCCGTTGATCGCTTTAAAAACGTGGGTGCCTTATTTGCTGACCCTTATAGCGTCAGCGGCGACGGCTTTTCTAGTGTAAATCCACACAGTGCAGGTCAATTCCCGGCCTTTACCCCGAATAATACATTTATCATGTTTGACCCAAATGACGGTCAATTTGAAGACCGTCAAATTCAACAAAGCTTTGTGCTGCCTAATACCGATACCGCAGCCGGAACACGTGGTTTTGGAGCCATTTTTATTGATGTGGAATTACCACGTAGTACCTATATCGAATACTTCGGTAAAGATGAATACGGCAATAAAGTCAGTTTAGCCAAACTCGCTGTACCTAAAGGCGCTAGCGGTGAACCTGAATTCGTTGGGGCGATTTTTGCCGATCCTATTGTAGCAGAAGTCGAATTAACCGTAGGTTCTAAAGCATTATTCAGCTTTGATGGCAAATCGGTTAAATCTTTTGGCCCTGAAAATCTTTCTAAATGGGTGGATTTGGTTGTGACCGATGACTTTGTATTCGGCAGACCCGAAACCTTGAAAACAGTTAAAGGCAAGTATAGCTGGGACTAAGAGCGCCAGCACTTGGGGGTGGAGTATCAGGCTGGAACACAGGCGGTTTCAGCCTGATATCTTTTAACTACCCCGCTTTTTAT
>CAZCJE010000029.1:0-34523 GCA_964498805.1 uncultured Thiothrix sp.
AGGAATACATCGAATACATAGGCGCTGGTGTTTTGCCATTCGATTTTGACCCAAGAACCCGAACGCCCACTAATAGAATCCGCTTTAATATTCTTTTCGATGACTTTAACTTTGCCTTCAGGTGGGACCATTCCAATCTTTTCGCCAGTGACATCCGGCTGATTACGCACGGTTAAAGCCGGTTTAGCCATACTGATATACCACTCGCCACCTTTACTAGATTTGGTGGATTCTGATTGAGAGGGTGTTTCGGCTTTGGTTTTAATCGGTTCGGGCGTGCTTGCTGCAGGTAATTTTTCCTGATCAAGACTGGCAAAACTGGGGTCACCATCGCCAATAGTATTAATGCCAATTAGGGTGCTGCCTTTTTTCCACAGGAATTTGCAATTGCCTAAACCCGTACCGGTACAAGCTTGCATTTCCGGGCGGCCTTCACAGCGCGTATCGCCAGCACTACAGGTATCTGCCTCTGCGGCATGAAACGGTTTCCAACCGTCTGCGAGTAGTTGTTTACGAATCTGCGCATAACCATCGCCTGTATTAAAAGATGGCAATTCGCTATTAGCGGCACTGAGCTTAGCAGGCGCAGGCTGCACAGCGTTAGGTGTTTTTCCCAGTTCCAACGTGCGGCTGTTCACAGCTTTGTAAATGCATTTCACCATAGGGATAGCGGTTTCGGCAGCCATGGTTTCGGTCAATTTACCGCATTGCTTATTACGCGCCTCTAACCAAGCCCGTTGTTTGACCTCTAAATCCGCTTGTTGCTCCAGAGTCAGCGTTTCAAACAAGGTTTTGTAGCTAGCATTCAGGCGATCTTTAGCGGTTTGCAGATTGGCTTTCATACAGGACAACGTGGCATCTGCACTGTCCGCTGTTTCAGCACAACCTTGCATAACCCCTTCAGTTTTAACCGCTGCACTCTTGACAGGCTTATCGGCAAACGGCAGAGCATTGTCCTCGCTAGTTGGCTTCTCGGTATTCTTAGTCAGCGGTTTATCGGCAAACGGCAGAGCATTGTCCTCGCTAGCTGGCTTCTCAGTATGCTTAGTCAGCGGTTTATCCGCAAACGGCAAGGCATTATCTTCGTTAGCGGCTTGAGTAGCCGATGGGCTTTGATCTGTTTTGGTGGCCTGTGCGTCAGCAGTTGTATCCGTGGTTTCATCAGCGGTCTCGTCTTGCGCTGTTGAAACAGGCTTTTTGCCAGTCGCAGGTTTGGAGCAAACCGCTACCCCAAAGCTGGCATAATCCGGCACTTTGCCCGACTTACAGGCTTGTTGGCATTGCTGCTCAAAACCGCTTTGATTAAAGCCTGGATAATCCAACATGGCCGCCACACCACGCATTAAATAACCCGTAAATTCTGCCTGCACATCATTACAGGTCCGAATCATTTTACGCGCTTCTACACAGGCTGGCATAGCATCGGTATGCAACCATTGGCAATGGTCTTCTTGCAAGGCTTGATCGGGTACATCTTCGAAATCAATGGTCAGTTGCTCGTTTTCCAGAGAAGCCAGTTTGCGCTTACCTTCAAAATACCCCAAATCCAGTTTGATGCTATTACCCATCTGACGGGTTTTGACTTCCTGCGGATAAGCATCAAAGTTGCTAGCCCGAATGACTTTAGGTTCCGCCCCCGAACGCAATATTAAAAAAGCGAATTCATTGCTCGGACAACCACTGCCGCCGCAGTTAGAAGAAAACAGCACAGCCTCATATCCGGCTAGCTTAAACAGACGATGCAAAGACAAATAGGTATCCTCATCCTGATAAATACGTCTGCCATCTAAAAACAGAGAATCTGGTGAGGTCTTGAAATCGCTACGGCCTATTTCTAGCCAACCCGCCCGAGTCTGCATTTTATCAAAGGCATCTTCCGACAACGCTTGCGTAGCTGAAGCGGGTTTCTCAGCACTATCGGCAACAGCAACTCTTGGCTCTATGATTTCCATACCCGCTTGCTGGCAAACTTTTTGTTGCAAAGTGGCTAAGGTTGGCTGGCTACTGACAGGTATGGGTTGCGCTATCCCCGGATAAGGCTTGTCTTGTTTACCATCCGCTTTGTATTGCATCCCTTCCAAGGTTTTCAGGCTACCCCGGCAATCGGTTAAGGCTTCTTGAATCACATAACCATTATCCAGCACTTTCACCAATTTAAACTGTACGAGCTGATCTTGCTGCTTGAGGGTACTTAATTCTACATACAGTTTGGCCTTATCACCTTCAGGGCTAAGCTGGGTAAAACCGGGAAAACGATCGGGTGCGGTGGCTTTAGCCGGGTCATCCCCCTGATTACACGCAGCTAGTATCAAGACACTGATTAAACTGATGACAAAGCGTTTCATGCCGGTTCCTTTTGGGTGATATCTGCTCAATAGCATGCCATACCAAGATCAAACCGCTTGTCCTTCTGCACAGCAACAGACCTAGCGTTATCAGGGTTACAGCAGCCAGTTTTAATTATGCAAGTGTAGCGAATTTACTATTCCGATTTGCTCTAAAACCATTCATTAGCCCAAATGAATAGCTATTAGAATGCTTAATATAGCCTGAACAGAGACTGTGAGTTGAATAAAATTCGAGCATTTTACCAAAATGATGCTACTTTAAAAACCGTTGAGAAATCAGGTCACTGACTAGCAATGACCTGATGCGCTTAATGACGGCACAAATTTTCGCAAGGTATACCATCGCCATCTTTATCTAAACGCTGCAAACCGCATTGCTCAAGATAAAAACGCGCCTCCTGACAAGATTGCATCTCAGTGCAATAGGTTTTACTCCCACAACTACCCCGCTGTTCAGATCGATAAGCCGACTCACGATCCTTACCATGCACACGTTCAGAAACACGCGGTTCAACTTGAGGCGGAAAATAGTGTTCCCGCTGACGATATTCATTGCTAACAACAGGCTTGGCAATGTGAGATGGCCGATGTTGCGGTTCTACAGGGTGATAAGGTGCCGCTGGAACATCAGGTGGTGGCGGTGCAACCGCACAACTCACCAACATAACAAGACTGACGGCTAATAAGGCCAGACGCATAGATAATCCTTTTACCAGCAAAAAAACTAGCATAACTCAATACCATTTATTACGTCGCCTAATGCGTCATTTGCTAGAAAATGCCAACGTTATGGAGGTAATGGGGTAAAAGCAAAATTAATGTTTCTATCAGAACAAACCCTTGCATTAGAGGTGCTTGACCGCAGCAAAGGTATCCCGGAAGATGAAAGGGAACAGATCTTTAAACGCTTTTACCAACCTGCAGGACATCGTGAGGGACAGGGCGGTTGAGGTTTAGGTTTGAGTCTTGTCAAACAGATCGCCACCCATCACGGCGGTCCACGTGAGTTATCAGGCCCGCGCAGGCGGAGGCTCACCGTTTGAAGTCTTATTGCCACGCGCCTAAATGGGTTGGTGCATACAGGAGGTTAGGATGGAAGGCATATGGTATTACCAACCATTTGATTCGCCAGTTGGTCGGCTTTATTTGCTAGCTAAAGAAGAGCATCTACATGCCATTGCATTTGAAAGTAACTGGCCGCGCATACGGGCTGCCTTAACTTTGCGGCAGGAACAGGATACCCCCGTATTGCAAATGACTCGCGAACAACTTAAGGAATATTTTGCCGGTGACCGCCATACGTTTGAGCTGCCTTTGCAGTTGCAGGGTACGCCTTTCCAGCAACAAACTTGGCAAGCATTAATGGCGATTCCTTATGGTGAAACCCGTACCTATTCCGAACAGGCCAAGGCGCTTGGCAAACCGTTAGCCGTGCGAGCCGTCGGTCATGCCAATAGCCTGAATCCATTGAGTATTATAGTGCCATGTCACCGGGTAGTGGCTAAATCCGGCTACCTTACAGGTTATGCCGGTGGCTTACATGCCAAGCGATTTCTGTTGGAACTAGAAGGCGTGCAGGGCCCATTACTGTGATCACGCCTATAACAAACCATCAAATGGCACAATCGTTACCTCTGATCCTGCCTGAATATTTCCGGCTTCTAAGGGCAACGCCAGAAAGCAATTAGCATGGGTCAGGGAACTGAGAATATGTGAACCTTGTGGGCTTACACTGCGTACACGCCATTGACCATTGGCATGGCGTTCGCAGATGCCCCGCTGGTAATCCTTACGACCCGGCGCTTTCTTGATATTACTGTCACAAATGGCCGTGTATTCGGGCAACACAGGAATACTTTCACCCCGCAGGCGTAAAATCGCCGGACGCACAAACAGCAAAAAGGTCACAATTACCGCTACCGGATTACCCGGCAAGCCAAAGAACCGACAATCACCCACTTTCCCATAAGTCAGCGGTTTACCCGGCTTAATGGCAATCTTCCAAAAGTTGACCTCTCCAAGCCGCTGCAAGGTTTCTGTCACATAATCGGCTTCACCGACGGATACACCACCGCTGGTAATGAATACCTCTGCACGTTGACTGGCTTGCTGAAATACGGCTTCTACTGCCTCAGGCGTATCGCGTACTACCCCAAGATCAATCACCTCAACATCCAGCTTTTGCAGCATGCCAAACAAGCTATAGCGGTTGCTGTCGTAAATATCCCCTGGTTGCAGGCTTTCGCCCACACTTTTGAGTTCATCACCGGTTGAACAGAACGCCACGCGCGGACGACGCAATACCGTCACTTCGCCAATCCCTAAAGACGCCAGCAAGCCAATATCCGTGGCATTTAATTTGCGCCCAACCCCCAAGACGATATCGCCGATACGCATATCTTCACCGGGATAACGTACATTTTCCCCCATCTTCAAGGTACTGTTTAGATGGATAATGTCGCCTATACGTTGGACATTTTCCTGCATAACCACACTATCCGCGCCTTCTGGCACTACTGCACCGGTCATAATGCGCACACATTCACCGGCTTGTACATTGCCCTGAAACGGTCGGCCAGCAAAAGCCGTTCCAATGATTTTCAACCCTTGTTCATTAGCCGCATCCACCTGACGTAGCGCATAACCATCCATAGCCGAATTGCGATGCGGCGGCACGTTAACAGGTGCAGTAATTGCTTCAGCCAGAATACGCCCTAACGCTTGCATCAAACTCAACGTTTCCGTGGCTTGTAAGGGGCTAATAGAATCCAAAATACGTTGCTGGGCTTGTTCAACACGTAAGGTATTCGCTGGTAACTGATCGCAAGAGGCAGGAATAGATGGCTGGTTCATGCTCAGACTCGTGGTTGTTCAAATACAGGAATTATATCAAGGCTTATCCTGACCTACCCTTATAACCCCGCAAAGCGCGTGCCATGTACAACCCACCCTATCCGCTGAAACAATAAAGCCGGGAAATCCCGGCTTTATTTAAAGTACACAGATAAGGCTTATTCAGGTCGCATATGAGGAAAAAGTATCACATCACGGATGGAAGGGGCGTCGGTAAATAGCATTACCAAACGGTCGATACCAATCCCTTCGCCTGCGGTTGGTGGCATACCGTATTCCAGCGCACGGATGTAATCCGCATCGTAATGCATGGCCTCATCATCACCGGCATCTTTGTCTTCAACCTGTTTGAGGAAGCGTTCGGCTTGGTCTTCTGCATCATTTAACTCGGAGAAGCCATTGCCGATTTCGCGTCCACCGACAAAAAATTCAAAGCGGTCAGTAATGAATGGATTTTGATCATTACGGCGTGCCAATGGCGAGACTTCCGCCGGGTATTCCGTAATAAACGTCGGCTGCAACAAACGATGCTCAACGGTTTTCTCAAAGATTTCAATCTGGATTTTACCCAAACCGTAGCTAGCTTTGAGCGGGATTTTCAAGCTTGCGGCAATCGCTTTCGCTCCTTCAAGGCTATCAATCTGCTCAGCTGTCACATCTGGGTTAAAGTGCAAAATGGAATCACGCACACTCATGCGCGCAAAGGGCTGGCTGAAATCAAAGCTTTCACCCTGATAGACAATGGTAGAAGTGCCCATAACATCATGTGCTAAACCGCGCATCAGGTCTTCGGTTAAATCCATCAGGTCGTGATAGGTTGCATACGCCTGATAGAATTCAATCATGGTGAATTCAGGATTATGCCGGGTGGAAAGCCCTTCATTGCGGAAGTTACGATTGATTTCAAACACGCGCTCAAAACCACCTACCACCAATCGCTTGAGGAACAGCTCAGGAGCAATACGCAGGTACATAGGCAAATCCAGCGCATTGTGATGGGTAATGAAAGGACGCGCGGTCGCCCCGCCCGGAATCACCTGCAACATCGGTGTTTCCACTTCCAGGTAGTCCCGCTGTGTAAAGAAATTACGGATATAGCTGACAATCTTAGAACGCACCACAAACGCATCACGGGTTTCCTGATTCATAATCAGGTCAATGTAACGCTGGCGATAACGCTGTTCATGGTCGGTCAAACCGTGGAATTTCTCCGGCAATGGACGCAAGGATTTGGTCAGTAAGCGGATTTCTTTGACCTTAACCGATAACTCACCCGTTTTTGTTTTGAACAGATGGCCTGATGCCCACACGATATCGCCGAGATCCCAGTGGCTATAGTCATCAAATAATTCATCACCGAGAACATTCTTTTGTGTATACAACTGAATACGCCCGGAAACATCCGAGAGCGTGGCAAAGCTCGCTTTACCCATCAAACGCTTAAGCATCATGCGCCCGGCAACGCTGACAGGAACTTCGTTTTGCTCAAACCATTCCTTGTCGTGTTCGCCGTATTGCGCGTGCAAATCCGCCGCTTTGTGTTCACGCACCACATCATTAGGGAAAGGCACGCCCTTTTCACGCAAAGCCGCCAGCTTTTCCCGACGTTGCGTAATCAGTTTGTTATCATCGGCGTGTTCGTGCTGGAGTTCCTGTTCGCTCATACTTATCCCTTATCCCGCTATCACAGCCCACTTTTCAGGCTGGCTTCAATAAATTTATCCAAAGCTCCATCCAGTACCGCTTGGGTATTGGAGGTTTCTACGCCAGTACGCAAATCCTTGATACGGGACTGATCCAGTACATAGGAACGAATCTGGCTACCCCAGCCCACATCGGATTTGCTGTCTTCTAGGGCTTGTTTCTCAGCATTGCGCTTGAGCATTTCCAGCTCATACAACTTCGCACGCAATTGCTTCATGGCCGTATCCTTGTTTTGATGCTGGGAACGACCACTTTGGCATTGCACCACAGTATTGGTGGGAATATGCGTAATACGTACCGCGGATTCGGTACGGTTAACGTGCTGACCACCCGCGCCGGAAGCGCGATACACATCAATACGCAAATCGGCGGGGTTAATATCGATTTCAATATTGTCATCGACTTCTGGCGAGACAAACACACCGGCGAAGGAAGTGTGACGGGCACCCGCTGAACTGAACGGTGATTTACGCACTAAACGATGCACACCGGTTTCGGTACGCAGCCAGCCAAACGCATACGCGCCTTCAAAGCTAATGGTGGCACTTTTAATACCAGCGACATCACCCGGTGAGGCTTCAATCAGTTCAACTTTAAAGCCTTTAGCTTCACCCCAGCGCAAATACATGCGCAGGATCATTTCCGCCCAGTCTTGGGCTTCAGTACCACCAGCACCGGCCTGAATATCCAAGAAGGCATTATTCATATCCATTGGGCCGCAGAACATGCGCTGGAATTCTAGCTCGGCTACTTCTTTATCAATGGCGTCAACGTCTGCAATAATGGCGATAGCACTGGCTTCGTCATCTTCCATTTCCGCCATTTCCAGCAAATCTTTCGCATCTGCCAGCCCGGAGGTAATGCGGTCAATGCCACCGACTATGTTCTCCAGATTGGCGCGTTCTTTACCGAGGTCTTGCGCACGTTGTGGATTATCCCAAACTTTAGGGTCTTCCAGTTCGCGATTTACTTCTTCGAGACGTTCACTTTTGGTTTCGTAGTCAAAGATACCCCCTCAGGGCGGCCACGCGCCCTTGAAGGTCTTTGATTTTGGTATAGGTAGGGTTGAGTTCCATGATTTTCGCAATGCAACAGAAAAACTGTCGATGATACCAACCCCATGCATAGATTCAAAACAGTTTCAGGCAAGTCTGGCCCGGTTTAGGTTACCGCTGGTAGTACACTGTTTTAAAGCCTGTCGACATGCGCCAGATCTGCATAGAAATGCTGATTTTGCGCCGTCTTTTTATCCACGGCATTAAAACTATATTGGTCATGACTACGTTGTAACAATTCGGCCAAGGCACGGACTTGTTGCTGAACCCGTGCCTGATCACGTCCGACGGTGGTATAGGCGGCACTTTGTCGCGCACAATGAATAGCCGCAGGAATATTGCCTAAATTGGAATAGCATTCTTGCAACTGCAGGGTTAATAACGCGGCCTGATGCCAATCGCGGGTTTTTAACGCTTGAGTAAGATTAGATTCCATACCTGCAATCACTAACATATCCGGATTAGGCGCTGTCGAATCAGCGGTATGATGCCCCTTAACCATGACCAATTCGTGTTGCAAACGCGGGGTATGGCTAGGCATATGCGTCATTTGGCAGAGCATATCCCAACCTTCCGGGGTACGAGTTTGCAATTTTTGCTGGAAATAATCGCGTACCAATGGCCGCAGGTATAAACTTTCCGATTCTGCTCCCGAAGCTAGCAGATTCATACCATGCAAACGCCGTTGAATCACTTGCAACTTTTCCCGTTTCAAACAACGCAAAGACATAACCATTTTGGGTAAGTGCCGCCGCCGCAAGAAGGGAAATCGCGAACAAAAGGTTTCTTTCAATAGGGCTAATAAATCGTCGCGACTAATGGCCCCCTCAAACACACTCAGCAGATACAGTAGCGCCAGTTCTGGGGTTTTATGTAAGGCTTGATCATACGCGGCTAATACTCGACGCGCATGACGCCCGTGCACTTGTTTGTCTAACCAGATAGGAATGTTATCCAAACGCCCTAAATCCCCGGCGAGTAGTTGATTTAAACACGCCCCCAATAAAGTCAGAGTCAGAGCATGATTGGCAAATTGATTCGAGAGGCTGGTTAAATCCTCCATATCACCTTGTACACCACGTTCTTTTAACAATAACGCCCCCGCTTGCGCAGAAAGATTTTCCAGCGTAATCGTCTGAATGGTCGGTGCATCGATCGGCGTCATTAAAGTTAAGGCCTCTTCCACGCAAATAATGCATAAACCGGCATTGGTATGGCTGAGTGTTTTAAATAAACCGTGTAGGCTGAGGCTATCAGGGGCTTCCACTAGTAATTTAGCGGGAATAGCGTCCAGTGCCAGTACAATATGCTGTTGCCCTAATCGCTCACTGAGTAATAGCATTTTTTCTTCACTGGTATGGCTAGCATTGACGGTTACACCCAACCACGACAACGCTTGATCCAGAAACTCCTGCATTAGTTGCGCGGGTTGGCGCTTGCCCTGACTGCCAATAAATGACCAACCGTATACCGCATCCACCCCTTGCCAGCCACTGGCACTGAGGCGTTGTAACCAGGTGTATAACAACGCGGTTTTACCAGTGCCTGAAGAGGCAACAATCTGTACCAGATGCGCTTGTTGTTGGTAGGCAGTATCTAACAAGGCTAACTCCTTGTGACGCCCCTGCAAATCCAGTGGTGATTCGCCTGCAATATCAAATGGCAGAAAGCCTACCTGTTCATTAGGTTTGTAAGCTATGAATGACCCCATGTGATAGCCCCTCGTTAGTATTTTTTTACATCTTGCAATAATAATATTTTTTGATATAGATAACAAAAATATCTATTAAAAATCAATCACAAGATTTAATTATTTTAAATACTTCGCTATTGTGACCATTCGACCAATAAAAAGGCTTGAAACTTACGGCTTAAGGCACAATTGGCTATACTGATCACTCACTTACACGCCGGGTATGCCTACCTCTATCAAAACCTATAAATTGACAGCACGAGGACGCATAACACATGTTGAAATTTATCCCCCTAACGGGCTTGGTTCTGTTGATTTATTGGCTATTAAGTACCAATGGATTTTTCCCTACCAACCTAGAACGCACTTTCCTACGAATGCATCTGCCTTCAGGGGCATGGTGGGGTTTAAGCTACGGCGCTATGATGCTGATTTTGGGACTGATAGCGCTATTTATTGAAATCCTTAAATCCACCCGCACTTCGGATACATCGATTATTGACCACATGTTGTCGACCTTTGTATTAGCCGCTTATATTTCTATGTGGCTGATTGTACCGTCGGCTGGTAATTCTTATTTCCTGATTTTGACCCTTATGAGCATGATTGATGTTCTTGCCGGTTTTACGGTCACCATTAATGGCGCTAAACGCGGCTTTGGGCTTTAACGTTTAGCAATGAGCTTAAGATTGAACCGTACGTTTATTAAATAAGTACCATAGCAATACCAGTAGAGCGACAACCCCTACCAAGATGGCCCAAGGCTCAAACCTTTTTAACCAATACTCCACCTGCGTTAAATGTTGACCCAATAAATACACGCCACCACCCCATAAGCCTACCCACAGAGTAGCACCTAGCGCATTGAAGAGCGTGAAGCGTAACCACGGCATACCCATACTGCCTGCCACCACTCCATTAAGCTGACGCAAGACCTCGAAAAAACGCGCAACAACTACTATCCAGCCACCATGACGCTGGAAATAGTCTTCCACACGCGCTAAATGCTTGCCCGATACTTTTAACTTAAGTAATAGCTTATGCCCACCCCAATGCCCTATAGCATAACCAAGCGAATTGCCTAATACTGCCGCTAACCAAGCCATGGTTAGTACCATAGCAAGCGTCATATGACCTTTATCCGCTAGCAATGCCGACGCAATCAGCATAGATTGACCCGGTGCAGGTAAACCGAAGCCTTCCACAAAAATACTGCCAAACAAAGCCAAGTAGCCATAGTGATCCAGCCAAGGTCTGGCAATATCTAAATAATGTTCCAGCATAGTAGCTCCTACCGGGTCAATCATTTGAGTGTACGCAACTTGAGTATGATCAAGGCTTACCACTCACTCTTTAGGTATATGGTCATCATCGTGTTGAAACGGAATATTCGCATCTTGGTCATAACGTTTTTTCGCCCACGGACGCAATACATAAATGACGACCGCGATAAAGATTAGCGGTATCAAATAATATAACCATTCAGACATAAGTTTATCCTCCTGTTAGCTAAGCCATCAAGGTTATACCTGACTATAGAATCTTGGGTTTTTAAATGAAAAATAAAAGTATCCGATATCAACTGACAATTAATTTATTGGTTGATTTGATTAAATAATTACCAAAACCATGCATTTCTTAGATCATACTCGACAACTGACTCGCGGTCATTTAACATTTCTGCCATTAAATGACCGGCAGTCACTTTTACTATGAAAGCACGCGTACTATTTTTGCAACGTCTTCCCTTGAATTTGCTGCTTATGCTTGGCTTTGTTTGGGGTGCTCCCAGCTTTGCCAAAGATGAAGCCCCTGCTACCCCAACTAAGGCAGCTTTAGCTGTGACCGTTACTACCCCGAGCGAACAAAGCTGGAATACCGGTATTAATGCCAGTGGTGCCTTAGCCGCCTGGCAAGAAGCCGTCATCTCGGCTGAACTGGGGGGTCAACGCATTGCCAAAATTCTGGTTGATGTCGGCGATGTAGTAAAACGGGGGCAGGAATTGGCGATATTATCCACAGAATCGGTAGCGGCGGATGTCGCGCAAGCCGAAGCCAAGGTTGCCCAAGCGCAAGCCAGTTTGGATGAAGCCATCACCAATGCGGAACGGGCACGTCGCCTTAAAGCCACAGGTGCTTTACCTGCCCAACAGATTGATCAGTATCTAACGGGTGAAAGTACCGCCAAAGCTAATTTAGCTGCTCAGCAAGCGGCCTTGACTGCCCAACAAATTCGCCTGAAACAAACGCGCATTGTGGCTGTGGATGATGGCGTTATTTCTTCGCGTACCGCCACCTTAGGTTCAGTAGTGCAGACTGGCGCTGAATTATTTCGCTTGGTCCGGCAAAACCGTATTGAATGGAAAGCTGAAGTCCCCGGGCGCGATTTAGCCCGCATTCAGCCCGGTCAAGCCGCCCATCTGGTGTTGCCAACCGGTGAAGCTGTCGACGGTAAGGTGCGTCTGGTTGCTCCAACCGTTGATGCTAATACCCGTAATGCCATTGCCTATATAAGCCTGCCAGCGAATAGTCCGGCAAAAGTCGGAATGTTTGCAGATGGCGAAATTCTAACCGGTGCCAGCAAAGCCATGAGCCTGCCGCAAACCGCTGTGATTCTGCGCGATGGTAATAATTATGTATTTGAAGTTGGTGCCAATAACCGTATTAGTCAACGCCAAGTTAAAACCGGACGCCGTGCTGATGGTCAAGTAGAAATCCTTGATGGCCTTAAGGCGGATGCTAGGGTAGTGGTTTCCGGCGGTGCGTTTTTGGCAGATGGTGATACCGTGCAAGTGGTCGAAAAAGCGGTTACTGCCAGCAAGGATGCAACATGAATATCTCTGCTTGGTCCATACGTAACCCAGTTCCGTCACTGTTACTGTTTGCGCTGCTAACCTTTTTGGGTCTCAAAGGCTTTAAGGCGTTAGGCATCCAGAACTTCCCGGATATTGACCTGCCTACGGTGGTAGTAACCGCCACTTTGGAAGGAGCTGACCCGGAGCAGCTTGAAAGTGAAGTAGCCCGTAAGATTGAAAACCAGCTAGCCACGGTTACGGGTGTCAAACACGTTCGCAGTACCCTCACTGATAGCACCGCTAGCATTGTTACCGAGTTCGATATTGATACCAATACCGAAACTGCGCTCAATGATGTGCGCAATGCAATCGATAGTATCCGGGCTAATTTACCCTCAACCATGAATGACCCGATTGTGTCGAAAGTGACAACAGCGGGGAATGCCTTGGTCACCTTTACCGTCGCCTCCGACAGCATGGATGAAGAGGCGTTGTCATGGTTTGTGGACAATGACATTGCCCGTATGGTCATGAATGTCAAAGGCGTGGGGAAAGTTTCCCGGGTAGGCGGGGTTAATCGCGAAGTGCGGATTGATCTTAACCCTACTTTGATGACCGGCTTGGGGGTAACCGCTGCCGATGTATCCAGTCGTTTAAGCCAAATGCAACAGGATGCTCCCGGTGGCCGTGGCGATATCGATGGCGGTATTCAGTCGGTGCGTACGCTTGGGCGGGTAGATACCGCAGAACAACTGGGGCTGATTGATATTCCCTTGTCCGCTGGACGACATGTACGCCTTGATCAGATTGCACAGGTCAATGACACCATTGCGGAACGTTCTACCTATGCCACGTTGAATGGCAAACCGGTTATAGGTTTCCAAGTCACACGTATTCGGGGGGCGAGTGAAGTCGAAGTGGTTGAACAGGTGCGTAAAGCCGTTACCAAATTCGCTGCTGAGCATCCTCAGGTCAAGATTACCGAAGCCTACGACACGATTGAACGTATCCGCGCTAACTTTGAAGGCTCCATGCATCTGCTGTATGAAGGGGCTGCTTTAGCTATTCTGGTGGTATTAATCTTCCTACGCGATGTACGGGCTACCTTGGTATCCGCTGCTGCCCTGCCATTGGCGATTATTCCTACCTTCGCTGCCATGTACTATCTAGGCTTTTCCCTCAATATCCTTACCTTGCTGGCGTTAGCCTTGGTGGTTGGGGTCTTGGTGGATGATGCCATTGTGGAAGTGGAGAATATTGAACGCCACTTACGCATGGGCAAAACCCCGTATCAAGCCGCAATGGAGGCTGCCGATGAAATCGGTTTGGCGGTAATTGCCACTACCTTTACCTTGATTGCAGTCTTTTTGCCAACTGCATTCATGGGTGGCGTACCGGGTAAATTTTTTGAATCCTTTGGGATTACCGCCGCCGTATCAGTGTTTTTCTCGCTAGCGGTAGCGCGTTTGTTAACGCCTATGATGGCCGCTTATTTCCTCAAACCGCACAAACACGCGGCCAAGGAAGCGCAGGATGGTTTTATTATGCGTAACTATCTGCGCGCGGTTAGTTGGGCATTGCGATACCGTTTTATTACCTTGTTTGCAGCTATTGGCTTGTTTGTGGCATCCCTTATGATTGTGCCATTACTGCCAAAAGGTTTTGTGCCACCGGCTGATACTGCTTTGACATCTGTATCCATTGAATTGCAACCGGGCAGCACTTTAGACGATACCCAAGCTATAGTTGCACAAGCGCGTCAGTTGCTCTTGCCCTTACCGGATGTGAAAAAAATCTTTGCCGTCGCCGGTTCAGCAGATGCAGTGAGCAGCGGCCCCATCCAAAACGGCGGTGGCTCTGATGTGCGCAAAGCCACTTTGACCTTGATGCTGACCACGCGGGATGAACGTTCACGCAAACAAACTGAAGTGGAAAATGATATTCGCAATGCCCTCAAAGTGTTGCCGGGAATTCGTTACACTGTCGGTTCGGGTGGTTCGGGCGACAAAATGCAAGTGGTTTTAGCCAGCGATGATGGCGCTTTGCTGCAAACTACCGCGCAAAAAGTCGAACGCGATTTACGTACTTTGCCAGATATTGGCAATGTGGTTTCAGGGGCGAGTTTACAACGGCCTGAGATTCATATTACCCCGGACTTTGCGCGCGCTGCCGAACTCGGTATTAGCACTGAAGCCTTAGGTAATGTGGTACGGGTTGCGACTAATGGTGATTTTTCCACCCGTTTACCCAAATTGAATTTACCGCAGCGCCAAATCCCGATTCGGGTGCAATTGGATTTAGCTGTGCGGGAAAACCTCGAAGCGATTCGCCAGTTGCGTATTCCCGGTCGCAACGGTTCTGTGCCATTAGCAGCGGTAGCGCAAGTGGAGCTTGGCAGTGGCCCGGCACGCCTTGACCGTTATGATCGCATGCGCAATATCAGCATTGATGTCGAACTCAATGGCACGCCTATCGGCGAAGTCATGGCTAAAGCTGACAAGCTAGCCTCGTTGCAATCCCTGCCTGCCGGGGTTTATCGACAAAGTTCCGGTGATGCAGAACGTATGGCCGAATTGTTTGGTGGTTTTGGCGGCGCTATGCTGATTGGGGTCATGCTGATTTACATAGTATTGGTCTTGCTATTCCACGACTTTTTACAGCCTATTACTATTTTGGCAGCCTTGCCTTTGTCAGTTGGCGGTGCTTTTGTGGCCTTGCTCCTAACCGGCAATAGCTTTTCCATGCCTGCGGTAATTGGTTTGCTGATGTTAATGGGGATTGTGACTAAAAACTCGATTCTACTGGTTGATTATGCGGTGATGGCACGACATGTACACGGCCTAAACCGTTTTGAAGCCTTGATTGATGCTTGCCATAAACGGGCACGACCGATTGTTATGACTACCATTGCCATGGGTGCGGGTATGATGCCAACTGCATTAGGCTTAGCGGCAGACCCGAGTTTCCGCCAGCCCATGGCTATTGTGGTAATCGGTGGTCTATTAGCCTCGACTTTCTTAAGTTTGTTGGTTGTACCGGCTGTGTTTACCTTTATTGACGATATATTAGTCATTTTTGGCAAATTACGCGGCAAACTGCATCATGCCCAACCGCAGAAATTAAAGTCGCCCAAAGCTCATTTCTAAATACTACCCTTTATACAGCTAAAAACCCGAGCCACGAGTAATCACGGTTCGGGTTCAAGGTGCTTGAGGGAGAAAAACGAGTATTAACGAGGCAATTTTTCGGCGCGTAATCCCATAGGCTCAGGCTTGAACAGGCGCGCATCCATTAAAGCCGGGGGTGCATGCATAATGGGTTTAAAATCCATCTGTGCTAAAACATCCTGCTCCAGATCAATGCCGGGGGCAATTTCAATCAGTTCGAGACCTTCAGCACTTAAGCGAAATACTGCACGCTCAGTCACATACAACACCCGGCAACCGGATGCATACGCTACTTGTCCACTGAAAGTACGATGTTCCACTTCTTTAACAAATTTGTGGCTAATACCTTCGCGCACAACATGCAACTGACCGTCGCTAATTGCCAATTCCAGTTTGCCTGCGGTAAAGGTACCGACAAACACCACCGTTTTGGCATTTTGGGAAATATTAATAAAGCCACCCGCCCCTGCCAGTTTAGAACCAAATTTACTAACATTCAGATTGCCCATGGCATCCGCCTGCGCCAGCCCTAGCACCGCAATATCCAAGCCGCCGCCATCGTAAAAATCAAACTGGCTAGGTTGATCTAGAATCGCTTGCGTATTCGTAGCCGCACCGAAATTTAATCCACCCGCTGGAATACCGCCGATCACACCCGGTTCTGCCGTCAGGGTTAACAGGTCAAAAATATGTTCTTCCGCTGCCACTGAGGCGACCCCTTCGGGCATACCAATGCCAAGATTAGCAACATTTCCAGCCTGTAATTCCATAGCTGCACGCCGTGCAATCACCTTGCGCTCATCCAACACCATGGGTGCAATCGCTGACATAGGGACGCGCAATTCACCAGCAAAGGCGGGGCTATAGGGTTCAATAAAGGTTTGCTGGTGGTATTCAGGCTTTTCTGCCACCACCACACAATCGACCAAAATACCGGGAATTTTCACCTGACGCGGATTGAGCGAACCCCGTTCGGCAATGCGTTCCACTTGCGCAATCACAATGCCGCCACTGTTATGCGCCGCCATAGCAATGGCTTGTGCTTCCAGCGTTAGGGCTTCTTTTTCCATGGTGATATTGCCATCCGGGTCAGCGGTAGTGCCACGAATAATACCGACATGAATCGGAAACGCCTTGTAAAACAGGTATTCCTTGCCATCAATTTCCATCAGGCGTACCAAATCTTCCTGCGTACGCGCGTTCAGTTTGCCGCCCCCAAAACGCGGGTCCACAAAGGTGCCAAGTCCCACATGTGTCAAAGTGCCGGGTTTACCGGCGGCAATATCGCGGAATAAATGGCAAATCACGCCTTGCGGCAGATTCCATGCCTCAATCTGATTGCTCGTGGCTAATTCACCAAGTTTCGGTGCCAGCCCCCAATGCCCGCCAATCACACGTTTAACCAAGCCTGCATACCCAAGATGATTCAAACCACGGGTTTGACCATCCCCTTGCCCAGCCGCATATACCAAAGTCAAATTGCGTGGACAAGGCTTGGACTGATCCAGGGCTAAGACATCGGATTCTTTCAGCGATTCCAGATACAGCGACTCAATGGCTACCGCAATATTTTCAGCAAAGCCAATGCCGACAAAACCGCCTGTAGCAATAGTGTCGCCATCCTCAATCAATTCTACTGCCTGTCTGGCAGTCACCACCTTGCCGGTAGGCAATTGTTGCCAAGCGGCTAACATAGCTCTATTTCTAGGCATTTTTCCTCCTCCCTTGCTGTATCAGCCGAGCATTAAACCAACCCGGTGAGATAAAACACCGCGATTACCACAAATACCGCCGAGGTCTTGATTAGGGTAATGGCAAAAATGTCCTTGTAAGATTGCTTATGAGTCAAACCGGTCACCGCCAACAAGGTAATAACAGCACCATTGTGCGGTAAAGTATCCATACCCCCGGAAGCCATTGAGGCAACACGATGTAACACTTCCAGCGGAATGCCAGCGGCTTGGGCATTACTAATAAAGGTTTCTGCCATTGCCGCTAACGCAATCCCCATCCCGCCAGAGGCTGAACCGGTAATACCCGCGAGCGCAGACACGGTAATCGCTTCATTCACCAAAGGATTAGGAATGGCTTTTAAAGCATCGGCGATTACTAAGAAACCGGGTAATGCGGCAATCACAGCCCCAAAACCGTATTCAGAAGCGGTATTCATGGTCGCCAGCAATGCGCCCCCGACCGCACTTTTAGAACCTTCGGCGAATTTGCTAATCACGGTTTTACCCGCAAATAAAAACACCGTTAGAATGCCTAATAACAAAGCCCCTTCTACCGCCCAAATCGCTTTAATCGCCTCGGTTTGTTGCACCACTGGAGTCGCTTTACCTACCACCGCAGACATAAAAGAGACTTCTTTGCCATACAGACTAGGGATTAACACCGTAAAGACTTTGTTCATAACACCCACGACGACCAGTGGCAGAATCGCTAGAAAGGCATTAGGCAGTTTTTCCTGTTCAAAGGGCGCAGGCTCATTCAGCAAGTTAGTGCCATAACCTTCGCCTGCATGCATAGCCCGCCGCCGTGACCATTCCAGATAAATCATACCGACCACAAAGATAAATAACGCCCCCATTACACCCAAAACAGGGGCAGCATAAATATCGGTCTTAAAGAAAGTGGTAGGAATAATATTCTGGATTTGCGGGGTACCAGGTAAGGCATCCATGGTGAAGGTAAACGCGCCTAAGGCAATAGTCCCCGGAATCAACCGCTTGGGGATATTGCTTTGACGGAACATTTCCGCCGCAAATGGGTAAACAGCAAACACCACCACAAACAGCGAGACCCCGCCATAGGTCAGAATCGCACACACCAACACAATCGCCAGCATGGCCCGTTCCCGTCCAATCAGATTAATGACCGCGGCGACAATCGACTTGGAAAATCCTGATAACTCAATAACCTTGCCAAAAATCGCCCCTAACAGGAATACCGGGAAGTAGTTTTTAACGAATACCACCATCTTTTCCATGAAAAGACCGGTGAACATAGGCGCGACCAAAGCCGGATCAATCAGTAAAACGGCCCCAAGAGCGGCTATTGGCGCAAACAAAATCACGCTATAGCCCCGATAAGCCACAAACATTAGAAAAGCAAGCGCTGCCAACACAATCAGGAAATCCATAAATGCCTTCTCCTCTCTAACATGACATGTTTTCTCTTCACTATGGACTGCACATCAGGCCTCCACACCCGATGTCCTTAACCTATTGCAAGCGATGGGCCAACAGCTCAAACCAAGAATAAATTATTTTAAATCAATTATTTATTTTATTTAGCATTCTTGGTTTTCTAGCTTGATACTTAAAACTGTCCAGCCATCCGTACAGCAGTGTACGGCCGGGTTAACACCGCTCTCACTTGCACGGTTGATGAAGCTTTAACCCTCTGCGCGATATTGAGATAGTTTTTCATACAATGAAGTACGCGAAATGCCCAGACGCGCCGCCGCCTTAGCTTTATTGCCGCCACACGCTTGCAATGCCTCATGAATGGCTTGCCACTCAGCCTGCGCAATCGTTTCAGCCAGCGTTAGAGGATTAGTAGCGGTTGTGTGGGATGAAGTGGCAAACGCGGAGGTAGGAGGTTCACGTTCCGATAAGGCTGGTAAGAAACGGCTTACATCCTGTACCGTCAGGGTATAGGCATCGGACATCATGGAAGCGCGCTCAAGAATATTTTGTAATTCACGCACATTACCCGGCCAGTCATACTGAGCTAGATAACTCAAAGCATCGGCTGCCAATTCGCGGGTTGACCAGCCATGCTTATGGCCTAGGCTATCGAGCAAGTATTCGCACAGCATGGGTAAATCTTCCAAACGTTCACGCAGCGGCGACATCTCCAAGGTGACCACATTCAAGCGGTAATACAAATCCGCACGGAAACGGCCTTGCGCGACATCTTGCGCCAAATCCCGGCTGGTCGCAGACACAATCCGCACATTGGTTTGCAGCAGACGATCTGAACCTAATGCCTCGTATTCGCCTTCCTGCAAAACGCGTAATAACTTGGCTTGTAGGGTCAGCGGCATATCGCCGATTTCATCCAGAAACAGCGTACCGCCATCCGCTAGTTTGAATTTGCCTTCCCGTCCACGCCGGTCAGCGCCAGTATAAGCCCCTGCAACCACACCAAAGAATTCCGCTTCCAGCAAACTATCGGGAATAGCGGCAATATTCACCGCCACAAACGGCTTATCAGCCCGCTGACTGGCATTGTGAATCGCTTGTGCCAGCAATTCCTTGCCTGTGCCGGTTTCTCCTTGAATCAAAACCGGAGCACAAGTACGCGCGGCGCGGCGTGCCTGCATCTTCACATCCATGAGACTGGATGAGCCACCAACTAAACTGCTCAGGGTGTATTTAGCCCGTCGTGCTAACGCTAATTGCGCACGAGTATCGTTGAGTTCCCGGCAAATCTGGTTATAACGCGACACAATGGGGGCTAAATTACGCGCATCATCCAATAACAGTAGGCCAATACCGCCAATCACCTGCCCGGTTTGATCGCGCAATGGTAGACGTAAGACCACAAACGAATCGGTGCCGAAATTCATAATATCCAGCATGATAGGCCGCCCGGATTCCACCACTTCCCGCATTAAACTTTGTGGCAGAATACTCTCCACCGGCTGCCCAATCGCTGCTTCTGGCTGAACTAAACCAAGCCGTTTAGGGTAATGCTCATTCATCCAGACAATGCGTGCTTGCCGATCTACAATCAAAGCGCCTTCACATAATTGGGCAATATTCGTTAGTAACGACTGGCTGGCTATTTTTAATAATTGGCGAATTTCAGCCGGATAATCCGCTTCATCGGATTTGACAATCGGCGGATAGGTGGGATTAGGCGCATTAGTCAGCATACGTTCCTCCTCAAGACCTAGCTGGCATCTCAACACCGGGTTATGTTATTTCCATCAGTTTTACGAAAATAAAACCTATAGATAGTATTGTTCATTTAGGTAAATTTTTCTTAACCATTGCTACTATTATGGGAATTAAGTCCACACAAGGTTAAAAATAATCCGCTTTGAATTAAATCTGACCATAATCTGGAAAGGTTCAAGCTGAGACATTTTATGAGGACAACCAGTAACTTTTACGTCGACAAATGACCAGCGGTCATTTAGAATTTCTTGCCTATAACTGACCCTTGGTCACTTACGCCATGCAAATTCGTGCTACTAATCCTGAAGACAAAGAATTACGCCGTGAGGCAATCCTTGATGCTGCTGAGCAATTGTGGTTAAACCAGCCTGAACGTCTGGCCAATATGGCCGATATTGCTACGGCTGCCGGACTTGCTAAAGGCACGATTTATCTGTATTTCCGCAGTAAGGAAGAACTGTTTCTAGCTCTGCACCGTCGCCATGTTAACAAGTTTTTCCATTATGTACTTGAACGTGCGCAACAGGAAAAACCCATGACTTTGCATGACATGTTTGCCATTCAACGTCAGTTTTTGCTCAGTACGCCAGCTTTTTTACCCCTAGCATCTTTGTGTCATGGTTTGCTCGAGCGCCAGGTTCCATTAGAGACAGCTTATGCTTTTGAAGAAGCCATGTTCCAACAACTCAATGATGTCGTGATTATTCTACAACGGCATTTTCCGTTGTTAACCCAGAGCTTAATGATACAAAGCTATGCCATGTTGCTGGGCTTGTGGCAAATTCTGCGCCCCACACCCGTCAATACTTTGCTCAAAGAACGTTCCTTGTTATGTGCCTGTACCAATGACTATTTACAAATGTTGGAAACAGGTTTGCATTCACTGTGGCGCGGTGCCCTGACACCCGAGGTTCCTCCAACATGAAAATCCTATGGCCTGTTTGCTTACTGCTCATTCTCACTGCTTGTAAGGAACCGGAAGCACCTGCGCAGATTATTCGCCCTGCTCAAGTGTGGACGGTCAAAGAACAAACCACCATCAGTAACACCACCTATTCCGGTGAAATCAAGGCACGCTTTGAAGCCGATTTATCCTTCCGGGTAGGCGGTAAAATTATCCGCCGTACCGTTGATACCGGAGCCAGTGTCACATCCGGGCAGTTATTAGCCAGCCTTGACACGACCGATCTCAATCTCAATGCAGACGCTGCCCAAGCCAATTTGCGTACGGCCCTTTCCGAACAAGCCACCGCCAAAGCCGAACTCAATCGTAATCAACAGTTATTCCGGCAGAATTTTATTAGCAAAGCTATGCTGGAAACCTATCTGAACCGCTATAACGCTGCCCAAGCTAATGTCAAAGCTATGAGCGCGCAGTTGGATATTGCCCAAAATCAATCCGGCTACAGCCAGTTAAAAGCCGATAAAAATGGCGTTATTACCACGGTTTACGCCGAAGCTGGGCAAGTGGTCGCAGCCGGGCAACCGGTGATGCATATCGCCTATGCGGGTGAACGTGAGGTGCATATTCGGGTTGGTGAAACCACTGCCCAAACCCTAGCGACAGGCACGCCGGTGGAAATTCGCTTTTGGTCACAACCTACTACTATTTATAGCGGTGAAGTTCGCGAAGTCTCCCCTGCTACCGATACCACACGTAGCTTTCTGGTCAAGATTAGCCTAAAACAACCGCCCAATGATCTACGCCTTGGGGTAACAGCCGATGTCAGCCTACCGACTACCAGCGGTACGACGAGCGGCAGTTGGATACCTTCAACCGCGTTATTCCAACAAGGCCAGCAAACCGCTGTGTGGATTGTGGGCAATGATAAAAAAGTACAACTAAAGCCAGTTGCTGTGTTGGCGTATAGCGAAGACGGTGTATCTATCGATGTTTTACCGGCAGGTACGCAAATCGTTGCCGCTGGTGTTCATAAATTAACAGCTGGTCAAGCCATTAACCCCATCGCTTACGATGGCAAGGCTGGCCAATGAATAGCTTTAACCTGTCTGAATGGGCCTTACAACACCGCAATTTTGTCCTGTATCTAATGGTCATGACCCTTGGCCTTGGCATATTTGGTTATAACAAACTCGGACAATCCGAAGACCCACCGTTTACCTTCAAGGCTATGATTGTACAAGCCTATTGGCCGGGGGCGACAGTCGAAGAAATTGAAAAACAGGTTACCGACCGGATTGAAAAAACCATCCTTGAAACCGATTACGTGGATATTGTGCGCAGTTTCACCCGCCCCGGTGAAACCAATATTGTGGTAGTCGCTAAAGATAATGCCCCAGCTGCTAGCATGCCACAAATGTTTTATGACATTCGCAAGCGGGTAGGCGATGTCCGCAGCCACTTGCCTAATGGCGTACTCGGCCCCTTTTTCAATGATGAATTTGGCGAAACCTATGGCAATATTTTTGCCCTAACCGGCGATGGTTTCAGTTATGCCCAATTGCGTGATGCCGCTGATGATATTCGTAAGGAATTATTGCGGGTCAAAGACGTAGCCAAAATCCTGACCATTGGTGAACAAGACGAGCGCATTTCTATTGAACTTTCCAATAGCAAACTGGCAAATCTTGGCTTTAGCGTTCAACAATTGGTCAGTGTTCTACAAGCTCAAAACGGTATTGCCGCTGTTGGTGCTTATAATACCGGCACAGATCGTATTTATGTGCGTCCACAAGGTACGTTTTCTTCGCTGGAAGATATTCGTAATCTGCCAATTAATATTGGCGACCGTACTTTGCGCTTGCGTGAAGTGGCTGAAGTCAAGCGTGGCTATGCCGACCCGCCCCAATTCACTTTCCGTTATATGAGTCAGGATGCGCTTGGTATTGGCGTTTCCATGCGCAAAGGCGGCGATATTATTGCCCTTGGCAAAGCCCTTGATGAAGCCTTAATACGCATTGGTAATCAACTGCCGGTTGGCATGGAATTACACCGGGTTAATGACCAACCGAGCGCGGTTAAACATTCGGTGCGGGAATTCCTGCAAACGGTATTTGAAGCCGTCGTGATTGTACTGGCGGTGAGCTTTTTTAGCCTTGGCGTACGCGCTGGTACCGTGGTGGCGTTGTCCATTCCACTGGTATTGGCCGCAACCTTTTTCACCATGCATTTGTTTAATATTGGCCTGCACAAAATTTCCCTAGGTTCTCTCGTCCTCGCTTTGGGCCTATTGGTGGATGATGCCATTATTGCTATTGAAATGATGGTGGTGAAAATGGAAGAAGGTTGGGATCGAGTTAAAGCTGCCAGCTTTGCCTACAATACCACCGCCTTTCCCATGCTGACGGGAACGCTGGTGACAGCCGCTGGCTTTTTACCAATTGCCACTGCGCAATCCTCGGTAGGGGAATACACCCGCTCTATTTTTGAAGTAGTGACGATTGCTTTGGTCTTGTCCTGGTTTGCCGCTGTTATTGTCATTCCCTACTTAGGTTACAAACTCTTGCCGGATCACCAACCGCATGACCCTACAGTGCAAAAAACCACCTTTTGGGGACGTCTGTTCAAACCCTTACTGGATACTCAGCATCGCATCTCGGAAGGCTTTTATCGCCTGTTCCGGCGTTTGATTCATATCTGTGTGGGTTATCCGGTCATGGTGATTTTATTAACCATTGCCCTGTTTGCGGGCTCAATTTTTTTATTCCAGTTGGTGCAAAAGCAATTTTTCCCCGATTCAACCCGTTTAGAACTGATTGTTGACCTGAAATTGCCCGAAGGTTCTTCTTTGAAAGCGACCCAACAAGAAGTCAGTAAACTAGAGAGTTACCTCAAAACCCAACAGGAACACATTGAAAACTTTGTCGCTTATACCGGTAATGGTTCACCGCGCTTTTACTTGCCACTCGATCAACAATTGCCAGCCGCCAGTTTTGCCCAGTTTGTTATTACCAATAAAAGTATTGCCGACCGTGAAGCCTTACGTACTAAGCTGATTGATTTGCTGGATAATGATCCCCGCTTTACACTGGTACGCGGACGCGTGATACGCCTTGAAAACGGTCCGCCGGTCGGTTATCCGGTGCAATTCCGTGTTTCAGGGGATGATTTGTGGAAATTGCGCGAATTTGGTGAACAAGTCGCGACCATTATGCGCGGTAATCCGCATTTGGTGAATGTGCATCTGGATTGGAATGAGCGCAGTAAAGCGATTCGCCTCAAACTTGATACCGCCAAAGCCATTAGTTTGGGTGTCAACCAAAGCAATCTATCCCAATTGCTGCAAAGTACCTTAGACGGCACGCCAATTGGTGAATTCCGCGAAAAAGATCAAACCATTCCCATCTTATTGCGTGGTACTGTCGAAGAACGTGACATGATTTCACGCTTGGCTGGGTTAAATGTGCCGACTTCTACTGGCAAAACCGTACCTTTGTCGCAATTAGCCAAGATTGAGTATGAACAGGAAGAAGGTATTGTCTGGCATCGCAATCGCGTCCCAACCATTACCATACGCGGCGATATTTACAGCAAAATCCAAGCGCCTACCGTTACCGCTGAAGTGGAAAGCCGCTTAAACGATTTCCGCCAGCAATTACCGCTCGGTTATCGTCTGGAAACCGGTGGCGCGGTTGAAGAAAGTGCCAAAGGTAATGAATCGATTGGTGCGGGCTTTCCTTTATTTATCATTGTAGTATTGACGCTGTTAATGATTCAGCTGCAAAGCTTCCAGCGCGTTATTATGGTGGTATTAACCGCACCGTTTGGTCTGATTGGTGTTGCAGTCTTCTTGCTGTTATTTGATTTGCCATTTGGCTTTGTGGCTATGCTTGGGACGATCGCGCTATCCGGCATGATTATGCGTAACTCGGTTATTCTGGTGGATCAGATTGAGCGCAATATGGATGAAGGTCATGTTCCACGCGATGCCGTCATCGAGGCGGCGGTACGACGTTTCCGCCCGATTATGCTAACCGCCCTAGCGGCGATACTAGCCATGATACCTTTGTCCCGTAGTGTGTTCTTTGGCCCTATGGCGGTATCGATTATGGGTGGCTTATTGGTAGCCACTTTATTAACGCTGTTTTTCCTGCCTGCGGTTTTCAGCGTTTGGTTTAAGGTGCGCAACGGTCGCAAAGCTTTTATAGGTGAAGAACCTGTTAAGCATCAGACATGATACGAGCCTTATTCATTTTCAGCCAAAATCGCCTGTGCAGCCCTACCGCTGAGCAGGTTTTTGCCCAATAGCCTAAGTGGAAAGTAAACAGCTTGCATGGGCGGATATTATTTTTGTGATGGAAAGATCCCACCGTAGCAAGCTTAATCAGCCATTTAAAACGCATCTTAAAGGCAAAAAGCTGATTTGTCTGGATATTCCGAATAATTTTGATTCTATACAGCCGCAATTGATTCGGCTGCTAGAACAAAAGGTAGGCAAATTTCTGCGTTAGGCGGCCAAGGGCGTGAGGTCGTCGCAGGCTAGAGTAGCCAGACAAGCACTCAAGGCGAGACTATTCGGCAAGATTAAATGCGGGGCAATATCCATTAAGGGCAATACCACAAACGAGCGTTCACACAAGCCAGGATGGGGGATGCGCAAGGTATGGCTGTCAATACAGGTATCACCATACAACAACATATCCATATCCAGCGTGCGTGGCCCCCAACGCAAGCTTGCATCACGAATACGCCCATGGGTACGTTCAATGGCAAATAAGACTTGCAATAAATCTTCAGCCGGTAAGGTCGTATCAATAGCCGCTACCGCATTGACATAATCGGGCTGGTCTTGCGGCCCCATCGGTTTACTGGTGAAAAAGCGTGAAACTGCCTTTAGTTCTACGCCATCAGCCTGCGCCAACTGACGCAAGGCTGAAGATACATTCGCTAGCGGTTCGCCAAGATTACTACCTAAACCAATATAACAGCGCGTCATTGTTAATCCACGGATAAAGAGGTATTCGTTTTGGCGTTATTTTTCTTGCGACGTTTTTTGCGGTGCAAATTGCCTTTTTTGTGCGGGTTACTACGGCATAACTCCGTGCGTTCTTCAGAATTAGCTTGCTGAAAGGCTGTCCACCACTCGCAATCCTCCTTAACCGGTTCACCTGCCTGTGCGCGTAGACACAAAAAGTCATATGCTGCCCGAAAACGCGGATTACTTACCAGCAAATTAGCACGACGCAAATCGCGATAACGGAAGCGCGACTGCAAAGCCCAGATTTCACGGGTAATATTGCTATAACGGCGCGGTACGGCGGTAAAGTCGACTTGATCCCGCAGCGCATCGGTTGCCGCTAAATGCAAAGCCTGCATTTCAGGCATGCCACTTAATTGCGCTGCTACCGAAGCCCGTTGTACTTGCTGCCATAACAATACCGCGTACAAAAAGGCGGGCATCACCGATTTACCTTCAGCTAGGCGTTGGTCAGTATTAGCCAGTGATAACTCAACCATACGTGCAAACACGCCACTTTTATCTTCTTGAATACTTTCTGCGGTCTGTGGTAACAAGTATTGCAGCAAATCATACTCACGTAACAGGCGGAAGGTGGCTAAACCTTCACCGCTGTGCAGCAATTTAATGATTTCATCAAATAAACGTGCCGAGGAAACCCCTTCAATCAAGACACCTAAACTGGGTATTAGCGTCTTGATATTATCCTCAATCTCAAAATCCAGCTTAGCCGCAAAACGGATAGCACGTAATAGCCTGACTGGGTCTTCACGGAAACGCTTTTCTGGGTCTCCAATCAGACGGATACGACCTTCTCGCAAATCGTTCAAACCATTGACAAAATCGAGCAATTGACCGTTGCTAGGATTATAAAACAAGGCATTAATAGTGAAATCACGCCGCCACACATCCTCTTCCAAGGTGCCATAGACATTATCGTGAATAATGCGGCCTTCATCATTGACTACGCCCCCATCATCACTTTCATCATGAGGAGCACGGAATGTCGCAACTTCTAGATAATCGCGGCCAAAATAGATATGGGCCAGACGAAAACGCCGACCAATGAGTCGACAAGAATTAAACAGTTTGCGAATTTCTTCCGGACGGGCACTCGTGGCTATATCAAAGTCTTTAGGTTCCCGCCCCAATAACAGGTCGCGTACGCAGCCCCCAACCAGATAAGCCTCATAACCGGCTTTCTGTAAACGGCGAATGACATCTTTGGCTTGACTGCATATTTTGTCAGCGGGAATAGAGTATCCAACCCCAGACTCATGCTTGAGACTGAGCTCTTTCATGATTCCTGTTGGCTCAGCAAATTCCGTTTTAGACACAGTATTGTGGTAACTCCTACCAGAAAAGTGGTAATAATACCACTATGAAGGGTATATACCTACCCCGAGTGCGACTTTTTTACAACACCTTATAATAAGGCCTTAGCCATGACAATGGCATCTTCGCGTCCAAGCGCAGCCGGGTAGTAACCTTTACGAATGCCTACTTCATTAAAGCCAGCATTCAAATACAAGCGAATGGCAGAAAAATTGGATTGGCGCACCTCCAAAAAGCAGGTTTCTGCCTGCAAGCCACGCGCTTTGTGTTCCAGAGTTTGCAGTAAGCGACTGCCCAAACGCTTACCATGCTCGTGCGGATCAATGCAAATATTCAGCAAATGCATTTCATCAATAACAAACATCATGACGGCATAGCCGATAATGCTAGCATCACGTTCATAAATCCAGCATGAATAGTTATGTTTGAGACAATCCTTGAAAATACTGGGGGTCCAAGGAAAAGGAAAAGCCCGTTTTTCAATGGTCATGACAGTATCAATATCCTGCTCGGTCATGGGCCTAACAGGTAATAATTCCAGCTCAATCGACATGCTGCGTGAGTACTTCCTTAGCAAATTGCAAATCCTGCCAGGCTTTACGCTTGTCAGCAGGCTGCCTTAACAAATAAGCAGGATGATAAGTCACCACTATGGGTGTACCCAATAGGGGATAGCGATGCACCTGTTGACGCAGTCGGGCTAAAGGCGCTTGGGTTTGCAATAAATTCTGTGCGGCAATGCGTCCTACCACTAAAATCAAGCTAGGATTAACCAGTTCGATTTGGCGTTCCAGATAACCACGGCAACTCGCTACTTCCGCTGGCTGTGGGTCACGATTATTAGGCGGGCGGCATTTGAGTACATTGGCAATAGACACAGCCTCCCGTTGTAACCCCATAGCAATCAGCATGTTATTGAGTAATTGACCTGCCTTACCCACAAAAGGTTCACCCAATCTGTCTTCATCCGCCCCCGGTGCTTCACCAATAATCATCCATTGAGCCTCGGTGTTACCCGTTCCAAATACGGTTTGGGTACGGGTCTTGCTCAAACCACAACGCTGGCAAACACTGACCGCTGTACGCAACTCTTCCCAACCCATACTAGCACATGAAGATTCCGCTTTAACCGCTACACCTACGGCAGGGGTTATTCTGGAAGAAACCACCTCTTTAGTAGAAGTGGATGGCTTAGCTATATCCAGCAAGGCAGCCAATGCTTGTTCAGCGCCTTGCCGGTGTTGAGTGACGGAAGACTTAGCAGGCGCAGATTTGCCAACCACCTGAGATTTCGGTAACCACACCGGAATGCCCATGGCTTGCATATAACGTTGACGAATCTGCGCGTCCACTTTAATTAGACTCCCTGATGATGCTGCGGATGTTCACGTAACGCTTGGCTAGCCAGTTTGTTCCACGCATCCACGTAGGCTTTGGCAGAGGCAATCACAATATCAGTATCCGCCCCGTGGCCGTGAATAATGCGCCCGGCTTTTTCCAAGCGCACGGTGACTTCGCCTTGGGCATCCGTACCGCTGGTAATATTATTGACCGAATATAGTGCCAAATTAGCAGATTCACCAACAATAGCTTCAATACATTTGAAAACGGCGTCTACCGGACCACCACCGCTAGCATTAGCGGTTTTTTCTACTCCGTGCGCTTTAAGGGTCACGCGGGCATTAGGCGATTCACCAGTTTCTGAACAAACCCAAGAAGACACCAATTCATAGGCCATTTTTTCCTGTGAAGCGCGCGCATCCATCATCAGCACCATTAAATCTTCATCGAAGATATCGTGCTTGCGGTCAGCCAAGTCCTTAAAGCGGGAGAATGCAGTATTGAGTTCTGCTTCAGAAGCCAACTCAATACCCAAGTCCTGTAGGCGAGTTTTCAGCGCATTGCGCCCGGAGTGTTTACCCAACACAATTTTGTTGTCAGTCCAGCCCACATCTTGAGCACGCATGATTTCATAAGTTTCACGGTGTTTCAGCACGCCATCCTGATGAATACCGGATTCATGCGCAAACGCATTAGCACCGACAATGGCTTTATTTGGCTGCACCGGAAAGCCAGTGACACTAGAAACCAAACGTGAAGTCGGCACAATGTGGCTAGTATCAATGCGGGTTTCGACCGGGAACACATCCGCACGTGTACGTACCGCCATGACAATTTCTTCTAAGGAAGCATTGCCAGCACGTTCACCCAAACCATTGATCGTACATTCGACCTGACGAGCACCATTCAATACGGCGGACAAAGAATTACCGACCGCCAAACCGAGGTCATTATGGCAATGCACGGAGAATACTGCTTTATCCGCATTAGGAATGGTTTGAATCAAGCGGCCTACCATATCACCGAATACTTGTGGAATCTGATAACCAACCGTGTCAGGAATATTAATGGTGCGCGCACCAGCAGCAATAGCCGCTTCAATCACTCGGCACAAAAATTCAAATTCAGAGCGCCCAGCATCTTCGCAGGAAAATTCCACATCATCGGTGTATTGACGCGCACGTTTGACCGCATAAACCGCTTGTGCGACCACTTCATCCGGTGTCATACGCAATTTGTTCTGCATATGAATCGGGGAAGTCGCAATAAAGGTATGAATACGCCCGGAAGCAGCTGGCTTGATAGCCTCCGCTGCACGGTCAATATCCTTATCCAGCGCACGGGCTAAACCACATACAGTACTTTCGCGTACCAAACTGGCAATGGCTTTAACAGATTCAAAGTCACCAGGACTAGCAATGGGGAAACCGGCTTCAATGACATCCACGCGCATTTTTTCCAGCATGAGGGCAATGCGGATTTTCTCCTCCTGCGTCATGGATGCACCAGGACTTTGCTCACCATCACGCAAAGTGGTATCAAAAATAATCAAACGCTCTTTTGACATGGTTCAACTCCAAACCTTCACCTGTAGGACTTATTAAGTACTTTTCTACAAGGTTTTCTCAAATGGGTAAAAAGATAGTGGGGTAATAATCAGGTGCGTGAAACCCCGCCGGGTAAACAGTTTACACCGCCCGGCCGGGCAGTCGTAGGCAGGAGAAAAACAATAAGTAGCGTTTAATGTTCATACAGCAAACGCTACAATAAATGTTCAATGCTTTCAAGCATCCATACCTTTTCTACGCCGCTGGAAACGTCGGTAACGACGCCAGCCCCATAGCACAGGCCCAGACAAGGCATACAGTAAAAAGCCGCCAAATAAAACCCGAGGCGGGTCAAGCGTCATTAAGACAATCACCAGCAAACTACCCAAAACTGCAACAAAAGGCACACGATTGCGCAAATCAAAGTCTTTAAAGCTGTAAAAACTGATATTACTTACCATTAAAGACGCAGCAATCAAAGTCAGAAAAAAGCTGGGGATTTGCAAATTACGCCCCGTCAGAGCCATATCGTGGAATACCCACACCATGCCAATCATTAATGCAGCAGCAGCCGGACTGGGTAGACCTGTAAAAAAGCGTTTATCCACTTTGCCAATCTGGGTATTAAAACGCGCTAAGCGTAAAGCTGCACAAGCCACATAGAAGAAGGCCGCTAACCAACCGGCTTTTCCCCAAGCCACCCCAAAGGACTGCAAATGCACCAGCGCCCATTGGTACATGACTAATGCCGGGGCAACCCCAAAGGAGATCAGATCAGCCAAACTATCGTATTGGGCTCCGAACTCGGTTTGGGTATTGGTCATACGCGCCACGCGGCCATCCAGACTGTCGAGTATCATGGCAATGAATACCGCGATAGCAGCGGCTTCAAACTTGCCCTGCATAGCAGCCACCACTGCATAAAAGCCGCCAAACATGGCACCTGTGGTTAACAGATTCGGTAAAAGGTAAATGCCCCGATGAACGTTTTGAGGGCTATTGGTTTGTTCGTCCAATGGATCCATACTCATCTTGTCAGAACTATCACTATGCCAAGGGTGAGGAGTTCACCGCAAGGGGTTTAAAAAGAAAACGGGCTTAATGCCCGTTAAATGTACCCGAAAAATGATCGCTAGAACGATTTCTTGCTGTTCTTCACCAAGCGTCAAGTGTCAACAGAGTGTTCAGTAGCCATTATATAGTCAAAAAAATTAATAGAGACTTACTTTTAACCTTGACATTTATTGAGATGACTTGACAGGAAAATCCGCTTCGATAGACGATGCATTTAAACTCTGCTATGTGGGTACATAAAAAGCTGTTCACAACGGTCGTTAGGTTCCGTTTACAGATTCATACCTTGTTCCCGTATCCTTTATAGGTGGTTTGCCATTAACATAATGGGTGTCGTAGGACATACCATTCAGATTGGAGAAAGAACTAGGCAAAAAAACCGTTGATATATTTTTACACAAAAATCGAGTTGTTTAGGTGTCGTCCCGCTTATGAACTTACCTCGGGTATTCATAACATGGGCTCGTCGAATCAGCTTGCTTAACCTTGATAATTGTCATAATCTGAAGCGACTTATGAAAACAGTCCCACTGCAAAACGCCAAAAAATCTACCGTTGCTTGCCACAACTGTAGTCTAAGTGAATTATGTCTTCCACGTGGTCTTACACGTGAAGAACTTGAATTGTTGGAAAATACTATAAATAAAACCACCAAAATCAAGAAGCGGGACTATCTGTTCCATCGTGACGATCCTCAAAGCTCCATTTACGCAGTCAAATCAGGCGCTATTAAAACCTCTTTGTCCACTCCTGACGGAGAAGAACAAATTCTAGGTTTTTATTTACCGGGTGATTTGCTGGGCTTTGATGCCTTTGCTCATAACCAACATATTTGTGATGCCCAAGCCTTGGATGATTCACTGGTTTGTGAATTAAGCATGGAAAACTTCCAAGAACTTTGTGGCAAGATCAGCAGTATGCGTTGGCAAATGCTACGTCAGATTGGTTCAGAAATTGAACGTGAACACATGCTATTACTGACGTTAGGACAAATGCGCACAGAAGAGCGTCTAGCTACATTTCTTGCTAGTTTGTCAGAGCGCAATCGCGAACGCGGTTTTTCAGCCACTGAATATTATCTACCCATGGCACGTCACGATTTAGCCAATTACTTAGGCATGGCCGTCGAAACGCTCAGCCGTATGTTCTCGCGCTTACAAGAAGAGAAAATCATTGCGGTTCAACATCGCCTGATCAAAATACAGGATATGGAGCGCCTCAAACAACTGGCCCACCACACGTGTCGGCCAGCATCCGATGTCCTTTAGATCACTTTGGAGAACCGTTGCTGGCCACTCTGCTTGCGCAGATAGACATCAAACACCATGCAGATATTACGTATCAGGAAACGCCCACGGGGTGTGACACTTAAACCTTGAGACGTAAACTGCAATAAGCCATCTATTGCCATTGGCTGCAATGAATCCAGTTCTTGAGCAAAATAATCTGTGAATGCCAGGTTGAAATCTCGTTCAATCTGGCCGAAATCCAGCTGAAAGTGACAAGTTAATTGCTGGATAACCTCACGGCGTAATACATCATCGTCGGTCAACGCAATACCTCTGACTACCGGAAACTGTCCGGCATCAAGTGCCGCATAATAAGCATCCAATGTTTTGACATTCTGACTGTAACACTCCGCTACGCTGCTAATCGAACTCACGCCCAAGCCAATCAGATCACAATCCGCATGCGTGGTATAACCTTGGAAATTGCGATGTAAAGTACCCTGTCGCTGCGCAATAGCCAATTCATCATCAGGCTTGGCAAAATGATCCATCCCAATGTATTCATACCCGGCACTGGTCAAATGTTCTACTGCCAACTGCACAATCTGCAATTTGGTATCGGCTGAAGGCAAATCCGCATCTTTAATACGCCGTTGTGGTTTGAACAAATGGGGCAAATGCGCATAGTTGAAAATTGATAAACGATCCGGTGACAACTCGATAATGGTATCGAGTGTTTGGCGGAAACTATCAACTGTCTGAAAAGGCAAACCATAAATCAGATCAACACTGATTGAACGTGCCCCTTGTTGCCGACAGCTTTCAATAATGCTGCGAGTTTGTTCAATCGGCTGAATGCGATTAACTGCCCTTTGTACGTCCTCAGCAACATCCTGTACCCCAAGACTAAAACGATTAAAACCAATCTCCCGCAGTACGCCAATGGTTGCTGGCGTTACCGAACGCGGGTCAATTTCAATCGAGTATTCACCTTCATCATTATCGTATAAGGAAAAATATTTGCGGGTTTCAGCCATTAAAGCCCGCATTTCCTCGTGATTTAGAAAGGTCGGTGTTCCACCACCCCAATGCAGTTGTTCCACCATCCGATCACGGTCATAAAGCTGAGATTGCATGGCAATTTCGCGGAATAAGTAACTCAGATATTTAACTGACAGCGTGCGATCTTTGGTGGCAATCTTATTGCAGGCACAATAAAAACAGGCGGTATCACAAAAAGGAATGTGAAAATACAAGGAGAGTGGTAAGGGTATGGGATCTTCATTGCTTAAATAAGCATGAGCTTTATAGTCGTCCTCGGTGAAGTCACCGAAAGCAACTGCAGTAGGATACGACGTATAACGCGGCCCGGCCGTATCATAGCGACGGATCAACTCTGCATCAAATTGGACTGTACTCATACTGACCTCTTTTTACCCGGATCGGGGAAACATAAATGCTTAATATATTCAGCAAATGCAAGTTTCCGAAAAGAAACATTAAACTATGTTGATATGCATCAAGAAACCCTCAGCGCGTGGATTGTATCCCGCA